>NZ_CP075190.1:3171484-3795312 GCF_020510585.1 Ferribacterium limneticum | reverse complement strand
GCCGTAAAGGTTGGCGCTGTCGTCATCGGTGTGGGAAATGCTGCTGCCGCCATTCCAGATGGCCGGGCTGTACAGCTCAACCGCATTGCCGCCGTTGGCCGCCTTGGCAAAGCTGCCATCGAAATACATGCCGGCGACGTGATCGGCCGCCAGCGCGGTACCGGTGCTGCCGACGCTGGCCGCATCCCAGACGCCCTGGTTCAGTTCGAAGGTGTTGGCATCGACTACGCGGTTGCCGTTCTTGTCTACCAGGAATTGGTCGAAGGTTCCCCACTGCTTGGTGTCGAGCGGCGAGCCGTCCTGGGCAATGGTCGACGAGAAGCCGAGGGCGTGGGTGAATTCGTGGTAGATGGTGCTGTAAAAGTCGTACTTGGTATTCGGCGCCTGGCTGTTCAAGTCGTAGTGCCAAGGCTGGCCGAAGTTTACATCGACCGAACCATCGGCCGCCGCACCGTTCAGGTCGGCGCCGCCCAGCGCCTTGACGCGAACGACGTCATTGAGGGTGAAGCCGGCCGTGCCGGTCGAGAACAGCGAGCTGCCGGCCGAGGCCAGGTTGCTGCTGTTGGCATCGTTGGTGGCGGTGGCCGAAAGCAGGATGGTTGCCGTGTTGCTGAAGTGGCTGCCGAACATGCTGGAGAAGGCGCTGGAGGCCGTATCCATGGCGGCGCGTCGAGTGGCGCCTTCGGTCGCATCCCAGAAGCCGCTACCGTTGTCGACGCCGTAGTCGAACTCGAAGGTGATGCCAGCCTGGGCGGCCGTGGCGAAGGCCAGGCTGCCGGCGATGAAACCGCTGCTGACGGCAAGGCGCACCAGACGGGCGATTCGATTCGGTTTTTCGGTGGGGTAAAACATGGGGAGAATTTCCTTTGAGCTGGCAAGCAGGACGGGGATGGTTAGTCCTGCTGGGGATGGCGAGATTGAATCGCTGATGCATAAAGCATGATTCGCGCCTTGTCTCCGGTGTCCAGTCATTGCTATCGCGGATATTTAAAATAGATATTTCGAATCAAGTGCTTTGCTTGCCATTGGCATGCTGCGCCGTGTCAATTGCTGGCCACCAGGGGCAGTGGGCAGAAATCATCTGACGCGAAGTGTAAGATTTTCCGACATTCCAAGATTCCGGCGTGGTCTCAAGCACCGTCAATCTTCGGCGCCTTGTCCAGCGAGTTGCAGGACGTGTGCCGATTGCTACGGTCAACCCGAAAAAACGGCCAAAAATGAAATCGCCTCAGGTGTAGCCAGCGCGAGAAAGCCGCATTTTCTCCCGAACTTTGTGGCGATTCGCAGTCTAAAGAACGCCGAGAGCATTTCCTTTCCCCGGTCCTGTCAGCGCTGCACTCCTTCGAATATTCACGGAGACCCACCATGCCGAAATGGATCAACCTGCTGTTTCTTTCCTTCTTTACCGCAGTTGCCGGCGAAACATTTTTCTTTACCTTCATTGACCCGAAACTGTTGTATCTGTTCGGCGAGCCAGTGGACTGGAGCCCGATGGTGGTCTACTCGCTCGGTTTCTTCATGTTCTGGGCGCTGACCGGTCTGACCGCTGCGCTGGTGGCCTTGATGCTGAAGCCGGGCGATGAGGTTAACCGGGAAGGTACGCATCGGACCCATGTGGCCTGACGCGGGAGTTGCCACCGTCAGCTCGTGACTGACGCTCCCGGAATCCTCTATGGGGTATCGGCGTAGCGCCGGCGGATGTCCTCGACTTGCGGAATCAAGTCCAGGAACAGGTTGAGCAAAGCCGGATCAAACATGGTTCCGGATTGGGCTCGCATGAAATCAACGGCCTCGGCCGTGCTCCAGGCGTGTTTATAGGGCCGCTCACTGGTCAGTGCGTCAAATACATCGGCGATCGTCACGATGCGCCCCTCCAGCGGAATTCCATCGCCGGCAAGCCCGTGCGGATAGCCGCTGCCATCCCATTTTTCATGGTGGGTCAGGGCGACGGTCCGGGCCATTTGCAGGAGTTCGGATGGATGGTCGCCGATGATCTCGGCGCCAATCAGCGGGTGTGTTTTCATCAAAGCCCACTCTTCCGGGTCAAGCGGGCCGGGCTTGATGAGGACGCGGTCGGGAATGCCGATTTTTCCGATATCGTGCATCGGCGCTGCATTGAGCAACAGGTTGGCCTGGCGCTCGGCAACGCCGGCCGCCCGCGCCAGCAGTCGCGATGATTTGCTCATGCGAATGACGTGCATGCCGGTCTCGTTATCCCGGTATTCGGCTGCCCGGCCCAGTCGGCGGACGATCTCGATACGCGTCTCGTCCAATTCCCGGGTGCGCTCCTGAACCAGTCGCTCCAGACTATGGCTGCGGTTATGGCGTTCAATATGGAGCTGGACGCGCAGACGGACAATCGCGGCATGGCAGGGCTTGTGCAGAAAATCGACGGCGCCCAGTTCCAGCCCCCTGGTTTCGTCCTGGACTTCGGTCAGCGCGGTCACGAAAATGACCGGAATCTCCCGCGTGACGATGTCCGCCTTGAGCCGCCGACAGACTTCATAGCCATCCATTCCGGGCATCATGACATCGAGCAGGATCAGGTCGAACTGCTGTCGGCGAACAATCTCCAGCGCATCGGCCCCGCTCGTGGCAAAAAGCACGCGATAGTTGTCGCGCAGCATGCCGGCCAGTGTCGAAATGTTTTCCGGAATGTCATCGACGACCAGTATGGTGCCCATCGGGTTTCGCTCTATCGCTTCATTCATCTCGGTTGTCTTGCACTGGCACGGACAATAATTCTTTCAGGCTCGCCAGCCGGCTATCGGCCAACGGGTAGTCATAGCGGTCGATGGCCTGGCGGACGGCATCCCAGGCGATGCGATTGGCCGAATTGGCAAAGTAGGGCGAAATCTTTTCAGCCAGGTCGTCAGCCGCCGTATCGTGCAGTTTCAGCATTTCCGCGAGTCTGGCCAGCAAGGTTTTGGTTCTTTCGCTATCGACCGCTGAAGCTTCTGATAAACCATTGCCGGCGTCAATCAGATGATCAACTTCGGCCAGCCCGCTTGTCACCCGATGCAATAGCTCAAGAAGCCGGGGTAAATGCGCATCGCATTTGGCAGCGTCGTGGACCGCTGCCACCCGTTCCAGGGCTTCGGCCGATTCACCAAGGTCGGTGGCGCCGACGGTATGCGCCACGCCTTTCAGTGAGTGGGCCAGTCGCGTGGCCGTCAGCCAGTCGGCGGCCGCTTGCGCGGCGGTGAACTGCGGCCCGAAACCCTGTCCCTGCGTATCGCGGAACTGCTTGAGGACCCGGAGCAGCAAGGGGAGTCGGCCGCCGACATGGGCCAGTCCGATCGCGACGTTGATACCTGGAAATGCCGGCAGGGAGTTTTCCGCCGAAGGAACGCTTTGGTGATTCATTTCATCTGTTTCGGCGGCAGGAAGGTCCGGGAAACACTGCGCCATCTGTTCGTAGAGAACATCCATGCGGACCGGTTTGGGTACGTGTGAATTCATGCCTGCAGCCCGGCAGGCCTCCTTGTCCTCAACCATCGCATTGGCGGTCAGGGCAATCACCTGAATTTTCTGCCAGTCCGGATTTTCACGAAGTTTCCGGGTAGCAGTAAAGCCATCCATCACCGGCATCTGGCAGTCCATCAGGATCAGGTCCGGCACTTTGCGCGACACCGCGTCGAGCGCTTCGACACCGTTCGAGGCAAGGCGCACGGTAATGCCGACATCGGCCAGCAAGGCGCAGATGACCGCCTGATTCACCTCGATGTCCTCGACCAGCAAAATGTCGAGATGGCGAAATCTCGACCATTGCCGGTCCGCCGCCTTGCGGCGGTCAGGTGTGGGCGCCTGCTGGGCGGCTATGCCCAAGCAACGCGCCAGTTCGACATAAACATGGCGAGCGCTGACCGGCTTGGCGAGCAGGCTGTCGATTTCATGGCTGATCTCGTGCAATTCTTCCTGATGACTGTAGGCGGTCACCAGAATCATCGGCGGCGGAACTGAATTCCCTGATGAGAGCGCGACACGCAAGCGGCGAATGGTCTCTATCCCGTCCACTCCGGGCATCCGCCAGTCCACCAGGCAGGCCAGATAGCGGGCGCTGTCGTCCGCCGCCAGGGCCAGCGCGGCCTCGGCGCAATCGACCGCCCGCACTTTCAGGCCAAGTCTTCCGATGATGTGCTCGAGGAGTTGCCGGGCAATCGGACTGTCGTCGACCACCATCACCGGGCGGTCGGCAAATTTGGCCAGCCTTTGTGCCAAGGCGGCGACCCCGGAACGTCGGTCGAGCCCCCGGTTGGCAAATTTCGCCGTGAAATGGAAAGTGCTGCCTTGGCCGGGGGCGCTGACAACCCATATTCGCCCTCCCATCCTTTCCACGAGGTGGCGCGAAATAGCCAGGCCCAGCCCCGTGCCGCCATAGCGGCGCGTGGTCGAGACATCGGCCTGGGTAAACGGCTGGAAAAGCTTTTCAACTTGTTCCGGCGACATGCCAATGCCTTCATCGCGAACGGCAAAGTGCAGTTCGGCCCAGTCTGTCTCCGGGAATGTTGTTTCAACCGTGACCACGACGTTGCCGCCCACGGAAAACTTCAGTGCATTGGTCACCAGATTGGTCAGGACCTGCCCCAGCCGTAGCGAATCGCCACCCAGCAGGTGCGAGTCATTGTCGATGTGGTAACTGAGCTCAATGCCCTGATTCTCGGCACGCAGCGCGGTGACTGCGGAAAGCTGGTCGAAAACGGTTTCCAGGACAAAAGGAACGTTTTCCATCTGCAGCATGCCGACCTCGATCTTCGAGAAGTCGAGAATGTCGTCAATGATGTGGAGCAGGGCATCCGAAGCCGTCTTTATCTTGGCCAGATAGTTCCGCTGACGGTCATTCAAGGCGGTTTCGAGGCAGAGGTCGGCCATGCCGATGATGGCGTTCATCGGCGTGCGAATCTCGTGGCTCATGTTGGCCAGGAAAGAGCTCTTGGCTTGCGTGGCGGCCTCTGCTTCATCGGCCCGATGGGCCAGTTCGGCCTCCATCTGGCGCTGGAGCTTGATATCCCGCGAGAATCCGACGGTACCGATGACGGTCATGTCGGCATCGAGAATCGGGGCCCGGAAGGTCTCGTAGCAGGTATCCGGGTGATTCGGGAGAGCGCCTTCGATGGTTTTCTGGCTACGGCTGGTGATCACTTCCAGATCCTCGGCGCGATAGCGCTCCGCGGCAGCCCGGGGCCATACGTCAAAATCGGATTTGCCCAGCAACAGCGCCCTGCTCATGCCGGCCACCTGGGCGTAGGCCTCGTTCACCGCCATGAAATTCCCCTCGGCATCCTTGAGCCAGGCCATGTGCGGAATGGTGTCGATCATCGCCTGCAAGGATTGCGTCTGGTAGCGCACTTCCCGGGTCCTGGCCTCGACCAGTTCCTCGAGATGCTGGCGGTGGAGCTGCAGCTCCTCGGCATTATGTTTGAACTCGGTAACATCCTGTTGCACCGCGACGTAGTGGGTGATCGAGCCATCAATCTGGCGAATCGGCGCAATGATCGAAAATTCGATGTATTCGCTACCGTCCTTGCGCCGGTTGCGGAGTTCTCCTCGCCAATCGGCGCCACGTCTGAGCGTCTGCCAAAGATCGGCATAAACCTCGGGTGGCGTGTCGCCGGAGCGCAGCAGACTCGGTTTTTGACCGAGCGCCTCGTCGCGGCTGTAGCCGGTCCTTTTTACGAAGGCATCGTTCACATACTCGATTTCGGCATCGAGATTGGTAATGATGATGCTCTCGGGACTCTGCTCGACGGCGAGCGAGAGCTTGCGCAGCATCAAATCCTTTTCCCGTAGCGGGCGCAGATCGAGATAGCTGGCGACAAAGCCCGATAGCTTGCCCTGGCCAACGATGATTGCCCCGACATTGACGATGAAGGGAATGCGTCGACCATCCTTGGTCAGACGTTCGACTTCGGCTGTCCATGTTCCGGTGAGTCCAATCTTCTCAATGGCCTCGGCGTGTTCCCGTTTCTCGGCTTCTGTTGGCGGTACTAGGCAACTGACCGGCTGGCCGAAAAGGTCGTCCAGCTGATAACCGAACACCTGGGTGAAGGCCGGGTTGATGTAATTGATGCAGGTATCGGCATCGGCAATCAATAGCGGTTGCGCCGACTGACGCACGGCCTCGCTAAAGAGATAGCGTTGGGATTCAGCGGCCTTGCGCTCGGTGATGTCAAAGAATGAGGCGAGAAATCCGCCCTCGCTGACGATTCCGGAAATGACGACTGAGCGAATTTCGCCACTCTTGCTTCTGATTTCATATTCGGCGGCCGGAATATCGGTGCCTTCATTGCGGGCGTGGTCGAGCGCCGCGCCCCAGTTTGAACGAACCCAGGCCGCATAGGCGGGATCCGGGTAAGCCAGTTGCCACCAGGCATCCAGCGTCGGAACGTCGGCGATGGTATAGCCGAAAAGTTGGCTAAAGTGCTCGTTGAGATCGAGCACGGTGCCTTCGGCATCGACCAGCGCCATAGGCATCGGGGCGTGTTGAAACAAGGTTCGGAAACGCTGCTCGCTGAGGCGCAGCAATTCCTCGGTCAGCTTGCGCTCGGTAATGTCTTGGACCGTACCGTGCAAGTTGATGATTTTGCCATCGGCATCGCGCAGGGCCTTGCCGCGGGCGGTGATCCAGCGGTGACTGCCGTCCGGACGGACGACTTCAGCATCGCATTCGTACGAATCTCCCTCGGCCAGGCCTTTCTCGACGCAGGCCGAAAGCAGAGCCCAGCTGTCCGGGGTAAAGTACATCTCGACCTCGGGGTAGATTACCGGTGGCAAGCTGCGATCGCGGCCGTAGATCAGATAAATTTCATCCGACCACCAGTGGGCACCCGTTCGCAGATCCCAGCTCCAGGTGCCTATCTTGGCCAGGTGCTGCGCTTCCCTGAGCGCCGACTCGCTTTGCTGCAGCGTTGTTTCGGCCTGCGCACGTGCCGTGACATCCTTTGAAATCCCGAACAGGCCGACGATTTTTCCCGAGCTGTCAAATACCGGCCCTTTTGTTTCCAGAAAGACGAGATTCCGGCCTTCGTGTGTTGTCACGCATTCCTCATGCGTTTGCGTGTGGCCAGCAGCGAGGATGGCCTGATCAGTTTCAATTACTGAGCGGGCTGAGCTTTCCGGGAAAAGGAAGTGATCGTCGCGGCCGATGATTTCCTCGATCGTCCGGCCGACGAATTCCGCTGCCGCAGCATTGACCAATTGGTATCGCCCCTGCAAATCCTTGACGAAAACTGCATCCGAGGTCCCGGAAACCACCGCGGCCAACAGGCGACGATCCACCTCGCCGGTCGCCAGTGAACGGCGCAAGGCTTCGCTGAGCAGGCTGATGGCAACGCCGTTGACGATCAGAAAGCACCATTGAAACAGATACTGCTTGCTCTCGATGGCGAAGCTTCCGATCGGCGGGATTGCCTGGTAGTTGACACTTAGCGCGGCCAGGGCGGTCGCCAGCAAACCTGGGCCCAGACCGCCAAGCAGCGCGCTGAGGATGATCGGAAGCATGAACAGGATCATCATTGGCCGATCGCCGAGGGCGTCCGCCAAGTTGTTACGCAGGACCAGCATGGCCAGCGTGACTACAATTGCAAACGCATAGGTCAGCCAGCGCGGCCGCCGTCCTGGTGTTACGCCGGTGGCGAAAGTCTCCAGCAGCGACTCGGAGCCAATTGCCCGCACTGCAGGTACGGCGCGCAGGGCGAAGAAAAAAAAGGTCGCGGTGACAATGACAAACAGAATGCCCTTGGCGGTGGAGAGCCAAACGATAGACTCGATGTCGGCAAATAACGAGAGCAGTTGGTCAGAGAGAAAAATCCAGGCACTAGCGAGGCCTGCGTAAGCCGCCGTGGCGACCAGGATGAATCTGTCTCTAGCCGTAGTGTTCATTGGTCAGCCTGTGGAAAAACCTTGATTCGAGCATGTTAGCAACCAAATGAAAGAAATACGCCAAACCGGAACTGCCGGGTAAGGCCGCGCGATGCCCCGTATTCAAAATGTTTTAGACGCCTGTCATCGAAGCCGGTTTTTGCCGATCGCTTGTCTATTGAGTTGGGGACAGGCCGGTTGGTTCCTGAGGCCTTTGTCTGGTCGAAAGGGCACTTTTCAGACGCAAAAAAGCCGCCCGCAGGCGGCTTTCACGGTCAACCGGAAATTTCGGCTTATTTCACAATCTGGTTGAGTTCGCCCTTGGCGTAACGCTCGGCCATTTTTTCCAGCGGCATGGCCTTGATCTGGCTGGCGCGGCCGGCGCAGCCGAAAGCTTCGAAGCGGGCGAGGCAGATTTTCTTGGCGGCTTCGCGGGCCGGCTTGAGGTAGTCGCGCGGGTCGAACTTGGACGGGTTTTCAAACAGGTAGCGGCGGATGGCGCCGGTCATGGCGAGGCGGATATCGGTGTCGATATTGACCTTGCGCACGCCGTGGGCGATGCCCTTGACGATTTCTTCGACCGGCACGCCGTAGGTTTCCTTCATGTCGCCGCCGAATTCGCGGATTTCGGCGAGCAGTTCCTGCGGCACGCTGGACGAACCGTGCATCACCAGGTGGGTGTTCGGGATGCGGGCGTGGATTTCCTTGATGCGGTCGATGGCGAGGATGTCGCCGGTCGGCTTCTTGGTGAACTTGTAGGCGCCGTGGCTGGTGCCGATGGCGATGGCCAGCGCGTCGCAGTTGGTCTGCTTGACGAAGTCGGCGGCCTGGTCGACGTCGGTGAGCAGCTGTTCACGGGTCATGTGGCCGTCGGCGCCGTGGCCGTCTTCCTTGTCGCCCTTCATGGTTTCGAGCGAGCCGAGGACGCCGAGTTCAGCCTCGACGGAAACGCCGATGGAGTGTGAAAGCTTGACGACTTCCTTGGAGACGGCGACGTTGTATTCGTAGGAGGCGACGGTCTTGCCGTCGGCTTCGAGCGAGCCGTCCATCATCACCGAGGTGAAGCCGGAGCGGATGGCGCCCATACAGACGGCCGGGCTTTGGCCGTGGTCCTGGTGCATGACGATGGGCAGGTGCGGGTAGGCTTCGAGGGCGGCCAGGATCTGGTGGCGCAGGAAGGGCTCGCCGGCGTATTTGCGGGCGCCGGCCGAGGCCTGCATGATGACCGGGGCGTCGATCTGGCTGGCTGCTTCGCAGATGGCCCAGACCTGTTCCATGTTGTTGACGTTGAAGGCGGGCAGACCGTAGCCGTTTTCGGCGGCGTGGTCGAGCAATTGGCGCATGGAGACGAGCGGCATGGGAACTCCTGTTCGATTTCGTGTTTAGTTAATCTGAGTATTTTAAAGGATTTGATGTTCGCCAACGCGGACGATCTTGAGTGTATTGGTGCCGCCGGTGGTGCCGATGGGCTCGCCGATGGTCAGGGCGATGAGGTCGCCTTTTTCTACGACACCTCGATCGATCAGGAGTTGCTCGGCTTCGGCCAGGAGCAGGTCGCGGTCGGTGTGCTGCTGCTTCATGGGCAAGGGGCTGACGCCGCGGTAGAGCACCATGCGGCCGACCGATTCGGCATCCGGGGTCAGCGCGTAGATCGGCACGCCGCAGTTCAGGCGGCTCATCCACAACGCGGTCGAGCCGGACTGGGTGAGGGCGGCGATGGCCTTGACCTTGAGGTGATGCGCCGTCCAGATGGCAGCCATGGCAATCGACTGGTCGATGCGCGTGAACACGCGATCGAGGAATTCGCGGTCGAGGGTGACTTCGGCCGAACGCTCGGCTTCGACGCAGATGCGCGCCATCGACTCGACGACTTCGACCGGGTATTTGCCGGCCGCCGTTTCGGCCGAGAGCATGACGGCATCGGTGCCGTCGAGCACGGCGTTGGCGACGTCGGAAACTTCAGCGCGGGTCGGCACCGGCGAGGTGATCATCGACTCCATCATCTGCGTCGCGGTGATGGTCAGCTTGTTCTTGTCGCGCGCCATGCGGATCATCTTCTTCTGCAGGGCGGGGACCGTGGCATCGCCGACTTCGACGGCGAGATCGCCGCGGGCAACCATGATGCCGTCGGAGGCGTCGAGGATTTCGGCCAGGTTGGTGATGGCTTCGACGCGCTCGATCTTGGCGATGAGCACGGCGTTGCTGCCGGCGGCGCGCAACAACTGGCGGGCCATGTACATGTCGGCAGCGCTTTTCGGGAAGGAGACGGCAACGAAATCGACGCCGATCTGGGCCGCCGTCTTGATGTCGTCCATGTCCTTGGCGGTCAGTGCCGGCGCGGTCAGGCCACCCCCCTGGCGGTTGATGCCCTTGTTGTTCGACAGTTCGCCGCCGACCAGCACGCGGGTGTGGATTTCATGGCCACGGACGCCTTCGACGATCAGTTTGAGCCGGCCATCGTCGAGCAGCAGGATGTCGCCATTGACGACGTCTTTCGGCAGGTCCTTGTAATCGAGGCCGACGCGTTCCTGATTGCCGAGCTTGCATTGCGCATCGAGGATGAAGGCTTCGCCGACGACGAGCATGATCTTGTTGTTCTCGAACTTGCCGACGCGAATCTTCGGCCCCTGCAGGTCGCCGAGGATGCCTATGGTCCGGCCGAACTTGGCGGCCGCAGCGCGGATGCCGTCGGCGCGCGCCTTGTGGTCTTCAGCCGTGCCGTGCGAAAAATTCATCCGGACAACGTCGATGCCGGCCTGGACCATGCGCTCCAGCACCTCGGTCGAGGAGGAGGCGGGGCCCAGCGTGGCAACGATTTTGGTGTGGCGTGACATGTCTTCTCCATCCTTTTTGTTATTTGAATTTTGGCGTTTATTTCCGGTTGACCGTAGCAATGCTACGGTCAACACCTTGCAGCATTATTTCGCAGCGCGTTCTTCCAGAACCTGAATCGCCGGCAGGGTCTTGCCTTCGAGGAATTCGAGGAAGGCGCCGCCGCCAGTCGAGATGTAGCCGACGTCGTCATGGATGTGGAACTTGGCGATGGCAGCCAGCGTGTCGCCGCCGCCAGCGATGGAGAAGGCTTCGGAGTGGGCGATGGCCGAGGCCAGCATCTTGGTGCCGCCGGCGAACTGCGGCAGTTCGAAAACGCCAACCGGGCCGTTCCAGACGATGGTGCCGGCGTTGGCGATGATCTGCGACAGGGCCGCAGCGGTCTTCGGGCCGACGTCGAGAATGCGGTCGTGGGCGGCGACGTCGTCGACGGAAATCTTGTTGGCGCGGGCCAGGGCGGAAACTTCGTCGGCGACGACGACATCGGTCGGCAAGGGGACTTCGGCGCCGCGTTCCTTCATGATGTCCATGATGGTGTGCGCTTCCTTGACCAGATCGGCCTCGGCCAGCGAGTCGCCGATGCGCTTGCCGGAGGCGAGCAGGAAGGTGTTGGCGATGCCGCCACCGACGATCAGCTGGTCGACCTTGCTGGCCAGCGACTTGAGGATGGTCAGCTTGGACGACACCTTGGAGCCTCCGACGATGGCGACGAGCGGCCGTTTCGGGTTGGTCAGGGCCTTGGTCAGAGCGTCGATTTCGGCGCCCATCAGCATGCCGGCGCATGCTACCGGGGCGTATTTGGCGATGCCGTGGGTGGTCGCTTCGGCGCGGTGGGCGGTGCCGAAGGCGTCGTTGACGTAGACGTCGCAGAGCTTGGCCATCTTCTGGGCGAGCTCGTCGTTGTTCTTCTTTTCGCCCTTGTTGCAGCGACAGTTTTCGAGGAGCACAACTTCGCCTGCCTTCACTTCAAAACCGCCATCGACCCAGTCCGTGACCAGGCGCACCGGCTTCTGTAGCATCTGGCCGAGGCGCACGGCGACCGGCATCAGCGAATCGTCGGGCGTGCATTCGCCTTCGGTCGGCCGGCCGAGGTGCGAGGTGACCAGTACTGCGGCGCCCTTGTCGAGGCAGTACTTGATCGACGGCAGCGAGGCGCGGATGCGGGTGTCCTCGGTGATGTTGCCGGCTTCGTCCTGCGGTACGTTGAGGTCGGCGCGGATGAAAACGCGCTTGCCGGAAACGTCGAGGTCGGTGAGTTTGATAACGTTCATTGTCTGCTCCATATTAGCGGTTAATTATATTGATCGTGATTGTGCCACAGGCGCGACCAGTGGTCGGCGACTTCCAGCATGCGGTTGGCGAAGCCCCATTCATTGTCGAACCAGACGAAGAGGTTCACCAGATGGGTGCCGGCGGTGCGCGTCTGGCTGCCGTCGACAATGGCCGAATGCGGGTCGTGATTAAAATCGATCGAGGCGTGCGCTGCCTCGGAATAGGCGATGAGTTTTTTTAGCGGGCCATGCGCCGCGTCGGCGAGCAGGTTGTTGATGCTGTGCGCCGAGACCGGCCGCTGGGTGCTGATCGTCAGGTCGATGGCTGAGACGTTGAGGGTCGGCACGCGGATGGCCTTGGCTTGCACCTTGCCGGCCAGTTGCGGCAACAGACGCTCAATGCCGCGGGCCAGCCCGGTCGACACCGGGATGATCGACTGCATGGCCGAGCGCGTCCGGCGCAGGTCGTCGTGGTGATAGCCGTCGATTAGCGGCTGGTCGTTCATGACCGAGTGCAGCGTGGTGAGCAAGGCCTGGTCGACGCCGACTTCGCGGTCGAGCAGGTCGAGGATCGGGACGATGGCGTTGGTCGTGCACGAGGCGGCCGAGACCAGACGCTCGGCCCCGGTCAGCGTATTTTGGTTGATGCCGGCGACGATGGTCGCATCGACATCCTCAGCGCTGGCGCCGGGGTGCGAAAGAAGCAGGCGCGGGCAGCCGGCATTTATGAATTTGGCCAAATTTTCCCGTTGACCGTAGGAACCGGAACATTCGACCACGAGGTCGATGTCGCGCCAGTCAACGGCCTCCGGCGTACGGGCGTGGCTGATACGGATGGCCCGGCCGTCGATCAGCAGTTGGCCATCGGCGACGTCGACGCTGCCGGGAAAGCGGCCGTGGGTCGAGTCGAAACGCGTCAGGTAGGCCATGCTTTCCAGATTGGCCGGCTCGTTGATGGCGACCACCTGGAGATCGTGGGCGACGCTGGATTCCTGTAACGCCCGCAAAAAGCAGCGACCGATACGGCCATAGCCGTTGATGGCAAGACGCAGGGGGAGTTTTTGGGACACTTTCGGAGCCGGCAGCTTTCTTGGCGAGTGAAACAAAAGGGCCTTGCGGCCCCTTTTCATGAAACAAACAGCTTACTTGGCGGCCATCCAGGCGCGGGCGGCGTCGAGCATGCGGCAGGAGTAACCCCACTCGTTGTCGTACCAGGCCAGAACCTTGACCAGCGTGCTGCCGTCTTCGCCTTGAATGACACGCGTCTGCGTTGCATCGAAGGTGGAAGAAACGGTGGTGTGGTTGAAGTCGGAGGAGACCAGCGGCTCGTTATTGACGTCCATCACACCCTTGAGCGGGCCGTTGGCGGCGGCGGTCATCAAGGCGTTGATTTCTTCCTTGGTGGTGTTGCGGCCGGCGGTGAAGGTCAGGTCGACCAGCGAAACGTTGATGGTCGGCACGCGCAGGGCGAAACCATCGACCTTGCCCTTGAGTTCCGGTAGCACCAGGCCGACAGCCTTGGCGGCGCCGGTCTTGGTCGGGATGATGTTGGCGGCAGCGGCGCGGGCGCGGCGCAGGTCCTTGTGACGGACGTCGACGGTGACCTGGTCGTTGGTGTAGGCGTGGATGGTGGTCATCAGGCCCTGCTTGATGCCGATGCTGTCGGACAGGATCTTGGCGACCGGAGCCAGGCAGTTGGTCGTGCAAGAAGCGTTGGAAACAACGGTCATGTCGGACTTGAAGAGGCCTTCATTGACGCCATAGACGATGGTTGCATCGACGTCGTCACCACCCGGGGCGGAGATCAGCACGCGCTTGGCGCCCTGCTCGAGCAGCGGCTGGGCCTTGGCCTTGGAGGTGTAGGCGCCGGTGCATTCGAGAACGATATCAACGCCGTGGTCAGCCCAGTTGATGTCCTTCGGGTTCTTGGTCGAGTAGAAGGCGATCTTCTTGCCATCGATAATGATGCAGTTTTCACCTTCGGTTTCGACGCTGGTGCGGAAACGGCCATGCGTGGTGTCGTACTTGAGCAGGTGCGAGTTGGTCGCCAGATCGCCAGCAGCATTGATGGCGACGACGTCGAATTCATTTTGCAGACCCTGCTCGTAAATGGCGCGCAGTGTGCAGCGACCGATACGACCAAAACCGTTGATTGCAACCTTGATAGCCATGAATCTAACTCCCCTTTTTAAAAATCAGGACAACAGCGCCTTGGCCGTCTTGACGACGTTGGCCACCGTGAAACCGAACATGTCGAACAGCTGGCCGGCCGGCGCCGACTCGCCGAAGCGGTCGATACCGATCACGGCGCCATGCAGGCCGACGTATTTGCGCCAGAAGTCGGGGTGAGCGGCTTCGATGGCAATGCGTTTCTTGCAGCCGCCGAGCACTGAGGCCTTGTATTCGGCGCTCTGGCGGTCGAAAACGTTGGTGCAGGGCATCGAGACGACGCGCGTCTTGATGCCTTCGCCGGCCAGTGCGGCCTGAGCATCGAGCGCCAGCTTGATTTCGGAACCGGTGGCGATGAAGGTGAGCTGCGCTTCGCCATCGGCTTCGGACAGCACGTAGCCGCCCTTGGCGATGTCGGCGTCGGCAACCTTCTGCGTCACGGTTGGCAGATTCTGGCGCGACAGGGCGAGCAGACTCGGGCCGTTTTTCCGGTCGACCGCAGCAGTCCAGGCGATGGCCGTTTCGGTGGCATCGGCCGGACGCCAGACGTCGAGATTCGGAATGATGCGCAGGCTCGGGATGTGCTCGACCGGCTGGTGCGTCGGGCCATCTTCGCCGAGGCCGATGGAGTCATGGGTGTAGACCATGATCTGGCGCTGCTTCATGAGCGCGGCCATGCGGATGCCGTTGCGGGCGTAGTCAGAGAAAACCAGGAAGGTCGCGGTGTAGGGAATCAAACCGCCGTGCAGTGCCAGACCATTGGCGATGGCGGTCATGCCGAATTCGCGCACGCCGTAGTAGCAGTAGTTGCCACCTTCGGTCTTGGTGACGCCCTTGCTGCCCTTGACGAAGGTCAGGTTGGAACCGGCCAGGTCAGCCGAGCCGCCGAAGATTTCCGGCACGGCCGGGACCAGCGCGGCGATGGCATTTTGCGAAGCCTTGCGGGTGGCGATGTTCTCGGCCTTGTCGCGGCAGGTGGCGAGGTAGGCAGCCTTGGTTGCTTCCCACGAAGCCGGCAGTTCACCCTTGACGACGCGACGCTCGAATTCGCCGGCTTCGGTCGGGAAGGCGGCGCGGTAAGCGGCGAAACGGGTATTCCAGTCGCCTTCGGCAGCAGCACCGGCAGCCTTGCGATCCCAGGCGGCGTAGATGTCGGCCGGGATCTCGAAAGCCGGGTGGTTCCAGCCGATATATTCGCGGGCGGCGGCGATTTCGTCCTTGCCGAGCGGGGCGCCGTGGCAGTCGTGCGAACCCTGCTTGTTGGGGGCGCCCATGCCGATGGTCGTCTTGCAGCAAATCAGGCTCGGCTTGTCGGTGACGGCCTGGGCGGCGAGCAGGGCTTTTTCGACGGCAGCCGAATCATGGCCGTCGACGTTGGCGATGACCTGCCAGCCATAGGCTTCGAAGCGCTTCGGGGTGTCGTCGGTGAACCAGCCTTCAACGTGGCCGTCGATCGAGATGCCATTGTCGTCCCAGAAGGCAATCAGCTTGCCGAGGCCGAGCGTGCCGGCCAGCGAACAGGCTTCGTGCGAAATGCCTTCCATCAGGCAACCGTCGCCAAGGAAGGTATAGGTGTGGTGATTGACGATGTCGTGGCCGGGCCGGTTGAACTCGGCGGCCAGTACCTTTTCGGCCAGCGCAAAGCCGACAGCGTTGGTGATGCCCTGGCCGAGCGGGCCGGTGGTCGTTTCGATGCCGGGGGTGTAGCCGTATTCCGGATGGCCCGGCGTTCTTGAATGCAGCTGGCGGAAATTCTTGAGGTCGGCTATCGACAGATCGTAGCCGGTCAGGTGCAACAGGGCATAAACCAGCATCGAGCCGTGGCCGTTCGACATGATGAAGCGGTCGCGGTCGGGCCAGTGCGGGTTGCTCGGGTTGTGACGCAGGTGGCGACGCCAGAGGACTTCAGCGATTTCCGCCATGCCCATCGGGGCACCCGGATGGCCGGAATTGGCCTGCTGGACTGCGTCCATGGCCAGGGCGCGGATGGCGCCGGTCAGGGGAGAAAACTTGGGGGGATTGCTGACGCTCATGATCCGGAATTCCAGCCTGCTGAAAAGGTGAAATTATCCGGGAAAACCCTCTTTTTGGGTAGGGTAGAAGGCTAATAAGGCAGGCTTTTCAGGCCTGCCTTTGATCAGTTTTACTGAATCTTGGGATCAAAATTAATCATCATCAGGATGCCCTGACCGCCGCCGAAGCTGCCCCCTGTGTAGGCAACGCTGCCCTGGCCGGCGTAAACCGCTTCGTAGCGGTGGCTGTCACCCCCGAAATAGAAGGGGATCCATGCCTTGGCCGTGACGTAGGCGCGAATGTTCGATGTAACACCGAGAATGCGCTCGACTTCGGACTGGTGCATGCCAATCTGCAATTTTGACCACTTGCTGCCCGGCGGAATGCTGCCGTAGACCTCGCCGTCGAAAGTGCCGTCTTTCGATTTCACGACACAAGGGTTGCAGGCCTTGCCTGTGGTGTTGCTGGTGACTGGCGCGGCGGCCGGCTCCGGCTTGGCCGGTTCGGCTGCCTTGGCTGGTGCTGCGCTCTTCGGTTTGGCCGGCTCGCAATCGACCACTGCCGCTTCGGCCGGCTTGGTGGTTTTCTTGGCGGACTTCTTGGTGGTTTTTTTCTTGGCCACTGGTTCCGGTGGGCACTCCGGTTTGGCGGCGACCGGGGCGGGCGCTGGTGCCGCTGTCGCCTGCGGCGGGGGCGCCGTTTCTTCCGGCTTGGACTCGTTGCTCTTGCAGCCGGCCAGGATGGTGCCGGCTGCCATGAGTAGTGCAATGCTCAGTTGTTTCATCGCTTTGTCCTATGCGGTGTTGGTTGAGTGAATGTAGCAGGTCAGCCGGCGTGATAGCCAGTGATGCGGTCGACTTCGTTTTTCGATCCCAATATGACGGGCACGCGCTGATGAAGTTTCTCCGGCTGGATGTCGAGAATGCGCTGGCGGCCGGTGGTTGCGGCACCGCCCGCCTGCTCGATGAGCATGGCCATCGGGTTGGCTTCGTACATCAGGCGCAGCTTGCCGCCCTGGCCTTTGAGCTTGCTGTCCACCGGGTACATGAAGATGCCGCCACGCGTCATGATGCGATGCACATCGGCGACCATCGAGGCAACCCAGCGCATGTTGTAGTCCTTGCCGAGCGGCCCTTCCTTGCCGGCCTGCATCTCGCCGACGTAGCGCTGAACCGGTGCTTCCCAGAAACGCTGGTTGGCCATGTTGATGGCGAATTCCTTGGTGTCGGCCGGAATCTGCACGTTTTCCTGGGTCAGGATGAACTGACCGAGCTCGCGGTCGAGGGTGAAAACAACGACGCCGTCACCGACGGTCAGGACAAGCAGGGTGGTCGGTCCGTAAACCGCGTAGCCGGCCGCAACCTGCGCCGTTCCCGGTTGCAGAAAGGCGGCTTCGGCAGCTTCGGGGGTCGACAGGTCGGCGCCTTCAGGGCATTTGAGAACCGAGAAAATGGTGCCAATCGAGACATTGACGTCGATATTCGACGAGCCGTCGAGCGGGTCAAAGGTCAGCAGGTATTCGCCTTGCGGATAGCGGTTGGGGACCAGGTGCGGCAGGTCCATTTCTTCGGAGGCCATGGCGGCGAGGTGGCCACCCCATTCATTGGCATCGAGCAGGATGTCGTTGGACAGCACGTCGAGCTTTTTCTGGGCTTCGCCCTGCACGTTGTCGCTACCCGCTTCACCGAGCACGCCGCCCAGCCCGCCCTTGCCGATGGCAATGGAAATGGCGTGACAGGCCCGCGAGACGATTTCGATCAGGAACTTGAGGTCGCCGGTGATGACGCCCTTGTTGCGTTGCTCTTCGGTGAGATAACGTGCCAGCGTGCGCTGTGCCATGAGAACCCCTGCTTTAATGACAAAGGCGCAATTTTACTCTGCCGGACACCTTGCGTGCAGGAAGGTAAAGGCCGCGGCGCTATACAAGGGCTTGCTCATCAGGAAGCCCTGGACCTCGTCACAGCCGTTGGTGCGCAGCAGTTCGAGCTGGTCTTCGGTTTCGACGCCTTCGGCAATGACTTTGAGGCCCAGCGAATGGGCCAGGGCGATGGTGCCGAAAGCGATGGCGCGGTCGTTAAGGTCGGTTTCGATGTCGGCGACGAAGGAGCGGTCGATTTTCAGGTGATCGATCGGGAAAAGCTTCAAGTAGGCCAGCGAGGAGTAGCCCGTGCCGAAGTCGTCGATGGCCAGCGTGACACCCATGCGGCCGAGGCGTTCGAGAATCAGGATGGCTTCCTGCGGGTTTTCCATCACCGAGCTCTCGGTTATCTCGAGTTCGAGCAGTTCGGCCGGGAGTCCGGACAGGGTCAGCGCATTGGCGACGGTTTCGCTGAAATCGCGACGGCGCAACTGGCGGGCCGAGACGTTGACGGCCATGCGCATGGGCTTCAGTCCGGCGTCGATCCAGCGCTTCATTTCGCGGCAGGCGGTAGCCAGCACCCACTCGCCGATTTCGACGATGATGCCCGTTTCTTCGGCGACCGGGATGAAGCGGGCTGGCGAAATCAAGCCTTCCGTCGGATGGTGCCAGCGGAGCAGGGCTTCGACGCCGGTCGGTTCCCCGTCGCCGGCGAGAAATTGCGGCTGGAAGCAAAGGACCAGTTCGTTGCGGGCGATGGCGTGGCGCAACTTGTGTTCGATGCTCAGGCGTTCCGAGGTAATGAGGTTCATCTCGGTAGCAAAGAACTGGAAGTTGTTTCGGCCCGCCGCCTTGGCGTGGTACATCGCCGTGTCAGCATTCTTCAGGATGGTGTCGCCATCCGGACCGTCGTCGGGAAAAACGCTGATGCCTATCGACGGGCTGGTATGCAACTCGTGCCCGTTGGCCTCGATGGCCGAGGACAGCGCACCGATGGCCTTGCCGGCAACGACGGCGGCGTCGGCGGCAGACGAGATGCCGGGCAGGATGATGACGAATTCGTCACCGCCCAGGCGGGCGACGAAATCGGTTTCGCGGACGACTGCGGACAGGCGGCAGGCCACTTCACGCAACAATTCGTCACCAACCTGGTGACCGAGGGTGTCGTTGATGATCTTGAAACGATCGAGATCGAGAAACATCATGGCGATCTTCCAGCCATGGCGGCGGGCTTCGGGCAGCAGTTGGGCGAGCCGCATGAGCAGTGCCATGCGATTGGGCAGGCCGGTTAGCGCATCGTGCTGGGCGATGTGCCGCATGCGCTCTTCGGACTGCTTGCGTTCCGTGATGTCGGCCAGAATCCAGACGTAATGCGCCGGCATGCCGCTTTGCGGGTCATCGACGCGGTTGACCCGGGTTCCGGCCGGGAAGTTGTCGCCATTTTTCCGGGTGATTTCAAGCTCGCCTTGCCAGGATGATTGCAGGACAAGATCTCGTTCAAAGGCATCCTGCGTTTGCCCCTCATCCAGCGTAATCAGCCCGTAGACTGTCTGCCCGAGCAGTTCGAAGGCTTCGTAGCCGGTCATCTGGGTGGTGGCCGGATTGATCGAGAGGATACGGTGCGCCTCGTCCGTGAAGATGATGCCGGCCGGCGTGTGGGTATAGACTTTTTGCGCCAGCTGTTCGCGTTCGGCGCTGGCCCGCTGTTCGGAAATATCGGTATAGGTCGTGATGAATCCGGCCGCCTGTTGGTCGATGAAAAGCGGTTCGTTCTGGATCAGATAGGAACGTCCGTTGGGGCGGGTCTCTTCCAGGCGGTCGGCTTCGAATTTGCCGATCCGTGTCGTGATGCGTTCGACCAGTTGTTCGCGATCGCCTTGCCCGTAGTCGCCGCGCGTGACCGGAATGCGGATCACGTCGGAGAAATGAATGCCTTCATGAACGGCGTCAGGTGGCAGTTCTAGCGCATCGAGAAATCCCTGGTTCCAGACGCGCAGGCACAACTGTTCGTCGAATACGCTGATGCCCTGGGGCATGCCTGATACGACAGACTGCAAGTAAGCCAGCTGACGTCGCACATCGACGGGGGTTGGCGAGGAGGCGTCCGGTAAATTCAACGAAGGAAGTGGGCAGAAAAACAATGGCGAATCATAGCCCAGGCCTCACGGGATGAACATCGTCGTAGACAAATTTTTCATTTTGAATGGTGTTTGCTAAATCTGCCATTTTATCGAGCAGCCAATTGATGCAATCTGCTCGCGTGGCCCGTTGCCGCTGCGGGCGACTTCACACATCGCTTCATGAAGTTCGCGCCGGGCGTCGGCCGGGCCGGGGTTTCTGCCAGAAGCATCGAGACGGCCACGGTATTGCAGTTCGAGCTTGGCGTTGTAGCCGAAGAAATCAGGTGTGCAGACGGCGCCATAGGCTCGGGCGACGGCCTGGGTTTCGTCGTAGAGGTAGGGAAACGGGAAGGCTAGTTCTACTGCCCAGCGCGCCATCGACTCCGGCGAATCTTCCGGGTAGACCGTGATGTCGTTGCTCATGATCGCGACGCAGCCGATGCCTTGGGCGTCAAGGTCGCGGCAGTCGCGGATCAGGCGGTCGATGATGGCTTTGACGTAGGGGCAATGGTTGCAGATGAACATCACCAGCAGTCCGTTCGGGCCGCGGCAACTGGCCAGGGTGTGGCGCTTGCCATCGACGCCCGGCAAATCGAAATCGACAGCCGGTCGGCCAAAATCACAGACGGGTGGGTTCAAAGCGACCATGTTTTTCCACTCCAAAACGCATTTCGCCCATAATAGCACCGATGAATTCACCCCGTTTTTACTGCCGAGAAGCCCTTTCGCCGGGGGCTCACGTTGAATTGCCGGAGCCCGTGGCACGCCACGCGGTGAGAGTGTTGCGCCTGCCGCCCGGGGCGCCGATGGTTCTCTTCGACGGTCGTGGCGGCGAGTATCCGGCGCATATCGAACGCATCGAGCGCGACCGGGTCATGGCCGTGCTGGGCCCGTGGGTTGAAGTCGAGCGCGAATCGCCGCTGGCGATTACCCTGGTGCAGGCTCTGCAGGCTGGCGACAAAATGGATTTCACCATTCAGAAAGCGGTCGAGCTCGGCGTCCGCCATATCGTCCCGGTCGAGAGCAGGCGCAGCGTCTTGCGCCTGGCCGGCGAACGGGCCGGCAAGCGGGTGGCGCACTGGCAGGGGGTGGTAGCTTCGGCCTGCGAACAGTGCGGCCGTAACCAGGTACCCGTGGTGGCGCCGCTCGAGAAGCTCGAAAACTGGCTGGCCAGGCCGGCGCATGGCGCCATGCGCCTGATGCTGGCGCCCGATGCCGAACAGACGCTGGCCTCGATCCGGCCAGTCGGTGAGGTTCAACTGCTGATCGGGTCCGAAGGGGGGCTCGATCCGCAGGAAATGATCGCCGCGCAGTCGGCTGGCTTTCAGGCAGTACGTATGGGTCCGCGCATTCTGCGGACGGAAACGGCGGGCCTGGCCGCTCTGGCAGCGATGCAGGTACTTTGGGGTGATTTCAGGGGGGAATAGAAATGTTCGAATCAGCTGAGTTGGGCCACAAGATCGACAAGGAAACCTTCAAAAAGGAAGTGCCGCTGCTCCGCGCTGCCTTGCTTGACGCGCAGTACGACATGCTGGAGAAAAAGGAGTTTCCGGTTGTCATCCTGATCAGCGGAGTAGATGGCAGCGGCAAAGGGGAAACAATCAACCTGCTTTATTCCTGGATGGACCCGCGCCACATTTCGACCCTGGCCTTCTCGGCGCCCTCTGATGAAGAACGGGCCCGCCCCTACATGTGGCGCTATTGGCGCGCGCTGCCGCCCAAGGGCAAGGTCGGCATCTTTGCCGGTTCCTGGTATTCGCAGCCGATTACCGACCGGATCACCGGCCAGATGCGCCGTTCCGAGATGGATGAGCGGCTCGATGACATCAATCGCTTCGAGGCGATGCTGGTCAATGAAGGGGCGCTGGTCCTCAAGTTCTGGTTCCATCTGTCCAAGGATGGCCAGAAGACGCGGCTCAAGGCGCTGGAGAAGAATCCCAATACCGCCTGGCGCGTCACCAAGGAAAGCTACGATCGCCTGAAGACTTACAACAAGCTGCAGGAAGTCGCCGGCCATGTGCTGCGCGTCAGCAATACCGCGCATGCGCCGTGGATCATCGTTGAAGGCACCGATGACGAATATCGCTCACTGACCGTCGGCCGTATCGTGCTCGAGGCCATGAAGCGCCGGCTGCAGCAAACGGGGCGCCAGCAGGTGCCGGTGGCGCCGCCGATTGTCCATGCCATCGACCAGAAAAACGTGCTCAGCGAACTGGACCTGACGCAGAAACTGACCAAGAAGGATTACGAAAGCCAGCTGGCCAAATACCAGTCCCGTCTTTCCGAACTGGTGCGCGATCCGCGCTTCGTTGGCAAGCGTTCGCTGGTCCTGGTTTTCGAAGGTTCGGATGCGGCTGGCAAGGGCGGCACCATCCGCCGCATCGGCGCCTCGATGGATGCCCGGCAGTACCAGATCGTACCGATTGCCGCGCCGACCGAAGAAGAGCGGGCGCAGCCGTATCTCTGGCGTTTCTGGCGGCATTTGCCGCGCACCGGGCGGGCGGCGATTTTCGACCGCTCGTGGTACGGCCGTGTTCTGGTCGAGCGGGTCGAGGGTTTTTGCACCGAGGCCGACTGGCTGCGTGCTTACGCCGAGATCAACGATTTCGAGCACCAGATGGTTGATTCCGGTGCCATTGTCGTCAAATTCTGGCTGCAGATCAGTGCCGACGAGCAGTTGCGCCGCTTCAAGGAACGTCAGGACACCGAGTTCAAGCGCTTCAAGATCACCGACGAAGACTGGCGCAACCGCGAAAAATGGGATGACTACGTGTCCGCCGTTTGCGACATGGTCGACCGCACGTCAACCGGGCTGGCGCCCTGGACGTTGGTTGAGGCCAACGACAAGAACTTCGCCCGGGTTAAAGTGTTGAAAACCTTGTGCGAGCGCCTTGAAACGGCACTGAAAGACGACGACGGAAAATATTCGGACAAATGAGCGATACCCCTTACGACGAGCACTTCGTCTCCTGGTTCCGGGCGGTCACGCCCTACATCAACGCTTTTCGCGGCAAGACCTTCGTCATTGCCTTCGGTGGCAAGGCGGTGGCCAGCGAGTTCGCCAAGACGCTGGCTTACGACGTCAATCTGCTGGTCAGCCTGGGTATCCGCCTGGTGCTGGTGCATGGGGCGCGACCGCAGATCGAGGAAGAGCTGCGCGAGAAGAACCTGGAGTCGGTCTATCACCGCGGCTATCGGGTGACCGACGCCGAGGCGCTGGATTGCGTGCTCGATGCGGTGGGCAGCGTTTATCTCGAAATCGAGGCCATGCTGTCGCAGGGCTTGCCGAATACGCCGATGGCCAACAGCCGCATCCGCGTCATCGGCGGCAATTTCATCACCGGCCAGCCCATCGGCGTGCTCGACGGCATCGACATGCAGTATGCCGGCAAGGTGCGCAAGGTCGATAGCGAGGGCATCAACGCCCAGCTCGGCCTGGGTAACATCGTGCTGCTCAATTGCGAGGGGCCGTCGCCGACCGGCGAGATTTTCAACCTGCAGATGGAAGAAGCGGCCGAAGCGGTAGCCATCGCCATCCGGGCCGACAAGCTGGTTTACCTGACCGACAGTCGCGGTGTCACCGACAAGGAAGGCGAACTTCTTGACGCCATGACGGCCGACGAAGCATCGCAAATGCTGCGCGATGCCGACTGGCTGTCGGCCGACATCAAGCGCTACCTGCCCTGCGCCGTGCGGGCCAGCCGGACCGGCGTCGGCCGCGTGCACCTGATCAGTTTCGAGCAGGATGGCGCGCTGTTGCGCGAGTTGTTCACGCACGATGGTGTCGGCACCGTGGTCACTCGCGAATCGCTGGAAAATATCCGCGAAGCCAAGCCGGACGACATCGCCGCGCTGATCGCGCTGATCGAGCCGATGGAACAGGAAGGCATCCTCGTCCATCGGCCGCGCGAACTGCTCGAGCGCGAAATCGACCATTTTTCGATCATGCTGCACGACGGCATCATCGTCGGCTGCGCCGCGCTCTACACCCATTCAGATCATGAGGCTGAACTGGCCTGTCTGGCGGTTAGTCACGAGCACCGCGAATGGGGCTATGGCGAGCAGTTGATGCTGCGCATCGAGCAGCGTGCCCGCAAGGCCGGCATCAAGCGGTTGTTCGTGCTGACTACGCGTACCGAGCACTGGTTTGTCGAGCGCGGCTTCAAGCTCGGCACGGTCGATGACCTGCCGGCCAACAAGCGCGACATGTACAACTATCAGCGGCGTTCCAAGGTGCTGTTCAAGACCTTATAATTCCCCGCATCAACCCCCACGGAGTTTCACATGGCACGTACCGTCAATTGCATCAAGCTCGGCCGCGAGGCCGAAGGCCTCGATCAGCCACCCTACCCGGGTGCGCTCGGCCAGAGAGTTTTTGAAAACGTTTCGAAGGAAGCCTGGCAGCAGTGGATCAAGATGCAGACCATGCTCATCAACGAGAATCGTCTCAATCTGGTCGATGCCAAGCATCGCAAGTACCTGGCCGAACAGCTGGAAAAGCATTTCTTCGGCGAAGGCGCCGACCAGATTCAGGGCTACGTGCCGCCGAAGCCCTGAGCTACGGTTAGTTCATGAAAAATCCCGCTGCGGCGGGATTTTTGTTGTTCAGGCGATCTTGCTCAACGCGTAGAAGATCAGCATGCCGCCGCCCATGGCGGTAACGGCCAGGATGGCGCTGGTCCGTTTGAGGCCGCTGGCCTGTTCTTCGATGAATTGCTCCAGCCCGTCGAACAGTTCGGGAAAGGCGGCGATGTCGCTATGGTTCTGCTTGTCCATGGGTTCTCCTTGAGCGGCTGGTTGTCGGCTTGGTCAGCCTTGCAACTATCGTCAGCCAATATTGCAGGGGCATGACGGATTTTTTGTATCTCGGTTGCGGGCAGATGAATGCCACGGTCAACCGGGAAAAATGGCCAAAAATGAAATCCGGCTAGAACTTCCGGACGAGCAAATGCCGTCCGTCGATGGCGCTGTTGCGCACTTCGGTGAAGCCCAGATCGCGGAAGCGCCTGGTCTTGGCAGCCGAAACGAGGATGCGCCCGGACTTGAAATTTTCCTCCAGCCAGTCGAGGCGCGCCTTGATCAGGGCGCGGCCGATGCCCTTGCCACGGCGTTCCGGGGTGACCGCCGAGAGGTAGAGGATATGGGTGCTGGAGGCCCAGTCGGCGGCCTTGACGCCACCGACGGCGATGATTTCACCGGCATCCATGGCGACGAAGAAACGTCGGTAGAAGACGCTGTCGCCGCCGCGCAGTTCCTTGGCGACGCGCTCGGCGCTGTAGCGTTCGGGGTCGGCGAAGGCGTTGAAGATCAGCGTCACGCTCGCTTCGAGGAGGGCCGGACTGCTGGTGTCCAGCGTGTCGATGCGAATTTTTCCCATCGTTTGCTTCAGGGGGCGAACGGCTGAACCTGGCGCAGATGCAGGCCGAACTCGGCGGCCCGGCGGGCGGTTTCGCGATTGATCTCGGATTGTTTCTGGCCGAAGGCATCGCGCTCCCGGCGACTGCTCGCCGCTGCCTCGATGCTGCGCAGGCAACGCCAGCGATAGCCCTGGCGGGTCGGGAACAGGCGCATCTGGCTCTTGTCGTGATGGACGCGGCAGCAGTAGCAGAACAGGGTTTCAGTCATCGCAAGCTCCGGGTGTCGAAGATGAGGCTCAGCATGTCCTTCCCATGTTTCGGGAAGATGACCGAATTCAATTGCCTGCTTCGTCTCGGCTGTCACAGCGCTGCAACACAGCCTTTCTAAACTGCCTGCCAAGTTGCCATGAAAGAAAAAAATGATCGTTCTGATCGATGATGAAGCCGCCGAACTTCGGCGGATCATGGCCGAGGGACTCCTGTATCCGGTCTTTCAGCCGATTCTCGATTTTCGTGTACGGGCCATTCTCGGCTATGAGGCGCTGATTCGCGGGCCGGAGGATAGTCCCTTGCATCGCCCGGATCAGCTGTTCAGCGTCGCGGCGCGCAACGACATGACGCTGGACCTTGAACACGCCTGCCGCGAGGCCAGCCTGCGCGCCTTCGCCGCCCAGCGTTTGCCCGGTCGCCTGTTTCTCAATGTGACCCCGGGCTGCCTGCTCGACGACCGCCTGATGAACGGCCATACCCGCGCCCTGCTCAGCGAACTGGCCATTGCGCCGAACCGCATTGTCATCGAGCTCACCGAGAACCAGAAGATCACCGACATGCCGGGCATCCTGGAGGCCTTGCTGCATTACCGGGGGCGCGGCTTTCAGTTCGCCATCGACGATCTCGGCGAGGGGTTTGCCAATCTGCGCATGTGGTCCGAGTTGCGGCCCGAGTTTGTCAAGATCGACAAGCATTTCATCAACGGCATCGCCGATGACCGGATCAAGTTCCATTTCGTGCGCGCCATGCAGGATCTGGCCGAGATCTGCAACGCCCTGCTCGTGGCCGAAGGTGTCGAGCGCACAGAAGACTTCATCTGCGTCCGCGACATGGGTATCGCCTGTGGTCAGGGTTATTTCATTGCCCGGCCGGAAGCCCACCCCCTGCGCCAGTTGGCCGGGCAGACGCTGACTGCGCTCGATCAGCAATCGCTGTCCCTGTCGCCGATGACCGGCGGCCCGGGAAAGCTGCCGACGGCGCGCAACCTGGCCCGGCCGATCGAACCGGTGCCGATGAATGCCAGCAACGTCTCGGTCATTGCCCGCTTCGAGGCCGACCCCGATCTCGATGTGCTGCCGGTCGTCCAGGGCACCCAGCCGGTCGGCATGATCAATCGGCACAGCATGATCGACCGTTTTGCCCGCCCATTTCGCAAGGAACTGTTTGGCCGCAAGAGTTGTGAGCTGTTCATGGATCACGCGCCGCTCGTCGTCGATCAATATGCGACGATCCAGGAGCTGGCGATGATGCTCTCGGTAGCGCCCAAGCACTACCTGTTCGACGGTTTCATCGTCACCGCCCATGGCAAGTACATCGGCGTCGGCAGCAGTCATGACCTGATGGCGACGATCACCGAAATGCAGATCAGCGCCGCCCGCTACGCCAACCCGCTGACCCAGTTGCCGGGCAACGTGCCGATCAACGAGCACGTCGACCGCATGCTGGCAGCCGGGCATCCGTTCATCGCGGCCTATATCGACATCGACAATTTCAAGCCCTACAACGATGCCTTCGGCTACCGGCGCGGCGACGACGTGATCCATACCCTGGCCCGTCTGATCTGCGAGGCGACCGATCCGCAGATTGATTTCGTCGGCCATATCGGCGGCGACGATTTCTTCGTCATTTTCCGCAGCGACGACTGGGAAATGCGCTGCTGGCAAGTGATCAGCACCTTTGCCCAGGCCATGGGCAACATGCTCGGCGTCGAGGAGCGCCTGCGCGGTGGCTACATGGCCGAAAACCGGCGCGGGGAGCTCAGTTTTCAGGCCTTGCCAACGCTCTCCATCGGTGCCGTGAAAGTGGGTCCGGGCGATTGCGAATCGCACCGCGAAGTCGCGGCAGCTGCCTCGGCCGCCAAAAAACAGGCGAAGAAAAAAGCCAAGGATCCGGCCAATGAGCCGATGGGCGGCAGCCTCTTTGTCGAACGCCGGCGGATCGGCTGTGCCGAGGCACAACCGGCGAACAATCGCTACGTGAACTGAACGCAGACCGGCGTCGCGCCAGCGCTGTTCCCGATCGTCGCCTCGCTCAGTAGAAAAGCTGCCCCAGATCGAGCGTGGCGCGTTCCCCGATGCTGCTTCGATGCGCGTCGAGCCAGGCTTGCGCATGCTCGCGGCCGCTGTCGCGCAGGCTCTCGAAAAAGGGCAGGTTGACGGCCAGCTTGCTGCCGGGCGGCAGTTCGCCGAGCAGGGCGTCGGCCGTGATGGCATGGAATCTCAGCTGTTCGATGCGCCGCTCAAGTCGGCCGACGGGCAGCCATTTTGATAGCCATGAGGCGCTGACTTCCTCGCGCAGGTGGGCAAACATCCGCATTTCGCGCAGGAAAGTCGCGTTGAACGACAGTTCGAGCAGGCGGTACCGGATGTCCGCGGCCGAAGCCGGCGTTTCCGTGTAGCGCAGCGGTGTGAGCAGGACGAGCAGGATGTCCGGCGAGGCGCACTGGTAGGCCAGCGGAAAGACCGCCGGGTTGGCGCTGTAGCCGCCGTCCCAGTAGGGCTCGCCATCGATGACGATGCTCCGGTGGATGGTCGGCAGGCAGGCCGAGGCGAGCAGGGTGTCGACCGACAACTCATGGTTGCGGAACAGTCGCAGCTTGCCGGAGTTGGCGTGGGTGGCGGCGATGAACAGCTTGACCGGGGATTCGCGGCGCAGGCGGGCGAAGTCGAATTGTTCGCCGAGAATGTCGCGCAAGGGGTTGAGGTCGAAGGGGTTGAGCTGCTCGGGACTCAGATGGTTGGTCCACAGCAGCATCAGTTTCAGGGCCTGGCTGACCTCGCCGCCGGCATCGCCGGACTTGGCGAAGGGCGAACTGGCGGCGACGCTGGTCCAGAAGCGGGCCAGCGTTTCCCGGGCGCCGTCGCGGCCGCCGGTCATCAAGCCGTGCGCCAGACACAGCGCATTCATCGCCCCGGCACTGGTCCCGCTGACGCCTTCGAAGGTGAAGGCCGAATCTTCCAGCAGCGCGTCGAGCACGCCCCAGGTGAATGCCCCGTGGGCGCCGCCGCCCTGCAGGGCGAGGTTGAGCGGGCTGGTCTTGTTGGTTTTTGCGTGCATGTTGCGGTCAACCCGAAAAAAAGCCCAAAAATGAAATCGCCCGGTGCGCCTATGGCCTGTCGGCCACCGCCTCGACAATGGGCGCCGGCGTCACCGAGGTTGGCTGCTGGAAAGGATTACCCTGAACCAGCACGATGGCGGCTGTCGGTGCGGCGGCCAGGGCAAACAATATCACTGCGACCATCGCCGCCCGCGGCTTGTCGACATGGACGACGGAAACCGAGAGCAGGGTCAGGAAACCGAGAAAGGCCATGCCCAGCCACTTGAGCGGATTGACGTGGGTCTGGCTGAGGCCGATGCGCAGGTCACGCTCGTCGCGAATTTCGATGGCCTTGCGCAGCATCAGCGCCTGCACGTTCTCGCCGGCCGCGGCTGCCACCTTCGGGCTGGCCAGCAGGGTGAGCAGCGCATCGGCCAGGGCGGTCACTTCGCCGCTCGACTGCCGTGCCGCCAGCATTGGCCATTCGCCGGCGCTGGCCCGGCCGTAGCGCGACACGGCGCCGCGCACTTCACCACGCAGCGGCTCGGCCAGTTGCTCAGAGAGCACGGCAATGCTGCGCAGCGAATCGGCTTCCTTGAACACGGCATTCATCGCCCGGTCGTGGGCGCTCCACGTGTCGTTGGCGAGAAAGGCCAGGGTCAGCCCGAAGAGCACGCCGATGATGTTGATGAAGGGCGGAGCGACACCCTGCAGCGAGGCGATCCAGCCCGCCCAGCGTGGCCGGTGCAGCGCCCATTGCACGGCGGCGACGGCGGCAAAGGTGCCAACGACGGCCAGGAAGGCGTAGCCGTAATGGTCGTAAATGTGCCAGTTGCTGGTGGGCATGCGCGGAGCGTCCGTTTCCTGTAACAGCGGGAGAGTCTGGGCGATGGCAGCGCCCGGCGTCAATCTTTCCACCGGAAACCGGAGAAAAAAAGCCCGGCAGGGCCGGGCAGAATGGAAAGAGTGCTTTTTTCTTATGACGTCAGGCAGCAGCCTTTTTGCTTGATGCGGCACGGCGGCGCGGGGCCGGTGCGCTGGGCGCGATGATTTCGGTCGTTTGATGGATTTCGTTTTCAGCCAAAGTTACCGTTTCGATGGCTGCCTCACTGATTCCGCGCAAGGTCTGCTCGGCGCTTTGCAAGGTGCCCTTCATCGCCTGCAGGGCAAATTCGGCTTCCCATGGGCTGGATTTGGCGGAGCGATTGATGGTCGCGAAAACGATTTCATCAAGCATGCGTACTTGGGATTCGGCGTTGCGAATCATCGCCTTGTGCGTTTCGCCGATGATGGCCAGCGCGCCGTCCAGCAAGCGACTGGTGCGGGCGGCGCTGTCCAGCCAGACAGTGGTCGGGAACTGGGTCATCGTCTCCAGTTGGCCGTGGCCCACTTGCGCGAAGTGCCGGCTGCCGTGATGGACGGCTTCGCGGCTGTTACTGGAAATCAGCTCGGAAAAACGCTGGCTGGCATCGATATAGGCCGCCGACAGATCGAGCAGATTGTCCAGCGCGTGTTCGCGGCTTCGGGCGATTTCATGAGAGGACAAATACATGGGGGGCTCCCGACGGTGTTTGACCGTCGGAGATTAGCCCCCTGATGTGACAAAAAAATGAATCAGCGAATCGTCTTGACGCCTTCGGCCGTGCCGAGCAGCAGCAGGTTGGCCGGGCGCAGGGCGAACAGGCCGTTGGTGACGACGCCGGTGATCTGATTGATCTGCGCTTCAAGACCTTTCGGGTCGGTGATGGCCAGGCCTTTGACGTCGAGAATCAGGTTGCCGTTGTCGGTCACGAAGCCTTCGCGCAGCACCGGGGTGGCGCCCAGCTTGGCCAGTTCGCGGGCGACATGGGCGCACGACATGGGGATGACTTCGACCGGCAGCGGGAACTTGCCCATGACGTCGACCAGCTTGGAGTCGTCGCAGATGCAGACGAATTCGCGGGCCACGGCGGCGACGATCTTCTCGCGCGTCAGTGCGCCGCCACCGCCCTTGATCATGTTGAGGCCGGCATCGATTTCGTCGGCGCCATCGACGTAAACCGGGATGTCGTCGACGTCGTTGAGGTCGAACACCGTGATGCCATGGCCTTCCAGGCGCTGGCGGGTGGCTTCCGAACTGGCCACGGCGCCCTTGTATTTGTCCTTGAGCGGAGCCAGGGCATCGATGAAGAAATTGGCCGTCGAGCCGGTGCCGACGCCGATGATGCTGCCGGCCGGTGCCGTCTGCGCGACGTAGTCGGCGGCGGCCTGGGCGACGGCCTGTTTGAGTTCGTCCTGGGTCATGCTGTGCTCCTGAAGTGGCTTGGGCGCATTTTACCCCGTCGATTTGGTCTAAAACTGTCATAAAAGCTTAACGGTGGTGTGCTTTCATAATGACTAAACTAGCCATACTGTTTTTTAGGGAGAGCTCGATGAGTGTAAAAACCAAGAAAGCCCCGGCTGCCAAGCCTGTTGCCATGCCAAAGCCGCCGAAGAAGCTGGTGCCGCGCACGGCGCCCAAGGCCGAGGTGAAGCCTGCCGTGGTTGTTGCCGAGGCTGTTGTTGCGCCGGCCGCCAAGATTGCCGTGCCAAAGCCAGCCCCGGTTGTCGCCGAAAAGCCGGCGCCAGTTGTGGCCAAACCAGCGCCGGCCGCCAGCAAACCCAAGGTGGTGCGCAAGCCGACCCAGGTCGAGGAAACCGTCGCCAAGCATCAGAAGGTCTTGGCCGATGCCCTGGTCAAGGCGCAGGCGATCAAATACGATCAGCCCAAGGTCATGAAGCAGGAGGCAGCGAAGGCCGCCAAGCCGGCCAAGGCCAAAAAAGTAAAGTTGGTGCGCGACAGCTATGCCATGCCGGACAGCGAGTACGCCCAGATCGGCGTGCTCAAGAAGCGTCTGAGCGGGCTCGGTAGCGACGTCAAGAAAAGCGAACTGCTGCGTGGCGGCATCGCGCTGCTGGCAGCGTTGAACGATGCCGAGCTGAAAGCGGTGATGGGGCGCGTCGAGCGCATCAAGACCGGGCGTCCGGCCAAGTAGGCAAAAAGTAATGGTTTTTCGATTGTTACAGCCCGTCATCTGGCTGTAACAATCGGCGGGTAATCTCCTCGGTGTTGTCCATTCAACCCTGTGCAGGAGTTACCCAATGCTGAATTCCAAACTCGTTTCCGCCCTCGCGGTCGCTGGTGTCGCCCTGATTGGCGCCCAATCCGCCCAGGCGCAAGTCATCAAGATCGACGGTTCGTCCACCGTCTACCCGATCACCGAAGCGGTGGCCGAAGAATTCCAGAAAGCCAAGAAGAACGCCATCAAGGTCACCGTCGGTATTTCCGGTACGGGCGGCGGCTTCAAGAAGTTCTGCCGCGACGAACTCGATATTTCCGATGCCTCCCGCCCGATCACCAAGGCCGAGATGGAGCTGTGCAAGACCGCCGGTGTCGAGTACATCGAAATGCCCGTCGCCTTTGATGCGCTGACCGTCGTCATCAACCCGAAGAATGCCTTCCTCAAGCAGGCTACCGTCGCCGAAATGAAGATGCTGTGGGAACCGGCTGCCCAGGGCAAGATCATGAAGTGGAACCAGATCAACCCGGCCTGGCCCGATGCACCGGTCAAGCTGTTCGGCGCCGGTGCCGACTCCGGTACCTTCGAGTATTTCACCGAAGCCATGGTTGGCAAGGCCAAGTCCTCGCGCGGCGACTACACCGCTTCCGAAGACGACAATGTGCTGGTCCAGGGCGTCTCGCGTGACGTCAATGCCATCGGTTACTTTGGCTACGCCTACTACGCCGAGAATACCGGCAAGCTGAAGGCGCTGCCGATCGTCAATCCGAAGACCGGCAAGGCGGTCGAGCCGTCGGCGGCCAATGTCGAAAACGGCACCTATGCGCCGCTGTCGCGTCCGATCTTCATCTACGTCAAGGCCAAGTCGCTGCAGAAGCCTGAGGTCAAGGAATTCATCGAGTTCTACATGAAGAACGGCGCTGCGCTGACCAAGGAAGTCAAGTACGTTCCGTTGCCGGCTTCCGCCTACGCCGGCAACCTTGAGCATGTGAAGAAGAACAAGATTGGCACCGTGTTCGGTGGTCACAATGAAATTGGCATCACCATCGAAGACCTGATGAAGCGCGAAGCAAAGATGTAAGCTCCGATCTGGCGGACTTCGGTCCGCCAGACGCAGAAGCCCGGCCGCGGTCGGGCTTCACTCCGAAAGGAATCTTCAAGTGAATCACGCTATGACAGCCAACAACCCCTCCGACCTGCCAATGGTGAGCGACCGCCTGTCGCGCAAAGCCATGCGCCACGTCAGCGAGCGCGTCATCGAAGCCTTGCTCTTCGCTGCTGCTGCCGTTTCCGTGCTGACCACCATCGGCATCGTTTATGTGCTCGTTTCCGAGTCAGTCCAGTTCTTTCAGCATGTCAGCATCGTCGACTTCCTGACCGATACCCAGTGGACCCCGCTTTTCGATGATGCCCACTTCGGCATCATGGTGCTCATTTCGGGCACCCTCGTTTCCTCGCTTGTCGCATTGGTCGTGGCCATTCCGATGGGGACGATCATCGCCATCTACCTGTCCGAATTCGCCCACGGCAACGTACGTGAAGTTGCCAAGCCGATTCTCGAACTGCTCGGCGGCATCCCGACTATTGTTTTCGGCTACTTCGCACTGCTCATGGTCACCCCGCTGCTGCAGAAATTTCTGCCTGGGCTGCCCGGGTTTTCGCTGCTTTCCGCCGGTCTGGTCATGGGCATCATGATCGTGCCCTATATTGCCTCGCTGTCCGAGGATGCCATGCGTGCCGTGCCGATGAGCCTGCGCGAAGGCTCCTATGCGCTGGGTTCGACCCGCCTGCATACGGCGCTGCACGTTGTCGTGCCGGCCGCTTTCTCCGGTCTGGCCGCTTCCTACATCCTGGCCATTTCGCGTGCTGTCGGCGAAACGATGATTCTCGCCGTTGCCGCCGGCATGCAGCCGAACCTGACCTGGAACCCGATGGAACCGGCCGCGACCATCACTTCCTTCATCGTCCAGGTTGCCCTCGGCGACCTGCCGCACGGCTCGATCGGTTACCAGACCATCTTCGCTGCCGGCCTGACGCTGATCCTGATCACCCTGATGTTCAATATCCTCGGCCAGTGGTTGCGCCGCCGCTATCGGGAGAATTATTAATGCCATCGACTGCCCTGACAACTGAACAAATCCGCGCCCTGATCGCCAAGGGCAAGCTCAAGGACACCATTTTCAAGGTGCTCGGCATCTTCTGTCTGGCCGTCGCGCTGCTCGTCATCGTGCTGCTGGTGTCCGACATGGTGGCCAAGGGCTCGGAGCGTTTCACCCTTGATTTCTTCCTCAACTTCGCCTCGCGGCGCGCCACGCAGGCCGGCATCCTGTCCGCTTGGGTCGGCTCGCTGCTGGTCATGCTGGTCACCGCCCTGGCCGCCGTGCCGATTGGCGTCGCGGCTGGCGTCTATCTTGAGGAATACGCCAAGCGCAACTGGATCACCGAGATCATTGAGATCAACATCACCAATCTGGCTGCGGTGCCGTCGATTGTCTATGGTCTGCTCGCCCTCGGCATCTTCGTCTATACCTTCGGCTTCGGGCAAAGCATCCTGTCGGCCGGCCTGACGCTGGCCCTGCTCATCCTGCCGATCATCATCGTGTCGACCCGCGAAGCGATCCGCGCCATCCCGGCGATGATCCGCGAAGGCTCGATGGCGGTCGGTGCGACGCGCTGGCAAACCTGCCGCTACCACATCATCCCCTACGCCATGCCCGGCATCCTGACCGGCGTCATCATCGGGCTGGCGCGCGCCATCGGCGAAACGGCACCGATCATCACCATCGGCGCGCTGACCTTCATCGCCTTCCTGCCGCCGGTGCCCTTCACCGAGATCAGCCCAGGCGTGAATGCCGGCCTGTTCGACTGGGTGATGTCGCCCTTTACCGTGATGCCGATCCAGATTTTCAACTGGACCTCGCGCCCGGATCCGGCCTTCGAAGTCAATGCCGCCGCCGCCGGCTTTGTGCTGATGGCCATGGTCCTGACCATGAACGGTATTGCGATTTATCTACGCTACAAAATGCGCAAGAACATCAAGTGGTGATTCCACGGTCAACCGGAAAAATCGCCCAAAAATGAAATCCGAAATGGAGTCTCCGATGCAGATTCACGACAATCCGACCCTCAAGGCCGAAGCTCGCAACCTCAACTTTTACTACGGTGAGGCCAAGGCGCTCAAGGGCATCAACATGCCGATCTACGACAAGAAGGTCACCGCCCTGATCGGTCCTTCCGGTTGCGGCAAATCGACCTACCTGCGCAGCTTCAATCGCATGCACGACCTTTACCCGGGCAACCGCTACGAAGGCGAGATCCGCTTCTTCCCGGACAACACCAATCTGCTCTCTTCGGAAGTCGATCCGATCGAAGTCCGCATGCGTGTCGGCATGGTGTTCCAGAAACCGAACCCCTTCCCCAAGACCATCTACGAAAACGTCGCCTACGGCCTGCGTGTGCGTGGCGAGAACAATCGTCGCGTCCTCGACGACAAGGTCGAACAGGCACTGCGCGGCGCGGCAATCTGGGACGAAGTGAAGGATCGTCTGCAGGACATGGCGCCGAACCTTTCCGGCGGCCAGCAGCAACGTCTGTGCATCGCCCGCGCCCTGGCGACCGATCCCGAACTGCTTCTGTTCGACGAGCCTACCTCGGCGCTTGACCCGATCGCTACCGGTGCCATCGAGGAACTGGTGCACGAACTCAAGAAGCGCGTCACCATCCTCATCGTTACCCACAACATGCAGCAGGCCGCGCGCGTCTCTGACTACACGGCCTACATGTACCTGGGCGAGTTGATCGAGTTCGGCAAGACCGACGAGATTTTCATCAAGCCGCAGGATAAGCGTACTGAAGACTACATCACCGGCCGCATGGGCTAATTTCATGCGCCCGCACGCCGTGACTTTGTCGCCCCGCCTCGCCGTGCTTCAGCACTGTCTTCAGCGCGGCTTCGCGTCACGACGCACGGGCACATGAAATCAAGGAGATTGAAATGAACGAAAGCCAACACCTTTCCAGCCAGTTCGACGACGAACTCAGCCGCCTGCGCACCCATGTGCTGCAGATGGGTGGGCTGGTCGAAACCCAGGTTTCCGCCGCCATCGAGGCTTACTCCACGGGCGAAATCGCCAGCGTCAAGACCATTGTCGAAACCGACCGCAAGGTCAATGAACTCGAAAAGGCCATCGACGACGATTGCGCCCACATCATCGCCAAGCGCCAACCGACCGCTTCCGATCTGCGCCTGATCCTCGGCATCAGCAAGATCGTCACCGATCTTGAGCGGGCCGGCGACGAAGCCAAGAAGATCGCCAAGGGTGTTCGCCGCATCTACGAAAACGGCCACCTGCCGGGGCAATACGGTGTTGGCGTCCGGCATCTGGCTGAAGCGGCGCTGACCATGGTGCGCCAGGCGCTCGACGCCTTTGCCCGCCTCGACACGCCGCAGGCGGCCAATGTCATTCGGGCCGATACCGACGTCGATGCCGAATTCAAGTCGATCATCCGCCAGCTCATCACGCACATGATGGAAGACCCGCGCACCATCACCACTTCCATTGAGATTATCTCGATTGCCAGGGCCATTGAACGGATAGGCGACCACGCCAAAAATATCTCGGAGCAGGTCGTGTTTATCGTTGAAGGCCGTGACATCCGGCACACCAAGGAGAAGGTGCTGTGACACCGACGATTCTGGTCGTTGAAGACGAGCCGGCGATCCAGGAACTCGTCACGATCAACCTCAAGCACGCCGGCTTTCTCGTCGTTCGGTCCGGTAGTGCCGAAGAGGCCGAGTCGGCGATTCGCGCCGCGCTGCCCGACCTGGTCATTCTCGACTGGATGCTGCCCGGCCAGTCCGGTGTCGCGCTGGCCAAGAGAATCCGCGCCGAAGAACGGACCCGCGAATTGCCGATCATCATGCTCACCGCCCGCGTCCATGAAGAAGACAAGGTGCAGGGCCTCGAAGCCGGAGCTGACGACTACATCACCAAGCCCTTCTCGCCCAAGGAAATGGTCGCCCGCGTGCGGGCCGTGCTGCGCCGCCGGGCACCGCATCTGGCCGGCGAAGCGGTCGAGATCGGCAGCCTGGCATTAAACCCGGCGACCCATCGCGTGCTGGCCGGTGGCCAGCCGATCGAACTGGGACCGACCGAGTTCCGCCTGCTTTTCTTCTTCATGACCCACGCCGAGCGTGTCTATACCCGCGCCCAGTTGCTCGACGAAGTGTGGGGCGACCACGTCTTCATCGAAGAGCGTACGGTTGACGTCCATATCCGTCGCCTGCGCGCTGCGCTGGAAGGCTCCGGCAACCACGAACGCGTCGAAACCGTGCGCGGTACGGGCTACCGCTTCCGGGGAGCCTGAACGGCGTGTCAGCCCAAGTGGTTCGGGCCGTACTGCTGGCCCTGATGTCAATTCTCGTTGCCTTTCCGGTCGGCTATTTCGTCGCGCACTGGGCCGGCTGGTTGGTTTTCTGCGCCGGACTCGGCTTGCAGATGATCTTCCATTTTCGCAACTTTGCCCGGCTTGATCGCTGGTCGCATCGTCCGGTAGTCGACGCCAGCCTTGAAGGCGAAGGGGCCTGGGACGGCATTTTTGGCCGCCTTTACCGGCACGAAAAAGACTTGCGCGCCCAGATTTCCGATCGCGACGACCAGATCGAGCGTCTTTTCGCCGCGCTGCAGGCACTTACCGACGGCGTCGTCGCCCTCGATCTGAACCAGCAGATCGTTTATTGCAACACCACGGCCGAAGAGCAATTGGGCCTAGTATCGTTGAGTGATCGTGGGCAGCCCATCGTCAATCTGGTGCGCCAGCCGGAGTTTGTCTCCTACCTTGAAGCCGGTGATTTCGACCGGCCGCTGACCCTGCGTTCGGAGCGCGGGACGGATCGCGTCCTGTCCATCCACGTCGTTCCCTATGCCGGTAACCGTCGTCTCATGCAGATCAAGGATGTTACGCAGACCGACCGGCTCGACCAGATGCGCCGCGATTTTGTCGCCAACGTCTCGCATGAACTGCGCACGCCGCTCACCGTGCTCGCCGGATTCCTTGAAACCCTGCAGGAAATCGACCTCAATCGGGATGAGCAGCATCGCTATCTCGACATGATGGCCGAGCAATCGACGCGCATGGAGTCCATCGTCCAGGATTTGCTGACCCTGTCGTCCATCGAGTCGGCGCCACCGCCCAGCAACGATGTCGTCGATATGGGCAACCTTATCGACAAGCTGCGCCGCGATGGTGAGGCGCTGTCAGGCGGCCGCCATACCATCGTGGCCGAAACCGATGGCTTATGCGACCTGCGTGGTTCGGAGCCGGAACTGGTCAGTGCCTTCGGCAACCTCGTCGCCAATGCCGTGCGTTATACGCCGGCCGGCGGCAAGGTGCGCATCGAGTGGAAAACCACGGCGCAGGGGGCGGAATTCGCCGTCGAGGACACCGGGATCGGCATCGACGCCAAACACATCCCGCGCCTTACTGAACGTTTTTACCGCGTCGACCGCGGCCGTTCTCGCGATGCTGGTGGCACCGGCCTGGGACTGGCCATCGTCAAGCACTCGCTGAATCGCCATCAGGCCCAGCTTGATATCAAGAGTACGCCGGGTGTCGGCAGCCGCTTTGCCGCGAAGTTTTCGGCTGGCCGCATCGCCCGCGTTTAGGCGAGCGCTGACGGCCTGAAATCCGTCACTCCCGCTGGCGCGGGAATGACGTCTCAGTTGTTGTCAGCGGAAAAACCGGCCGAGCAGTCCGCTCAGGAAACCTGGGCTGGGTTGCTTCTGGATGGTCGCCACGGCAGCCGGACCGTGGTCGATACCGGTCATCTGCTTGACTGCATCGGCGTAGTCGCGATCCTCGTTGGAAATATGGTTGATCAGCCATTTCGAGAGCATCGAGTGCAGTTCATCGACGATATCTTCGCCCTTGGCGGCGCGCATGGTGATATCGGTGACACGGCGAATGAACAGTTCGTGGACTTTCTTGTGCGGCTTGAGGAACTTGTAGCCGGCCTCTTCGAGCATTTCTTCCTCGAAGCCGAAATGCGACTGCGTGTAGTCGATCAACTGCTCGATGATGTCGTTCACCATCTTCTTGTCGAGTTTCATCTTGGCGATTTCGAGATCGTTGATGTACTCGACGATGCGCTGGTGCTGGGCATCGATGACTTCAATTCCGGTTTCGAGCTTTTTATCCCAGATAATCGGCATGGCTGTTCTCCTGACATTTTTGCAATGTCAGGAGTAAATAGCACTTTTGGGGTGTTTCAGTTGACGTGTGTCAACAGTGCGACTGTGGGGGTGTGACTTACTTCACGGATTCCTTTTGATTTTGGTCAAAATTTCCGGTTGACCGTGGAAGTGTGTCGTGGCCCCCTTTTTTCAGCCCTTGATCGGCCGCACCTTGCTGGCCGCCAGTTTGGCGTTGGCCCGTGCCTGGTCGGTCGTCCCGGCATTGGCCACGGCGACACCCATGCGCCGTTTCGTGAAGGCTTCCGGCTTGCCGAACAGGCGCAGGTCGGTGCGCGGCACGGTCAGCGCCTCTTCCAGCCCGGTGAAGGCAATGCCCTTTTCGTCCATGCCGCCGTAAATGACGGCCGAAGCGCCGGGTTCGCGCAGCGCGGTATCGACCGGCAGGCCGAGGATGGCGCGGGCGTGCAGTTCGAATTCCGAGAAACGCTGCGAACATAGCGTGACCAGCCCGGTATCGTGCGGCCGCGGACTGACTTCCGAGAACCACACCATGTCGCCCTTGACGAACAGTTCGACGCCGAACAGGCCGCGACCGCCGAGGTTGCCGGTGACTGCCGCGGCGATTTCCTGGGCGCGGGCCAGCGCCGCTGGCGTCATGGCCTGCGGTTGCCACGATTCGACGTAATCGCCGGCGACCTGGATGTGACCGATCGGCTCGCAGAAATGAGTCACCACTTCGCCGGCCGCATTGCGGGCGCGGACGGTGAGCAGGGTGATTTCGTAATCGAAGTCGATGAAGCCTTCAACGATGACGCGGCCCTGATTGACCCGGCCACCACTCGCCGCGTAGTCCCAGGCCTTCTGCACGTCGTCCGGGCCGCGCAGCAGCGACTGGCCCTTGCCGGATGAGGACATGGTCGGTTTGACGATGCACGGGTAGCCGATGCCAGCGTCGATGGCGGCCTGCAGTTCAGACCGCGAATCGGCAAACTTGTAGGGCGAGGTCGGCAGGCCGAGTTCCTCGGCGGCCAGCCGGCGGATGCCTTCGCGGTTCATTGTCAGCTTGGCGGCGCGCGCCGTCGGGATCACTTCGGCCAGCCCGGCTGCTTCAATGTCGACCAGCATGTCGGTGGCGATGGCCTCGATTTCCGGCACGATCAGATGCGGCTTTTCCAGCTCGACCAGTTGGCGCAACGCGGCGCCATCGGTCATCGAAATGACGTGGGCGCGGTGCGCGACCTGATGGCCGGGCGCGTTCTCGTAGCGATCAACGGCGATCACTTCAACGCCCAGGCGCTGCAGCGCGATGATCACTTCCTTGCCGAGTTCGCCGGCGCCGAGCAGCATGACACGGGTGGCGGAAGGGGAGAGCGGGGTGCCGATTTGCATGGGGTTTCCTCGGAGCGGTGGATGCGAAACGTGAATTTGAAATCTGGCCGAATTTAGGCGTCGACCGCAGCATCGTCAAGCCAGACGTCTTCCGGCGGCTGGTTGGCGCCTGACGCTGCCTTATAATGCCGCGATGCAATTTCGATCCCTGCCCCTGTCCGTTGAGCGTTTTCTGCTCTCGCCGTTCAGCCTGTTGCTGGCGCTCTTCCTGGCCTTTTTCCTGAATGCCTACAGCCTGCCGCTGACCGATGTCGACGAGGGCGCCTTCTCCGAAGCGACGCGCGAAATGATGGCGCGCGGCAATCTGGTTTCGCCGACCCTCAACGACGCGCCACGTCACGACAAGCCGATCCTGATCTACTGGGCACAGGCCGCCTCGGTCGCCATGCTCGGCGTCAGCGAAATCGGCTTCCGCCTGCCGTCGATCATTTTTTCCGCGCTTTGGGTGTTCGCGCTATTCCGTTTCTGCGTCCGCCACGGCAACCAGATGACGGCGCAGATCGCCTCGCTGGTCATGGCGTTGACGCTGGTCGTCGGCTTCATCGCCAAGGCGGCGATTGCCGATGCGCTGCTCAACCTGCTCATCGCCCTGGCCATGTTCGGCATCTACGACTTCTTCTGCGCCTGCCGGGATGGCAAGCCGGCGGCCAAAACACGCCGCCTGCTGTTCGGCGTGTACGCCGCGCTCGGCCTCGGTTTCCTGGCCAAGGGGCCGGTTGCGGTCTTCTTTCCGCTGCTCATCAGCGGCCTCTTTTTTGTCTCGGCCGGCGCCTGGCGCGACTGGCTCAAAGCCGTCTTTTTCTGGCCGGGCTGGCTGCTTTTCCTGGCCATCGTCGTGCCGTGGCACGTCGCGGTCTACCTCGATCAGGGCGACGCCTTCTTCCGCGGCTTCTACCTCAAGCACAACATCAACCGCTACGCCGATACCTTTGAAGGCCACGGCGGGCGCTGGTGGTACTACTTCGCGGTGCTGCCCTTCATCCTGCTGCCCTTCACCGGCTGGCTGTTCGCCATCGCCGGCAAGCTGGCCGGCGCGCTGCGCCAGAGCGACAGCGGGGCGCTGTTCGAACGCTTCCTGATTATCTGGTTCGTCGTCGTCTTCGCCTTCTTCTCGTTCTCCGGCACACAGTTGCCGCATTACCTGCTCTACGGCTGCACGCCGGTCTTCATCCTGCTCGCCCGCAATCGGCTCGATTTCGAGCGGCGCTGGCTGGCCTTCGTACCGATGATCCTCTTTGCGCTGCTCCTCGCCGTTTTGCCGGAAGTGCTGGCCTTCGCCGCCGGCAAGGCCAGTCGACCGTTCGAGAAGTTCCTGCTCGACGGCCTGACCGTCGCCTTCGCCGACGAAGCGCGCTGGCTGTTGCCACTGCTCGCCATCGCCGTCATCGGCCTGGCCTTCTGGCGCCGCCTGCCGGTCTGGCAGGGGCTGGTTCTCGCCGGTCTGCTGCAGGCGGCGACGGTCGCTCTCGTCATCGCGCCGCGCGCCATCGACGTCACCCAAGGCCCGGTGCGCGAAGCGGCCTTGCTGGTCAAGCAGAGCGGCGAAACGAATGTCGTCGCCTGGCGCATCATCATGCCGAGCTTCAGCGTCTATCGGCAGGCAGCGACGCCGACACGGGTGCCTGAACTTGGCCAACTCGTGTTCACGCGCACCGATCGCAAGCATGAAGTGCAGGCCCTGCTCGCGCCGAACCTCGTGCTGCGCGACGTCTATCAACGCAGCTTTGTCACAGTGGCCCGCGTCGAGCGCGAGGCAAAACCATGAACGATCAGGGCTTGCACGCCCGGAACCCGATTTTCGACGCTTCCATCCTCGGCCTGTGCCTGATTTTCGCGCTCGGCCTGGTCGCCATCGGTCAGACTGGTGACTGGTACGCCGGCTTCATTCCGGCCCAGGCGGCCAGTCAGGTTTTGCCACCTTGGCTCTGGGAAAGCCTGACGACGCTTGGCGACGGCCGCGTCCAGCTCGCTCTGATGCTGCCCTTCTGCCTGCGCTATCCGCGCGTATTCTGGGCGCTGGTCGTCGGCGCGCTGCTCGCCGGGGCGATGAGCCGCGGCTTCAAGGTCTGGTTCGACCTGCCGCGCCCGGCCGCCGTGCTTGATGCCAGCCAGATCACCATCATCGGCGCCCGGCTGACGGCGCACAGCTTCCCGTCCGGCCATAGCGTTTCGGCTTTCTCGTTTATCGTCGCCTGGCTGGCCCTGCTCGGCTGGTGGCGTGCCCTGCCCATCGTCATCATTGCCACGCTGGCCGCGTTTTCGCGCATTGCCGTCGGCGCCCACTGGCCGGTCGATGTGTTGGCCGGCGCGCTGATCGGCCTGGTTGGCGGTTGGGCCGGCTTGCGCCTGACCCGGAAATTCCGCTGGGGACTGGGCGTACGCGCCCATTGGATACTGGTTGCCATCGCCGTTGTCGCCGTCGCCACACTGCCGTTCGACGGCCAGGGTTACCCGGATACCCGCCCGTGGCGTATTGTCGCATGCCTGTGGGGGCTGGGCGGTTTCGTCCTGTTCTATCTGCGGCCCTTGCTGCGCGGTGGCTGGCAAGCCGCGAACCGGCCGCTGGAAGGGCTTGTGGCGGAACATCCAGCCGGCTGATTCACTGGTTTGCGGACTGCGCTGTCATGCTTATTTGAGTTTTCCCGAAAAGCAACAACCGCTATGCCAATTGCAATCTTGGCCAATAATTCGTACTGTTTGGTATTCCAGTTAATTCGACACCTTGGTGAATTAGTCGACAGAAAAGGAATCCCATGGTCATGGTGGTTGTTAAGGACGAATACCCGGCGCAAGTTGATCCAAACGATGACTGCCAATCAACTGTTGATCAAGACCAGCCTTCCAATTAAAGCGCGGTTGCAGATATGCCTTCATCGATCCTGAAATACCTCGATATCGCGCGCCTCGTCGGGATCGGACTAAAGTGCCCGGTGTGCAATGGCACGGACTGCCGGCATTCAAGATGGCATTCGAAAACAGAAAAACTTGGCTCGGACGGTTTGCGCCCCTATCGCTGCAATGACTGCACGCATCGCTTTCTGGCCAGCAACAACGCTTCCGCGGAGCGGATCATGCTCAACGTGACGGCCGGCGTACTGCTCGGCTTCGGGGTTTTTGTTGCCGTCGACCTTTGGCTTGACGGCATCGACGAAGCGAAAAGCGGGCATGTCGGGCTGGCCTCAACTGCGCACTCGGATGCAAGCACGACTGGCGCGCCGACACGACTCATGACCGCAGGCGGAGTTGCCGATGTCAGCAAAGATCAGGCTGCGCGTGCCCAAAAACAGCTGGAAGCCGCCGAGAATGGTGATGCCGGTGCGATGCTTGAGCTCGGACGAGACCTGGCAACCGGGAATAATCGCCCGAAGGATGTCGAGCGGGCGGCTAAATGGGTGCAGTTGGCGGCGGCGACAGGAAATCCCGAAGCGATGCTCGAGCTGGGGCGGTTTTATCGCGATGGCGTTGGGGTGACGCAAGATTCGGCTCGCGCCTACGTCTGGCTCAGTCGGGCCGCTGCCGCCAAGCAAACGGACGCCGTGCTGGAGCGCGAGGCGCTGGTTCGGACGATGGGCGAAGAGCCGTTGAAGGTAGCGCTAGAGTTGTCCATGCCGACACAACCGGCAGCGGCCCTCGTCCGTCCGAAATAGCGAATTGGCGGGACAAATCCCGGCCAGCGGCCAGGCGAAAATCATTGATTGGCTGTTTCCGCTGAATCCCACGGTCAACCGGGAAAAAGGCCCAAAAATGAAATGGCTGGGGAAGGTCTGCGCCTTTGTCCGTGGCCATCGCAATAAAAGCTTAATGAAACAGTAACTTTGGGGTCACGGGCCGGCCGTATCGTGCGGCCATGCCCAAGGTCAGAAGCGTATTTCTCTCCGACATCCACCTTGGCACGCGGGCGTGCCAGGCGGACAGACTCCTCGATTTCCTGCGCGAACACCCGGCCGAACAGACTTTCCTGATCGGCGACATCGTCGATTTCTGGGCGATGAGCCGCAGCATCAACTGGTCGCAAGCGCAGAACACCGTCGTCCAGAAACTGCTCCGCCGGGCCCGCCATGGCGACCGGGTGGTCTTCATCCCCGGCAATCACGACGAAGTGCTGCGCGATTACTGCGGCATTGTTTTCGGCGAGGTCGAGGTCATCGACGAACTGGTGCACGAAACGGCCGATGGCCGCCGCTTCCTGCTCATCCACGGCGACCAGTTCGACCAAGTGACGCGTCATCATCGCTGGGTCGCGGTGCTTGGCGACAAGGCTTACGAACTGCTCGTCCGCATCAACAGCCTGTTGTCGTGGGGGCGGCGCAAGCTCGGCATTTCGGGTTACTGGTCGCTGGCCGGCTACGCCAAGCGCAAGGTCAAGACGGCGCTGACCTTCATTTTCGATTTCGAGGAATCAGCCATCCACCATGCCAAGGAGCGCGGCCTGGACGGCGTCATCTGCGGCCACATCCACTGGGCGACGATCCGCGAGATCGACGGCCTGACATACGTGAATTGCGGCGACTGGGTCGATTCCTGCACGGCCATCGTCGAACACTTCGACGGGCGGCTCGAACTGGTCACCTGGGGCGAACAAAAGCCGCTGCCCATGCTGGCCGCCCCCGTTGCCGAAACTGTAGAGGCCTGAGATGCGTGTTTTGATGGTTTCCGACGTGTATTTTCCCCGCGTCAATGGCGTTTCGACCTCCATCGAGACCTTCCGCCGCACCCTGTCGGCGCATGGCGTCGAGGTCAAACTGGTCGTCCCGCGCTATGGCAACGAGATTGACGAGCCGGGCATCGTTCGTGTCGCCGGCCGACCGGTGCCGGGCGACCGCGAAGACCGGCTGGTCGGCTGGCGGGCGATGCACCGTGCCGTGCTCGATGCGGCGCAGGACTGCGACCTGATCCACGTCCAGACCCCGTTCATCGCCCACTACGCCGGTCTCAAGGCCGGGCGCCGGCTGGGCCTGCCGGTGGTGGCGACCTACCACACGCTGTTCGAAGAGTACTTGCAGCACTACGCCAAGCCGATCCCGCCGAGCTGGCTGCGCGGCCAGGCGCGGGCCTTGTCGCGGCGGCAATGCAATCAGCTCGATGCGGTGATCGTGCCGTCGACGGCCATGCGTCAGCGCCTGGAGTCCTATGGCGTCACCTCGCCGATGCACGTCCTGCCTACCGGCATCCCGATGGCGCAGTTTGCTGGCGGCAACGGCATGCGCTTTCGCCAGAAATTCGGCATTGGCGAATCGCGGCCGATGGCCTTGTTTGTTGGCCGCGTCGCCCATGAAAAAAATATCGGCTTCCTGCTCGAAGCCCTCGTCCAGGCCCGCCAGATCCGGCCCGATGCCCTGCTCGTGATCGCCGGCGAAGGCCCGGCCATGGCCGACCTCAAGGCGCAGACCGCGGCGCTGGGTTTGCAGGATGCCGTCCAGTTCATCGGCTACCTCGACCGCCAGCAGGCCCTGCCCGATTGCTATGCGGCGGCCAACGTTTTCGTCTTCGCGTCGCGCACCGAAACGCAGGGGCTGGTCTTGCTCGAGGCGATGGCGGCCGGTGTCCCGGTCATCGCGCTGTCGGAGATGGGAACGATCGACATCCTGGCGCCGGCCCGCGGCGCCTTCTCGCCGCCGAACGACCCGCGGGCTTTCGGTGAAGTGCTCGGCCAGTTCCTCAAGCATCCCGAGGCATGGCGCCACCTCAATGATGAAGCGCCGATTTTCGCGCAGGAATGGACCGATGTGGCGATGGCCGAACGGCTGGCGCGCCTTTACGGTGAACTGACCGATTGCAAAATTGGCCAAAAATTCCGGTTGACCGTAGCAATCTGATCGCCCGCCCGATGAACGACCATTCCGACGCTTGCTGCATCCGCTGCGCCTACTTCCGGCCGAGCGATGCGCTCACCGGCCTGTGCCACCGCTATCCGCCGGTCTTCGCCGGCGACAGCTCGCCGCGCGAAGCGCATCACTGGCGCCATCCGGTCGTCGGGCCGCACGGCTGGTGCGGCGAATACCGGCTGGCACCCGGCGTTCAAATATCCTCGAGCGGCGCCACCAGCTGATTGACGCGGCGCATGCGTTCGGCCATGACGCGCATGACCTGGGTGGCGAAAAACGGCGTTTGCTGAACAAGAAACTGGAAGCGCTTTTCGTCGACTTCGACGAACTCGCATTCGGTCACCGCGACGACGCTGGCCGAACGCGGCCCGGGTGAAACGATGCCCATCTCGCCAACGATGCTGCCATGCTCAAGGCTTTCAACGACCCGGTTGTTGACGATGACTTCGGCCGTGCCGGTGGTCAGGACGTACATCATGTGGCCGTCCTCATTTTCGGAGAACAGGGCGGCGCCCGGCGCGACCTTGATGATGGTCGGGTTGTGCGTAAATAGTTCGAAAAAAACCATGGTTACATTTCCGGATGAACGAGACTAAGCCTTTTAGCATAGGCTGGCTTCCGCTTCATTGCGGAAACATGACAGATTCGCTGCGCTTGACCTAAAACAAGCTCGGCGAGATCAGGCGCAGACCGATCGAGAACCAGTGCTGGTCGCTGATGGCGCCGAACCGGCTGCCGTAGGTGGTGTCGATCTGGACGTGGCCGGGGACGATCCAGTAGCGGACGCCCATCTGGAAAAAGGGGTTGCCCTTGTCCTGGCCGTAGCTCTCGGCGATCAGCCAGGCCCGGTCGGTGATCTGGATTTCGCTGCCGACACCCCAGGTCAGCCGGTTTTCCTGGTTTTCGCGTTCACGCGTGTAGCCGAGGTTGGTATGGATGACGACCCGATCATCGGCCAGCGAAAAGCTGACCGGTACGTAGAAATACGGGTTGCCGGTGTGCGCGCTGCCTGGCTGCGTGGCGTAACCGGCAGCCAAGCCGATGCCGTAGCCGTTGGTTTCCAGTGGCTTGAGCAGGGTCTTGCCCTGGATGACCAGGGCGCCGCTTTCCTGATGGCCGTCGGCATAGGCCAGGGCGCCGCCGAAAGTCAGCTCGAAATTGCCGCCCGGGTTGCAGGCCGGCAAGGCCCAGAGTTCATGCTGACTACCGTGCAGGTGCACCCAGGACTCGACCTGGCAGGCGCCGCCATCGGTCAGCCGCGCATCGTCGGTGATCATCGGGCGGGCGGCATGAGCTGTTGCGGTGATGGCGAGCAGGAGGAGCAGGGCGGAAAGCAGGCGCATGGGCATATCCAGACGAGCGTAGATTTGAATTGTGACAAAGCGATGACTTTAGCTGTCATCAAAGCTTAGCGCAGCCTGATTAACGTGAGCGCTTTCGCGGAGATTTCATGCAGGAACCCTCGTCGAACGAACTCGGCCTCGATCCGGCCAACGAATCGCCCTTCAAAGGCAAGACCGGACTGCGCCGGGTGTGGAATGCGCTGACTTACTCGCTGGCCGGGCTCAAGGCCGCTTACCTGTGCGAAGACGCCTTCCGCCAGGAAGTCATTCTCGCGGCGCTGCTTATTCCCGCTGCTTTCCTGCTGCCCGTGCCATGGCTGGGGCGTGGCCTGATGATCGCCAGCGTGCTGCTCGTGCTCATCGTCGAGTTGCTCAATTCGGCCATCGAAGCCGTGGTCGACCGCGTCAGCCTGGAAAACCATCGCCTGGCCAAGCGCGCCAAGGATATCGGCAGCGCCGCGGTGCTCGTTTCGCTGATCCTCGTTATGGCCGTCTGGGGCTGCGTGCTCATGGAGGTCGTCTGATGTCGCTGGCTATTGCTTTCGTTACGGAAACCTTCCCGCCCGAGGTTAACGGCGTCGCGATGACGGTCGGCCGGCTGGTCGGCGGCCTGCGCGAACGCGGCCACCGGGTCAGCGTCATCCGGCCACGGCAGGGCAAGGGCGATGCCGGCAGTGAGCATGAACTGGCCTTGCCCGGCTTTCCGCTGCCCGGCTACCCCGGCCTGCGCTTCGGCATGCCGGCCGGGCGTCGGCTGGCCCGCCAATGGCGCCAGCAGCGCCCCGATCTGGTCCATGTCGTGACCGAAGGGCCGCTCGGCTGGTCGGCGGTCAGCGTCGCGCGCCGGATGGGCATCCCGGTCACCTCAGGCTTCCACACCAATTTCGACCGCTACAGCGTGCATTACGGCATGGGCTGGATGCGCCCGGCCGTCGCCGCCTACCTGCGCACCCTGCACCGGAGGACGCTGGCGACCATGGTGCCGACGGCAGCGCTGGCCGCCGATCTGGCCGGCGAAGGGCTGACCGGCGTGCGCGTCGTCGGCCGCGGTGTCGATACGCAGCTCTACGATCCGGCCCGGCGCAGCAAGGCCTTGCGCCAGAGCTGGGGCGTCGAGGGCGACGGGCCGGCTTGTCTCTACGTCGGCCGGGTGGCGGCCGAGAAAAATCTGGCGCTGGTCAAAAAAACCTTTGCCGCCATTCAGGTCTGGCATCCCAAGGCCAAAATGGTCTGGGTCGGCGACGGGCCGTCGGCCAAACAACTGGCCGCCGATCATCCCGATCACCACTTTGCTGGCATGCGCCTCGGCGAGGACCTCGCCGCGCACTACGCCAGCGCCGACCTCTTTCTGTTCCCCAGCCTGACCGAAACCTACGGCAACGTCGTCGCTGAGGCGATGGCCAGCGGCCTGCCGGTCATCGCCTACCGCAGCGCTGCGGCCGCCGAACTGATCGCCCAGCAGAAAAACGGCATGGTCGCCTCGCCGGGCGATGAGCGCGGCTACGTCGATGGCGCGCTGTGGATGCTCGACGAAGCCGAGCGCCTCGGCGAAATGGCCGAAGCGGCGCGCCAGACGATGCTGCCGCGCAGTTGGGCCGGCGTCGTCGAAACCTTTGAAAACGTGGCGCGCGAAGCGATGGCGACTCAGCCCTGAAGCATGTGCAGTTCGACCACGGCCGGATCGTCGCCGTGGTCGATCAGGATGCGTTTGACGCGATCCTGCCAGAGCTCGCCGAATAGCTGTTTTTCGGCCGGAGTGGCGGAGCCATGGACGACGGCCGGCAGCAGTTCGCTGAGGCGCGGGTCGGCCGATATCAAATTTGGCCGAAAATTCCCGTTGACCGTGAGATTCGTGTCGAGCCGGGTAAAAGTCATGCCGACGTTGCCACTGACGCCGAATTTGAGCAAGCCACGCCGGACATGCTGCCCGCCCAGCCCCTTGAAACCGCCATCGCCGGCCGCGCCGGTGAGCAGCGTGGCGACACTGGCAATGACCCCGGCGACGCCGGTGTCGACGCTCTCGTGCAGGGCAACGGCGATGTTGCCGCGGACAGGAATCTCCTCGCCGTAAAGCGCCCGCAAGGCGCGCACGCTGGTCAGCCAGGCGCCGGCCACCGTCGGGCAGGAATGCCCGGCCAGTCTGACCGCATCGGCAAAGCCGTATTCGATCAGCCCGCCCTCCGCCGCGCCGAGCAGTTCGGCCAGTGGGTCGTGCAGCGTGATGGTGGGAACGCGGGAAAAGAATTCGGGAAAGGCCATGGTGATCTCCTTGAACCGGCAGTATGCGCAGCCGGCCGGATGATGGCCTTGATGTCGGTCAGGCGCGCTGGATCAGCTCGATCTTGTAGCCGTCCGGGTCTTCGACGAAGGCGATGATCGTCGAGCCGTGCTTCATCGGCCCGGCTTCGCGCACCACCTTGCCGCCGCGCGCCTTGATCGCGGCGCAGGCCGCCGCTGCGTCAGGAACGGCCAGCGCGACGTGGCCGTAGCCGGTGCCCAGTTCATAGCTTGGCGTGTCCCAGTTGTGGGTCAGTTCGAGGACGGCTTCCTTGGCTTCGTCGCCGTAGCCGACAAAGGCCAGCGTAAAGCGGCCTTCCGGGTAGTCGGTGCGGCGAATCAGCTGCATGCCGAGGATTTCGGTGTAGAAGGCGATCGATTTGTCGAGATCGCCGACGCGGATCATAGTGTGCAGAATGCGCATGCGTGTTCCTTAGAAGTGGGGGATTTGCCGGGCCAGCTGGCGCAGTTCGAGCCGGCGCACCTTCCAGTCCGGGCAAAGTTGCTCAACCACAGACCAGAAGCGCGGGCTGTGGTTCATTTCCTTGAGGTGGGCCAGTTCGTGGCAGACGACGTAATCGACGATGGCCAGCGGCATGAGCACCAGGCGCCAGTTCAGCGCAATGCCGCCGTGGTGGCTGCAACTGCCCCAGCGCGTGCGGGCAGACGACAGGCGTAACGGCGGTTGGCCGACGCCGAGGCGTGGCGCATGGATGGCCAGGCGTTCGGCGAAGATGGTGCGGGCTTTCTCGCGCAGGGCTTTTTCGAGCAGGTCGCTGGCGGCCTGCGTGGCATCGGGGCGCAGGTAAAGCGTGCCGGGACCAAATTGCCAGCGGCTACGGCCGACATCGGTGAAGGCGATGGTCAACGGCTCGCCAAGGGTAAAAACCACGGTGCCGTCTGTGATCTCCAGCTTGCCTTGGGCCGGACGGTCGCGCCAGGCGGCCAGCTTGTCGAGCACCCACTGGCCGTGCTCATGGATCAGGTTTTCGATGTCGCCGATGCGCGCCCGCGTCGGGGCGCCGATGCGCAGGCCGCGGTGGTCGATCGAGAGGCCGATGGTCCGGCGCTGGCTGCGCCGCAGCTGGTAGGCGACGGCCTGGCCGGCGATGACGATGTGGCGCGCCGGCTCAGGTGGGGTTGTGCGCGGCATCCGAGTAGCGATGCGGCGAAATGCGGTGCATTTCGTCTTCGATCCAGGCTTCGGCCCGTTGATTGACCTCGGCCTCGGTCATGCCGGTGGCGTCAAAAGCCGGGCCGATGCTCATCGTGACGGTGCCCGGCGTTTTCAGGAAAGCCTGGCGCGGCCACAGTTCGCCGGCGTTGTGGGCGACCGGCACGACCTTGCAGCCGACGTGGGTGGCGAGATAGGCGCCACCCGGCTTGTAGCGTTTTTTCTGGCCCGGCGCGACGCGCGTGCCTTCCGGGAAGAGGATGACGTAAAAGCCCTGCTTGAGGCGCTCGCGACCCTGAATGACGACCTGGTCGAGGGCATCCTTGCCGGCAGCGCGGTCGATCGAGATCATCTTCATGGCGCCCAGACCCCAGCCGACCAGCGGCACCCGGAGCAATTCCTTTTTGAGCACGAACACGCAGTAGGCGCCGGCCGGCACGAGATCCTGAATGGTCATCGTTTCCCAGGCCGACTGATGCTTGGAAAGAATGACGCAAGGCTCTTTCGGCATGTTTTCAAGGCCGATGACCTTGGGCCGGATGCCAAGGATGTTCTCGACCCCGAACTGGATGCCGAGGCGCCACAGTTTGCCGAATCGATAGCCCCACAGCCCGCGCAGGGCGAGGGCGGCGATGACGACGAGCGGCGCGGTGAGGATGGACCAGACGATGGCATAGGCCATGAACAGCGTTGAGCGCACCGCCCTCATAGTGTGGTTTCCTTGAGGATGGCGTCGACCGCTGCCGACAGGTCCTTGTATTCGAGCGTGCCTTCCGGCAATTCGTTGTCGGCCTTGGTTTTTTCGCCCTTCCCGGTCATTACCAGCATCGGCTGGCAGCCCGCAGCAGCGCAGGCCTGCAGGTCGCGCAGCGAATCGCCGATGGCCGGGACGTCCTTGAGATCGACGTTGAGCGTTTCGGAAATGCGCTTGAACATGCCGGGCTTCGGCTTGCGGCAATCACATTTCGAATCGGCCGCATGCGGGCAATAGAAAATGGCGTCGATCCGCCCGCCCAGCGCCACCACGGCCTTGTGCATCTTGGTGTGGATCTGGTTGAGCGTTTCCATGTCGAACAAGCCGCGCCCGACGCCCGACTGATTGGTCGCCACGACCACCTTGTAGCCGCACTGGGTGAGGCGGGCAATCGCTTCCAGACTGCCCGGAATCGGTTTCCATTCGGCCGGCGTCTTGATGAACTGGGCGGAATCGAAGTTGATGACCCCGTCGCGGTCGAGGATGACAAGTTTGGTCGGCATGGCGTTCTTCCCGTTCTCAGGCAGACAGCTTGGAAATGTCGGCGACCTTGTTCATCGCCACATGGAGCTTGGCGAGCAGGCCGAGACGGTTGGCGCGCAGGGCCGGATCGTCGGCATTGACCATGACGCCGTCGAAGAAGGCATCGACCGGAGCGCGCAGCGCGGCCAGCGCCTGCAGCGATTCGGCGTAGTCGCCGGTGACGAAGGCGGCATCGGCCTGCGGCACGACATCGACGAGCGCGTCGTGCAGTGCGATTTCCGGCGCTTCCTTGAGCAGGGCGTTATCAACCGTTGGCTCGACCGGGTTTTCGACCTTCTTGAGGATGTTGCTGACCCGCTTGTTGGCAGCGGCCAGTGCGGCGGCTTCCGGCAGCGCGGCAAAGGCGCGGACGGCGGCCAGGCGTTTCGGGATATCGCCGAGGCGTTGCGGCCGCTGGCTGACCACGGCATCGACTTCCTGCGCCGTGTAACCCTGCTCGCGCAGGCTGCCGGCGAGGCGGTCGTAGATGAAGTCGGCCAGCTCGCTGTCGGCGCTCTTGAAGCCTTCGACGGCGGCAAAAGCGCTGCATGCCACGGTCAACAGGGAATTCAGCGGTAAATCCAGATTGCCTTCGGCCAGCATGCGAATGGTGCCCAGCGCATGGCGACGCAGCGCGAACGGGTCGCGGTCGCCGGTCGGGATCTGGCCGATGCCGAACATGCCGACCAGCGTTTCCAGCTTGTCGGCCAGCGCGACGACCGTGCCGACCAGGCCGCGGGGCAGGGAATCGCCGGCAAAGCGCGGTTTGTAGTGATCCTCGATGGCGTCGGCGACATCCGCCGCGAGGCCGTCATGCAGCGCGTAGTAGCGGCCCATGATGCCCTGCAGTTCGGGGAACTCACCGACCATGTCGGTCAGCAGGTCAGCCTTGGCCAGCACGGCAGCCTGTTCGGCGTGGTGCGTCAATTCGCCGCCGCCAAGATGCTCGCCGATGGCGCGGGCAATCGCGGCAACGCGCTGGACGCGCTCGCCCTGGGTGCCCAACTTATTGTGATAAACCACCTTGGACAGGCCGATGACGCGGCTTTCCAGAGACTTCTTGCGATCCTGGTCGAAGAAGAACTTGGCATCCGCTAACCGTGGACGCACGACGCGCTCGTTGCCGCCGATCACGGCCGAAGCGTCTTCCGGGCTGATGTTGCTGACAACGAGGAACTTGTTGGTCAGCTTGCCGGCGGCGTCGAGCAGCGGGAAGTATTTCTGGTTGGCCTTCATCGTGAGAATCAGGCATTCCTGCGGTACGGCGAGGAATTCTTCTTCGAACTGGCCGATCAGTACGTTCGGGCGTTCGACCAGTGCGGTGACTTCATCGAGCAGGGCGTCGTCGTCAATCGGCTTGCCACCGGCCCTGGCGGCAGCGGCGGCGAGCTGGCGGGCGATTTCGGCGCGGCGCTCGGCGAAGGAGGCGATGACGGCGCCGTCGGTCGCCAGCTTCGTGGCGTATTCGTCGGCGTTAGCGAAGACGACGGGATCGACGACGGCTTCAAAACGGTGACCATGCGTTTCGCGTCCCGAGTTCAGGCCGAGAATGGCCAGCGGCACGACGTCGCTGCCGTGCAGGGCAACGAGGCCATGGGCCGGGCGGACGAAATTGACGCTGGTCCAGCCGTCCTGCAGCTGGTAGGTCATGACCTTGGGGATGGGCAGGGCGGCGAGGGCGGCTTCGAGTGCCTTTTGCAGGCCTTCGGACAGGGTCGCGCCCTTGGCCAGGCTTTCATAGAACAGCACGTCAGCCTTGCCATCGTTTTCGCGGCGCAGATTCGGCACGCAGGAAGCGTCGGCGCCGAGGGCGGCGAGTTTCTTGAGCAGGGCCGGTGTGGCGTTGCCGGCAGCATCGAGGCCAACGGCGACCGGCATGAGCTTCTGGACCACCGGCTTGTCGGCGGCGACGGCGGCGACTTCGGTAACGTGGGCGGCCAGGCGGCGCGGCGAGGCGTAGGCGGTGACGGCTGCGGTCGACGCGGCCAAACCGGTATTTTTCAGCGAGGCGGCCAGGGTCTGGGCAAACACTTCGCCCAGCTTCTTGAGCGCCTTGGGCGGCAGTTCTTCAACAAACAGTTCAACGAGCAGATTTTTCGACGACATATCAGGCAGCTTTCTTTGCGTTCTGTTCTTCCAGCTTGGCCAGCACTTCGGCGGCCCATTCCTTTGGCGCCATCGGGAAGCCGAGGCGGGCGCGGGAGTCGAGGTAGGCCTGGGCCACGGCGCGGGCCAGATTGCGGATGCGGCCGATGTAGGCGGCGCGCTCGGTGACCGAGATGGCGCCGCGGGCGTCGAGCAGGTTGAAGGTGTGGGCGGCCTTGAGGACTTGCTCGTAGGCCGGGAGAGCGAGCTGATTGCCCATCAGGTGCACGGCGGTTTCTTCGTGCTTGCCGAAGGCGTGGAACAGGAAGTCGACGTTGCTGTGCTCGAAGTTGTAGGCCGACTGCTCGACTTCGTTCTGGTGATAGACGTCGCCGTAGGTCAGGCCTTCTGTCCACGTCAGGTCGAAAACGTTTTCGACGCCTTGCAGGTACATGGCCAGGCGTTCGATGCCGTAGGTGATTTCGCCGGTGATCGGCTTGCAGTCGATGCCGCCGACCTGCTGGAAGTAGGTGAATTGGGTCACTTCCATGCCGTTCATCCAGACTTCCCAACCGAGGCCCCAGGCGCCGAGCGTCGGGTTTTCCCAGTCGTCTTCGACGAAACGCACGTCGTTTTTCTTGAGGTCGAAACCGAGGGCTTCGAGCGAGCCGAGGTAGAGCTCGAGGATGTTGTCCGGTGCCGGCTTGAGGACGACCTGGAACTGGTAGTAATGCTGCATGCGGTTCGGGTTCTCGCCGTAGCGACCATCCTTGGGGCGGCGCGACGGTTGTACGTAGGCGGCTTTCCATGGCTCGGGGCCGATGGCGCGCAGGAAGGTGGCGGTGTGGCTGGTGCCGGCGCCGACTTCCATGTCGTAGGGTTGGAGCAGGGCGCAGCCCTTGTCGCTCCAGTATTGCTGCAGGCGCAGGATGATTTCCTGGAATGTGGGCTTTTTGGTGGAAGCGTTGCTGGTGGTCATGGGACGCACTTGGAAAGACGGAAAGCCGTGATTTTACTAGCTTTTGCCGGACTTGGTCAGGCTATGCCAGCCAGCTTGCAAAATAGTGAACGTCGTATAATAATTTACGTCGTATCGAGTTATGGGGCGACAAATGAGCGACGAAAACAACGAACCCGGGCGCCGCGAGCGCAAGTTGCAGCAGCAGCGGGATCATCTGGCCGATACGGCCTGGGAGCTGTTCGAGACCGAAGGCTACGACAGCGTGACGATGGAGCGCATTGCGGCCGTGGCCGATGTGGCGAAAGGCACGCTGTACAAGCATTTTCCGGTCAAGGAGGCGCTCCTGCGTCACTGTTTTCACCGGGAATTGCGCGAAGGCGAGGCTGAAGGGCGGCGCGTGTTGTTGCAATTGGCGCCGGGGCGGCCGCGGTTGCAAAAATTCCTACAGGTCAGCGCCGCATGGTCCGAGCCGCGTCGTCGCTATCTGCTGCCCTACCTGATGTTCCGCCTCGGCGAACCGGGGCGGCGCGACGGTCGGGGCGAGCGCAGCGGCATGGAGCAGATCTTCACCTGGTTGCTGGCCGATGGTCAGGCCGCTGGCTGTTTCCGGACGGATGTCGCGGCGCCGGCGCTGGCCGTCTATCTGGAGTTCCTCTACGTCGCCGCGATGTTGCGCTGGTTGACCGGCGCCGCCGCTTCGCTGACGGCCGAGATGGACACGATGCTCGACGTCTTCCTCGGGGGCGTGGAGGTCCGTCCATGAGCCCGGCGCCGTGGCTGGTCGATGGCGATGCATTGCTCGCCAAGCAGTCGCCGGCAACGGTTGGCGGCAAGGCCTGGCAGCTCGCCCGCCTGCGTTGCTTCGGCCTGCCGGTGCCGGAGTTTGTGGTGATTCCGGCGGCGCACAGCCTTCGTCGTCATGAGGCCGCGCCGCCCGGCGAATTGCTGGCGGCGCTGGTCGCAGAAATCGCCCGCCGTGGCTGGCAAGGGCGGCCGCTCGCCGTGCGTTCGTCGGCGGTGGGCGAGGATGGCGGCAAGGCGTCGTTCGCCGGCATCTATCGTTCCTGTCTCAATGTGCTCGGCGAGGCGCAGTTGGTGACGGCCATCGAGGCCGTCTGGGCCTCGCTCGACACGCCGACGGCGGCGGCTTACCGGCAGAAACAGGGGCTCACCGACGAGGCCGCGATGGCCGTCGTCATCATGCCGATGATCGCCGCGCAGGCGGCCGGCATTGCCTTTACCTGCGATCCGGCGAATGGCCGTTTCGACCGACTGGTCGTCCATGCCCATTGGGGCCTGGGTGAATCGCTGGTCGGCGGTCAGGCAGCGGGCGATGAATATGTGTTTGCCGAGAACGCGGCCGGCCAGTGGTATCTGCTGGAGCATCGCGTCGGCAGCAAGGCAACGATGAGCATCGCGGCCAGCGAGGGCGGTACGCAGCCAGTGCCGGTCGATGCGGCGCGCGCTGCGGCCCCGGTGTTCGAGCGGGCGACGGCCGAGCGCCTGGCCAACCTGCTCTACGACGCGGCAGTCGCCCTCGATTTCGTGGCGCCCTTCTACGATCTCGAATGGGCCTGGGATGGCGAGCGTTTCTGGGTCGTCCAGGCGCGGCCGGTGACGGCGCGGCCGTACCGGACCTACGACGCCTTGCGCGGCCAGCCGGTGATCTGGACGCGCGGCAATACCTGTGAGGTCATGCCCGACCCGCTGACGCCGTGCGACTGGGCCTTTTCGCGCTGGGGCGTGAACAGCCTGCTCGAACAGGGCTGGCGGCTGGGTGGCTACCAGCTGCTGCCGGGCGTGCAGCGCGCGGGGCTGTTTCATGGTCGTCTTTATCTCGAAGCCTCGATCCTGCAGTGGGAGGCGTGGGACGCCATGGGGCTGGCACCGGCTCAACTTAATTCGTTGATGGGCGGCCACCAGCCTGAAATTACCGTGGCGGCAGCAACCTGGCGCGACAAGCTGGCGCGGGCCGGGCGCATGCTGCGCTATCTGGCGTTGGCACCGGGCCGGCGCAAACGCGGCCTGGCAGCAATCGAACGCGTGCATGCCGCGGCTCGGCAGGTGCGCCTGGCGCCGCTGCCCGAGGACGTGGCGAGCCTGCGCGAGATGCTCATGGCGCAGGCGTTGGCGGGGGGCGACGAGACCGACCTGCATTTTTTGCAGGGTTCGGGCGGCGGCAACCTGTCGCTGCTCGTGCCGATGATCGACAAGGTCTTCCCCGGCGAGGGCGAGGCGCTGGTGGCGGCCCTGATGGCGGGCGGCGAGCCGAGCGTGACGGCGCAGCAGGGCTACGACCTGCTCGAACTGGCACGTCTGGCGAAAGAAGGCGAATCCCACGGTCAACCGGAAAAAACGGCCAAATTTGAAATGGCTTTTGCGGCTTTTCTCGATACCTACGGCCACCGCGGCCATTACGAAACCTATTACCGCAGCCCGCGTCTGCGCGACCAGCCGGACCTGTTGCGCGCCCAGATCGCCGCGCTGGCCGATGTGGACGCGGCGGCCATGCGCCGCCGGCAGGAGGCGGCCGCGGCTCAGGCCTGGCAGCGCATCGCCACCCGCCTGCCGTGGTGGCGCCAGCTGTTGCTGCGCAAGATGGTCAAGGATGCCCGGATGGAGTGCAATCAGCGCGAGGCAGCGCGCAGTGCACTGATCGCCAGCCTCGACGCGGCGCGCAGCGTGATGCTCGCCGCTGCCCGGCTGGCCGTGGCGCAAGGCGTGCTGGAACGCGAGGAGGATTGCTTCATGCTCATGCCGAGCGAAGCTTTCCGGGCCATGGTCGATGACATCCCGGCGGCCGGCGTGCTGGCCCGCGTGGCCGAGCGCAAGGCGCAGTTTGCAGCCTGGGAGGCCGAGTCGGCGCCCGAATATTTCACGGTCGAAGCGGCCGGGCAGGTCCGGGCGGCCAGCACAACGCCGGCGACCGGGCGCCGCGATACGGCCAGCTGGCGCGGCGTGGCGACCGGCACCGGCGTCGCCCGTGGTCGGGTCCGGGTACTGCGCCATCCGGCCGAGGGGGCGCGCCTGCAGGCCGGCGAAATCCTCGTTGCGCCGTCGACCGATCCGGGCTGGACGCCGCTCTTTCTCAAAGCCGCCGGGCTGGTGGTTGAAACCGGCGGCTACCTGTCGCATGGCGCCATCGTCGCCCGCGAATTCGCCTTGCCGGCGGTGGTCAATCTGCCCGGCATCCTGGGCGAACTGCACGACGGCGACGAGATCGAGGTGGATGGCCTGCGTGGCGAAGTGCGCCGCTGTGCGCCGTGAATGGCGGGAACAAATGGGCGTTTGGGCAATCCGATAGCCATCGTTCATTAAAAGGAATGGCCTCATGACGCAAGCCGTTACCACCCTGGCCGGTGGTTGTTTCTGGTGCCTCGAAGCGGCGTTCGAGCAACTCGACGGCGTCTTGTCGGTGCTGCCCGGCTACATGGGCGGGCATGATCCGCGGCCGAGCTACGAGGCGGTATGCCGCGGTGACACCGGCCACGCCGAGGTCGTCCAGATCGTCTTCGATCCGGCCAAAATCGACTTCGAGACGCTGCTCACGGCCTTCTTTACGATCCACGATCCGACCACCCTGAACCGCCAGGGCCACGACGCCGGCACGCAATACCGTTCGGCCATCTTCTTCCACGATGCCGGCCAGCAGGCCGTCGCCGAAGCCATGATCGCCCGCCTCAACAGCGATGGCATCTGGGACTCGCCGATCGTCACCGAGGTGACACCGGCCTCGACTTTCTTCGTTGCTGAGGAATATCACCACCAGTATTTCCGGCGCAATCCTTACCAGGGTTATTGCGTCGCTGTGGTGGCGCCCAAGGCGCTCAAATTGCGCAAAGTTTTTGCGGAGCGGATCAAGGCCGGCTAGGCGATTGGAGGTCGATTCCACGGTCAACCGGAAAAAACGGCCAAAATTGAAATGTCGTATTTCGGCCTGTTTTTGACTGGCCGCCGAGGCAGCGTTTCAAGCGCTTTTGTTGCGGCGATGCAACACTGAATCTCCTGTGTTCCGGGTTATGGATTGACAATAACTATATAAATCAATACACTGGAATCAATGCTGCGGTGCAGCATCGGTTTCCGTGGCAATCCTGTAGTCTGGCTGCGGTCTCCAGCGTCCCCTTTCCCGGGGCCTGGCCGGTGTCGTACCCCCTGTAACCGTTCGCTGTCGAAGATGCTTTTTGACAGTGGCAACAGTGAAGGAGGTCGCATGTTTACCTCAACAGTTTTCCCCTCATCGATGTTGCGGCTCTCTGCCGTCGCGTCTTCAATGTTTCAGAAGTTCCTGATGCTGGCCGGCGTATTTTTTGTACTTGTCCTGGTCGGTGTCCAAAGTGGCAATCCCACCATGCTCGGCGGCTTGAAGTTCCTGCTGCCGGCCAGTGAAGAAGTGGCGCTGGACGAGGAGATTGTGGTCGAGGATATCGACCCTGCTACCGAGACCCTCAGTGCCCAAATGCGCGGTGCCATGGACTACGTCTCCCGGCGCTATCGCGTGGCGCCGGATGCGCTGGAGCCCATTTTCGCCACGGCCCAGTCGGCCGGTCGGCAATTGCATCTCGATCCGCTGCTCATCATTGCCGTCATCGGTATCGAGTCGCGCTTCAACCCGTTCTCCGAAAGCGTCGTCGGCGCCAAGGGGCTGATGCAGGTCATGCCGCGTTTCCATCAGGACAAGTTGCCGGAAGACGCCGATCAGGCCGCCTTCCTCAACCCGGTGATCAATGTTCAGGTCGGCGCCAAAGTGCTCAAGGAATCGATCCGTCGCAACGGCGGGCTGGAAAACGGCCTGCAGCAATTTGCCGGTGCAATCGGCGATCCGGAGCGGCGCTACGCCACCAAGGTGCTGGCCGAAAAGCTGCGTCTCGAACAGGCCGTCCAGAAGTTCAGGACGACCTGATCCCGAGTTAGTCCGGCGGGTTGATGAAGTCCATCAACTCGCGGACGAAGCGCTCGCGCTGCCACTGGTGCGGCGAGTGGTCGGTTCCCTCGTAGATGCGTAGCACGGCGTTCGGGATGTTGTCGGCGACGTACTGCGCCGTCGATGCATGGTAGAAATTGCTCTCGCCACCGTAGACGAGCAGGGTCGGCAGCGGGATTTTGGCCAGCACGTCGCGATAATCGGCGGCGGTCAGGCTCAGCCAGCAGTTGATCAGCGGTTCCGGATTCTGGGCCTGCAGCGCAGCGCGTGAGCGTTGCCAGCCCGAAGCGTTCTGCAGGTATTTCTCCTCGGCCCGCTTGTTGAGGCCGTGCGCCGTCAGTTTGAGCACGCCCTCGGCAAAATCGTCACGTAGCCACGAAACCAGCTCGTCGTTACGGTCAACGCCGAAATCCCCGTAAATTCCATGTGCCCAGTCGTCGGCTGTCAGCAGCTTGGGCGACTGGTCGATCAGGCACAGCTTGCCGAGGCCGTGCGTGCCGTGGTCGCGCAGGTATTGCCAGAGCGTCAGGGCACCCATCGAATGGCCGACGGCGGTGGCCTCGTGCAGGCCGTAATGGTCGATCAGGTTCCGGAGATCACGCGCCATGCGCTCGACGGTCGCCGAGCCGGCATGAGCCAGCGTATGGCCGCCGTGGCCGCGCGCATCCCAGCGATAAACGCGGTGCTGCGCATTGAGCTCGGCCATGAAAGGGAACCATTCCTGGCTGCTTGACGTCCAGCCATGGAGCAGGATCAGCGGCGAACCTTCACCGGAAATCCTGACATGAATCTTCTCGCCATCGTCGGCCACGAAATGCGTCATCGGCTTACTCTTTGAAATCGTCAGGCCGCCAGTATAATCGCCGCCATCAATACGGAGGAGTATGGAAATGTTTAACTGGAAACCTTGGTTGATTTTGCGTAAACAGCGATACGACAGAGGAAACAAGCTAATAATTTCCGGTTAATGGCCTTGGCTGAGTGGTCCTGTGTAAACAATGCGAGATTGCATCGCATAAACAGCCAACTTATTTACACTATTCTGATTGCTCCGTAGGCACCGTAGTTGCAACTTTCGGCTAATATCGGACTGTCAGGATGGACTAGGTCAATGACTGGGGCGGGGCCGTCAGTTGTCGCTGTGCTGCGTGACGCGAGCACAATCGTTCTTTTAGTGGACAGCGGACCGCCGTCCACTTAGCGCCTCGGTTTCAACGGCGCCTGGAGTCCAACCAGCTCCCTATTCTTCTGGAAAGCCCGATGGAGACATGGCTGACTATCCCTTTGCGCCAAGCATTGGCTACTTGAAAAACAGTCACGGTTATCGAAAAACGTTAACGTTTAGTGCTTATGTGAGCAATTTATCGAAAAACATTAACCAGCTCCGTCTCCCTACGTTGGTTTTCTACACCTTTGTCGGTGTCGGCAACCGGCCAGAAGCGGAAACTCAATGGGGTGGCAATAATTGTCCGCTTTCCTATCTCAACCGGACGAATTGGCGGCGGGAGAACTGCTCAGTCGTTTTTGACAAGAATGGCTTTAACCGGGTCAATTGGACCAACGTCGTGCCAGTGCTCACTTTTCTTTTCTAGTGGCGGTAGGTCTTGGCAACCATGATTGCATTCAACTACCCAGCGCCTCATCAAGACATTTCGACAAAACCTGAAACTAATCGCTTTATGGTCACAGCCAATGGCCTCCGCAAGCATTTTGCAGGCGCAACGGCTTCCATGACGCGTGGTGTCGAAATCTAGCATTCGAAATAATTAGCGGCTCCGAAGAGCCGCCTGTTCCGAAGCATGTATTACTTCATATCTCGCGGATGGTAGTGCTTGGTCTTGTCATTAGCGGGATTCTTCTTGGCCGTGGCAGGTGGTTTCATATCCTGAGGCATCCCAGTTTTTTCTTGGACATGGGAATGCGGCTTCGCAGCTTGAGCGGGAGCAGCTTTTTCGACCTTAACTTCGGTGGCCGGAACAGCCTTTTCTTCGGCGTAAGCACTTGCCGAAAGCGCAGTAATAGTAGCCAGAATAGAAGCGGAAAGCAGGGCTTGCAGTTTCATGGTCATACTCCTCAAAGGTTGAACAAGTTTGTCTTGTTTAGACGAATCCAGTGTGCGCCATTGAAACCGTCAGACAAGTGACGATTGGATTACTTTTTTGTCAGGTTACCTTTTGGCCACCAACCCGAGACATGCTCCATATATTGCCTGTATCGCTCACCAAACTCGGCAAGAGCACTCTGCTCTTCTTGATGAGCCAAGCGTACATAGGTCACGACAAGAATCGGGAACAACAAGACGGTGATGATGGTTGGCCACTGCAACAGGAAACCAAACATGACCAGGATAAACGCTGCATATTGAGGATGCCTGATTCGTCCGTAAGGTCCTGAGCACGCAAGTTCTCCGCTGCGTTGGGCGTTATACAGGACCGGCCAGGCCTTGGAGAGCAGCCAGAATCCACCCAGAATGAATACATTCGAAAGGATGTGGAATGGCCCGAAGTGCGGATTAACCTTCCAGCCAAACAACATCTCAGGCAGGTGGCCGGCATCATGGGACAACCAGTTGATGCCTGGAAATTGTTCGGTCAGCCAGCCTGACAACAAGTAGATGGTCAGCGGAAAGCCATACATCTCGGTGAACAAGGCCACGACAAACGCCGAGAACAACCCGAGTGTTCGCCAGTCTCGCCTGGACTGTGGTTTGAAGAAACTGGCTGCGAAGAGGATGAAGAACAGCGAGTTGATGATGGCCAGTGACCACAGGCCATAGTCGCTTGTATCAGTCGTCATTTCTTGTCTCCTCCATCGTGACCTTGGTGCCCATGACCGTGGTGCATGAAGATGTGCATCAACGGGCAGGCCAACAGAAGCAGGTATGGAAGCGCACCCAGAAAATGAGCCTGGTGCTCAGTCAGCAGGTAAAAGAGCGCAATAGCGGCGAATACCCACCAGGCAATGTTTGAGCGCTTTGCGTGATGTTTCTCGGGCGCTTCGTTATGGATTTCAATGTTGTTCATGATGCATCCTCTTGGACTTACCGAACTCGAATGGGTGGCCTGCTGCAACATGGGGATGGCTGGCTTGCCAGATTCTCAAGCTCGTTATGCTCAACAAAACTCCACAGGCTGCGGCTCAATCCATGCAGCCAGCCCTTGAGTGGCAGCCCGGCATCTTTCATTGCTGTTTCGAGCTGATTCAGGCTGACCAGCCGCAAGTCGTAGTCGATGTCTGCATAGCCGTCACCGATGAGAACGCTGTTCACGCCACGGACTTCGCTAAGACGAATTCCTGCCACCTCGCGGATAGCCTCCGGAACCGAGGCAACCCTCAGCCTGTGATGCGTGGGTATCGGATGTCGCTCATCAATCCGCCGAGGTGCACTGAAGAACACCGGTGCCTCGGAGAAGCGCTCTTGGCAGTGCCCAGAGCAAAAGTGGTACGTGATATTTCGATAGGTCTGTTGATGGTTTGCCATCGAGGTGTCCAGCTTTGTCAGGCAGACCGGGTCAATGCTTTGCGGGTTATGGAGGTTCATCTCAACTACCTCTTGTGGCTCGGGAGTGCTTTGCCCTTCCGGGCGGTTGCGGCGCTCCTCCCCTTAGTTTCAAGTCTGCGCTATCTATACTGTCGGAGAGATGACTTCGAGATTACAAGTTGGTCAGCATTCCCATGCTTCTCACCCAGTTTCTATACAAATCAGAAATTCAGGCCCGAGTCATATTTGACCTCCCTCTGCCCCACTGGTAAAACCAGCCCACCCTCCCGCCCAAACCTATGTCATGAAACAACTCCTGCAACCGACCGCCGAATCCTATAAAGCTGACCCTGAGTCGGTTTACAACACTTGGTTTATCAGCAATGAAGAGCGCCTCAAGGCCTTTCGGAGCATTCGTCGCGGTGTCGCCACGGTGGTCGATGACATAAAGCACGGGCGCTTTCCCAACGACTTCAAAGGCTCTTCCCTGGAGTTTGTCCTCGGGTGTATTTCGGAACAAAAGCAGGTGTTCGAAGGGGCAGCCCATCCGTTTTACTGGAAGCCCAAGCTTCGGATTCCCGACATCTACGAGAACGAGGCCAACAAGCAGGCATTTGGCGAATTCCTTTACGCATGCCTGGAGAGTACGGATGTCCGTGCCCTAGAAAAAGAGGTGCTCAAGCTCTCTGCCAAAGGCATCAAAGGACTGGGGCCATCGGTCGGCAATATCCTCTATTTCCTGCATCCCACGTTGTTCCCACCCTTCAATACCGCGATGCTGAACGGCTTCAACGCCTTGTTCCAGACCAAGAAGAAACTGGGCTCCTGGGAGAGCTATCTCGAGATGCGGGAGACCATTATCGAAGCCAATGCGGCCATCGGCATTCTTTCGAAGGACCTCGGTGCTTTCAGCGGGATGCTGTTTGAAATTGGTGTGGGTCGCCTGGGATGCAATGGCGCTGACTCCCTCAATGCCGAACACGAGAAGGTCGAGCAGGTCAGGCTCAAACGTCACACCCAAGTGCAGCAGGATTTGGCAGAGGAACGGCTGCACACCAAGGTCCAGCACCAACTGTGCGAACTCGGGCGAGCGCTTGGGTACGACACACTGGTCGCCCGAAACGACCGCAGTGCCGTGTATCAAGGCAGCCCCCTTGGCTATCGTTGCCTCGACAAACTACCTAATCTTGGGTTGCCCTCAGATGTGCACTCAACGGCCGAACTGATTGATGTCCTATGGCTCCACAAGGGCGAGGCGAAGATTGCCTGTGCGTTTGAAGTTGAGAAAAGCACGTCCATCTATTCCGGAATTCTCCGGCTGACCGACATGGCCCTCTCTCTTCCCGGGAAGGAGGACCACCTCTACCTAGTAGCCCCGTCAAAACGTGAGAAGGAAATCATCGACCAACTCAAGCGCCCCATGTTCCAGCGGCCAGATGAGTTCTCCATCGGCTACATCCTGTTCGAGGAATTGGATAAGCACTTCGAGTCCCTTTGCAAACTCGGTGACGACCATCAGATTCTCAACAAGGTGGCCTGTCGCTGTGCTGCCTGACCCCAATATCAAGTACGACTCAGGCGCTGCGCAATCTCAATGAGTTGCCGACGACGCTGACTGACGACAGGCTCATCGCAGCCGCGGCAATCATCGGTGACAGGACCAGGCCGAAGAATGGGTACAGGAGGCCAGCCGCGATAGGAATGCCAAGGGCGTTGTAGGCGAACGCAAACCAAAGGTTCTGTCGCATGTTGCGTACCGTGGCTCTGGATAGGGCTTGGGCCCGGGCAATGCCGCGCAAGTCCCCTTTGACCAGGGTGACCTGGGCACTGTTCATGGCGACATCGGTCCCCGTCCCCATGGCAACACCGACATCGGCACGCGCTAGGGCTGGCGCATCATTGATACCATCACCGGCCATGGCGACTACCCGCCCTTCAGATTGGAGTCGCTCGACGAGTGCCAACTTGTCGGCCGGCTTCACTTCGCCATGGACCTCGTCGATGCCAAGTCGCTGCCCTACAGCCTTGGCAGTCAGCTCCCCATCGCCCGTAGCCATCACCACCCGGATGCCCGCATCTTTAAGCATTTTGAGCGCTTCGGGTGTGCTTGCCTTAATCGGGTCGGAGACGGCCAATAAGCCCACTAGCAAGCCATCGGCTGCCAGATACATGACGCTGGCACCTGTGCGCCTCAGTTCTTCTGCTTGAGCAACAAGGGGGCTCAGGTCGATGTCCTCCTGAACCATGAGGGTCGAATTCCCCAGGGACAGTCGCCGGCCGCCAACTTGTCCGTGCACGCCGATACCGCTTGAGGATTCGAAACTCTCCGCCTTCTCGAGGGGCAGGCTTTTCTCCTTGGCGGCGCGGACAATGGCCTCAGCCAAAGGATGCTCACTGCCCTGGTCCAGACTTGCCGCCAAACGCAGGACTTCATCTGGTGTGACACCACTGACGGGAATGACCTGTTCGAATGCAGGGTGGCCTTCGGTCAGCGTTCCAGTCTTGTCGACGATGATGGTATCGATTTCCCGCATGCGCTCGATGGCCGCCGCATCCCGGAAGAGAATGCCCTGGGTGGCGGCCTTGCCGGTGGCCACCATGATGGCCATCGGCGTTGCCAGCCCGAGGGCGCAGGGGCAAGCAATGATGAGTACCGACACGGCGCTGATAATGCCAAAGAGCCAGCCGCGCTCACCACCGAAGAATCCCCAACCGAAGAAGCTCAAGAGCGCGATTGCAACCACGGCCACAACAAAGTAGCCGGCCACGACATCCGCCAGGCGCTGCATCGGTGCCTTCGAACGCTGCGCCTGGGCCACCATCTGAATGATTTGGGCCAGCACGGTGTGCGAACCCACGCTCTCGGACCGAATAATCAGACTGCCGGAGCCATTCAGGGTTGCGCCAATCACCTTGTCCTGAGCTTCCTTGCTTACCGGGATTGGCTCCCCAGTCAGCATCGACTCGTCGATTGTGCTTCGGCCCTCGACTACCGAGCCATCGACTGGAACCTTTTCCCCCGGCCTGACACGCAGCAGGTCGCCGACATGGACATGGTTCAACGGCACATCCTCTTCCGAACCGTCGGCATTGATGCGCCTGGCCGTTTTGGGGGCCAGGCCGAGCAAAGACTTGATGGCGGCAGAGGTTTGCGAGCGAGCACTAAGCTCCAGCATTTGCCCCAGGAGAGTCAGCGAGATAATGACCGCTGCCGCCTCGAAATAGACGCCGATACGCCCGTGCGACTCAAAGGAGGCGGGAAAAAGTCCGGGAGCCACGGCGGCTACAAGGCTGTAGAGAAACGCCGCGCCAGTGCCGATGCTGATGAGCGTCCACATGTTGGGGCTACGGGTGACGATGGACTTCCAGCCACGGACAAAGAATGGTGCCCCCGCCCAGAGAACCACGGGGGCACTGAGTACCAGTTCAAGCCAAGTCCGGTTTGCAGCAGAGAGGCTCTCAAAGTAATGACCCGCCATCGCCAGCACTGTCACAACCACACTCAAAGGCAGGCTTCCCCAGAAGCGGCGTCGGAAATCCAGATATTCCGAGTTGTCCTCGCTGGCATCAAGGTCGGGAACAATCGGTTCCAGGGCCATGCCACATTTTGGGCAATCGCCAGGCCCAAACTGGCGCACCTCCGGGTGCATCGGGCAGGTGTATTCCCGTTGCTGCTCTTCTTCGGATGCTGGTTGGGGCTCAGCTTTCGGAGCCAGATAGTGCGCCGGGTCTGCTTCAAATTTTGCCTTGCACTTGGCACTGCAAAACCGATGGGTAACCCCCTCCAGGAGGACTTCATGGGGGGATTCGGGCTTGACCGTCATCCCGCATACTGGGTCAATGAACATGGTCATCATCCTTCACGTTGTTGCGTGTAGCTACACCGATTGTGGCTGGCCGCATTTGAGTGCAACCATTTCCCTCAAAACTTTTTCGTCGGCCAAAAAGAGGTCCACGGCCACCGGGTCAAATTGGCTTCCAGACATCCTCAAAATTTCGTCTTTCGCCTCCTCGAACTCAAGACCACGGCGATAGGAACGGTCAGACGTCATGGCATCCAGGGTGTCAATCACTGCAAATAGCCTGGACCCCACAGGAATTTCTTCGCCCTTCAGTCCATGTGGATACCCTGTGCCATCAAATCGTTCTTCATGGCTTCGAACTATTGCGGCAGCGCTTTCGAGGCCGGGCAACTGGCTGACGATTGAGTAACCCAATTCAACATGGGTACGCATGGTCAGCCACTCCTCATTCGTCAACGCGTCCGTCTTCAGAAGAATCTGCTCGGGAATGCCTATTTTTCCAATGTCGTGAAGCAAGGCGCCCCAGTAGATTTGGCGAAGCTCTTCGGCATCCGTGATGATTCGTCGCGCCAGAACCAGCGTGTGGCAGGCGCTTCGCCGGGAGTGCAGCCCAGTCTCCAGTTCTCGCATGTCCAATGTGCGGACAAGGGCCTCAACGAACCCGGAGTACAGCCCGGCCAAGTCGAGCGTCGGCTTCTGACCGACACACCGGTCCAGCAGGCAGCCCTCGCAGCAATGGCAGTGGTCCTCCTTAAGGTACAGTCTCTCCTTATCGCTACTTCCGCAATGGGCGCAGGTTGGAGAGGCTGTACCAAAGGTAGTCATGACTCGCTCTTCAAGATTCCAACTTTTTGGTGAGTCGCCACTGCTTAACCAGGGCGTAGATAGCCGGAATAACCGCCAAGGTCAGAACCGTGGAAGAAATCATCCCGCCGACCATCGGGGCTGCAATCCGGCTCATGACTTCAGACCCCGTTCCGGTACCCCACATGATGGGGAGCAGGCCTGCCATGATGGCCACCACGGTCATCATCTTGGGGCGAACCCGTTCTACGGCCCCTTCCATGATGGCTTCGTAGAGGTCGCCCACACTGGGTTCCTTTCCTTCAGCTTGGCGTTTGGCCTTGAGTGCTTCCCAGGCATGGTCGAGGTAAATCAGCATGACGACCCCCGTCTCGGCAGCGACGCCGGCCAGGGCAATGAAGCCCACCGCGACGGCGACTGAGAGGTTGTAGCCCAGCAGCCACATCAGCCAAACACCACCCACTAGGGCGAACGGTACGGATAGCATGACGATGATGGTCTCGGTCATGCGCCGGAAGTTGAGATAGAGCAGCAGGAAGATGATGAGCAGCGTGACCGGCACAACAATCTTCATCTTCTCGATGGCACGTTCCATCGACTCGAACTGACCACTCCAGGTCGCGTAGTAGCCCGGCGGGAATTTGACCTTCGAAGCAACCGCCTTTTTGGCGTCAGCCACGTAGCCGCCGATGTCACGTTCCCGGATGTCCACAAAGATGTAGGCGGAGAGCAGCGCATTTTCAGTCCGGATGCCCGGCGTCCCCTTGGCCACTTCAATCTTCGCCAACTGCCCCAGCGGAATCATTGCACCATCCATGGTCGGCACCAGTACCTGCTGGGCAATCTGTTGCGGGTCTGAGCGAAGTTCGCGGGGGTAACGCACGGTCACCCCAAAACGCTCGCGTCCCTCGACGGTCGTGGTCACCATCTCGCCGCCCAACGCCTGCCCAATGACCTCCTGGACGTCGCCAACCGCCAGGCCGTAGCGGGCCAGCTGGGTACGGTCCGGTTCGATGTTCAGGTAGTAGCCCCCGGTAATCCGTTCGGCAAACGCTGACGTGGTTCCCGGCACTTCCTTCACGACAGTCTCGATTTCCCGGGCCAGGCGCTCCATCTCGGTAAGGTCCTTGCCGAACACCTTGATACCGATGGGGGTCCGGATGCCGGTGGAGAGCATGTCAATGCGAGCCTTGATAGGCATCGTCCAGGCGTTCGATACCCCCGGGAACTGCAATGCCTTGTCCATCTCGGCAATGAGCTTGTCGGTGGTCAATCCCGGGCGCCATTCGGACTCCGGCTTGAGGTTGATGACGGTCTCGAACATCTCGGTCGGTGCCGGGTCGGTAGCCGTATTGGCACGGCCCGCCTTGCCATACACCGAGGCGACTTCCGGGAAACTCTTGATGATTTTGTTCTGCGTTTGCAGCAGTTCGGCGGCCTTGGTAATCGACATCCCGGGCAGAGAAGCCGGCATGTAGAACAAGGTGCCTTCGTTCAAGGTGGGCATGAACTCCGAGCCCAGCTTGCTGGCCGGATAGATGGAAACCACGAGCGCAACGATGGCGGCCACGATGGTGGTCTTCTTCCACCGCATGACCCAGGCGATGATGGGCCGGTAGACCCAAATGAGGAAACGATTCACCGGATTTTTGGCCTCGGGCATGATTTTGCCGCGAATGAACAGCATCATCAGGACAGGCACCAGCGTGACGGAAAGCAGTGCTGCGCCGGCCATCGAGAAGGTCTTGGTGTAGGCCAGCGGCGAGAACAGTCGGCCCTCCTGGTCTTCCAGAGTGAATACCGGCAGGAATGAAACGGTGATGATGAGGAGCGAGAAGAACAGCGCCGGACCGACTTCCCTGCAGGCGGTAATCATGGCTTCGGCCCGGTCGGCGTGCGTGTGGTTCTCAGGCAGACGCTCGATATGCTTGTGGGCGTTCTCAATCATCACAATGGCTGCATCAATCATCGCGCCGATGGCGATGGCGATGCCGCCTAAGCTCATCAGGTTCGAGTTCATGCCGAGAAGGCGCATGGCGATAAAGGAAATCAGAACTCCAACCGGCAGCATGAGGATGGCCACCAGTGCACTTCGCAGGTGGAGGAGGAATACGACGCAGACCAGGGCCACGATGATGCTTTCCTCAACCAGCGTGCGCTTCAGGGTGTCGATGGCCCGGTGAATCAACTCGGAGCGGTCATAGACCGACTCGATGGTCACCCCTTCGGGGAGGCCAGCCGAGATTTCGCCGATTTTCTCCTTGAGGTTGTGGATGACCTCCAGTGCGTTCTGGCCATAGCGGGCCATGGCGATGCCCGAGACCACTTCGCCTTCACCATTGAGTTCGGTCAGGCCACGGCGTTCGTCGGGTGCCAGTTCAACGCGGGCGATGTCCCGTATAAGGACTGGTGTGCCCTTTTCTGCCTTGACGACGAGGTTTTCGATGTCGCCTATTCCGCGCAAGTAGCCCTTGCCACGGACCATGTACTCGGTTTCGGCCATTTCGATAACACGGCCACCGACGTCCCGGTTCGAGTCACGAATGACCTGCGAGACCTTGGCGAGCGGAATGCCGTAGGAACGAAGCTTCACGGGGTCGACGGTGACCTGGTAGGTCTGGACGAAGCCGCCGATGGAGGCAACTTCGGCGACACCATGGGCTTTGGTCAGTTGATAACGCACATACCAGTCTTGCAGGGTGCGCAGTTCGGCCAGCGACTTGTCCTTGGCCAGGACGACGTATTGATAGACCCAGCCCACACCCGTCGCATCCGGTCCTATCTGCGGCGTAACGCCTTTGGGCATACGTCCGGCGGCGAAATTGAGGTATTCCAGAACCCGCGAACGCGCCCAGTAGATGTCCGTGCCGTCCTCAAAAATGATGTAGACGAAGGACGCACCGAAGAACGAGAAGCCGCGGACCACCTTGGATTTGGGCACCGACAACATTGAGGTCGTCAACGGATAGGTTACCTGGTCTTCGACGACCTGGGGGGCCTGGCCGGGGTACTCGGTATAGACGATGACCTGGACGTCGGACAGGTCGGGAAGTGCATCGAGCGGCGTTCGCATGACCGCCACGACGCCGGCCACAATGATGAACAACGTGGCTAGCAAGACCAGGAAGCGGTTACGTCCTGACCATTCAATGATTTTGGCCAACATCTCGCAGTTCCTCAGTGTCCGGCGTGCGGGTTGGCTTTGCCAGCAGGCTGGCTAGCAGGTTGAACGGACGTGATAACCCATTCGCCCTGGCCACGTTCGACAAACTCAAAGTCAATTGCAGCCCCTGGTTTCAACTGCTTCATGATGGCTTCGTTGGCGGGTTTGAACTCCATGGTCATTCCGGGCCATTTCAAACTGGGCACCGGACCATGCGTGATGCTGACCGTACCCGCCTTGGCATCGACCTCTTCGACTTTGCCTTCGGCCTTGTTGCCGACTGTTGCAGCTGCCGGCTTATCGGAGGGTGCTGCTGCACCGTGGCCTGAGTGGCCAAAGCCACCGATAGCCGCTTTCAGATTGCTCTCGGCATCAATCAGGAAATTGGCGGCAACGACCACCTGCTCGCCGTCACGGACACCATCAATGACTTCTACCCGGTCATCGCTGCGAGCGCCGAGCTTGACCTCGCGGGGTTCGAATCGGCCTTCCTTGGCCTGAACCAGAACGATTTGGCGTGTGCCGCTATCAATCACCGCCGAGTTCGGTACGGTGACGACGGCTCCCTTGGCGGTAGTTGGCAATTCAAGCTGGGCAAACATACCCGGCTTCAGCAGGTTGTTCGTGTTCGGCAAATCGATGCGAACCTGGATGGTTCGGGTCTCCGCCTTCAGCGTCGGATAGACGTAGCTGATGGTGCCTTCAAAGGTCTTGTCGGGATAGGCATTGATTTTGACTTTTGCCTTGCCACCTGACTTCACTAAACCGATGTCCTGTTCGAAGACGTCGGCAATCGCCCAGACCGATGACAGGTCAGCAACTTGATACAGGGCCTCGCCAGGCATGAAGCGCATGCCTTGAACGGCCTTCTTCTCGGTGATGATGCCGTTGACCGGCGAACGGAAAGTCAGCGTGCGCCGGGTTTCGCCCGACTTGGCCAAGGACTTCACCTGCTCTTCAGATATGTCCCAGTTGCGCAGTCGGGCGAGGCTCGATTCAGCCAATTGACGCATGCTGTCCTGGGTGTAGCTTTCGGCCCCCTTCAGGCTTTCTTGCCCCTGGACCGCGATAGCGTATTCACGCTGGGCAGAAACCAATTCTGGGCTGTAAACCTCAAACAGCGGCTGGCCCTTGCTGACGGGCTGGCCGGTGACATTGACGTGCAGACGCTCGACATAGCCTTCGAATTTCGGGGAGATGGTATAGGTCCGGCGCTCGTCCGGTTCGATGCGACCGGCCGCCCGGACTACCTTGTCCAGATTGCGCAGGGTGGCAGCTTCGGTGCGTACACCGAGCTTCTGAATTTTCTCGGTGCTGATTTTTATTTGGTTGGCAGAGGCCGGCTCGTCATCCTGCTCGCCTTCATAGACCGCGATGTAGTCCATGCCCATCGGGTCTTTCTTCGGGGTCGGCGAGGTGTCGGGAAGGCCCATTGGATTGCGGTAGAAAAGTATCTTCCGTTCCTTCTTCCCAGAATCTGCTGCAACGTTGGTGGCGCCAGCGGCGTGCGGAGCCGGAGCGCTCTTCTGGCCAGCCCAATAGCCGCCACCAGCAGCCAACGCAGCCACCACGGCGGCGGCAATCACTCCCTTGTTCATAGGTCTTCTCCGAGAATTCGTTCGATTTCTGCAAGGCGGACTTGGGCCTCGGCACGCGATTTGATTTGGTTGAGTTTTGCCTGGCGAATCTGGCGCTGTGCGTCCAGCAGGGTCGCAAAGTCGACCTTGCCGGTTTCATAGCCGGCCAGCGCGGCCTTCAAGGTAAGTTCCGCCTGGGGCAGCAGGCTGTCGGTCGTGAGCCGTTCGGTTCGCCGAGCGGCTTCGAGTTCGGAAATATTGGTGGAAAGGTCAGCCAGGAGCTGGTTCGAGGTTGCATCACGCTTGGCGCGACTCGCCGACACCATCGCTTCTGCCTCGCGCTCTTGGGCGCGGCGACTGGACTGCTGGAGTGGAATGTTGATTTCAAACATCAAGTCCCACTGCTTCACTTCGTTCTGCATTTGATTGGGCACAACGCCCACGGTGAGGTCGGGGTAGCGATTCTTGTAGGCCAGGTCGCGGCTCTTCTCGGCAGCCTTGATGCGGTGCTCTTCGGCTGACAGCATCGGATTCCGGGCGCGGGCACGTTCCTCAAGAGAGACGTAATCGAGCTTGGCGGGCATTGGCAACGGACGCAGGCCTTCGGGCATCGCCAACGGTGCATTGGCTGGACGTCCCAGCAAGGCATTCATCCTAGTCATTAAATGGTGATGCTCGGTCTCCAGGGCGATGAGTTCATTTCGCATCGAGGTCTGTTCGACCTGGGCCCGGATGACATCCTGCTGGGCAGCCAGGCCACCGGCATAGCGAACCTGGGCAATTTTTTCCAGGCGGAGCATCAGGTCGAGAATTTCCTTGGTCAGGCTTTCATTGCGCACCAGATAGTAGAGTTGCGCGTAGGTGGTCTTTATTTTGGTGGCGACCTCGCTCCATGTGCCATAGGCACGCCCTTTGGCACCTTCCGCCTCGAGTTCGGCAATCTCACGCTTCAGGTCACGCTTGCCGAACCAGGGGATGTCCTGCATCAGCGTGTAGCGCGTGCTGCCGACGCGGCTGGGGGACAATGAGGCGCTTTGTGAGCCACCTTTGGTTATGTCCATCAGCTCGGTGCGCAGCTTGGGGTCTGGTAGAGCGCCGGCGGGTGTGATGCGCTCTGCGGCTGCGTCGGCTTCATAACGCATGCTGGCGAAGTCGGGATTACCTTCTCGCGCCAGGGAAAGCAGACTTTCAACAGTGCTGCCCGGTTGGGCCTGAGCTTGGGCACCCAGGCACCAAGCTGCGGTGAGCGCGGCGCACAGGATTTTGCGCGAGGTAGTTATTCGTTTCATCTGTTTGTCCTCGTGATGATTTCCGGTGGCACCGCGTGCCAACATACCCTTACTTTGGCAATTCCAGGCGCACGATAGTCATCGCACCATTGACGTTGTCCGAAGCAAAGCGGATTTTCTGGCCGGCCTTTACTTTGTCGAGCCACGAAGCGTCTTTGACTTTGAACGCCATGGTCATGGCTGGCATGCCATTGGGCAGTGCATCATGGGAAACAGTCATCTTGCCGCCGGCCTTGTCGACCTTTTTCACTAGGCCGTCGATGAGTGTGGATTGTGCCGCGTCCGAGTGCATGGCGCCGTGACCGGCATGCACATCATGGTCAGCTGCCATTGCGAAGGCGGGAGCCAGAGTGGCGACAAAAGCAAAGGATGCAATCAACTTCTTCATGGGGGTTCTCCGAGAGATAAAGGTTAATGTTTAGTGAAAACTTTGGAGCTGCCGTCAGCCTGAACGAGCAGCGTGTCGTAGGCTTGCGGGTGATTGGTTTCCATGCCCGGTGAGCCTTGGGGCATGCCTGGCGCGGCCAAGCCGACGGCCTTGGGTTTTTCTTTCAGCAGGCGCTGGACATCAGCAGCGGGAACATGGCCTTCCACGACATACCCACCGACCTTGGCGGTATGGCAGGAGCCGAATCGCTCCGGCATGCCGGCAGCCTTTCGAGCCGCAGGAACATCATTGACGTCCTTGGTGACGACATCAAAACCGGCCTTGCGCATGTGCTCTACCCATTTTTCGCAACAGCCGCAGTACGGGCTTTTGAACACTTCAACGCGCTCCGCCGCCTGGGCCAGGTTGATGCCGGCAAACAGCGACAGGGCAATAATCAGGGAGCTAGTCTTGAACATGTCGACCTTCGTTGAGCTGTGAGTGGGAACGTATTGGCACAAAGTTTAGGTATCTGCACCCAACAGCAAGCTGACCAAAAAATTACATTTCGGTAATCAAGGGGGCCTCAATGGCTGTGCTTATGCTTGCTGTGGGAATGGCCCTCATGGTTATGAGGTTTGGGGGAGCTCGTTTCTGGAGCGGGGTGCTCCATGCCGGCGTGCGAGTGTCCTTCACTGGCTGCAACGCGGGCCTGATAGTCGGCGGCTGAGAGCTTCGGCAGGACTTTGATGAAGGCCGTCAGGTCCCAGATGGCTTCATCATCCATCCCACCTTTCGCCCAAGCCGGCATCCCGGAACCCTTGATGCCATGTTTGATAATCCAGAATCGGCGGGCATCTGCTACTGGTTCCTCGGTTGCAGGGGCTGCCAGCGACAGGTTTGGCGGGCTTGGATACAGGCCCTTGCGTATCTCGCTGTCCTCGACATCAGGTGACAGGTGGCAATTGACACACATAGCCTCGTAGTTTCCTGCGCCGCGGCGAATGCGCTCTTCGGAATCCAAGTCTGTTGGCGGGACGATGTCCTTGGCTTGCTTGGCTACGGACTGTTCGCGTGCCCACTCAATGACCTTGGTCATGCTGGGCGAATGAGTTGAATCGGCAGCAAAGTCGATGCCGCCTGACTGAATGAGGCCATAGCCCGCGATAACCCCGAGTCCGACTACCGACGCAGCGCCCAATAGAAATTGCTTCATTTACATCTCCTGATTACAACATGCACCATTTTGGTGATGTCCACCTAACCAGAGACTGACCAAAAAATTACATTTTTGTTATCTAGGCGGCTAATCCTCCGCCACAGCGCAAAATGAGCACTAGCACAGTGCGTCACGGGGAGAAGTTCGATGAGGATATTGGTCGTCGAAGACGAGCCGAAAACAGGCGATTACCTTAAGCAAGGGCTATCCGAAGCAGGCTTTATGGTCGACCTCGCCAGAGACGGACTCGACGGACTACACTTGGCATTGACCGAGGCCTACGACCTCGCAGTGCTGGACGTTATGTTGCCGGGCATCGAGGGGTGGCAAGTCCTGCAGGGCATTCGCAAAGCGGGCAAGGATATGCCGGTACTTTTTCTGACGGCTCGAGACTCGGTTGAAGACCGGGTGAAGGGGCTGGAGCTCGGTGCTGATGACTACCTGGTCAAGCCATTTGCATTTTCCGAGCTATTGGCAAGAGTGCGTACTTTGCTGCGGCGCGGGGGTAAAGCGAAAGAGTCTGACCTCCTCAAAGCCGGCGACCTGGAACTCGACCTGATGCGCCGACGTGTTACCCGTGCAGGCAAAAAAGTTGACCTGACGTCGAAGGAATTTTCGCTACTTGAGTTGTTACTTCGCCGCCAAGGGGAGGTGCTGCCCCGCTCGCTGATTGCCTCCCAGGTTTGGGATATGAATTTCGATAGCGACACCAACGTCATTGAGGTAGCCATTCGCCGTCTCCGTGCCAAAGTCGATGACGGGTTCGAGCAGAAGCTCATTCATACCGCCCGAGGCATGGGATACGTTCTGGAAGCCGAATAATGAAGTGGGTGGCCGGCAACTCACTTACCACGCGGTTAACGCTGCTTTTCGCGGTCGTCTCGACGTCAGTCTTGCTACTGCTTGGCTTGGTCATAGGCTCGCTGGTCGAGCGTCATTTCGAGGACATGGACCTCGAACTACTTGAAGGCAAGCTCGAGCTTATTCAGCACGCCCTCGCAGCGACTCGCAGCCCTGGTGATTTGGAAACCATACCTGCCCAACTGGACGCTGCTTTGATTGGTCATCACGGCTTGGCGGTTGGTATTTGGGGGGATGCGGGCAAACCGCTGTATCTATCCGAAGGAGCTTCATTTCCTAAGGGAAACCAGCCTCAAGGCCCGGCTGCGCAATTCCCCCGAACTTGGACAGGTTCCGACCAGCATCTTTATCGGGGGATTATGGGTACGGCTCCAACAGGCATTCCAGGTGGGACCTCAACGACCGTTGCGCTGTCGACTGATTTGACGCATCACGAACACTTCATGCAGTCGTTCAGACTCACGATGTGGGCTGTCGTCGCTCTTGCTGCCACGCTATCAGGACTCCTAGGGGGATTAGCAGCGCGTCGCGGCCTAGCACCATTGCATGACATTGTTCGCCATGCAGCTGATATTACGGCGGAGAAGTTGGACCAGCGACTCGAGGAAGGCAGTATTCCTCTTGAGCTTGCCGAAGTCGTCCGGACTCTTAACGGTATGCTCGCAAGGCTAGAGGGTTCCTTTCGGCGTCTCTCGGATTTTTCGTCGGACCTTGCACATGAACTGCGTACCCCCGTCAGTAACTTGCTGACCCAAACCCAAGTCACGCTATCTAAAGCACGAACACTCGATGAATACCAGGACGTCTTGGCGTCAAATGCGGAAGAGTTTGAGCGCCTGTCGAGAACCATTGCCGATATGTTGTTCCTTGCGAAAGCCGACAACAATCTCTTGATTCCGCTCCGCGAGGATGTAGACCTGCGGGCCGAAGTATCCAGTCTGATGGAGTATTACGAAGCTTATGCCGACGAGAAGCAATTGCGGCTCTCGTGCTCAGGAGAGGCATCCATTGCTGGTGACCGGTTAATGCTACGCCGTGCCATTGGCAATCTGCTGTCGAATGCAGTCCGCCACACACCCAAACTTGGACGAATCTCTATTGAACTCACGGAAACTCCAGAGGGAGAGACCGTCGTTTCCGTGGAGAACACAGGGGAAACTATCGCGCCCGAACATCTACCAAGGTTGTTTGACCGTTTCTACCGTGCAGATGCATCACGTCAACACTACGGGGAAGGCTCTGGCCTTGGATTGGCTATCACTCGCTCGATTGTCCAAGCCCATGGAGGGGAGGTCTCGGTAACGTCCGAGAGTGGCTTAACCAGGTTTGCAATTCGCTTTCCACGTTGAGTGGCATGCAACGTCAATATAGATAATGCAATTCGGATTCTTGAAGGCTGGTTTATTCATGATTTCAGATGTTCCCATTGCTGCCAATGAGTGACAGCAATGGGTCGGCTTGCGAAAGTTCTCGCTTCGAATTCATAGCCGGAAAGCGGCCAGTGAAATACCGATTCCTGGAAGCGGCCAGTCGCCACTGGGTACTCACGACGACCAAAACGGCCGTGGCGGTTTCCCGAAAGCTGCCTGTCAGCCAAAACCAGGTTTAGCGAACTGGACTGCTCCGAAGCTGCCATTGGCGAACTCACCCAACCGGCCAATAGCGGAAACTGACGACGCTAGGATTGAATGGCTGCAACCACTCCCATTCCAGACTGACCTCATCCTCAACAATCACCTGAATACTGAGCTAGAATCCGGCGCATGCGTCGCATTCTGGCCATCCTTCTCATCTGTCTTCTGCCGCTCCAGCTTTCACTGGCAACGGCGGCAAGCCTGCATGGGCATCTCGATGATTTCGAGGTCGCCGTGGGATTTCATGCCCACGATGATGAAGGGCACCATGAATTCGCCGAAGTTACGGGAGACGTAGTCGTTCATGGCGACATGCACGCAGACCACGACGATGATGGCCATCACGATGGCCACTTCCATCACGTCTACAGCATGCTCGTCTTCGAAGTCCCGCAAAATATTGCCTCACCCGAATTTCGAAGTGAGTTGCCCGGTCCATCTGCGGCATTCACCTCGCACATCCCCCGCGTCACTGACCGACCTCCGTTAGCCCGGCTTTAACGCCGGCTAGCCGTATTTCCGCGAACTGCCCTGGGCAGTCTTCGTCGTTGTCGCCTGCCGGCCACCTCGTTTCCATTTGCATGCCCCGAGGAGTCCGATGCGACACTTATTCTGTGTATTACTGGCTGCGCTGCCACTGACCGCAGCCGCACAACCGTCATCCCTGACCGAAAGCGAAGCTATTCGGCGTGGCTTGGCTCGTACAGAGGTCTCTGACCTGAACAACGCGCTTGTGGACGCCGCTCAAGCCAATGCGCTGGCGGCACGTGCGCTCCCCAACCCCACACTCTCCTACGGGCGCGACAAGGGGCGAGGCTCCTCCACGACCACTGAGGAAACCTGGCTGGTTTCCCAGAGCTTCGACATTTCCGGTCGGCGTGGACTACGCCAGGAAGCTGCCGAGGCAAGAGTGGAAGCCGCGTATGCGGGCAACACCCTGCGTCGCGGCGAATGGGCGGCAGAGATTCGGCGGCGTTTCCACGAAGCGCTCCTCCATCAGGAAACGGCACGTGCGACTCAGACCTGGACCGAGCGCTTTGCTCGCGTCGAAAGCCTCGTCGACAAGCTCTCCCGTGCCGGCGAAGCCTCGGGCTATGACCGTCGCCGCCTGGCCCGCGAAAGACAAAGTGCCGATGCACGCTTGCAGACAACACAAGGGGAACTGGAACGTGCCAAAGAACGTCTGGCTGCACTCCTTGGTTCTGCTGGCCAAGCCCCCGGCACACTGCTTGGTGAACTGCTGCCAAATACGCCAGTGGCCATGCCCGACGTTGCCAGCGTGCTTGACCAGCGCCCTGACCTGCAAGCTTTGGCCCGTCGCGCCGAGGCAGCCGACCTCGAAGGTCGAGCCGCCGGCCGAGGCTGGATTCCCGATGTCACCTTGGGTGTTGGCCCCAAGCAAACCGATAACGGCATCAGCCGGGAGAACGCGACGGTCATGACGGTCGCCATCCCGTTGCCGGTGTTTGACCGCCAGCAGGCTGGCCAACGCCGGGCAGCCGCCGAAGCCATGCAAGCGCGCAGCGAATATGGGCTAGCCAAAAGCCGCGCCGAAGGCGAATTGCGCGGCTTGCAACGCCAGCTCGAACGCCTGACGGCCGCCGCCAAGTCCTACCGCAGCAAAGCAGTGGCCGAGACGCCGGAGTTGCTGCGCATCGCCGAGTCGGCCTATCGCGGCGGGGAATCCTCCCTGCTTGAACTGCTTGATGCCTACCGCGGTGCGCTGGATACCGAGATTACCGCACTCGAACTGGAATGGAAGGCGCGCCAGGCGCGCATCGAATACGACCTACTAACCGGGACCGTGACGCAATGAACAAGACCCTGATAGCTACCCTGTGCGCCGCGCTGCTCCTCGGCGCTTGCAATAACGCCAACCAGCCGCATGACCATGACAAGCCCGCAGCAGCTGAACAAGGGCATGGTCACGACCACGGCGCCGGTGGCGTAAAAATCACCCACTACGGTGACAAGACCGAACTGTTCGTCGAATTTCCCCAACTCGTCGTCGGTGAGGAATCGGCCTTCGCCGCCCATCTCTCGACGCTCAGCGACTTCCGGGCGCTGGCGGCCGGCAAGGTGACCGTCATTCTGTCCGGCAATGGCCAGCCGGAAGAGTCCTTCTCTATCGAGGCCCCCAGCCAGGCGGGTATTTTCCGGCCAATCGGCATGCCCAAAATGGCCGGGAAAAGGGAGTTGACCGTGGAAGTGGTGACGAAAGACTTCACCACCCGTCACAACCTGGGGGCCATTACCGTCTATCCCGACCGCAAGCGTGCAGAAGCCGAGCACCCAGAAGAGGAAGAAGGGGGCATCGGCTTCACCAAGGAACAGCAGTGGAAGGTGGATTACGCAACGGCTGAGGTGGCTACCAAAGTCATGCGCACCTCGGTACCTGCATCCGGAACCCTTATCGCACGCCCTGATGGCGAGGCTCTTATCACCGCGCCCGCAGCCGGGACGGTCAAGGCCTCGGGCAATTTCCCGGTGCTGGGTCAGAAAATCAGCAAAGGCCAGATACTGGCCTACTTCGCCCCGCGTCTGGGTGGTGACACCGACATGGCCTCGCTTCAGGCCGATGCACGTAAAGCCAAGGTGGAACTGGACCTGGCCAGCCGTGAACTGGCCCGGATGGAGGGCTTGTTCAAGGATGAAGCGGTTCCTGAAAAACGTCTGCTCTCTGCCCGCGCTCAGGAAGCTAGCGCTCGAGCCACATTGGAAGCGGCCGATGGCCGTCTGGGGCAGTACAGTGGTGCCAGTGGTGGCATCCCGTTGCGCTCGCCAGTGAGCGGTGTTCTGGTCGATGTACGCGCCACCCCGGGTGGCTTTGCACAGGAAGGCAGCACGCTATTCCACGTCTCCGACCGCCGCGTCTTCTGGCTGGATTTGAAGGTACCGGAATCGGATGCGGTGCGCCTGCGGGCGCCGACCGGGGCCACCTTCCGTGTCGATGGTATCGAGCAGGCCTTCGAGGTGACTGCCGGCAAGAACGGGCGTCTCATCGCAGTCGGCGGCGCGGTGGATACCGTGACCCGGACGGTGCCCGTGGTCTTCGAGTTCTCGCAACCGGATGAGCGCCTGCGGATTGGCATGGCCATCAAGGGGCAAGTCGTTTCCGGCAGCAGCAAAGAAGTCCTGGCCATTCCCGCCTCGGCCGTCATCGATGAGGCTGGCATCCCGAGCGTCTTCATCCTGCGCAGCGGTGAATCCTTTGACCGCCAGGCGGTTCGTCTGGGGGCTCGCGATGGCGATTGGGTCGAGGTCATCGAGGGCCTGGAGCCCGGACAACGCGTTGTCTCGCGAGGGGCCTACCTGCTCAAGCTGGCGGCGACCAAGAGTGGCGAAATCGGCCACGGCCACGCGCATTGATGAGGTGACGACATGATTGGACACATCATCACCTGGTCGCTGCGCAACAAACTGTTTGTGCTACTGGCCGGCATCCTGTTGCTGGTCTGGGGCAGTTGGCAGGCCACGCGCACCCAGATTGACGTTTTTCCTGACCTGACCGCACCGTCGGTCACCGTTGTCACCGAAGCTCATGGGATGGCACCGACCGATGTCGAAACCCTGGTCACCTTCCCCATCGAGACGGCACTGAACGGCGCGCCCAGCGTCCGTCGCGTTCGTTCCGCGACCAAGGTGGGGCTGTCGGTGGTCATCGTCGAATTCGAGTGGGGCACTGACCTTTACCGGGCTCGCCAGGTCGTGGCCGAACGCCTGCAAGTGGCGCGTGCTTCGCTGCCACCCGATGTGGCGGCACCAGCCATGACGCCAGCGGCCTCCATCATGGGAGAAATCCTCTTCATCGCCCTGAACTCCGACCGGCATTCCGGCATCGTCCTCAAGAACACGGCGGAACAGGTGCTCAAACGGCGCATCCTGGCCGTGCCTGGCGTGGCCGAAGTGCTGCCTATCGGCGGCGACACCCAGCAATTCCAGGTGACCGTTAAGCCTGAGCGGCTCGCTGCCTATGGCGTGACGCTCGACCAGGTGACGCAGGCGCTGCGCGACTCGAACCAGAATTCCTCTGGTGGCTTCTATGTCGAGTCCGGGCAGGAATACCTGATTCAGGGCTTGGGGCGTATCAACACCCTCGACGACATTGGCGATACAGTCATCAGTGTGCGCGACGGCCAACCAGTTTTGATAAGGCATATCGCCGAAGTCGGCATCGGGGCTGCGCCCAAGCGCGGTATCGGTTCGCACAACGGGAAGCCGGCCGTCATCCTGGGCATCCAGAAGCAGCCCGGAGCCAATACGCTGGAGCTGACCGAGCGCCTTGACCAAACCCTGGAGGAAATCCAGTCCGGTCTGCCCGAGGGCATGAAAATCGAGCGCCACATTTTCCGGCAAGCCGATTTCATCCGCGTCTCCATCGACAACCTGCTCACCGCGCTGCGCGACGGAGCCATCCTGGTCATCGCCATCGTCTTCGCCTTTCTGCTCTCGGCGCGGGCAACAGCCATCACTTTGATAGCCATCCCGCTGTCGCTGGTCACGGCCATCCTGGCGATGAAGGCACTGGGTGCCACCATCAACACCATGACTCTGGGTGGCATGGCGATAGCCTTGGGTGCTTTGGTGGACGACGCCATCATCGTGGTCGAGAACATCGTCCGCCGGCTGCGTGAGAACCTGGCCAAACCCGAGGCGGGGCAACGAGCTGCGGTCACGGTGGTTTACGAGGCGACGCGCGAGATTCAAGGCTCCATCGTGTTCGCCACGGTCATCATCATGCTGGTTTTCATGCCGCTCTTCTTCCTGAGCGGGGTGGAAGGCCGTCTGATGGTGCCATTGGGCTTCGCCTATGTCGTTTCCCTGGCGGCGTCTCTGCTGGTAGCCATTACCGTGACGCCAGTGCTCTCGGCACTGTTTCTGCCCAAGTCGAAGATTGTCGAGCAAGGTATCGAGCCGCGCTTCATTGCCTCCTTGCACCGTGGGTATCGACGAATACTGGAAGCGACAGTCAGCCGGTGGCGCTCCGTGGCCCTGCTCAGTGCCGGGCTGTTGCTGGCAGCCTTGGTCGGGCTGTCGCTGGCCGGGCGAACCTTCCTGCCTGACTTCAATGAAGGTACGCTGACGGTCAGCACCGCCACCTTGCCGGGAACCGCCTTGGAAGAGTCCGGCCGCATGGGTGAAATGGTCGAGCAAATCCTGTTGTCGCACCCTGAAGTAATCAGTACCGCCCGCCGCACCGGCCGTGCTGAGGGTGACCCGCATGCGATGGATGTGTCTGCCTCGGAAATCGAGGTCACCCTCAAAATGGGGGAGCGCAGCAAGGAGGCATTCCTGGCAGCCTTGCGTGGCGACCTCGCTTCCGTACCGGGCACTCAGGTGGTCATCGGCCAGCCAATTTCCCACCGCATCGACCACATGCTGTCCGGCAACCGCTCGAACATCGCGGTGAAGATATTTGGACCGGACCTCAACGAGCTTCGCCGGCTGACCGGGGAAATCAAAACATTGGTCACAGCGGTGCCTGGGGCTGTTGATGTTTCGGATGAGCAGCAGAGCGACATCCCCTTCCTGACCATGCGCTTCAAACGCGATGCCCTGGCTCGCCATGGGCTGTCGATTCGTCAGGTGGCCGAAGCCGTCGAGATGGCTTTCTCCGGCATGGCGGTCAGTCGTATCCAGCAAGGCCAGGCAACCTATGACCTGACGGTTCGTTTCGACCCATCCACCAAGGAGAATCTGGATGCAGTGCGGGCGACGCTCATCACCACGGCCAGCGGCGCTCGTCTGCCGATGTCAGCCCTGGCTGAAATCCGTAACGACCGGGCGCCGTACTACATCACCCGTGAGAACGTGCAGCGCAAGATGGTCGTCATGGCCAACGTTGCCGAACGCGACCTCGCCAGTGTGGTGTCCGACATCCGTACCCGCGTCAGCAGCCAGGTCAGTTTGCCGCAGGGTTATCACGTTGAGTATGGCGGGCAGTTCGAGAGCGCCGAGGATGCTGGAAAAACCCTCGCCATTCTGGGCGTGGGTGTCATCGTTGGCATCTTCCTGCTGCTCTTCGTAGCCTTTGGCACGGCGCGTGATGCCTTGCTAGTCATGCTCAATCTGCCGCTGGCCATCATTGGCGGGGTGATTGGGGTATTTGCCACAGGCGGTATCTTGTCCGTAGCTTCCATCATCGGCTTCATCACACTGTTCGGGATTGCCACCCGCAATGGCGTGATGATGATTGCCCACATTCACCATCTGGCAGAGCAGGAAGGCGTCAAGGATGCCAGGGAAGCGGTCGTGCGCGGGGCGGAAGAACGCCTGGTGCCCATTCTGATGACGGCCTTGGCGGCCGGCCTGGCCCTGGTGCCACTCGCCTTGGCCTCCGGGCAACCCGGGAGCGAGATTCAGGCGCCGATGGCAGTCGTTATCCTGTTTGGGCTGGCAAGTTCGACACTGTTGAATATGGTCGTTGTGCCGGCGCTTTATCTTCGATTCGGACAAATAGGAAGAACTATTGCAAAAACACCCTCCCTGCTTGATTGAAGCAAACATAGAACCTGTTTTTTCGGCAAACCATCAAGGAAATTGATATTGCTTTGATGGCTTGAGCCGCACACCGTGAACGGCCAAGACGGCTACGATTCAATGCGGATGGCTGGCGTGGTGAGCGTCGGGAAAGTGGGCATGGACATGCACCATGGGCTCGTGCCGATGTAGATGCGCGTGCTTTGTTCCAGGAGCTATCGGAGTCCCGTGTATGTGCTGGTGATGTTCGTCGTGGGTGTGCTCGTGACTGTGTTCCATGGATTCGTGGGCATGCTGATGTTCGTGGTGCTCTGTCAAATGGAGCCAAAGGCCAATAGCCATGAGTAGTCCTGCGGTCAACAGCGGGAAAGTAATCGGTTCGCCGGCCAAAAGCGCCAGGGTGGCACCAAAGAATGGTGCCACGGAGAAATAGGCTCCCGTGCGGGCGGTACCGAGATGACGCATCCCGACGACAAACAGGACCAAGCTTAGTCCATAGGCGAGAAGCCCCACAACCATAGCTGCCTGTACGGTCCACCAGTTCGGCAACTGGTTTCCCAGTGCTAGGCCAAGAGAGATATTGACGCTGCCGGCAACTGTCCCTTTGACGGCGGCAATCCAGGTAGCGTCAAGCAAAGCCACCTTTCGTGTCAGGTTGTTGTCGATAGCCCAGCACAAGCAGGCGCCCAGTATCGCCATGGCCGGCAGTGCTCCGGCAAACCGGGTTTCGCCGGGCCAACTCAGAATCACTGCTCCGCCGGCAATGGCCAGCATGCCCAAGCCGATTCGCCGGTCGAAGTTCTCCTTGAACACAACCCAGGCCAGCACTGCGGTCAGGACGCCTTCGGCATTTAGTAAGAGAGCTGCCCCCGAAGCAGGCATCCCGGTCAGGCCATACATCAAAAGCACTGGGCCGGCGATACCGCCAGTTAGTACCGCAGCAGCCAACCAGCCAGCCTCGCCGCGCTGGAGGGAAACGGCTGGTGCATGAGTCACCAGGCGGTATAGCGTAAGGCCAAGACCAGAACCCAGATAGAGCAGCCCGGCGAGCATCCAGGGACTGGCATCCTGCAACAACCACTTGGCAATGGGCGCACTGGCGCCAAACAGCAACGCTGCGACGAGGGCTGCAACGACACCCGGACTGAACATGGAAGCTCGGAGACTCATGATGGTGATAGGGATAGTCTTCTCAGGATTGTGACATGCAAGTGGATTCGCTTTCTGATGTGCAGCTCAAGAACATATTTGTAGAAAACTCTACTTAATTGTAGAGTGTGTTCATGAATACATGGATTGCACTGATTACCAGCCTCCCAACCGAGAACGCGACGGCGCGCATGCGCGCCTGGCGTAGCCTCAAGGCATCGGGTGCGGCCGTCTTGCGGGATGGTGTCTATCTGATGCCGGAACGGGAGGCCTGCCGAGCCACGCTTGAGTCCGTCGCAACAGATGTCCGGGCTGCCGACGGGACCGCCTTGGTCGTCCGCATTGAAGAACCCAGCGACGGCAACTTTGTCTCCCTGTTCGACCGTAGTGCCGACTTTGCGAATCTGCTGGGTGATATCACGACGCTTCGGGACGGGCTTAACCCGGAAACGGCAAACGAGGTGCTGAAGCAGGCGCGCCGACTGCGCAAGACCTTCACTAACCTGCTTGCCATCGACTTCTTTCCCGGCGAAGCACAGAAACAGGCGGATGAAGCCCTGTGTGATGTCGAACAACGGGCAGCTTGGGCGCTTTCTCCGGATGAACCACGCCCCATCAACGAAGCGATTGGCCGCTTGGAACTTGCCGAATATCAGGGACGTGTCTGGGCGACGCGTCGGCGCCCTTGGGTGGACAGGCTGGCCAGTTCCTGGCTGATTCGCCGCTGCATCGACCCGCAGGCCAAGTTGCTTTGGCTGGCAACCCCATCTGACTGCCCGGCCGATGCCTTGGGTTTTGACTTCGATGGTGCAACGTTCACCCATGTCGGCGCCCGAGTGACCTTCGAGGTACTGCTTGCCAGCTTTGGTCTGGAAACGCCGGCCCTCCAACGCTTCGGTGCCCTAGTGCATTTCCTGGACGTCGGCGGGGTTCAACCGCCCGAAGCTGCTGGTATCGAAGGAGTCTTGGCCGGTCTGCGCGACACCATCCTCGACGACGACCAGCTTTTTGCATTTGCCAGCAACATCTTTGACGGACTACTGGCCTCCTTTGAGAAAGGCCAGAAATCATGAATCAGACCCTGACAGAGAAATCCGAAACGCTCGACAACGCGCCCATTGAAGTCAGCTTCTGGCAGGCCTTCCTGTTCTGGCTGAAACTTGGCTTCATCAGCTTTGGCGGCCCGGCCGGACAGATTGCCATCATGCACGAGGAGTTGGTGGAACGTCGGCGCTGGATTTCCGAGCGGCGTTTTCTGCATGCGCTCAACTACTGCATGGTGCTGCCCGGACCTGAGGCTCAACAACTGGCTACCTACATCGGTTGGCTGATGCATCGGAGTTGGGGTGGCATTGTCGCCGGTGCCCTGTTCGTGTTGCCATCGCTATTCATCCTGATTGGCTTGTCGTGGGTTTATATCGCCTTCGGCGAGATGCCTCTCGTGGCCGGACTCTTCTACGGTATCAAGCCTGCAGTGACTGCCATCGTCGTGCAGGCCGCGCACCGCATCGGTTCGCGGGCGCTGAAGAACAACGTGTTGTGGTCCATTGCGGCCGCATCGTTCGTTGCCATCTTCGCCCTCAACGTGCCGTTCCCGGCCATTGTCGCGGTAGCTGCGGCTATTGGTTACTTCGGCGGGCGCATTGCGCCGGACAAGTTCAAGGCTGGCGGCGGGCATGGCAAGGCGGATAAATCGTTCGGTCGGGCGCTCATTGACGACGACACGCCGGCACCTGAACACGCTATCTTCGGCTGGACGAAGCTGGCGAAGGTTGCTCTCATTGGCGGACTGTTGTGGTTGGTGCCGATGGGCATGCTCATGACCAGTTACGGCTGGGAGCACACGCTGACGCAGATGGGCTGGTTCTTTACCAAGGCGGCCTTGCTGACTTTCGGTGGTGCCTATGCGGTGTTGCCCTACGTTTATCAGGGCGCGGTCGGACACTACGGCTGGCTGACACCAACTCAGATGATTGACGGGCTGGCGCTGGGCGAGACCACACCGGGGCCGCTCATCATGGTGGTTACTTTTGTCGGTTTTGTCGGCGGCTACATCAAAGCGGTGTTTGGTCCGGACAGCCTGTTCCTGGCGGGGGCCGTTGCCGCAACGCTGGTTACCTGGTTCACCTTCCTGCCGTCCTTCATTTTCATCCTGATGGGTGGCCCCTTCATTGAGACGACCCATAACGACCTGAAATTCACGGCACCGCTGACCGCCATTACGGCCGCTGTGGTCGGTGTCATCCTGAACCTGGCCCTGTTCTTCGGTTACCACGTCCTGTGGCCAAAGGGGTTTGAGGGTTCGTTCGAGTGGATGTCGGCAGTCATTGCCTTGGGGGCTGCGATTGCGCTGTTCCGGTTTAAGGCGAACGTCATCCATGTGATTGCGGCCTGCGCAGTCATTGGCTTCATGGTCAAGACACTGATGTGAGTTCCGCGTATGTCAGCAATGAGACGCTTAGTTGCCACCTAAAATGAACCGTGTCAACGCCTGCTTTGGGTCGTGAGTACCCAGTGGCGACTGGCCGCTTCCAGGAATCGGAATTCACAGGCCGCTTTCCGGCTATGAATTCGAAGCGAGAACTGTCGCAAGCCGCCCCAAAGCTGTCGTAGTGGTTTCCCGATAGCGGCCAGTCAGCCAAAGCCAGGTTTTTCGAACCGGAGTACCGGGATGTGGCTTTAGACGGTTGGGGGATGCAATGCGTCTCCCTGGCTTTCTTCTTCTAATAACTTGGACGTTTATTGGAAGATGGACTTATCTTTCAATATTTTGAGAAGGTAGTGAGAAGATGGCCACTCCCCGCCGCGACCTCCAAGCCGAAATCCGCGGGTATCTAGGCCAACAGCTGGCCGCCGGCCAAGCTGAGTGCTCCCCCGAAGCCATTGCAGCGGCACTCAAGGCCCCGCGCTCGACGGTCAATTATCACCTGGCCCAGATGGTTGCGGAGGGTCGCATCCAGAAGCGATATGGCGGGCCGGCCACCCGGTATGCGCTCCCGGCGCAGGCGGTGGCGGCCTCCTGGCCGGCAGGGTTAGTCAGCAACGGGTTCCAATTCTCGGCCGACCGGCAGTCGCTCATTGAGAAGCTCACCGCTCCCATCGGCACTCGAAAGCCGTTGGCCTATCGGCTGGGCCTCGCGCTCACAGACAAGTGGATTGCCGCTGGCCGACCAGGGCTGTGATGTTGCGTCCCCTATAAAGCGACTGTTTCAAATGCGCAAAGAGATTCCGCCTAAGCCGAACCCCCTGTTTTGGTCAGTTGCGTAGTAACACCTTTGTGGAGAGAGGTCGTCGAGCCCTTGGCGTCTGCTATGTATCGGATAAGTACGCATCGTGCCGCTATTCAATGTGGATTATGCACCCCGCTTAGAGCAACGCTCTTACTTTTTCAGAGCTGCCATCAGTTCGCGAACCTGAGTCCGCAGGGTCTCAACTTCCCCATTAAATCTTCCTGCCTCAGCAGCTTTTTGGGTTAGTTCAGCCCGGAGATTCTCTGTGGCTGCACGCGCATCAGCCAAGGCATTCTCAAGCACAGGAACCCTGAGCGCTTTGGTCTGAGCCTCCACCAACGCCAGTTCAACTTCGCGTAGCCGGGCTTGGCTCGATTCAAGCGTTGCGGCTTGTTCTGCTTCAACGTTTTCCAATCGTGCAATGACCCCAGTTGCTTCAGCCAGTTCACTGCGAACGGCCGCAAGTTCAACTTGGGCGTCCTCCTTGGCTTTCTGAATCTCTCGCTGGGCTTCCATGGAAGCCAACCCCCACAGAGTTCGACCAAACTCCTGGGCTTTGGCTAGCACCTCCGCTGGCACAGAGGAAGCCGCGGCCGCATCCTTCGCGCGTTTTTCAGCCCATGCGGCAAGGTGTTTCTTTACGGTACTGTATGACCCGCCGCCGATTCGCTTTTGGACATTAACGATGGAAGGTTCGACTCCCTCGAGCAGCAGGGCTTCAGCGGCGTCGGATACAAATTCGAAACTTGCTATCTCACGCATGCGAGTCTCCTTTACGATAATTACATTACAGTAATTATCGTAATTTCTAGCGAGGAGTTCAATACTGCTTTGCGTTTGCCGCTTCGTTGCCAGCTTTTGGCCTAAAGGGCTGACGAGAAAACCATCAGCGATGCGCCGATTGCTCCTGCACTTCTGGCCAAGTTAGAACAACGAATTCACCTTGGAGGAGGGGGTGATATCGGAGTCATTGTCCATAAAGGTAATGACTCCCTGGGAACAGCGGTTGAAACTATTGAATTAGCTTGTGAATTTGCAACCACTCCGACCGGGCGAGAGACCTAGGATTTACCATCCCAGCAATAGCTTGATTTGGGAAACCATCCACCTTTGCTCCTCAGCGGTGACGTCCCACTCCCCTGATTGCCCTTTCCGTGCCACTCCTGTCGCCATCCGGCCCAGTGTGGTTTCGTGAGACCACTCCGGATGTTCATCTGCTTTGCGCCGGCAATAAGCGACGAGCTGTTGTACGAGGTCATCGCAGTATTCGTAGCGCTGAAGCAGTTCTTCGTCTGTTAGGCCAACAATGTAGCGACCTTCAACCAGGCGGACAGGTATCTTAGGTTGAATACCCGGTACCGAACCAAGAGGGGTTTCACGGGGAAAATCATCTGGAATGAGTATCATGATAGACAAGTAACGAATATGTAGTTAACGCTCTTAACTGCCGAGCCAATGGTCTGTACTCCGCATGTTCATTTATAAGCCCATGCTGCTGTGGAAATGATAGCTTTGGCCTCAGCCATCCCGCGCGAAAGAATCAACGCTGCCATACCCTGCACAGTGCTGAGGTAACCGCGCGCAGTAATGGTTAGCTCGATTTGCCCTGTCGAAGTCAGGCAAAGATTGGCAGGTTCTACATCGATGCACTGCTCTATGCAGCTCATTAAAAACGCTGCTTCCATACCTAACGGTGGTGACTGAACGGCAGTCACTGTATGTCTGCACTCGTCATTTTTTGCAAGCAACTGCTCAAGGACCTCAATGGCAGCAACTAACTCCCGCGAAGTCGTATCACTTTTTGCCAATACTAGAGCCGTAGCTAATCTTGTGTGCCAATCCCCGTCAGGAAAAAGGCCGTGAAAACGATTCGGGTGATATTTAATGCGTTTCCGTTCCAAATCTACACCCCCATTGATTACAGGCAAGCCTCACCCGGCCAATCAAATGCATATTGGCAAGCAATGAACACTTTAGGGTGGAACATTTTAGTGTGTAGATTCTAACAGAAAAGCAGCTGAAACTCGGCCCCTAAACTGGGAAGAGGCATGAATCGAGTCGAAGCACTAGCAAGTGTCATACGGGACACCCGGCAGCGTCTAAACATTTCACAAGAGAAGCTGGCTGAAACGGCCAAGCTTCATAGAAACGGAGTCGGCCGTATTGAACGGGGTAAGGTTGGTCTGAGTATTTTTACTCTGTGGCTGATTGCTGACGCACTCGGAGTAAGTGCATCCGAGCTAATGCGTCAAGCCGAAATACTGGCAGCGAATCAACACGAAATAGCTCCACCAAACTCGCTTCAAGCAGACTGACTGAAGCTACTGAAATTACGCTTCGCGCCATTTCTAGTTAGCATCTGCCATTCTCCGATTGGTAATACCTAACCTCAGTTGAGTACACGAATGGCAGTTGTCACTGCTCAAAAGGGAGGCGCCAGCGTTAGCCCTCTGGCCGGAGTAACGGTACTTAGGTTATGGCTACCGCTAAATAGGCCCGAAACGAATATTTCTCAATCTAAAGATAAGCGGCTGGGAACTAAACTGCCATACAGCGTCTGCTCTAGGGCGATTGGAGCCGTACCAAATCATTATAATAATCGACAGTCGGTGTGGCGCTCAGGTCCGGTTTTCGTGGCTGTGTTGGGCCAAAGGGGGCACGCTCGCCCTTCGGTTAGGCAGGGGCAAGGACTTGTTCAGCATCTCCCGTGTTACACCATTCTGTCCGGCATTGAACAACCAGACTACAAATTGCTGAAGCAATGCCGTGTTCTCTGTTTTGAGGCGCTCGTTTTCTCTCAATAGGCTTTCGTAATCGTTGGCTCTACGGGTTAGCTCGGCTTTGCTTATGGTTGGCGGCTTGGGCGAGGTGCATACCCGCTTCTTGGTCGTTTGGTAGGCAAGCTTGATTCGAGCATGCCGGTCCAGCGCCTGGCGAGTGTAGTGGCTACCAAGCTCCTTCTCGATGCGCTTGGCGAGTAGTACCCATGTGAGCTCACCCTCCCACTGGTCTAATAGTCGAACTATGCTTTCAATTCTATTTTCGTTAAGTGCCGGCGCCCTTGACCTGCTGGTTGAGGCGCTTGATGTACTGTGCATTTTGTTTGGCTTCAAGGGGAACTCCGTGGGGAAAATCTAGTTCAATACGGACGCGTTGTTCTAGTGCGACCTTGAGCTTTGAGGGTTGGTCTTGGACAGTCAGGTGAATTAAGGCCCCTTGGGCAATATCCGGGTCGCGTAGCTTATCCAGCATGGCCGCCATCCGCGTCACCAAATTCGTGTTGTGAGCAACCCAGCGGTCGGCACCGTATTCTTCGTCGTCCATGGCTTGACGGGCGTTTTCCAGCAGGTGTCGAGTTCGCTCCAGCTTTTCGGTGAGTTTGCGTTCTGCTTCCTCGTCGCCCTTAACGCATACATGGTCGTTGCACATCAGACAGTCCCTGTGCTGCTGGCAGGGTTCCTGCGAGTAGTCGTGAAAACAAACGCCGAAGTCTGTCATATGGGCCACAGGAATACGTTGAGCGGCATACTCTTCTTTGGAAATGGGAACGATGGCAGTGGGTAGTGCAAAATGCCCCTTGGAATCCACACTATCTAAGACCTGAATACGCAGACGCTCTACCCGTTGGGATGGTGTCAGGTGGTTGTAGACGTTGTTTTGCTGGATGTCTTTCCGCCCAGAGAGAAGGGCAATATCAATTTGAGACATGCCGGCAGCGTTCATCAGGGTATTCAGCCAATGCCGGAACTGATGCGAGTTGGCTCTGATAGGTGAGCCATCGGCTTCGATAAAGCCGTAGAGGTTGAATATCGAGCCCTCACCCTCAGCCGTGCCAGTCAACGCCCGTGTAAATTTGCTCATGTTGTAATGAGTTAGGCAGCAGCGGTTCGGGCGACATGATGTGCTGAGTCTCTGCCCAAGATAGACGAACAGCAATTCGCTATACCGCTTTTTTTTGTCTTTTCCAAAATAAGGGAACCCATGCGGGAGTTGTGAATGTACCTGTCGGGCAACGTCTTTGGCTTTGTAAAGAAAGCGAGTAACCGTTCCACGGCGGTTTTCTTTCTGATAGGAAATCTCGTTTTTACGAACCCATGTCCGAACTGTTTCCGGGTTGAAATCTTTGCCCCACATGATTTCACCCAGTTCACTCATTGTGAAATAGGATTTGTCAGCTAGGTGGGCCACATCGGGGTAGAAATATAGCTTTCCGGGATTCTGCTCATACCAAGCGGCTAGCTTTCGGGCTGGTTCTGTAATTTCACGGATGCTCTCAAGGGCTTGCTTGACCACATCAACCAAGGACTCCGGAATCGGCTTTACGATGGAAGTGCCTCCCTTGTTCGGCCACCAGCGAAGCCCATATCCGCTGTTACTAGCGGAGAATGCTTGCACCTCTATATCTGTCACTGACTCCAGTAGTTCACTCAATCGTGCAGGACAACTCATCAGCACAGCGCACGCTGAGGTTGCGATGCGAGTAGGGATGTCATAACGAGCATCGGTATGGCAAATGTGAAATATTTTTGGGATAGCGTCGATGGCAGCCTTGGAAGGAAGCTTCTTTGCTCGAGCCAAATCCCCCTCTAAACCCAGCGCTCCGGTTGTGTCTGCGGGAGCGGGCGCATTAGACTTCCAAACAAAGGGCACTCGAACAAGTCCGTTGGCAGGTAGGAATTCCGCAATGCTAGATAAGTGTATGCCAACCTTGTAGATGCTGGCCGGACTCAGCGATTGCAGGCACAAATCTTGAGCCCTGGAAAATACAGCTCCAGTGAGGTCTGTAACTTGGAGGCCTATCTTCATTTGGCGGGCGGCCAGTTCCAGTATCTTCAAGGCCTTTAGCCGGTCTGCTACTGGTGTGATGGCTACCGGTTGCAGCGCGAAATCGTGAGTAAGATAGGCCTTCGCGAAGTTTAGGTAAGGGGCTTCCAATACTTGGCTTTTGGATTGCACCAGCTTATTGCCATTGGGCTCATCGAAAGCGTACCAATGGATATTTCGCTCCCCCTTCTCATCAAAGTAGTCCGTCACGTTCCAAATGTGGTGGTCGAACTGCCGGTAGGCGCCAAAGACCTTCAACTTGCGAACGAAGGTGACAAAATCCGATAAATTATCAACAGCCGCGCGGTCTGCCCGCGGGACAAATGCAATCAGTTCTCCCATCGTCAGTTAGCCGCCTTCTCAACTGGCCGCTCTTCCTTTGCCCGACGGTAGTTTTCCAACACTTCGGCTGCTGGCCTGCCCGTGCACAAGCGGACAACTTCGGCGACTGCCACGATGGTACGGTCCTCTGTGACTGCCAAGGTCTTGTTCTGGGTGGAGAGATACCGTTCGCGCTCAGCTAGTAAATGGTCCAGGATGAGTTCATGAGGCGCATCCGTGAATGGTCGGAAGCCTGCGCAGGTGTAGCAAGCGATGGGCGCGTTGAACTTACAGAAACCGAACTTGCCGCAATTGGCGATGGGTTCGTAAGTTCCAGTCAATTCTGGACAACGCACCTTTCGAAAACCATTTGGCTCCTCATGGCGTGAAACCAGAAGGCCAGCAAAAGCTTGTGCCACCGGTGCTAGTTTAAGGGCCATTGCTTTGTTAAAGCGTTGATGCAGCTTGCCAGTGATTCCTGCATATACGACGACATGGCGAATGTTGGCATGGTCAAGAAATTCAGCGATGACCTCTGGCGGATGGCCTTCTTCTGCCAACACGGTGGCTACGGTCCGGCGAAACCTTATGGCCACCATATTCATTGGTTCCCCGGTGCGTTCAGAGACGCATTCCAGTGAGGAGGCTAGATACCTGATGTGCTTACCCATAGCCGAACGTGTGCGATGAAATTCGTAGCCCGTCGCAGGGAACGATTTCCGCGCAAAGCTTCCCGGGAATAAGGGAGCCTGTCTTGGGTCCTGCAAGTGGTCCTTGAATTGGATTTCCAAGTTTTTGCTTAGGCGATACAGGAACTCGCCAAAGTCACTTACTAATAGTCGCGTCTTGAACACAGACCTGCTCTCTCGCCTCTTTTTGGCGGAAGGGATTCTAAGGTAGTAGTCGTACCCACCATCCGGCAATGCTTGCCGGAGTACATCGCAGAGCTTCATTTGGGCGAATTGCGTGGGTCGGGCACCGAAGATGCGAACCAGAAACAGTAGAGCAAAGTCCAGGTCAGTGAGCCGACCATCGGCAAAGGCGGCATGAAGTTTCGCGTCGAACTCCTCCCTTTCCAATACTGAGAACGGCCCAAAGATAGGACAGAGCGTTTTAACCGCTTGGCCGACAGGCACGGACTTGTCTCGCGTTTTTTCAAGATACTTTACTGAGTCAGCAGTGAGTCCGGGATGGCCAAGGCGATGCCATTGTTTCAAGAATCCTTTTAAGACTCGCCATGTGTTTGGGGAAAACTCGACTACGTCCACTCGGTAGTTCACGAGCATGCTCCCCGTTACCTCGGCGTAAGGCAATTCGATTGAGCCCATCTCGGTTTCTGTTTCCAGCAAATCTTCAAATAACTCAGCAGCCTTTTTTACAGAAGCCAGCCCGCGATTGCGTAAGTACCAAACTAACGTCAGCTTCAGAGACTTTAACAGTGCCGGTGTTGCCAACATAATAAAAGGCCTGAAGTCGATATAGACCGTGTCAGTCGCATCTCGCCCTTGCCAGACCATGTCACAGGGATTAATAACCAAACCGTCCTTCGATGTAACCCTTATCGGTAAGTCGTCGGGGGCTGACTCCTGGCCCGGGCATCGATTAGAAGGGGCAGTCATCAAGTTCCTCCGGGGCGGGCTTGTCGTTGAGCAACTGTGTCTGATTCTTTATGCTCGCCTGGTCTGCAATGCTACTCAAATACCGACGCCCATATTTTTCGGGCATCGACGACTTATCTGACCAGCCTTGGTGGATACGCAGGGCCGTCTTCTTCTCATCAGCGGTGCCACGCAAAGCGCTCAAGGTTTGCCATAAATGGTCCGTGTGGGTATATCGCAGCTTATGAGCGGTCAGATTGACAGGAAGGTCCGGACAATGCTTACGCAGGTCCCGAAAGATGTCCCCTAATGAGTGCTCGGACAATGGCTTGCCGTCATCGGTAGTAAAGACAAAACGGTGCTTTCTCTGTTTGGCTGGAATGTTTGCACGCTGCTCTCGTATGAACCGGTCAAGCTCGGTTACCAGGTCGGAGGACAGCGGCAGTTGCCGGGCTGCCGTCTTGGCTTGCGGCTGGAATTGCCGGGTGTCCTCCTTATCGTCAGGCGTTCTCGTCACAGAGAGGTAGGCACCGGCCTTGTTAATATCCGTGGTCTTTAGCTTAAGCAATTCGCCACCGCGTAAGCCGAGGGAAATAAGTAGTTCGATGATGAGATGGTTACGAGCCCGCACAAACTTCGATTTCCAGGGGGCGCGAGGTGAGTTTGGGGCGACGATTGAGCGCAGTAGTGCCACTTCGCTGGAAGAGAGTCCTATCGGGGCATTGGGATTCCCGCGAGCAGGTGGGGTAAGTGCATCCAATCGAGCGGATACTAAGTCCTTGGATGCAACCAGAGAAAAACGATATTTATCCGAAAGCGCTAGGTTGCCAGAATACTTGTTGGCCAGCGCCTCCAGAAAACAACGGGTCATGTAAAGTCGCGTGGCCAAGTAGTCGCTGCCGACCTCTTCATCTTCAGATGGCGTGGGTCGAATTAACTGCCGCGCCTTTTCCAGGCTGACCACCCGGGAATGTTTCGGGGCCAATGGCTTTGCTCTACATTTGGCGACGAAGTCTTCCGCCTTTAACCTATATAGCTCTGCTAATTGGCTGATTTCGTGCTCTTGCAGGAGAATGCCGCGCGAGAGCATCCGTTCAGTCAGGTCGATGCGGTTGGATTCCAACCAAAGGAAGAAGAGTTGCATCACCCGGCAAAACCGTTCGATGGTGTTTGGCGCCATGAAGGGACGGAGATACTCCAGGGTATATTGCAAAGGCTCTACTACTGGGATGCCTGTACGGCTGTCTACCAAGAGAGGAAGCCGTTCAGCGATGGCGTCGTGCTCAAAGCGCAGGTTCCTGACTACAAAGGGTTGCATTTGTTTACACATTTCTTGGCGGTGCAATTAGCATTACCTTACCTAAACGCTGTGGTTGTGTAAATAACAAAATTCCACAATTAGTTCGTTTTTATACAAAGACTTATAATTATTTGTTTACTACTATGAAGATAACCAAGGATTTCGACTGGAGAGACTACGGCAACGGCATCATCGCCTTCGATGCCGGCTACGTGCGCCCCATTCTGGCCGCCATCCACATGATCGTCGACGACGGTCGCGTCGCCTTCATCGACACCGGCAGCAACGACTCGCTGCCCAATGTGCTGGAAGCGCTGACTAAGGTCGGCCTCGGCCGCGACGCCGTCGATTACGTCATCCTCACCCACATCCACCTCGACCACGCCGGCGGCGCCGGCTCGCTCATGCGCGAATTCCCGAATGCCAAACTGGTTGTGCACCCGCGCGGTTCGCGCCACATGGCCGAGCCGTCCAAGCTGGTCGCTGGCGTCACCGCCGTCTATGGCAAGGAATACGTCGAGAACGTGTACGGCGACATCCTGCCCATTCCGGCCGACCGCATCATCGACGCCCACGAAGGCCTGACCATCCAGCTCGGCGGCCGCGAACTGCTCATGATCGACACACCGGGCCACGCCAAGCACCACATCTGCATCGTCGACCAGAAAGCCAAGGCCATCTTCACCGGCGATATGTTCGGGCTTTCCTATCGCGAATTCGACGTCGACGGCCGCCAGTTCATCCAGCCGACGACCAGCCCGACCCAGTTCGACCACGCCGAAATGCGCGCCTCTATCGACCGCCTGATGAGCTACAACCCGCGCGCCATGTACCTGACCCACTACGCCCAGGTCATCGACTTGCCGGCCCAGGCCGCCAACCTCCACCGCCGCCTCGACGCCCACGTCGCCATCGCGGAAGCCCACGCCAAGGACAGCGAAACTCGCCACGCCGCGACCAAACAGGAACTCACCGCCTACCTCCTGGCCGAACTGCGCAGCCACGGCTGCACGCTGCCTGAAGCGACCATTCTCGACATCCTAGCCACCGATCTCGAACTCAACGTCCGGGGCCTGACCTGGTGGCTGGATCACCGGGGCTGATCAGCGTTTAATCAAGTTTTGGTCAGGCTCGGTGCTAACGGCTCTTGTTGTATGCTGATGCTATATCTCGATGTGTCGTTTCTGCCGGAGTTCAATCACCTCATATGTCTGGAGTAAGTCTACTTAGAAGAATGCCGCCGAGGCTCTCCGCGTGGCTTTTCTATTATCTTGTTCCCGTTTTTCTCTTAGTGTGATTTTTTATTGGGACGATTCTGGGGGCTTTTGCCCTGTCTGCCCTACTGTATTGGGCTATGTGGACAATCGGTGAGCCAAAACCATTTACTCCTGCGCAACTTGTACTTTGGATTGATGGACTTCCAGCGGAGTCCAAGACCGCAGTAGTTACCTCCGTTCTAACGGTAGTTGGTTTCTTGATCGCATTTCATAGTGCTACGGTGAACTGGAAAGCAGAGGCGGTGGCTCATTTGAAAGCCTCTGTTGCCAGCGAGATTGAACAGTTCTTCAATGAAGCTGCGCAGTTGTCTACGAAGGCTAATATCTATATTCATTCGTTGGTAGAGGCTGTGAATTTGGTCCATGCCGAAGGGGCGACGCCTGACGCCGCCTTCAAAATTAGGCGAGCGATAGATCAAGCTTCCAATTTTCTCGCGACACGAGATCGCCTTTCAGTTATGTCCATTGAGGTTCATGGTATCGCGGGGCGGCATTGTTCAGTCCTATCCTCGGTGTGGGGGACAACCAAGGCCCTTGAAGAATGTGCGGCCGCTTTCGAGAAAATTGCTCAGCAAATGTGGATTCGAGTGCCTAATATTGAGGCAAACCACCCAGACCAGATCGGACAATTTGTCGCACAAGTTAACGTTGCTGAGTGCAAAAGCTTCATTGAGTGTTATGAACAGAGCTATGGATTCATAAACGCGACGAGTGGCGGTATTCGCGGTACGTTGCTTGCTCCGTTGATCGGTATAAATCTATCGTCAATATTGAGCCTTTACGGCAAACAGTCGGTACTAGTCGAAGCGCTCTCGAAAATTCGCAGAGGCAAATAGTCAGGATGGCCACGCCTGTCGAACGGCTATGTTCGAAAAGATCAAGCTTCTAAGCAACTGATTGTCTGCTACGGGCACCCGGCACCCTCCCACGGTCAACCGGAAAAATCGCCCAAATTTGAAATCCTCGCGCCGCAGCTTGCCGGCGATCGAGCATCGATCAGCCTCAAATCGCCGACCACTCCGCATCTTCGTTTGACGGTGCGTGCAGCTCTGCTCTGGGTTGTGGCTTGTTGTGCCCGAGCATGCCACGGGCTGGCGTGGCTCTGGTGCTTGCCGAGGCGGTCTTGCCAAGCTTGAAGCTCGAGACCTGTTGTTTCAGTTGTTGCGCCTGTTCTTCCAGAGACTCGGCAGCGGCTGCGGCTTCTTCGACCAGCGCCGCATTTTGCTGGGTGACTTGGTCCATCTGGGCGACAGCATTGTTGACCTGTTCGATGCCGATGGTCTGTTCGACCGAAGCGGCGCTGATGCCGGCGACGATGGTGGACAGGCTGGAGATGGCGGCCATGATTTCGTTCATGCTCTGGCCGGCCTTTTCGGCCTGCTTGGTGCCGTGTTCGACCTTGCTGGCTGAATCACGGATCAGCACGGAAATTTCCTTGGCGGCCTGCGCCGTACGATGAGACAGGGCGCGGACTTCGGTGGCGACGACGGCAAAGCCCTTGCCTTGCTCGCCGGCGCGGGCCGCTTCGACCGCGGCATTGAGGGCGAGAATATTGGTCTGGAAGGCGATGGCTTCGATGACGCTGATGATGTCGCCGATTTTGCGTGAACTGTCGCGGATTTCGAGCATGGTGGTGGCCGAGGCATTGACGATTTCGCCGCCGCGCCGGGCGATTTCCGCGGCCGACTGGCCAAGGCGGTTGGCCTGCTTGGCGCTGTCGGTGTTTTGCTGGGCGGTGGCGGTGAATTGCTCGATGCTCGCAGCCGTTTCCTCAAGGCTGGAGGCCTGTTCTTCAGTGCGCACCGAGAGGTCGCTGTTGCCGGCGGAGATTTCCTTGGCGGCGGTCGAAATGGTATCGACGGCGCCGACGACGTTGCCGATCAGCTCCTGCAGGTTGGCCACCGTGGCGTTGAGGCCCTCGGCCGTTTCGCCAAACAGCCCCGGATAGTGCTTGTCGATCTTGTGCGTCAGGTTGCCCTCGGCCAGCGCTTGCGACACCGATGAAATGTCGGCCAGCGCCTGTTCGGCCGTGGTGCTCAGGCTGTTGAGCAGATCGCTCAGCGTCTTCGCATAGCCCTGCTTGCGCGTGGTGTCGATTTGATGGGCGAAATCACCTTGCGCCGCGGCATCGACGACGGCGCGAACTTCATCAACCACCTCAATCAGGGCGCTCACCGTGGCATTGACGGCGCTGGCCGTCTGCCCGAAGGCGCCGGGGTAAAAGGCATCGACTTTTTGCGAAAGATCGCCGGCGGCCAACGCCGAGGCGACGCGCGAAACATCCTGCAGGCTGGTATCGGTGACGACCATCAACTGGTTGAGGGCGACCGCGATTTCCTGGCCGAAGCCCTGTTTGTCGCCCACTTGTATCCGCTTGCCGAGATCGCCTTTCTCGGCCGAGTGGACCATTTGCCGGATTTCATCGACCAGGCCGCTCAGGCTGTCCTGCATCTGTTTCATGGCGGCCAGCATGCTGGCCGAATCGCCCGGCCGGACAAGGACTGTGCCGCTCAGATCGCCCCGGGCGATGCGGTTGGCTACCGCGACGGCTTCGGCCGGCTCGCCGCCGATCCGCCGGTTGAGCGACGATGCCAGCGATTTCATGCCGAGCACAACCAGGGCGCAGCCAACAATGCTGGCGATGATGGCGATGACGCTGTTGGTCTGGCTGGTGTCCATCAACTGCTTGAACGAGGATTCGGCAAACTGACTGGCCACGCTGACCGTCTCCTCGACGCCCGTACGGTGCGCCTCGTAGTGCTGGCGCATCTGCTTGAGCGAAGCTTCGAGCGCCGCCTGCTCTTGCGCGGCAACGGCTGGCAGGAAATTCGTGTCGAGTTCGGCCCAGAACAGGTCAGCCTGACGCCGCTGTTCGCCGAGCAGCTTCTGTTTTACGCCAGCGTCGAGGTCGCTTTCGGTCCAGAACTTGTTGCGGTCGTTGTAATCCTTCTTCAGCTGAGCGATTTTTTCGATCAGTTTCGGGCGCTGATCGACCGGGGCGCTGGCGATGTCGTAGGCCACCAGCTGGGCTTCGATGACATACAGCGGCGGCGGCAGAATATCGGCCACGACATCCTTGCCCTGTCCCATCAAAGAAGCCGCTGACGAGACTTTTTGCAGGGCGGCGATGCCGACGCCGCCGACAATGAGCAGCACCACGAAAACCATCAAGGATATGACGCGCAGAAATTTGCCCAGCGGCAGATTTTCAAGGAATTGCATGCTCATTCAGCCTGTGGTGAAGGGATGGGAAGAAAGCAGTAAATCGCAAGCGAGCGGGAATTCTGTGCCCAATTATAAAGTGAATCTTTTCGCCGAATGCTTGGGCAAAATCTGCACCGGGCAACGCAAGTTCTACGGTCAACCGGGAAAAAGGCCCAATTTTGAAATCCGCGTGCCGCAGCCTGGCCGGATCAGTCGGCGCCCTGGCGCTTTCCGGTCAGGCCGAGGAGGGCCAGAGCGGCGATCAGCCCCAGCGCCAGCCAGTTTCCGAAGCGGGCATAGGGCGTCATGCCTTCGTAAGCGCGCACGTCGCCGTTCAGCACGCCGGTCGTGAAGGCGGGCAGGGTGGCGCTGACGTGGCCCTGAGCGTCGATGATCGCGGTCATCCCGGTATTGGTCGCGCGCAGCATCGGCCGGCCGGTTTCGGCGGCGCGCATCTGGGATATCTGCAAATGCTGCGGCTGGGCCAGCGAATGGCCGAACCACGCGGTATTCGACAGATTGGCCAGAATGCCGGCCGCGGGCAGGGCGCGGATGATTTCCTCGCCAAAAACGTCTTCGTAGCAGATGTTGGCCGCCACGTGCTGGCCGGCGACGGCGAGCGGCGTCTGCACTTCCGGCCCGCGCGTGAAGGACGACATCGGGATGTTGGCGTAGGCCATGAACCACGCGAAGCCGGCCGGAATGAATTCGCCGAAGGGCACCAGATGGTTCTTGCTATAAACCTGCAGCGGCGAGCTGCCGATGCTGACGGCGCTGTTGAAGTAGTTCTCGCCAACGCCGGTCAGCGTGCCGAAAATGATGTCGCCGTTCTGGCGCTTGGCCAGTGCTTTCAACTCGTCGAGGAAATCGATGGGAATCTGGTCGATGAAAACCGGAATGGCTGTTTCCGGCAGGACAGTCAGTTGCGCCGGGTTCTGCGCGATCAACTCGCGGTAAAGGTCGAGCGTGCGGAAGAAGGCTTCCGGCCGGAATTTCATTTCCTGCGGCACGTTGCCCTGGACCAGCGCGACGCTGATCGGCTCGCCGACCGGCGTCGTCCATGCCACCTGCTGCAGGCTGAAGCCAGCGATGGCGAGCAGGGCAGCAAACGGTACGCCGACCCGCCAGCGGACGAGCAGGGCGCCGCTCAGCGCGACGAGCAGCGACAGGCCGTGTACGCCGAGCAGCGGCGCAAAGCCGGCCAGCGGACTGGGTGCCGCCTGCGAGTAACCGACGGTGAGCCACGGGAAGCCGGTGAAAATCCAGCCTTTAAGCCAGTCGACCGCAGCAATCAGGGCGGCGAAGAGCAGGGCCTGTCGCCAGAATGCCGCCGGTTGCCAGCGTTTGAAGACATAGCCGGCGACCATCGGAAACAGCGCCATCACGGTGCAGAACAGGAAGGCAGCCGGCCCGGCCAGCCACCACGGCATGCCACCAAAAACCGAGAGGCTGACGAAGACCCACGACACGCCGGTCAGGAAAAAGCCCATGCCGAAGGCAAGGCCGGTGAGCAGACCCTGGCGCGGGCTGTCGGCTTCGCGCAGCAGCCAGAAGAAACCGAGCCAGACGAGCGGCGCCAGCCAGAACAGGCCAAACGGCGCGAAGCAACCGACGCCGACGACGCCCATGGTCGCGGCGATCAGATAGCGTGCAGCCCGGTTTTTAGCCAGTAAAGTCTTCAGCACCGGCAAGTGGCTTGGGTGCCGGTGTCACCAGCAGGGTGTAGAGGCGGCGGCTGTCGGCGCGCAGCACCTGGAAGCGGACGCCGTCGATGTCCATGACTTCGTTGCGCTTCGGCACGCGGCCGAGGTGGCGCAGGACCAGGCCGCCGACGGTGTCGAATTCCTCGTCGGAGAAGGTGGTCTTGAAGGCTTCGTTGAAGTCCTCGATTTCGGTGCGCGCCTTGACTCGGTAACGGCCGGAGGCATCGAGGCGGATGTTGTCGTGGGTTTCGTCGAAGTCGTATTCGTCCTCGATGTCGCCGACGATCTGTTCGAGCACGTCTTCGATGGTGACCAGGCCAGCGACGCCGCCGTATTCATTGACGACGATGGCCATGTGGTTGCGCGAGACGCGGAATTCGCGGAGCAGGACATTGAGGCGCTTCGATTCGGGGATGAAGACGGCCGGCCGCAACCAGTCGCGCAGGTTGAATTCCGGTTCAATCTGGACGCGCAGCAGATCCTTGGCGAGTAGCACGCCGAGCACCTTGTCGCGGTCGCCGTCGACCACTGGAAAACGGGAGTGGGCGGCTTCGATGACAACAGGCACGACCTCGGTCAGCGGGTCGTCGATGTCGATGACATCCATCTGGGCCCGGGGCACCATGACGTCGGTGACACGGGTGTCGGAGGCGGCCAGCGCGCCTTCGATGATGGTCAGCGCATCGGCGTCCATCAGGTTGCGCTCGTAGGCGCCGTGCAGGATTTCTAACAGCTGCTCGCGGTCTTCAGGCTCGCGCAGCAGCAGGGAAGTCAGTCGTTCAATGAAACTCGGTTTACTGTCACTGTCCATAATATTTAAACCGCATACGGGTCTGGATAACCCATTGCGGCGAGAATCTCCCTTTCTTCGTCTTCCATGGCCTGGGCATCTTCGTCGTTTTCGTGATCCCAGCCCTGTAAATGCAGCATACCATGCACCGTCAGGTGCGCGTAATGAGCAGCCGGCGGCTTGTTCTGCTCGGCCGCCTCGCGCGCCACGACGCTCGGGCAGATGACCAGATCGCCGGTTACCAGCGGTTCGCTGTCATACGGAAAGGACAGCACGTTGGTCGCGTAGTCCTTGCCGCGGTACTCATTGTTCAGCGTCCGGCCTTCGTCCGCGTCGACCAGGCGGATCGTTACTTCGCCGCCACCGACCAGAGCGGCGCGCGCCCATTTCACGAAATCCGCTCGCAAGGGTAAGCCCTCGCGGTTACAGGCATATTGCACCGAGAGGTTAAGTCGTTTGCTTGGACTCATAGGCTTCGACGATGCGGGCGACCAGCGGGTGGCGCACCACGTCTTCCTTCTTGAAATGGGTAAAAGCCAGGCCGCGCACGCCCTTGAGGATGCTGATGGCTTCGTTGAGGCCGCTCTTGTGGCCCTTGGGCAGGTCGATCTGGGTGATGTCGCCGGTCACCACGGCCTTGGCGCCGATGCCGATGCGGGTCAGGAACATCTTCATCTGCTCGGGCGTCGTGTTCTGCGCCTCGTCGAGAATGATGAAGGCGTGGTTGAGCGTGCGGCCGCGCATGAAGGCGAGCGGCGCGATCTCGATGGCGCGCTTTTCGTAGAGCTTGCTGACGCGGTCGGCGCCCATGAGGTCGTAGAGCGCGTCGTAGAGCGGGCGCAGATACGGGTCGATCTTCTGCGTCAGGTCGCCGGGCAGGAAGCCGAGGCGCTCGCCGGCTTCGACGGCCGGGCGGGTCAGGATGATGCGTTCGACCAGATCGCGCTCGAAGGCATCGACGGCCGAGGCAACGGCGAGATAGGTCTTGCCGGTGCCGGCCGGGCCGATGCCGAAAGTAATGTCGTGTTCCTGGATGTTCTTGAGGTACTCGACCTGGCGCGGCGTGCGGCCATGCAGTTCGGTCTTGCGGGTGATCAGTTGCGGGCCGTCGACCGGGCCTTCGGCCTTGCGTGAAATGCGGCGCACCGGGGCGTTGAGCAGTTCGATCAGGCCGAGCTGGATTTCATCGACGGTCAGCGCTTCGCGCGCCATGCCGTAGAAGTGCTGCAAGGCTTCCACGGTCAACCGGGATTTTTCGCCGAAAACCGAAAAGCGTTCGTTGCGACGGCGAATGACAACATCGAACGCTGTTTCGATCTGGCGGATATTCTCGTCGAGCGGGCCGCACAGGTTGGCCAGCATGGCGTTGTCGACCGGCGCCAGCGCGATCTCGACCGGCTTGGTCTTGGGGGCGGGCTTGGCCCGCGCTGCCGGCTTGTCAGTCTTCGCGGATGACAATTTCGCCTCTCAGCGTGTGCGACAGCGACGAAGTAATGCGGACATCGACGAAGGTGTTGATCAGCCGTGGGTTGCCGGCGAAATTGACGATCCTGTTGTTGTCGGTGCGACCGGCCAGTTCATGCACATCCTTCTTCGAGGTGCCTTCGACCAGTACACGCTGGATGCTGCCGACCATGGTCTGGCTGATTGCTTGCGCCTGTTCGTCGATGCGCTTCTGCAAACGGAGCAGCCGGGCCGACTTGACCTCGGCCGGCGTTGAATCGTCGAGCTCCAGCGCCGGGGTGCCCGGGCGCGGGCTGTAAACAAACGAGAACGAGCTGTCGAAACCGACTTCGTCGATCAGCTTCATCGTCTTCTCGAAGTCCTCGTCCGTCTCGCCGGGGAAACCGACAATGAAGTCCGACGACAGCGAAATGTCCGGCCGCGCCGCGCGCAGCTTGCGGATGATCGACTTGTATTCGAGCGTCGTGTAGCCGCGCTTCATCGCCGCCAGCACGCGGTCGGAGCCGGCCTGCACGGGCAGGTGCAGGTGCGATACGAGCTTCGGCACGGTGGCGTAGGTATCGAACAAGCGCTGCGTCATTTCGCGCGGATGCGAGGTCGTGTAACGAATGCGCTCGATGCCCGGCACTTCGGCGATGTACTCGATCAACATCGCCAGATCGGCCTTCTCGTCCGTCTCGGCCATGTCGCCGCGATAGGCGTTGACGTTCTGGCCGAGCAGCGTCACTTCGCCGACGCCATTTGCCGCCAGACCGGCGACTTCGGTCAGCACGTCGTCGAACGGCCGCGACACCTCGCCGCCACGCGTGTAGGGCACGATGCAGAAAGTGCAGAACTTCGAGCAGCCTTCCATGATCGAGACGAACGCCGAGGCGCCCTTCACTTCGGCCGGCGGCATCGAATCGAATTTCTCGATTTCGGGGAAGGATATATCGACCGCCGCCTTGCCCTTCGCCTTGCGCTCAGCCATCAACTGCGGCAAACGGTGCAAGGTCTGCGGCCCGAAAACGATATCGACGTACGGCGCCCGGGCGACAATCGCGTCGCCCTCCTGGCTCGCCACGCAACCGCCGACACCGATCACCAGATTCGGATTCAGCTTCTTCAGGTGACGGACCCGGCCGAGGTCGTGGAAAACCTTCTCCTGCGCCTTCTCGCGCACCGAGCAGGTGTTGAACAGGATGATGTCGGCTTCCTCAACGTTGTCGGTCCTGACAATCGGCTCGGAGGCGTTGAGCACATCGGCCATCTTGTCCGAATCGTACTCATTCATCTGGCACCCGAAGGTACGGATGAATAATTTCTTGGGCATGGGTAACACTTCACAAATCAGTGGGTGCCGCTTAGGTCATCCTGCGGCACAAAAGTTCGCCATTATAACCGACCCGAAATTCGGTTGACCGGCCAACCCCCGCAAACTATAATCCGCGCCCTCAAGCGTGGTGATGTAGCTCAGTCGGTTAGAGCGATGGATTCATAACCCATAGGTCGGCAGTTCGATTCTGCCCATCACCACCAGTAATACCGAAAACCCGTTGATTCGTCAGCGGGTTTTTCTTTTTCAGGCTCCGGTTCTGGGCCGAATATTGCTAGTACTGCCTCGTAGTGTCGTTTTTCCGAAAGCGAGGTGCGTCATGCATGATTTTCCGAACTCATTTAACGCCAGCGCAAGCCTGACCGAAGAGGCCATGTTCTGGATGCGCCTGGCTGCCTTTGCCGGCGTTTCGGAGTATGTGCTGTCGACGGGCGCTTCGTTGCAGGATGCGGAGGAGCTGTTGTTCGGCTATTGCCTGCCGGGCGATTTGCCGTCGCGCTATGCCAGTCTTTCCGGCGGGGCGGCGAATCCGCGCATTTTGGTTTGATGGTGCTTGCGCTTGTCAGGTTGTCGACAGTGCGGCACGAGCCAATGCACTTTTGTGGTGCGCTGGCTCGTAAAAAGGGCGGCTGATCGAATCGATCAGGCTGGCGCCGAAGTGCGGATCAGGTGATCAAATGCGCTGAGCGAGGCGGTGGCGCCGGCGCCCATGGCGATGATGATCTGCTTGTAGGGCACTGTCGTGCAGTCGCCGGCGGCGAAGACGCCGGGTACGTTGGTCTGGCCCTTTGCGTCGATTTCGATTTCGCCACGATTGGACAGGCCAACAGTACCTTTTAGCCAGTCCGTGTTCGGCAGCAGGCCGATCTGCACGAAAATGCCTTCGAGGTCGATGCGCTTCACTTCGTCGGTGTTGCGGTCCTTGTAAACCAGCCCGTTCACCTTCTCGCCGTTGCCGGTGACTTCAGTCGATAGAGCTTTGACGATGACCGTGACGTTGGGCAGGCTGAACAGCTTTTTCTGCAACACGGCGTCGGCGCGCAATTGGCCGTCGAATTCGAGCAGCGTGACATGGCCGACGATGCCGGCGAGGTCGATCGCCGCTTCGACGCCGGAGTTGCCGCCGCCGATCACCGCGACGCGCTTGCCCTTGAACAGGGGGCCGTCGCAGTGCGGGCAGTAGGCGACGCCCTTGCCACGGTATTCCTGCTCGCCGGGGACGTTCATTTCACGCCAGCGGGCGCCGGTGGAGAGGATGACGGATTTGCTTTTCACCGAGGCGCCGTTGTCGAGCTTGATCTCGATGAGGTCGCCGGGGATCAGTTGCGTGGCGCGTTGCAGGTTCATCACGTCGACGTCGTAGTCCTTGACGTGTTCTTCGAGTCCCATGGCCAATTTCGGGCCGTCGGTGGCCTTGATTGAAATGAAGTTCTCGATGGCCAGTGTATCCATGACCTGGCCGCCGAAACGTTCGGCCAGCAGGCCGGTACGGATGCCCTTGCGGGCGGCGTAGATGGCGGCTGCAGCGCCGGCCGGGCCGCCACCGACGACGAGTACGTCGTAGGCTTCCTTGGCGTTGATCTTTTCGGCATCACGGGCGGCGGACCCGGTGTCGAGCTTGGCGATGATTTCCTCGATGCTCATCCGGCCGGCGCCGAATTCGGAGTCACCCTGGAAAACGGTCGGCACGGCCATGATCTTGCGGCGCTCGACTTCGCCCTGGAACATGCCGCCGTCGATCATCGTGCTGGTCACGTTGGGGTTGAGGACGGCCATCAGGTTCAGCGCCTGCACGACATCCGGGCAGTTGTGGCAGGACAGCGAGATGAAAGTCTCGAAATTGAAGGTGCCGGGCAGGGCCTTGATCTGCTCGATCACGGCGGCATCGACCTTGGGCGGATGGCCGCCAGTCTGCAGCAGGGCGAGGACGAGCGAGGTGAATTCGTGGCCCATCGGGATGCCGGCAAAGGTGATGCGCGGCGTTTCGCCGGGCAGGCCGATGGCGAAGGACGGGCGCAAGGCGGCAGTGCCGTTTTCGCGCAGGCTGACCTTGGGCGAGAGTTCGGCGATGTCGGTCAGCAGACTGCGCATTTCCTGGGCCTTGGCGCTGTCGTCAAGCGAGGCGACGAGTTCGATCGGGCGTTGCAGTTTTTCGAGATAGGCCTTGAGTTGAGCCTTGATGTTGCTATCGAGCATGTTGTTCTCCCTATGCTGAATTTCACTGAAATTCCACGGTCAACCGGAAAATTTCGCTGAAATCCAAATGATCGAGCGGCGATCGCCGCTCGATCCTGTTTGCCGCTAACTAATTAAATCTTGCCAACCAGGTCCAGCGACGGTGCCAGGGTGGCATCGCCTTCGTGCCACTTGGCCGGGCAAACTTCGTTCGGGTGGGCGGCGGTGTACTGAGCGGCCTGCAGCTTGCGCAGGGTCTCGGAAATGTCGCGGGCGATTTCGTTGGAGTGGATTTCAACGGTCTTGATCACGCCATCCGGGTTGATGACGAAGGTGCCGCGCAGGGCCAGGCCTTCGGAGTCGATATGCACGTCGAAAGCGCGCGTCAGTTGGTGGGTCGGGTCGCCGATCAACGGAAACTGGGCCTTGCTGACGGCCGGCGAGGTTTCGTGCCAGACCTTGTGCGAGAAGTGGGTGTCGGTGGTGACGATGTACACCTCGGTGCCGGCCTTCTGGAATGCGGCGTAGTTGTTGGCGGCATCTTCGATTTCGGTCGGGCAGTTAAAGGTGAAGGCGGCCGGCATGAAGATCACGACAGACCACTTGCCCTTGAGGCTGGCTTCGGTGACTTCGATGAACTTGCCGTTGTGGAAAGCCTGGGCCTTGAACGGTTGAACCTGGGTGTTGATGAGCGACATTGTTTTCTCCTGAGTGGGTGTTTGAAATTGAACACAACGCCATACTAGGTGCTGTACTTTGATCAATCCAATTGATTGGTCAAATACTCGCGATAGGATTTAGCTATTTTGTTTGGCTGCTTGGCACCTAGTCCCAAAGTACTAGTCAGTCTTTCCATTGGCACTATTGAAGCCCTTACTGCAGTATGGACTTGATACACATCAATTGAAGTCCCTGTATGGATCGGGATCATTGCCAGCCATGGCGGCGTTGGGCTGCCAAAGTTTGAGGAGGTCGGCCGGATGAATATTTCCAGCGCCATTTTGTACATCGCTCCGGAGCGCCTGTACGAGGCGTGCGAAGCACTTCTCCTGATGCCCGGGGTGGAAATTCATGCCCGGAGTCCGGAGGGTAAGGTGGTCGTTACTCTGGAGGATGACGACACGAACTCGGCTGCGGATAAATATGTAGCCCTGCATGGAGTGCCCGGCGTCGCATCGGTGGCCATGGTTTATCAATATAGCGACGACGAATCAGTAGATACCGAGGAGGTAGAGGCGTGAAGCTCAATCGACGCGATTTCATCAAGGCCAACGCAGCAGCGGCGGCCATGTCGGCAGCAGGATTGGCTGCGCCCGGTACGGCCGTGGCGCAGGGCAAGGACGAGATTCGCTGGGACAAGGCGGCCTGCCGTTTCTGCGGAACGGGTTGCGGGGTACTGGTCGGGACGCAGGAGGGCCGCGTGGTGGCCACCCAGGGCGATCCGGACGCACCGGTCAATCGTGGCCTGAACTGCATCAAGGGCTATTTTCTGTCCAAGATCATGTACGGTGCGGATCGTCTGAAGACGCCGCTGCTGCGCATGAAGGACGGCAAGTACGACAAGAACGGCGATTTCGCGCCTGTTTCCTGGAAACAGGCTTTCGACATCATGGAAGAGAAGGCCAAGGCGACGCTCAAGGCCAAGGGGCCGAACGGCCTAGCCATGTTCGGCTCGGGCCAGTGGACGGTGTGGGAGGGCTACGCCGCTGCCAAGCTCATGAAGGCCGGCTTCCGCACCAACAACCTCGATCCCAACGCCCGCCACTGCATGGCTTCGGCTGTTGCCGGCTTCATGCGTACCTTCGGTATCGACGAGCCGATGGGCTGCTACGACGACATCGAGCATGCCGACGCCTTCGTGCTGTGGGGCTCGAATATGGCCGAGATGCACCCGATCCTGTGGACGCGCATCACCGACCGCAAGCTGTCGAACAAGGGCGTCAAGGTGGCCGTGCTGTCGACCTTCGAGCACCGCTCTTACGAGCTGGCCGACATCCCGATGATCTTCACGCCGCAGACGGATTTGGCGATCCTCAACTACATCGCCAATTACATCATCCAGACCGGCAAGGTGAATCAGGCCTTCGTCGACAAGAACATCAATTTCAAGAAGAGCGCTACCGACATCGGCTACGGCCTGCGTCCGACCCACGCGCTGGAAAAGGACGCGACCAGCAACGGTTATCCCGGCGCTGATGGCAAGCCGAAGGGCGATACCGGCAAGTCCGATCCGATTACTTTCGATGAATTCAAGAAGTTCGTTTCGGAATACACCGTCGAAAAGGTTTCCAAGCTGTCCGGCGTGGCCGAGAAGGATCTCAAGGCACTGGCTGAGCTGTATGCCGACCCGAAGGTCAAGATCATTTCCTTCTGGACCATGGGCTTCAACCAGCACACCCGCGGTACTTGGGCCAATAACCTCGTCTATAACATCCACCTGCTGACCGGCAAGATTTCCGAGCCGGGCAACAGCCCGTTCTCGCTGACTGGCCAGCCTTCAGCTTGTGGCACGGCGCGTGAAGTCGGTACTTTCTCGCACCGCCTGCCGGCCGATATGGTCGTCACCAACCCGGAGCACCGCAAGCACACCGAAGAGTTGTGGGGCCTGCCGGACGGCACGATCCCCGACAAGGTCGGTTACCACGCCGTGGCCATGGCCCGCGCCCTGAAAGACGGCAAGGTCAATTTCTACTGGCAGCAGTGCAACAACAACATGCAGGCCGGTCCGAACATCAATGAAGAGCTCTACCCGGGCTGGCGCAAGCCGGAGAACTTCATCGTCGTCTCCGATCCGTACCCGACGGTGTCGGCGATGGCTGCCGACCTCATCCTGCCGACCGCCATGTGGGTCGAGAAGGAAGGTGCTTACGGCAATGCCGAGCGGCGCACCCAGTTCTGGCGCCAGCAGGTCAAGGCGCCGGGCGAGGCGCGCTCCGATTTGTGGCAGGTCATGGAATTCGCTAAGCGCTTCAAGGTCGAGGAGGTCTGGCCGGCCGAACTGGTTGCCAAGGCTCCGAAGTGGAAAGGCAAGACGCTGTTTGATGTGCTCTACGCCAACGGCGTGGTCAACAAGTACAAGACCAGCGAAACCGCTGCCGGCTTCGATAACGACGAGTCGAAGCACTTCGGCTTCTACGTCCAGAAGGGGCTGTTCGAGGAATATGCCTCTTTTGGCCGCGGCCATGGCCACGATCTCGCGCCGTTCGATACCTACCACCAGGCGCGCGGCTTGCGCTGGCCGGTAGTCGGCGGCAAGGAAACCCTGTGGCGCTTCCGCGAAGGTTATGACCCGTACGTCAAGAAGGGTGAGGGCGTGAAGTTCTACGGCCATAAGGACGGCAAGGCAGTCATTTTTGCGCTGCCCTACCAGCCGCCCGCCGAGTCGCCGGACAAGGAATTCGACATGTGGCTGTCCACCGGTCGTGTCCTTGAGCATTGGCATACCGGCACGATGACCCGCCGCGTTCCTGAGCTGTACAAGGCCTTCCCGGATGCGGTTGTCTTCATGCACCCGGATGACGCCAAGGCGCGTGGCTTGCAGCGCGGCATGGAAGTGAAGGTGGCTTCGCGGCGCGGTGAAATCCAGTTGCGCGTCGAGACGCGTGGCCGTAACAAGCCGCCGCGTGGCCTGATCTTCATCCCGTTCTTCGATGCCGGTCGTCTGGTCAATAAATTGACGCTGGACGCAACCTGCCCGATTTCGAAGGAAACGGACTACAAGAAGTGCGCCGTCAAGGTTACTCGGGCCTGATGAGGCCGGATTCCACGGTCAACCGGAAAAATAAGCCAAAAAGCGAATGGGGCCCCGGCTCCAGACGCTCATCGGAGGTAATGAATATGAGATTGATCACTGCACTGGCCCTGGCCGTCGGCATGCTCCTGGGGGGAGTTGGCGGCGTCAGCGCGCAGGAATTGCGAGTGAATGAGATCGGCATCGAGTCGATCGAGGGGAACCCCAAGGTCGATATGTTCCGACCGGAGAAGGACCAAGCAGCCATTCCGCGCAACTTCCAGAAACAGCCGCCGCTGATCCCGCACAGCATCAAGGGCTACAACATCACCCAGAACTTCAACAAGTGCATGGACTGCCACTCGAAGGAACGGGCCGAGGAAACAGGGGCAACGAAGGTTGCCAAGTCGCACTATCTCGACCGCGAAGACAAGAAGGGATCGAATATCTCTCCGCGCCGCTATTTCTGCATGCAGTGCCACGTGCCGCAGTTCGACGCCAAGCCGCTCGTCGCCAATACCTATAAGCCGGCTGCCAAGAAGGGGGAATGATGAGTCTCGATAAATTCACGCCCGCATGGGTCAAGCGCATCGGGCTGGTCACCGTATTTGCCCTGTTTGCTGCCGGTGTCGTTTTCTGGGGAGGCTTCAACTGGGCTCTCGAGGCGACCAACAAGGAATCGTTCTGTATCTCCTGTCACGAGATGGAAGAAAACGTCTTCCGCGAATATCAGAACACGGTGCACTATACGAACCGCACCGGGGTGCGCGCCACCTGTCCGGACTGCCACGTACCCAAGGAATGGGGGCCGAAGATGATCCGCAAGATCCAGGCCTCCAACGAAGTGCTGCACAAGATTCTGGGTACCATCGATACGCCTGAGAAATTCAATGCCAAACGTGCGCAGTTGGCTCAGAACGAGTGGCGGCGCATGAAGGCGAATGACTCGCAGGAGTGCCGCAACTGCCACCGCTACGACTACATGGATTACACCGAACAGGGTAACCGGGCAGCCCGTCAGCATCCTCAGGCCTTCACGGAGGGCAAGACCTGTATCGACTGCCACAAGGGCATCGCTCACCAGTTGCCGGCAATCGACCAGCACATCGGCAAGCAAAACGACGGTGCAGTGGCCATCTCGCACGGCGAAAAACCGGCCGAGCCAGCCAAGGAAGAAGAGAAGCCAGCGGCCAAATAATCCCTTTGCCGATGGCATCAAGGCAAACCCGGCTGCGTGCCGGGTTTGTTGTTTTGTGGCTAAATAGGTTGCCAGACGTATGAATATTACAAATATTCACGCAATCGCCTGCAAATAGGCGCTCTTGGGCCAACACTTATTTAAAAAGGTATGCTACTTTTGTCGTGCTGCCGTTCCGACGGCCAGTTTTCTTAAACATTGATAGGTAACTAGGAGGCACTTAGATGAATAAATCCGAGCTGGTCGAAGTTGCTGCAAAAGAAGCTGGTATAACCAAGGCTGCTGCTGACAAGGCGCTGTCGGCCATCATCGGCGCGGTAGTCAAGACCGTGACCGCAGGGGAGTCTGTTACACTCGTTGGTTTCGGTACTTTCAAGTCCGCAAAGCGCGCAGCGCGCACCGGCAAGAATCCCAAAACCGGCGCTACGCTGAAAATTCCCGCTACTACGGTTCCGAAATTTACTGCTGGTACGGCTTTCAAGGCATCGGTCGCCGCAAAGAAGACCGCCGCCAAAAAGAAGTAATCCGGTGTTAACGAATGCGGGGTTCGTCTTCGACGGGCTCCGCTTTTTTAAGTTGCAATGAACAATCCGAATCCAGAAAATCCGCCCGAAGCTCCTGTTACGGTAGCCCCGCCGCCTGATACGCGTCGCCGCTTGCGTGACCTCCTTTCGATCCCTGAACGTGATCGAACTGACGAGCAGTGGGACGAAATCATCGAGCTGGAAATCCAGCTCGCTCCCGGTAACCGTGTTTCCAGCAATGAGCCGCTTGGTGGCAGTCCAGGTCGCAGCAACATGCAGCATGGCAAGCCAGGCGGGAATGCCGGTACCGGTGGCGGCATTGGCCAACAGCAAAAGAAGCATCGCCCGCGCACCAACAACAATCGCCGACCGCGCCAGAACAAGCCGCAAACCGGTGGTGGCGGTGGCACGCCCGCCTGATCTGCTTGTTCCATTGTCCTGAAACGGCATAATCGCCGTCATGCAGCAGTTTGATCTGATCATCGTTGGTGGAGGGCTGGCCGGCGCCAGCCTGGCCTTGGCCTTGCGCGACACCCGCTTGCGTATCGCCCTCGTCGAAAATATCCCACCACATCTGCCCGATGGCTGGGACTCGCGTATTTACGCAATCAGTCCGGCCAATGCCTCATTTCTTGAATCAATAGGGGCATGGCGCCACCTTGACGCCTCAAGAATGGCGCCGATCCGCGCCATGCAAATCCATGGCGATGGCGCTGGCCGACTGGACTTTTCCGCGTTTGAGACCGGCGTTTCCGAATTGGGCTGGATTCTCGAATCGTCGCAGATGGCTTGCGAGTTCTGGGAGAGCGCCAAGCGCCAAGGCAATCTGACGCTCTTTTGTCCGGCTCGGCCGGATGGCCTGGAGTTTCGCCAGGATGCAGCCGTCCTTCGCCTGAGCGATGGCACGACCTTGTCGGCACGTCTCCTGGTCGGTGCCGATGGCCGCGATTCGTGGGTGCGGCGGACTGCTGGTCTGGCTGAGGTCAACACGCCGTATGGAGAAAAAGGCCTGGTCGCCAATTTCGCCACGGAAAAACCGCACAACAACACGGCATTCCAGTGGTTTCGCAACGATGGCGTGCTGGCCTATCTTCCCTTGCCGGGTAATCGCATTTCCATCGTGTGGTCCACGCCTGATGGCCATGCCGATGAACTCTGTTCGCTTCCTTCCGAACTGCTTTGCGAACGGGTGGCCGAGGCCGGGAGTCGGGTACTGGGCAAACTGGAGTTGCTCACGGCGCCGGCGGCTTTTCCCTTGCGCTTGATGCGCGTACCGCAAACAGTCGCGCCACGACTGGCGCTGGTTGGTGATGCGGCGCATGGAATTCATCCCTTGTCCGGTCATGGTATCAACCTTGGCTTTCAGGATGCCATGACGCTTGCCGGTCAACTAACGGCAACACAGCCGTGGCACGATATAGGTCAGGAGCGTTTCCTGCAGCGTTATCAACGCGCCAGGCGCGAGGAAACTGTGTTGATGCAGACAACGACAGACAGTCTGCGTCGCTTGTTCAAAGAGTCATCACCAGGCTTGCGCCCGTTGCGCAACCTTGGTCTGGATCTGGCCAACGGCCTGCCGTTAATAAAAAATGCCCTGGTGCGGTATGCTCTCGGCGCCCTTTAGGAGAATCGCATGTTGAAGAAATTGTTGCCGATGGTCTTGGCGATGACGTTTTGTCTGAGTGCCGCGGCTGACGAAGCCGATATCCGCAAGCAAATGGAGGCTAAGCTCGGCGCCAAGGTGGAAAGCGTCACGAAATCCGGCTACCTTGGGCTTTACGAAGTCTACGCTGATGGCAATATTTTCTATACCGACGAAAAAATGTCGGCCATCGTGGTCAGCGGTCAGTTGATTGACGCAAAAACGATGAAAAATGTGACCGACGAGCGCATGAAAAAGCTCACGGCAATCAGGTTTGGCGATTTGCCGCTTGATCGGGCCATCAAGCAGGTGCGTGGCGACGGCAAGCGCGTGCTGGCCACCTTCGAGGATCCCAATTGCGGCTATTGCAAGCGTCTGGCCAAGGAGTTGCAGAAGCTGGACAACGTCACCATCTATACCTTCCTGTTGCCTATTCTTTCTGAAGATTCTGTGCGCAAGTCGAAGCAGATCTGGTGTTCCGGCGACCGCGCCAAGGCATGGAACGACTGGATGATCGATGGCAAGGCACCGGCTGGTCGCGAGGATTGCGATACCACTGCTGTCACCAAAAATCAGGAATTTGGCCGCAAGCTCAATATCACCGGCACGCCGACCATGTTCTTTGCTGATGGCGAGCGGATTCCCGGCGCAATACCGCTGGCCCGCATCGAGCAGAAGCTCGGTCAGGCCAAGTAGTACGTAGAGGCAGTGATACTCGGCGCACTCTCGGCGCCTATTGTGATTCGCCCATTCCGAAGGCATGATTCCTGAATGGGCATATCCACCTCCGGACAAATGATCAGCCGTGCGTTCGGAGCACGTGTTCGGCTGGTGCTGTTTTTCGTCTTCACCTGGCTGGGTGTTGTCCTGTTGCTGGCATTTTTGCTCAACGAAGGGCGGCGCGAGGCCGAACGGAAAGCCCCCTCTGACGCGCTCGGCGTCACCTCCCTGTTGGAGGCTCGTCTTGCCGCAACGATGCGGCGCCTTCAGGGTAACCTCGAGCACCTTGCCGTCTCGTTGCCCCGAGATGCCTTCAAGCTGGCTGAGGTCGGGCGTTACCGGGAAGCCGTGGTCAATGAACTGGAGCTCTTTTCCGGGCAGTTTCCGGAAGTGAGCGGCTTTCGCGTCATGGATGCTGCGGGCAGCCTTCTCTATGCTTCCGGCGTAGCGCTAGAGACCTCCGGGTTTGCTGAGCGCAGTTATTTCAATGCGCCAGCGGTGCAATCCGGCAATGCCCTTTATTTTTCTGAAGTGATTACGGACAAGCTATCCGGGCGCACATTCCTGTTTGTTATCCAGCCGGTACGTGACGCCCATGGAGGCTTGCTTGGACTGGTGGCAGCGCCGCTTGATCTGGACGTTCTGGCGAAGATATTCGAGACGATCAACGTTGGCTCAAAGGGAGTTGTTGCGATCTGGCGGGCCGATGATGGCCGACAGATTCTGCGGCGGCCAGCTGTCCCTGATCAGGTGAATCAGGTGCTGGCGAATAATCCACTGTATAGACGGATCGAGTCCGGCGAAAAGCTGGGTACGATGCGCGCGCCGGCGATGCTCGACGGGCTTGACCGGGTTTATGCATTTCAGCGCATTGCAGACTATCCGCTGTATGTTGCCGGTGGCTTGGCGGTTGACGATTATCTGGCCGAGTGGCGCCAGACGCTCTGGGTTGCTGCTGTATCAGCGCTCTTGCTTTTTCTGTCTCTCTCCCTGGTTCTGATTCGTTTGCTGCGCGCGGAAAACGAGGAGGAGGTGACTGCCAGAAAACTGTCGCAGAGCGAGGCGCGATATCGCATGCTGGCGGAAAATAGCCATGACGTTATCTGGACGCTCGATATCCCGTCACGTCGCTATACCTACGTCAGTCCCTCCATTACCGACATGTGCGGCTATCTGCCCGAGGATGTGCTCGGCCAGTCGATTGATGCCCGTCTGACGCCGGAATCGGCGTCGCGACTGGCAAGGGATATCGATCAGCGCTTGCGGCGAATTGCCGCTGGTGACAAGGCGGCGAGTGTCGTGGTCAGCGAGCTGGAACAGGTTTGCAAGGATGGCGAGGTCATTTCGACCGAAGTGGTTTCGAGTTATCTGCAAGATGCCGATGGTGTGGCGCATACGATCCTTGGTATTACGCGCAATGTCAGCGAGCGCAAGGCGGCAGAACTGGCATTGCGCGAAACCAACCGGCAACTCCATGCGCGGATCGAGGAAATCGGCCGTTTGCAGGTGGCGCTTCAGGAGCTGGCTGTGCGCGACAGCCTGACCGGTTTGTATAACCGGCGTTACCTCGATGAAACGCTCGAGCGCGAAGTATCCCGCGCCCGTCGGGAAGGGAATCCGCTGGCGCTGGTCATGCTCGATATCGACTATTTCAAGCGGGTTAATGATACCTACGGGCACCAGGTGGGTGACGAGGCCTTGCGCATGCTGGCAACGACCTTGCTGGCCGATGTCCGGACGGAAGATGTGGCCTGTCGTTATGGCGGTGAGGAATTCCTTATCCTGCTACCCAATATGCCGCTGGAGACGGCTATCCAGCGTGCCGAAGCCTGGCGACAGGCGATCGAGGAGTTGTCCGTTGCCCTCGGCAACTTCCATATCACCTTTACCATTTCCCTCGGGGTGGCGGCCTATCCCGAGCACGGCAAGACGCCGGACGACCTGACCCGGTGTGCCGATCAGGCACTTTATCGCGCCAAGCACGAAGGCCGTAACCAGGTTTCCGTCTTCTCCGCCTGATTCAACAGCGGCCGGCTGACAGCCGGATCGGTGGCTCGTCCACCTTGAACATTCCACTTTTTACCACGTCGGCATGCGTTGCCCGGGAATGTTTTTGATTTGCCTCAACTCCTGATAAGTCACTTTAAGTGTCAATGTTCTTGCATTGATTTTTAAGGGTAATTTTTCTCAAAAATCGTCTAAGCAAACTTCCGTAAGTCCTTGTTGCGTAAGAAAAAATCCCAATTTCTCGCTTGACTGAGCAGTGTTGTTGTTCTAAAGTGGGAAAACGTGTTGAAAAGTGGGTAAACGGGGGCGAGGCGAGAGATGTTCGAAGGCGCGGCGGCACTAAATCTGGATGCGAAGGGACGGCTTGCCATACCGGCAAGGCACCGTGAGTCCCTGCTCGCCGCCAGTGAGGGCGCGCTGGTCCTGACGGCGCATCCGCATCGCTGCCTGCTGCTTTATCCGTCGCCGGCCTGGCAGCCGATCCGTGAGCAGATTCTCAAGGCCTCGAGCCTTGATCCGCGTTCGGCCTCGATCAAGCGCGTGCTGGTGGGTAATGCCCGTACCGAGGAGCTCGATTCCGCCGGCCGCATCCTGGTTGCGCCGGAGTTGCGCGAGTACGCCAAGTTCGAGAAGACCGTTTATCTGGTCGGCATGGGAACGCACTTCGAGATATGGAGCGAGGCCGGCTGGAAGCAGCAGAATGACCTGGCCGCGGAGGCGCTGTCCGGCGACTTGCCGCCGGGCTTCGGGGATCTTGTCCTGTGACCCGCGGTGCCGCCCATGTGACGGTACTGCTCGAGGAGGCGGTGGATGCGCTGGCGATCAAGGCCGATGGCATCTACGTTGACGCCACCTTCGGGCGCGGTGGCCATAGCCGCCGAATTCTTTCCGAACTGAGTGAAAAAGGCCGCCTGGTCGCGGTCGACCGAGACCCGCAGGCGATTGCGGCGGGCGCGGCTATCGCTGATTCCCGGTTTTTGCTCGTGCACCGCGCTTTTGGCGAACTGGCCGAGGCGGCGGACGAGGCTGGCGTGGGTGATGTTGATGGGGTTTTGTTTGATGTAGGGGTGTCGTCGCCGCAAATCGACGACGGGGAGCGCGGCTTCAGCTTTCGCTACGACGCGCCGCTCGACATGCGTATGGATACGACGCAGGGCGAGACGGCGGCCGAGTGGCTGGCGCGGGCCGAGATAAGAGACATCACGGAGGTCATTAGAAATTATGGCGAAGAACGGTTTGCTTTCCAGATTGCAAAGAAGGTTGTGGCTGCTCGGATCGAACAACCTATTGTCACAACAGGTCAGTTTGCGGCCCTCGTACGCGAGACCGTGCGCACCCGTGAGCCAGGGCAGGACCCGGCGACGCGCAGCTTTCAAGCTCTACGGATTCATATCAATCAAGAACTCCGCCAGTTGGAGATAGCACTGCCGCAGGCGCTCGGCTTGCTGAAGCCGGGTGGCCGACTGGTGGTGATCTGTTTTCACTCGCTCGAAGATCGCATCGTCAAGAACTTCATGCGCAACGAATCGGTGGCCGATGATCTGCCCAAGGGTTTGCCCTTGCGTGCTGACCAGTTGCCGAAGCCGAAGCTGCGCCTGGTCGGCAAGCCCATCAGGCCATCCGTGGCGGAAATCAATGCCAATCCGCGGGCACGCAGTGCCGTGATGCGCGTGGCCGAGAAACTGTAATGCTGCGTTTCAATGTGATCCTTCTCATGATCGTCGTCTTTTGCGCCCTGGGTGTGGTGACTTCCCAGCATCGGGCGCGCAAGCTGTTTCAGGCGCTCGAGACGGAGCAGGAGCGGGCGCGTCAGCTTGATGTCGAATATGGCCAGTTGCAGCTCGAGATGTCGACCTGGGCCAATCACCCGCGGATCGAAAAGATCGCTCGCGAGCGCCTGCATATGGTGACGCCGAATTCCGCCGTAGCCAAGGGGGCGCACTGATGGTTGTACGCCGTCGCCCGCAACGTGGTCACCGTTTTACCGAGAGCCCGGTGCTGCAACTGGCCTTGCAGGGCTGGCGTTCGCGCACCGTTGGGTTGCTGCTCATGGCCGCGTTTCTGGCGCTCGTGGCGCGCGGCTTCTATTTGCAGGTCATCAATAACGACTTCCTGCAGCAAAAGGGCGATTCGCGCTATCTGCGCGACATCGAGATTTCTGCCTCGCGCGGCAAGATCGTCGACCGCAACGGCGACATGCTGGCCGTGTCGACGCCGATGAAGACGATCTGGGCCATTCCAGGCGATGCGCGGACGATGAATGGCGAGCAGAAGCGCCAGCTGGCCGGCATGCTCGACATGAATGTACGCGAGCTGGATGGCAAGATCGCTTCCGAAAAAACCTTCACCTTCGTCAAGCGTCAGGTGTCGCCGGAGACGGCTGATCGTATCGGCGCACTGAAATTTCCCGGGGTACATCAGGAAAAGGAATATCGCCGCTTTTACCCGACCGGCGACATGACGGCCCACATCGTCGGCTTTACCGGCGTGGATGACAAGGGGCTGGAGGGCGTCGAGCTGGCTTTCCAGAACAGTCTGCTCGGCCGTCCGGGCAGCCGCACCGTTATTCGTGACCGGCGCGGCAATATCGTCGAGGACGTCGGCGCGACCAAGCCGCCGCAGGATGGCAAGGATGTCCGCCTGGCGCTCGATTCCAAGATTCAGTACCTCGCCTTCAGCCAGCTCAAGGCGGCGGTCGAGGCCAACAATGCCAAGGCTGGCGGCGCCATCGTCATCGATTCGCGCACCGGCGAAATTCTGGCGCTGGCCAACTGGCCGACTTACAACCCGAACAACCGCGAGCGCCTGTCCGGGGCGCAATTGCGCAATCGCGCGATTACCGACACTTTCGAGCCGGGGTCGGTGATGAAGCCGTTTACGGCGGCGCTGGCACTCGAAAAGGGCAAGGTTCGCTTCGACACCATCATCAATTGCGCGCCGGGTCGGATGACGATTGGCAGCGCGACCATTTCCGATGCCCATCCGCATGGAGCACTGAGCGTGGCGGAGGTCATCCAGAAATCCTCCAACGTCGGTACGGCCAAGATTGCACTGGGTTTTCCGCCGAAAGAGATGTGGGAGATGTTCGACAGCGTCGGTTTCGGCCAGATGCCGAACCTCGGCTTCCCGGGCGAGGTCAATGGCCGCCTGCGGCCGTGGAAGAACTGGCGGCCGATCGAGCAGGCGACGATGTCCTACGGCCACGGCATTGCCGTCAGCCTGGTTCAGCTGGCCCGGGCCTACACGGTTTTTGCCCATGACGGCGAGCTCATGCCGCTGTCGCTGACCAAGATCGACGACGCGCCGCCGCATGGCGTTCGCGTCTTTTCGCCGCAGACCATGCGCGAATTGCGGGTCATGCTCGAAATGGCCGTCCAGCCGGAAGGTACGGCGCCCAAGGCGCGCGTTGCCGGCTATCGCGTTGGCGGCAAGACGGGGACGGCGTACAAGATCGAGGGCGGGGTTTATGCCCGCAAATACGTCGCTTCTTTCGTCGGCATCGCGCCGATCAGCGATCCGCGTCTGGTCGTTGCCGTGATGATCGACGAGCCGACCGGCGGCGCCCACTACGGTGGTGACGTGGCCGGCCCTGCGTTCTCGCAGATCGTTGGTGGGGCGCTGCGCACCCTTGGTGTGCCGCCCGACGCGCCGATCCAGGTGGCCGATGCTTCGAGTGGAAAGGGCAAATTGTGAGCACCCCGCGCGAACTACTCGACCGCCTCGAAGCCATGGGCGTCACGCCGACCGGCGTTGCCGACGACAGCCGTCAGGTTCAGCCGGGCGATCTCTTCCTGGCTTATCCGGGGGATTTGTCCGATGGCCGCCGCTACATCGCCGACGCGCTGGCCCGCGGTGCCGTCGCCGTGTTCTGGCAGCCGGGCGGTGATTTCAATTTTGGCCAAAATTTCCCGTTGACCGTGGCAAACCTCCCCGTCGACGCCCTGCGTCCGCTGGCCGGCCCGCTCGCCCATGCCGTCTATGGTCACCCGAGCGAAGGGTTGTCGCTGATTGCCATCACCGGCACCAATGGCAAGACGACGATCAGCCAGTGTTTGGCCCGTGCCTACCCGAAGCCCTGCGCCATCATCGGCACGCTTGGCGCCGGCTTCCCCGAGGCGCTGACCGAAACTGGTTTCACGACGCCCGAAGCGACAACCCTGATGCGCTATCTGGCCAGCTTCCGGGCCGATGGTGCAGTGGCCTGCGCGCTCGAGGCCAGTTCGATCGGCATCGAAGAGGGCCGGATGAATGGCGCCCGCGTCGATGTCGCCGTGTTCACCAACATGACGCGCGATCACCTCGATTACCACGGCACGATGGATGCCTACGCCGAGGCCAAGAAAAAGCTCTTTCTCTGGCCGCGCCTGCGCACGGCAATCGTCAATCTGGACGACGAATTCGGTCGCCTGCTGTCGCGCGAAACGACGGCCATGCGCATCCTCGGCTACGCCATCGGCGAGCAGCGGCGCGATTACCCGGCGCTGGTGCGTGCCGAAAACCTGGTCGATACCCCGTTCGGCCAGCGCTTCAGCCTGGTCCTGCCGAATGGCCGGGCGACCGTCGAAACCGTTCTGGTCGGTCGCTACAACATCTCCAACTTGCTGGCCATCGCCGCCGTCCTACATGACGCCGGGGTCCAGGCTTCTGAAGTGGCACGTCGTCTGTCCGAACTGACGCCGCCGCCGGGCCGCATGGAACGTGTCGGCGGCAATGGCGAACCGCTGGTCGTCATCGATTATTCGCATACGCCGGATGCTCTGGAAAATGCGCTCGTTGCGCTGCGTCCGGTGGCCGTTTCGCGCGGCGGCAAGTTGTCCGTCGTCTTCGGTTGCGGCGGCAACCGCGATCCGGGCAAGCGTCCGTTGATGGGCGAAGTGGCCGAGCGTCTGGCCGACCGCGTGCTGGTCACCAGCGACAACCCGCGCAACGAACAACCGCTGGCCATCATTGAGGCCATCGTCGCCGGCATGCAGCAGGCCGAAGTTGAGGCCGACCGCGCCGTCGCCATCCGGCGCGCCATCCTCGAGGCCGAGGCCAGCGACGTGGTTCTGCTCGCCGGCAAGGGCCATGAAACCTATCAGGAAGTTTCCGGCGTCCTCCATCCCTTTTCCGACATCGAGCAGGCCAGCGCGGCGCTGGCCTTGCGCCGTCCCCAATCGAAGGAGGTAGCGCAATGAAGTGGCTGCTCTCACAAGTCGCCACGGCGACCAATGGCCGTCTGATCGGGCCCGACGTCGACGTGACCGGCGTATCGACTGATACCCGTACCGTCGCCGAAGGCCAGCTATTCATCGCCCTGAGCGGCGAACGTTTCGACGCGCATGATTTTCTCGATCAGGCGGTCGCCTCCGGTGCCGTGGCCCTGCTCGTCTCCAATGAAAGCAAGGTGCCGGCTGGCGTTTCCGCCGTCGTCGTCGATGACACCCGTCTCGCCCTCGGCCGCTTCGCCGCCGCCTGGCGCGCCCAGTTCACGCTGCCGGTGATCGCCGTGACCGGCTCCAACGGCAAGACGACGACCAAGGAAATGGTCGCCGCCATTCTCAAGGCCCAATTCGGTGCCGCCGTGCTGTCCACCCGCGGCAATTTCAATAACGACATCGGCCTGCCGCTGACCTTGCTTGGCCTGCGCCTCTCGCACCGCGCCGCCGTCATCGAGATGGGCATGAACCACCCCGGTGAGATCGCCTACCTGGCGCCGATCGGCGCGCCGACAGTCGCACTGGTGACCAACGCCCAGCGCGCCCACCTTGAAGGCATGGGCGACATGGACGAAGTGGCCCGCGAAAAGGGCAGCATCTTTGGCGGTCTGCGGCCGAATGGCGTTGCCGTGATCAACGCCGACGATGCCTACGCCGATGTCTGGCGCGGCATGGCTGGTCAGCATACCGTGCGTACTTTCGGTATCGATCACGCCGCCGATGTGCACGCTGCTGTCCGTCAGCACGGCCTCGAAATCGCCATCGAACTGACAGCAGCCGAGGGCGAAGCAGCGATCACGCTGCATATTCCTGGCCGTCACAACGCCCGCAACGCGGTTGCCGCCGCCGCTGCCTGTCTGGCTGCCGGTGTGCCGATGGCCGCCGTGGCGGCAGGGCTGGAGGCCTTTAGCGGCGTCAAGGGTCGTCTGCAACGGCGGGCCGGCAACAAGGGCGCCGAAATTCTTGACGATACCTACAACGCCAATCCGGACTCGGTCCGCGCCGGTATCGACGTTCTTGCCGCGACCATCGGCCGCAAGCTCTTCGTGCTCGGCGACATGGGCGAAATCGGCGAGGCCAGCGGCCAGTATCACGACGAAATCGGCGGTTACGCCAAGAGCCAGGGCATCGACCGCCTGTTCGCGCTCGGCGACGCGGCGCAACTGGCCGTCCACAACTTCGGCGAAGGCGCTCGGCATTTCTGCAATATCGAAAAGCTGATTGCTGCGGTCGACAAGGAACTGGGCCCGGAAACCACGGTGCTGGTCAAGGGCTCGCGCTTTATGAAAATGGAACGCGTGGTCGATGCGCTCGCCGCGCCGGCCGCCGCCGAGGAGAATCACTGATGCTGCTGGCACTCGCCCAATGGCTCGCCCAGGACGTTCGCTTTTTCAACGTCTTCAACTACATCACGCTGCGTACCGTGCTGGCGACGCTGACCGCGCTGCTCATCTCGTTTGCCGCCGGCCCCGGCGTCATCCGCTGGCTGGCCGCCAAGAAGATCGGTCAGGCGGTGCGCAACGACGGGCCGCAAACCCACCTCGTCAAATCGGGGACGCCGACCATGGGCGGCGTGCTGATCCTGATTTCGATCGGCATCACGACCTTGCTCTGGGGAGACCTGACCAATAAATACGTGTGGACGGTGCTCATCGTCACCCTCGGTTTTGGCATCGTCGGTTGGTACGACGACTGGAAAAAAGTGGTTTATCGCGACCCGAAAGGCCTGTCGGCTGGCTGGAAGTATTTCTGGCAATCGTTGCTCGGTCTCGGCTCAGCGCTCTTCCTGGCTTTCTCAGCCACGTCCGGTGCACAGACCGAACTGATCGTTCCCTTCTTCAAGACCATCGCCTACCCGCTCGGTATCGTCGGCTTCATCACTCTGACCTACTTCGTCATCGTCGGTACCAGCAATGCGGTCAATCTGACCGACGGTCTCGACGGCCTGGCGATCATGCCGACCGTCATGATCGCCGGCGCCTTCGCCATTTTCGCTTACGTCACCGGCCACGCCGGGCTCTCCAAGTATCTGCTCATTCCCTATGTGCCGGGGGCGGGCGAGTTGTGCATCCTGCTTGGCGCGATTGCCGGGGCCGGGCTTGGCTTCCTGTGGTTCAACGCCTATCCGGCCGAAGTCTTTATGGGCGATGTCGGCGCGCTGTCGCTCGGCGCCGCACTCGGCACGGTCGCCGTCATCCTGCGTCAGGAAATCGTGCTGCTCATCATGGGCGGCGTCTTCGTCGTTGAAACCTTGTCGGTCATGCTGCAGGTCAGCTACTTCAAATACACCAAGAAGAAGTTCGGCGAGGGCCGCCGCATCCTGCGCATGGCGCCGCTGCATCACCACTTTGAGCAATCGGGCTGGAAGGAGACGCAGGTCGTCGTCCGCTTCTGGATCATCACCATCATGCTCGTGCTGGTCGGGCTGTCTTCCTTGAAGTTGCGCTGATGGAACTCAAGGGCAAACGCGTTCTGGTTGTCGGGCTCGGTGAGTCCGGACTGGCGATGGCCAAATGGCTGCATCGCCAGGGCGCGCTTGTCCGCGTCGCCGATTCGCGCGACAACCCGCCGAACGTCGATGCCCTGCAACGTGTTGCGCCGGGGGCCGAACTGATTGCCGGGCCGTTCGTTGAAGCCCCGTTTGCCAGCGCCGATCTGGTGGCTCTGTCGCCGGGTGTTGCCAAGGCCACGCCGGTGATTGCTGCGGTCAACGGCAAAATAGTGTCAGAAATCGAATTGTTCGCGGCCGGCGTGCGCGAGCAGGTGCCGGGCTCGAAGATCATCGCCATTACCGGCAGCAACGGCAAGACCACCACCACGGCGCTGACCACCCATCTGCTCAACGGCGCCGGCGTACCGGCCATTGCCTGCGGCAACATCTCGCCGTCGGCGCTTGATGCCTTGATGGATGCGCAGGATGCCGGCAAATTGCCGCAAGTCTGGGTGGTCGAGCTGTCCAGCTTCCAGCTCGAAACGACGCATCACCTTCATGCCGCAGCCGCCACCGTCCTCAACGTCTCGGAAGATCACCTCGACCGCTACGAAGGTAGTCTGGCCAATTACGCCGCTGCCAAGTCGCGTGTCTTCCAGGGCAAGGGCGTCATGGTGTTGAACCGTGACGACGACTGGTCGATGGCCAACGGCCGTTGCGGTCGGACGATGGTGACTTTCGGCCTGAATGTCGCGCCGCGCAGTGTCGATTATGGTTTTGCCGATGGGGCAATCCATCGCGGCAAGGAAAAGCTCGTCGCGCTGGCCGACCTCAAGCTGTCCGGTCTGCACAACGCCGCCAACGCCATGGCCGCGCTGGCCCTGTGCGAGGCCGTCGGCGTTGCGCCAGCTGGCCTGATTGAGCCGCTCAAGTCCTTCGCCGGTCTGCCGCACCGCGTCGAAACCGTCGCCGAAATCGACGGCGTGCTTTACGTTGATGATTCCAAGGGCACCAACGTTGGCGCCACGCTGGCCGCAATCGAAGGCATGGGCCGCAAGGTCGCCATCGTCCTCGGCGGCGACGGCAAGGGCCAGGATTTCTCGCCGCTCAAGCCTGCCCTCGAAAAGCACGGCCGCGCCGTGGCGCTGATCGGCCGCGACGCCGCCGCCATCGGCATGGCTCTCGAAGGCAGTGGCGTGCCGACGCGCATTCTGGGCGACATGGAAGCCGCTGTCCGCTGGCTGGCCGGCCACGCTCAAACCGGCGATTGCGTGCTGCTTTCACCGGCCTGCGCCAGCCTCGACATGTACAAGAATTACGCTCACCGCGCCCAGGCCTTCATCGACGCCGTGAAGGGGCTGCAATCATGATGATCGGCGCCCTCGATTCGCCGCGCCGGCAAGTCGCCGAGATCGACTACGCGCTGCTGTGGAGCGTGTTGATCCTGCTCTTCTCCGGGCTGGTCATGGTCTATTCGGCCTCCATCGCCATCGCCGAAGGCGGCCGTTTCACCGGGCATCAGCCGGCTTATTACCTGGTTCGCCACGGTGTCTTCCTGTGCATCGGGCTGGTTGCCGCCGCAGTCACTTTTCAGGTGCCGCTGTCGCTGTGGCAGAAGAACGCGCCTTACCTGTTCATGATCGGCGTCGCCCTGCTGGCGCTGGTGCTGATCCCCGGCATCGGCCGCGATGTCAATGGCGCCCGCCGCTGGTTGTCGCTCGGCTTTGCCAACCTGCAGCCGTCCGAACTCATGAAGCTGTTTGCCGTGCTCTACGCCGCCGACTACACGGTGCGCAAGATTAACGTCATGCACGACCTCAAGCAGGCCTTCCTGCCGATGTTCGGTGCCATGGCCGTGGTCGGCATGCTGCTGCTCAAGGAGCCGGACTTTGGTGCTCTGGTCGTCATCATCTCCATCGCCATGGGCATCCTCTTCCTCGGCGGCCTCAAGGCACGGCTGTTCGCGCTGCTCATCGTCGGTCTGCTCATTGCCTTCGCGATCATGATCATCGTCTCGCCTTACCGGCGTGACCGGGTGTTCGGCTTCATGGACCCGTGGGCCGATGCCTACGGTCGCGGCTACCAGTTGTCGCATTCGCTGATCGCCTTCGGTCGCGGCGAACTGTTCGGCGTCGGCCTCGGCGCCAGCGTCGAAAAACTGTTCTACCTGCCGGAAGCGCATACCGACTTCCTGCTCGCCGTGATTGCCGAAGAGCTGGGCTTCTTCGGCGTCGTCGCGATCATCGCGCTGTTCGCGTTGCTCGTTCAGCGCGCTTTCGCCATTGGCCGCCAGTGCGTCCAGCTCGACCGTCTCTATCCGGCGCTCGTCGCCATGGGCATGGGCATCTGGTTCGGCGTCCAGTCCTTCATCAACATGGGCGTCAACATGGGCCTGCTGCCGACCAAGGGCCTGACCCTGCCGCTCATGAGCTTCGGCGGCTCGGGCGTGTTGGCCAACTGTGTGGCCTTGGCCATTCTCTTGCGGGTTGATTGGGAAAATCGCCAATTGATGCGCGGAGGCAAGCTATGAGCAAGACGATCATGATCATGGCCGGCGGGACCGGCGGCCACATCTTCCCGGCCCTGGCTGTCGCTCACTCGATGCGCGATGCCGGTTGGCGCGTCGTCTGGCTCGGCAATCCGGATGGGATGGAAGCCCGTCTGGTGCCGCAGCATGGCTTCGAGATGGTCAATCTGAAATTCGCCGCCCTGCGCGGCAAGGGCCTCCTGCGCAAGCTGCTGCTGCCGGTCAATCTGCTTAAAGGCTTCTGGCAGGCGCAAAAGGCCATTCGTCAGGTGCAGCCCGATGTTGTGCTCGGCATGGGTGGCTACATCACCTTCCCGGGCGGCATGATGGCAGTGCTGCTCGGCAAGCCGCTGGTTGTCCATGAGCAAAATTCGGTGGCCGGCCTGGCCAATCGCGTCCTGGCTGGCGTTGCCGACCGCGTCGTGACCGGCTTCCCGGATGTGCTGAACAAGGGCATCTGGGCCGGCAATCCAGTGCGTCCGGAAATCGCCAAAATCGCCCCGCCAGCCGAGCGCTTTGCCGAACACGCCGGCGCCTTGCGCGTGCTGGTCATCGGCGGCAGCCTCGGCGCCCAGGCACTGAACGAGATGGTGCCCAAGGGCATGGCCCTGCTGGCCGAATCCGAGCAGCCGCAGATCGTCCATCAGGCTGGCGAAAAACATATCGAGGCGCTCAAGGCCAATTACGCCGCGGTCGGCGTCCAGGCCCATTGCGTTTCATTCATCGAAGACATGGCCGGCGCCTACGAATGGGCCGATCTGGTCATCTGCCGGGCCGGTGCGCTGACCGTGGCCGAACTGGCGGCCACCGGCGTAGCCAGCATCCTCGTGCCCTTCCCGCATGCGGTCGATGACCACCAGACCGGCAACGCCAAGTTTCTGGTCAATGTCGGCGGCGCCTTCCTGCTGCCGCAAACCGAACTGACGCCGGAGTCGATTGCGCTGATCCGCAACTATTCCCGCGGTCAACTGCTGGAAATGGCTGAAAAGGCCCGCAGCCTGGCCAAGCCCGATGCCACCGAAGAAGTGGCGACTATTTGTGCAGAGAGCGCGAAATGAAACATAAAGTCAAACACATCCACTTCGTCGGCGTCGGCGGTTCGGGCATGAGCGGCATTGCCGAAGTGCTGGCCAATCTCGAATACACGGTCAGTGGCTCGGACATCGCGGCGAGCGCCACGACACGTCGTCTGGAAGGCGAAGGCATCAAGGTCATGATCGGCCACGCCGCTGAAAACATCGCCGGGGCCGACGCGGTCGTCACGTCGACGGCAGTCAAGGCCGATAATCCGGAAGTCGTCGCCGCCCGCGAAAAGAAGATCCCGGTCGTGCCGCGCGCCCAGATGCTGGCCGAACTGATGCGCCTCAAGCACGGCATCGCCATCGCAGGGACGCATGGCAAGACCACCACGACCAGCCTGGTCGCCAGTATCCTGGCCGAGGGCGGCATCGACCCGACCTTCGTCATCGGCGGGCGCCTCAATGCGGCAGGGGCCAATGCCCGTCTCGGCAGCGGCGATTTCTTGGTGGCCGAGGCCGACGAGTCGGACGCCTCCTTCCTGTTTTTGTCGCCAGTCATTTCGGTCGTCACCAATATCGACGCCGACCACATGGAGACCTATGGCCATGACTTCGAGCGTCTGAAGTCGGCCTTCGTCGAGTTTCTCAATCGCCTGCCGTTCTATGGCGTGGCCGTGCTCTGCGGTGACGACGTCAATGTGCGCGACATCATGCCGCGCGTGCCGAAGCAGATCATCACCTACGGCCTGTCACCGGAGAACAATTTCTACGCCGAGAACATCGTCGCCGAGGATGGCCGGATGCGTTTCGACTGCGTCCGCGTCAATGGCACGACGACCCGCCTGGCCATCACGCTCAACACGCCGGGCCTGCACAATGTGCTGAATGCCCTGGCGGCCATTGCCGTGGCCACCGAAGTGCAGGTTTCCGACGCCGCCATCGTCAAGGCACTGGCCGAGTTCAAGGGCGTCGGCCGCCGCTTCCAGCGCTATGGCGAAGTGGCGCTGCCGGACGGCGGCAGCTTCACGCTGGTCGACGATTACGGCCATCACCCGGTCGAAATGGCCGCCACGCTGGCTGCTGCACGTGGCGCCTTCCCTGGCCGTCGTCTCGTGCTGGCCTTCCAGCCGCACCGCTACACGCGGACGCGCGATTGCTTCGAGGACTTCGTCAAGGTGCTGAGCACGGTCGATGCGCTGCTGCTGGCCGAAATCTACGCCGCCGGCGAAGCCCCCATCGTCGCTGCCGACGGCCGTTCGCTGGCCCGCGCCCTGCGCGTCAGCGGCAAGGTCGAGCCGGTTTTTGTCGAGGACATCGCGGCGATGCCGCAAACGATCATGGATGTCGCCCGCGATGGCGACGTGGTGTTGTGCATGGGGGCCGGCTCGATTGGCGCCGTTCCCGGGAAAGTGGCAGGTCAGGTATGAACTTCCACGGTCAACCGGAAAAAATGCCCAAAATTGAAAAGCTGTCTGGAGCAAAGCATGTCTGATTTCGGCAAAGTCGCCGTGATGTTCGGTGGAACCTCCGCCGAGCGTGAAGTTTCCTTGAACAGCGGTTCGCGCGTGCTGGCCGCCCTGCAAGGGCAGGGCATCGACGCTCATGCCTTCGACCCGGCGTCGCAACCGCTCGACGCGCTAAAAGGCTACGACCGCGCCTTCATCGCGCTGCATGGCCGCCACGGCGAAGACGGCACGATTCAGGGCGCGCTGGAAGTCATGCACATTCCCTACACCGGCTCCGGCGTGCTCGCCTCGGCGCTGGCCATGGACAAGTTCCGCACCAAGCTGATGTGGCAGGCGGCCGGCCTGGCCATTCCCGAATACGCCCTGCTCACGGCTGACTCCGATTTCGGCGACATCGAGGAAGAGCTCGGCCTGCCGCTTTTCGTCAAGCCGGCCCGCGAAGGCTCGTCGATTGGCGTGACCAAGGTCAAGGAGCGCGGCGCGCTCAAGGCGGCCTACGAAGAAGCCGCCCGCCACGATCCGCTGGTCATCGCCGAAAAGGGCGTCATGGGTGGCGAATACACGGTCGGCATCATCGGCGACGAAGCCATGCCGATCATCAAGATCGAGCCGGCTACCGAGTGGTACGACTACGAAGCCAAGTACAACCGCGACGACACGCGCTACCTGTGCCCGTGTGGCCTGCCCGAAGCCAAGGAAATGGAAATCCGCAAGGGCGCGCTCGAAGCCTTTCGCGTCCTCGGCGGCCGCGGCTGGGGCCGCGTCGATTTCCTGATGGACGAGGACGGCAAGCATTACTTCCTCGAAGTGAATACTGCGCCGGGCATGACTGACCATTCGCTGGTGCCGATGGCGGCCCGCGTCAATGGCATGGATTACCCGACGCTGGTCCGCCGTGTCCTCGAACTCGCCACCAACGACTGAGCCAATGAATGTGGAACAAACCGCACCTGCTCAACGCCATTGCCGACCTGCTCATGCTGGTTGCCGCCGCGGCGTTGCTGGCCGCCGGTGCTGTCTGGCTGGTGCGCGTGCCGTCGCTGCCGGTCAAGCAGGTGGTGTTTGCCGAGCCGCTGCCGCACACCCGGCGCGGCGAAGTGGAGCAGGTTTTGCCGGGTTCGCTGAAGGGCAATTTCTTCAGCCTGAATCTGGAGCAGGTGCGCGGTTCTCTCGAGAAGCTGCCCTGGGTGCGCAAGGTCGACGTGCGTCGCCAGTGGCCGGATCGTCTGGAAATCAGGATCGAGGAGCACAAACCGGTGGCGCGCTGGGGCGAGGGGCGCGGCGAGCTGGTCAACAGCTACGGCGAGGTCTTTGCCGCCGGTCTGCCGGAGAGAGAGGCGACCAACTTGCCGCTGCTCTTCGGGCCGAACGGAACGGCGCAGGAGGTTTTGAAGCATTACAGCGAGTTTGTCGGCTCGTTCGGAACAGTCGGCGAAAAGCCGGTACAACTCACGCTGTCGCCACGGCTGGCCTGGCAGCTCAAGTTGCAGAACGGCATGTTGGTGGACATCGGGCGGGAACAGCCGAAGGCGCCGGTCGGTGTACGACTGCAGCGCTTTTTGGAAATTTATCCGGAAACGGTCGCCAGGCAGGCGGTCCGGCCGGCAGTCGTGGATTTGCGGTATCCGAATGGTTTCGCCATGCGAATGGCGGGCGAGGGGAAGGGAAAGTAAGCATATGAGCAGGGACAACAAGGATCTGGTCGTCGGTCTCGACATCGGGACATCGAAGATCGTCGCGCTGGTCGCCGAGATCAACCAGGAGGGCAATCTCAACGTCATCGGCATGGGCTCGCAAGATTCGCGCGGCCTGAAGAAAGGCGTCGTGGTGAACATCGAGGACACCGTGCACACCATCAGCCGCGTCGTCCAGGAAGTCGAGCTGATGGCCGACTGCAAGGTGACCAACGTGTACACGGGCATCGCCGGCAGCCACATCAAGAGCTTCAACTCGAACGGCATGGTGGCGATCAAGGACAAGGAAGTCACCCAGAGCGACGTCGAACGCGTCATCGAAACGGCCAAGGCCATGCCGATTCCGGCCGATCAGGAAATCCTGCACATCCTCACCCAGGAATTCGTCATCGACGGCCAGGACGGCATCCGCGAGCCGATCGGCATGAGCGGCATGCGCCTCGAAGTGAAGACGCACATCGTCACCGGCGCCGTTTCGGCGGCCCAGAATATCGTCAAGTGCGTGCGGCGCTGCGGGCTCGAGGTCAATGATCTCGTGCTACAACCGCTGGCCTCCAGCTACGCCGTGCTCTCCGAGGATGAAAAGGATCTTGGCGTCTGCCTGATCGACATCGGCGGCGGCACGACCGACATCGCCGTGTGGACACAGGGCGCCATCCGCCACACCTCAGTCATTCCCATCGCTGGCGACCAAGTCACCAACGATATCGCCATGGCCCTGCGCACGCCGACCCGCGAAGCCGAAGACATCAAGTGCAAATACGGCTGCGCTCTGTCGCAACTCGCCGATGCCGCCGAAAACATGGAAGTCGCCGGTGTCGACGACCGGCCGAGCCGCAAGCTGAGCCGTCGCGCCCTGGCCGACGTCATCCAGCCGCGTGTCGAGGAGCTCTACGAGCTGATCCAGAACGAGCTGCGTCGGGCCGGTTTCGAGGAGGTGCTGTCGTCCGGCATCGTCCTGACCGGCGGCGCCAGCGTCATGCCGGGGATGGTCGAGCTGGGCGAGGAAATCTTCCACATGCCGGTTCGCCTTGGCAACCCGAAATACACCGGCAGTCTGGCCGACGTCGTGCAAAGCCCGCGCTTCTCGACCGCCTATGGCCTGCTGCTCGAAGCCCAGGCCCAGCGCAAGCGCGGCCAGAAGATCCAGGAAAAGCAGGGCTTCAAGGACGTCTTTGACGGCATGAAGTCGTGGTTTGCCAAGAATTTTTGATTTGTTGTTGAACAGTTTTTTCAGAGGAGGTAGTCATCATGTTTGAGATCATCGAGAAAGACGAAGATGCCGGTACCATCATCAAGGTATTCGGCGTGGGTGGTGCGGGTGGCAATGCCATCGAGCACATGATTCGCGAAGGCGTCAGTGGCGTTGAATTCATTGCCGCCAACACCGACGCTCAGGCGCTCAGCCGCAATGCCGCATCGAGCAAGCTGTCGCTCGGCAAGACCGGCCTCGGCGCCGGTGCCAAGCCGGAAGCCGGCCAGGCCGCTGCCGATGCCCACCGTGAAGAAATTCGCGCTTCGCTCGAAGGCGCCCACATGGCCTTCATCACGGCCGGCATGGGCGGTGGTACAGGTACCGGCGCCGCTCCGGTTGTCGCCGAAATCGCCCGCGAAATGGGCATCCTGACCGTTGGCGTGGTCACCAAGCCGTTCAGCTTTGAAGGCAACAAGCGCATGAAGTCGGCTGAAGCCGGCATCGCCGAATTCTCCAAGCATGTCGATTCGCTGATCGTCATTCTCAATGACAAGCTCATGGAAGTGATGGGCGACGACGCCGATGTCGACGATTGCTTCCGCGCGGCCGACGACGTGCTGAAAAATGCTGTTGGCGGTATCGCCGAAATCATTACCTATCCGGGTCTGGTCAACGTCGACTTCGAAGACGTCCGTACCGTCATGGGTGAAATGGGCCGCGCCATGATGGGCTCCTCCGCTGCTGCCGGCGTTGATCGCGCCCGCATCGCCGCCGAGCAGGCCGTTGCCTCGCCGCTGCTCGAAGGTATCAACCTGTCCGGCGCCCGTGGCGTGCTGGTCAACATCACGGCGGCCAAGGGCGGCCTCAAGATGAAGGAAGTCAACGAAGTGATGAACACCGTCAAGGCCTTCGCTGCTGACGATGCCCACATCATCTTCGGTGCCGTCTATGACGAACTGATGGGCGACGCCCTGCGCGTCACCGTCGTGGCCACCGGCCTCGGCCAGGTTGCCGCAGCCCGTGCCCGCCAGCCGGAAGTGTTCACCCAGCCGGTTCTCGTTCAGGCTACTGGCACCAGCGACGCCGTCGCCTTCTCGAACGGCCCGGCCATCGACTACAACCAGATGGCTGACGTCCCGGCCGTCGTCCGCAAGCGTAATGTGACCGTCGAGGCTCTGGCCAACAGCGGTGTCGATCGTTACGACATTCCGGCTTTCCTGCGCAAACAGGCGGATTGATGTAACAAAAACTCTCTCTGAAAAAGGGTGGTGACGGCTTGTGTTACAATCCGTCACCTTCCCCAATCATTCAAGCACTTAGCATGCTCAAGCAACGCACGTTGAAGACAGTCATTCGCGCCTCCGGCGTTGGCCTGCACGGTGGAGTCAAGGTCAATATGACCCTGCGCCCGGCTGCCCCGGATACCGGCATCGTCTTCCGCCGCGTCGATCTGCCGGAACCACTGGATATCCCTGCCAAGGCTTTCATGGTCGGCGATACGCGCATGTGCTCCTGTCTCGAAAAGGACGGGGTCAAGGTTGGTACCATCGAACACCTGATGTCGGCCCTCGCCGGCCTCGGCATCGACAATGCCTGGATCGATCTGGATGCGCCCGAAGTGCCCATTCTCGACGGTTCGGCTGCGCCGTTCGTTTTTCTGATCCAGTCCGCTGGCATCGAGGAACAGAACGCTGCCAAGAAATTCATTCGCGTCACCAAGCCCATCGAAGTTCGTGACGGCGACAAGTGGGCGCGTTTCGAGCCTTACGACGGTTATCGTCTGACTTTTTCCATCGTTTTCAACCATCCGGCCATCGACAAGTCGGCCCAGAAGGCCGAAATCGATTTCGCCGAGCAGTCCTATACTCGTGAAGTTTCGCGCGCCCGGACCTTCGGTTTCATGCAGGAAGTCGAATACCTGCGTGAAAACGGTCTGGCCCTTGGTGGCGGACTGGAAAACGCCATCGTTCTCGACGAATTTCGCGTCCTCAATCAGGACGGCCTGCGTTACGGCGACGAGTTCGTCAAACACAAGATTCTCGACGCCATCGGCGACCTCTACCTGCTTGGTCATCCGCTGCTCGCCGCCTATTCGTCGCACAAGGGCGGCCACGCTATGAACAACCAGCTGGCCCGCGCTCTTCTCGAACAACAGGACTGTTGGGAAATCGCCACCTTCGAGCAAGCGGAGCACGCGCCGAGTGGTGTCACCCGCTGGCTCGCCCAGGCAGCCTGATTCCTTTGCCGAGCCACTCATGCCTTTGTCGACGTCGCCTGGCCGTGCCAAAGCACTGTCTGCGGCTCGTCTTCGCGGCCTGAGCGCCCCGGCCAAGGAATAGCGATGTGGCTGCTGCGTCTGCTGGCAGCCATCCTTGTCGTGGCGATAGGTGCCGGCCTGCTGGTCTACACGTTCACCGGCAACCGCTACTACCTCGCCCTGAGCTGGCGTCTTTTCAAATACGGGATCGTTTTCGCGCTGGTCGTTTTTGCGCTGATGTTTATCGAGCGCCTGGCGATCATTCCACTCTAGCGGCGCGCTTCAGCAGATTGTCCAGAGCCTTCCTGAGCGGGCCTTCCGGTAGTGTGTCGGTGGTTGATTGCAGTATGCCGATTGCCTTGTCGGAGAGCGGCTTTTGAGTCGAACTTGTTGATTGGGAAGGAATTTGGCGGGGTTGTACTTTTACCTCGATGCCGCTACACTCCGCCCCGCCTTTCGATAACTCGTTGCTCAAGCGCTGACTTAACTGGCGAATCTTGGCAGCGACCGCGCCGTTATCGGCGTGGATAATGATTGTCCCCAGCTTGTAATTGGCAACGTGAGCCGAGTGGCGCAGCCCTGCCGGGGCGACCGCTTCGAAGCGACGTGAGAGCTTGAGCAACAACCGGGCGTGGGCCATGACCCTGCCGGCGGCGGCGTCCTTGTCGAGATAGTACTCAGGCCCTTTGTACATAGGAGGTTCCATGCAGATTATTCTGGTTTCGCGCCATCTGAAGGCGGCGAGAACAGTCACCATTATGCCTCGGCATCTGGTGATGGCGCTGTTCGTCTTCGTGGTGCTGGTCTTTTCGACCTCGGCGCTGTTCTCCTGGCTGTCGGTTCACCTGCGTCTGCCGCTGGTCGAAGATTTGATGCTGTCCATGCAGCAACAGGAGGCCAAGAAGACGCGGGACCACCTCAACAATAATCTGCAGTTGATGGCGACCAGGCTGGGTGAATTGCAGGGCAAGGTCATGCAGCTCGACACCTTGGGCGAACGCATGTCCGGGCTGGTCGGCATCAAGCGCCCGCCTGTGGCCGATGTGGCCAAGCCAGGTCAGGGGGGGCCTTACATCGCCGCGCCGATGTCGGCCATTGAACTGCAGCACGAGATCGATCGACTGGCCGGTGAGGTCGAGCAGCGTAGCGATGACTTGGCTTTCCTGGAATTCAAGTTGCTTGAGAAGCGGGTCAAGGATCGCCTGTTGCCGACAATATTGCCGGTCAAGAACGCTGCCCTGGGGTCGCCGTTCGGTCATCGCAACGATCCGATTGCCGGCCTGCGTTCGATGCACGAAGGAATGGATTTCTCTGCCGAGACTGGCACGCCGGTTGTCGTCGCGGCTGCCGGTGTGGTGCTGTCGGCCGCCTATCATCCCGAATACGGCAATCTGATCGAAGTTGACCATGGCGAGGGGCTGACGTCCCGCTACGCTCACCTTTCTCGTATGGATGTTCAGGCGGGTAGCCTGATCAAGCGCGGAACACAGATTGGCGCCGTTGGTACGACCGGGCGGTCGACCGGGCCACATCTGCATTTTGAGGTGCGCATGCTGGGTGTTGCCCAGAATCCGGCCCACTTCCTCAAGCAGGGTGACGAATACGCGCTGGTCAAGCGCCGTTAAGCTGTCTCGAATCCCCTTGATTTAGGTCGTCATCATCGGGTCATGGGGGCGTGTTAGAATCGTCGCTTTGCCGCACTGCGCAAACCTTGCTGCACAACCCAATTTCATCGCGATGATATCCGGCCTACTCAAAAAGATTTTCGGCAGCCGCAACGACCGGCTGATCAAACAATATTCCCAGGCAGTCAAGCGCATCAATGCGTTTGAACCGGCCATGCAGGCGCTCAGCGATGACGCCTTGCGTGCCAAGACCGACGAATTCCGTCAGCGCCACGCCAACGGCGAATCGCTTGACGCGCTGCTCCCGGAGGCTTTTGCGGTAGTTCGCGAAGCCGGCGTCCGGGCTCTCGGTATGCGGCATTTTGATGTCCAGATGATCGGCGGCATGGTGCTGCATGACGGCAAGATCGCCGAAATGCGCACCGGTGAAGGCAAGACGCTGGTCGGCACGCTGCCGGCCTACCTCAACGCCATCTCTGGCAAGGGTGTCCATGTCATCACGGTTAACGACTATCTGGCGACCCGTGACTCTGACTGGATGGGCCGTCTGCACCGTTTCCTCGGCTTGACTGTCGGCGTCAATCTGTCGCAGATGGATCACGAGGCCAAGCAAGCCGCCTACGCTGCCGACATCACCTACGGCACCAACAACGAATTCGGTTTCGACTACCTGCGTGACAACATGGTCTATACGGCCGGCGAACGCGTGCAGCGCACCCTGAACTTCGCCATCGTCGACGAAGTCGACTCGATCCTGATCGACGAAGCCCGGACGCCGCTGATTATTTCTGGCCAGGCTGAAGACCACACCGATCTTTACCTGCGCATGAAGGATGTTGTTCCCAACCTGACGCGGGCGATGGAAGAAGCTGACGCGGGCGATTACTGGGTCGACGAGAAGGGCCATCAGGTTCACCTCTCGGAAACCGGTTACGAACACGCCGAGCAGTTGCTGGCCGAACACGGCCTGCTCAAGGAAGGCACCAGCCTTTACGACGCCGCCAACATCACGCTGATGCATCACCTCAATGCTGCGCTGCGTGGCATGACGCTATTCCACAAGGATCAGCATTACGTCGTGCAGAACGACGAAGTGGTCATCGTCGACGAATTTACCGGCCGTCTGATGACGGGGCGCCGCTGGTCCGATGGCTTGCATCAGGCCGTCGAAGCCAAGGAAGGCGTGAAAATTCAGGCCGAGAACCAGACCCTGGCCTCGATCACCTTCCAGAACTACTTCCGGATGTACAACAAGCTGTCCGGCATGACCGGCACGGCCGATACTGAAGCTTACGAATTCCACCAGATCTACGGTCTTGAAACGGTCGTCATTCCGACCCATCGGCCGATGGTCCGCAAGGACATGAACGATCTCGTCTACAAGACCGCTGACGAGAAGCACACGGCGATCATCGCCGATATCAAGGATTGTTCGAAGCGTGGTCAGCCGGTGCTGGTCGGTACGACCTCGATCGAGGCTTCGGAGCTGCTGTCCAGTCTGCTCGACAAGGAAAAACTGCCGCATCAGGTCTTGAACGCCAAACAGCATGCCCGCGAAGCGGAAATCGTTGTCCAGGCCGGTCGACCGGGAATGGTGACCATCGCTACCAACATGGCCGGTCGCGGTACTGACATTGTGCTTGGCGGCAATATCGAGAAGCCGCTGGCCGCCATTCGTGATGACGAGTCGCTGCCGGCCGCTGAACGGGAGCAGAAGGCTGCCGCGATGAAGGCCGAGTGGCAGGAAGTGCACAATGCCGTGCTGGCTTCTGGCGGCCTGCACATCATCGGCTCCGAGCGTCACGAGTCGCGTCGCATCGACAACCAGTTGCGCGGCCGGGCCGGTCGGCAGGGCGATGCCGGTTCTTCGCGCTTCTACCTGTCACTCGACGACCCACTTCTGCGCATCTTTGCCGGCGAGCGTCTGCGCTCCATCATGGACAAGCTCAAAATGCCGGAAGGCGAAGCTATCGAGCATCCGCTCGTTACTCGCTCGCTGGAATCCGCGCAGCGCAAGGTTGAGGCTCGCAACTTCGATATCCGCAAGCAGTTGCTCGAATACGACGACGTCTCCAACGACCAACGCAAGGTGATCTACCAGCAGCGTAATGAGCTGCTGGAAACGGACGATATTTCCGAAACCATCACCGCCATGCGCCAGAGCGTCATCGCCGATGTCTTCCGTACCTACGTTCCGGCCGAGTCGGTCGAAGAACAGTGGGACATGGAAGGCCTTGAGCAAGCCTTGGCTACCGAACTGCAGATCAATGCCTCGGTTGCTCAGTGGTTCAAGGACGAGCCGACGCTGTCCGACGAAGAAATCCTGGCCCGTATCACCAAGGAAGCTGACGAAGCCTATCGGGCCAAGGTTGAACTGGTCGGTGCGACCAACTTCCAGCAGTTCGAGCGCAATGTCATGTTGCAGAGCCTCGACAGCCACTGGCGCGAACATCTGGCGGCGCTCGACCATCTGCGTCAGGGTATCCATCTGCGCGGTTACGCCCAGAAGAACCCGAAGCAGGAGTACAAGCGCGAAGCTTTCGAGCTCTTCGAAGGCCTGCTTGACCTCGTGCGCAAGGAAGTCACTCGCATCGTCTTTACCGTGCAGATTCGCTCGCCGGAAGATGTTGAGGAAACCGCCCCGCACGCCGATGTGCAGAATGTCCAGTACCAGCACGCCGGGTTTGACGAGGCGTTGGGCGATGTGGGCGAGGTGCCGCCACAACAGCCGGCCGACACAGGGCCAAAGGTTGGACGCAACGATCCTTGCCCCTGCGGTTCGGGCAAGAAATACAAGCACTGCCACGGAAAACTGTCCTGATTTTTGCTGATTCCCCCCAAGGCACCCGCGAGGTGCCTTGATGCTTTTGGAGCCATGAGAATGCCTGTCAATTACGCTACCCCTGCCGCCGATCAACTTTTCCCGGTCGCCGGGGTTCGTCTCGGTGTTGCCGAGGCCGAAATCCGCAAGAAAAACCGTCGCGACCTGACGCTGGTGGCGCTTGACGCTGGTTGCACGGTCGCCGGCGTGTTCACCCAGAACCGTTTCTGCGCGGCGCCGGTGCAGATTTGCCGCAAGCATCTGGCTGCGGGGAATGAAATCCGTGCGTTGGTCGTCAATACCGGCATCGCCAACGCCGGGACCGGCGAGCCGGGGCGTCAGGCGGCGCAGGAAACCTGCGATGCGGTCGGCGAATTGCTCGGTATTTCGGCCGGGCAGGTCTTGCCCTTCTCGACCGGCGTCATTTTGGAACTGTTGCCGGTGGACCGCATCAAGGCCGGCTTGCCTGCAGTGTTTGCTGACCTCAAAGCCGACAACTGGCATGCTGCGGCGCACGGCATCATGACCACCGATACGGTCGCCAAGGCCGCTTCGCGGATTGTTACGGTCAACGGGAAAAAAGTGACAATTTCGGGAGTTTCCAAGGGCGCCGGCATGATCAGGCCGAACATGGCGACCATGCTCGGTTTCCTCGCCACCGATGCCGGCATCGCCCAGTCGCTGCTCGACAAGCTGGTCAGGGAAGCGGCAGATGCTTCGTTCAACTGCATTACCGTCGATGGCGACACTTCGACCAACGATTCCTACGTGATGATTGCCACCGGCCAGTCCGGCGCCAGCTTTGCCGCTGAAAGCGATGCCGGCTGGGCCGAGGTCAAGGCCGCGATCATTGCCGTCTCCGTCGAACTGGCGCAGGCCATCGTCCGTGATGGCGAAGGGGCGACCAAGTTCATCACTGTTGCCGTTCAAGGCGGCAAGGACGTCGAAGAATGCCGCAAGGTCGGTTATGCCATCGGCCATTCGCCATTGGTCAAGACGGCCTTTTTCGCCTCCGACCCCAATCTTGGCCGGATTCTGGCTGCCGTTGGCTACGCCGGTATCACCGACCTCGATGTCGATGGCGTGAAGGTCTGGCTTGATGACGTGCTGGTCGCCGAAAAGGGCGGTCGGGCGGCAGCGTACAAGGAAGAGGATGGCGCCCGCGTCATGGCCCAGGCTGAAATCACGGTGCGTGTCGACCTCGGTCGCGGCGCAGCGCAGGCCAATGTTTACACCTGCGATTTCTCCTACGATTACGTGAAGATCAACGCCGACTACCGGTCCTGATGACTGAAATCCGCCGCGACCTGGCCCGCAATACGCTGGCCATCCTCTTTATCCTCGGGCTGATTGGCCTGTCGCTCTGGGTGCTGCTGCCATTTCTGGCGGCGACGGTCTGGGCGGTGATGATCGTGGTCGCCACCTGGCCACTGTTCAAGTCGCTGGAAGCTCGGCTGGGCAATCGGCGGGGACCGGCCGTGGCGATCATGTCGGTGGCCATGTTGCTGCTCCTGGTGCTGCCATTGTGGATGGCGGTTGACACCATTCTTGACCATTCTGCGCAGTTGACCGCGGCCGGCAAGTCGTTTGCTGCTGACGGCCTTCCGCCGCCGCCGGCCTGGGTCAAATCGCTGCCGCTGGTCGGCGAACGCGTGGCAGTCGCCTGGGCTCAGCTCGATGCGGCTGGTACGACTGGTATTGTCAATAAAGTGACGCCCTATGCGGCCGATACGGGCAAGTGGGTACTTGCTCAGGTCGGCGGTATCGGCGGCATGCTGATCCAGTTTCTGCTCGTCGTGACGATTGCCGCCATCCTCTATTCCGGCGGTGAAACCGGGGCGCGCATGGCGCGGCGTTTCGGTCACCGGCTGGCTGGCGAGCGGGGCGAAAATTCGATCATTCTGGCCGGTCAGGCGATTCGTGGCGTGGCGCTCGGTGTTGGCGTCACCGCCATCGTGCAGACCGTCCTGGGAGGCATCGGGCTGGCCGTTGCCGGTGTGCCGTTCGCCTCGTTGCTTTCGGCCATCATGCTCATGCTATGCATCGCCCAGGTTGGGCCCTTGCTGGTTTTGCTGCCGGCGGTCGGCTGGATGTACTGGATGGGTGATACGGGATGGGCGACGGGCTTGCTGATCTGGAGCCTGATCATCGGCAATCTCGACAATTTCTTGCGCCCGATGCTCATCCGGCGCGGCGCCGATCTGCCGCTGCTGCTGATTTTTGCTGGCGTCATTGGCGGCATGCTGAGCTTCGGCCTGATCGGCATCTTTGTCGGCCCGGTCGTGCTGGCCGTGACCTACACGCTGATGCTGGCCTGGATCGAGGACGTGCTGGGCAAGGATGAACCAGAACCCGAGCCGCCGGCCTCAGAGCTTCCTGAGACGGATCATTCGGAACCAGCCGCCGGCTAGGGCTGGCTGGTCGTGCTCGAGCGCCAGGCTGGGCGCTTCGCTGAGCAGATCCTCAAAGACCACATCCAGCCGGGTTGCTACCCGGCTTACCAGCGGGTTGATCAGCCGGCGCAGAATGGCAGGTTGTCCACGCCGCAAAAACTTGTCGAAAACAAGCACCTGCCCGCCGGGTTTGAGCACCCGCTCGATTTCCGCGAAGCAATGGGCCGGTTGCGGCACGACGGCCAGAATCAGGTGCAGCACGGCGCTGTCGAATGAGGCATCGGCAAACGGCAGGCGCTGGGCATCGCCCTGAACCTGAACGAAATCGACGTGGCCGGCCCGGGGCAGGGCGCGGCGCAGCATGGCCTGATTGAGGTCAAGGCCGACGTAATGATGTTGCGGCGGCAGGTGCGGCAGGTCTAACCCGGTGCCGACGCCGGCCAGCAGAACCTTTCCTGCCTCCTTCGGCAGAGCCGACAGGCTGCGCGCCCGGGCGGCGTGCGTGGCGCGGGCTATCGCCGCGTCGTAGAACGGGGCGATCAGCGTGTAGCTGTGGCGCAGGCTCAAACCAGGCTCAATGCAGGGCGCGCGGGCTGGCCAGGACGAACTCGGGAATCTCGGCTTCGAAATGCGTGCCGTCCTCGGCCACCATCTGGTAGGCACCTTTCATCGTGCCGATGGCCGTCGTCAGCGACGAGCCGCTGGTGTATTGAAAGCTTTCGCCCGGCTGGAGCAAGGGCTGCTTGCCGACGACGCCGAGGCCGCGCACTTCCTGCACTTCGTTGTTGCCGTCGGTAATGATCCAATGCCGCGAAACGAGCTGGGCCGGCACGCTGCCGACATTCTTGATGGTGATCGTGTAGGCGAAAATGTAGCGGTCATTTTCCGGGTCGGACTGTTCCGGGATGTACTGCGGCATGGGGTGGATTTCGATTTGGTACTTGTCGGTGTCGGGCATGGGATAATTTCGTCTATCTGTTTTTGTTCAGGGAAACATCATGTCAGCCAAAGATTACGTCATCGCGCCGAGCATTCTGTCAGCCAATTTTGCCAAACTTGGCGAAGAAGTGGCCAACGTCATTGCCTCGGGCGCCGACTGGATTCACTTCGACGTGATGGACAACCATTATGTTCCAAACCTGACCATCGGTCCGCTGGTGTGCGAGGCGATTCGCCCATGCACCACCGCGCCGATTGACGTGCATCTGATGGTCAAGCCGGTAGATCGCATCATCCCCGATTTTGCCAAAGCCGGGGCCAATATCATCACTTTTCACCCGGAAGCATCCGATCACGTTGACCGCAGCCTGTCGCTGATCCGCGATGCCGGCTGTCAGGGCGGGCTGGTCTTCAACCCGGCGACGCCATTGGATTACATGGATTATGTCCTCGACAAGATAGATGTCATCCTGCTCATGAGCGTCAATCCCGGTTTCGGCGGCCAGAAATTCATCCCCGGCACACTGGCCAAGGCCAAGCAGGCGCGGGCCAAACTCGACGCTTATGAAAAGGAAAGCGGTCGGCGCATCCGCCTCGAAATCGACGGCGGCGTGAACACCGCCAACATCGCCGAAATCGCCCGCGCCGGGGTCGATGCCTTCGTTGCCGGCTCCGCCGTCTATGGGGCAGGCAAGGACAGCGACTCGCATCGCTACGATTCGATCATTGGCGCGCTACGCGCTGAACTGGGGAAGGTCTGATGCACTTCGAATCCGTTACCTTCGATCTCGACGGCACGCTGCTCGACACCATCGCCGACCTGGCCGAGGCCTGTCGCCTGATGCTAGCCGAAGTCGGCGCCCGGCCGCGCACGCAGGCCGAAGTGCACAGCTTCGTCGGCAAGGGCATGGCGGTGCTGGTCGAGCGCTGTCTGACCCACGAGCATCCGCCGACGGATGAGCAGCTGCACGCCGCCATCGAATCCTTCAAACGCCACTATTTCACGGTCAACGGGAAATTTTGCCAAATTTACGAAGGTGTCCTTGACGGCCTGGATGCCTGGAAAGCCAGCGGCCTCAAGATGGGCGTCGTCACCAACAAGCCGGGCATGTTCACCGAGCAACTGCTCGACCGCATGGGGCTGGCCGACTATTTCGACGTGGTTGTTTCCGGCGATACCACCGCCCACAAGAAGCCGCATCCCGAGCCCATCTTGCATGCCTGCCGCCTGTTCAACGTGCGGCCGGACCGTAACCTGCATATCGGCGACTCGGAAAACGACATCCTGTCGGCCCGCGCCGCCGGCTCGCCAACCTTCTGCGTGCCCTACGGTTACAACGAAGGCAAGCCGGTGGACAGCGCAGATTGCGATGCGCTAGTATCCGATTTGCTTGTCGCCTACCGGCAAGCCCTCACTTTTCAAGACCTCAAACACAAATGACGACTCTGCAACTCTGGAACGAATGGCAAGGTTGGCGTCGCTGGCGCCCCTGATCTCCTTTCGTGCGCCCTCGCGGCGCAACGCTCCAGACCGCAACACCCTGTCATTTTCGAGGCTTCCCCATGACTGAAACCGAATTCAACGCGCTCGCCGCGCAAGGCTACAACCGTATTCCCGTTACGCTGGAAACGTTCGCCGACCTCGACACCCCGCTGTCGATCTACCTCAAGCTGGCCAACGCGCCCTACACCTACCTGCTCGAATCGGTGCAGGGCGGCGAGCGTTTCGGCCGCTACTCGATCATCGGCCTGGCCGCCCAGACACGCATCGTCGTCACCGGCCATCAGGTCATGGTGCTGACTGGCAACCGCGTCGCCGAGCGCGAGGACGACACCAATCCGCTCGAATTCATCGGCAAGTTCATGGAGCGCTTCCGCGCCGCGCCGCAGGCGGGTCTGCCGCGCTTCTGCGGTGGCCTGGTCGGCTGTTTCGGCTACGACACCATCCGCTATGTCGAAACCAAACTGACCCGCACCAACAAGCCGGACGACATCGGCACGCCGGATATCGGCCTGCTGCTCTCCGAAGAAATCGCCGTCGTCGACAACCTTTCCGGCAAGCTGACGCTGGTCGTCTTCGCCGAACCAGGCTTCCCTGCCGCCTACCAGAAGGCGCGGGCGCGGCTCATGGAACTGCTCGCCAAGCTGCGCACGCCGGTCGTCATCCCGAGCGAGAAGCCGGTCCACTCCGAGCCGGCCGTTTCGGTGTTCGGCGAAGCGGCGTTCAAGAAAGCCGTGCTCAAGGCCAAGGACTACATCACCGAAGGCGACGTCATGCAGGTCGTCCTGTCGCAGCGCATGACCAAGCCCTTCGGGGCCAGCCCGCTGGCGCTCTACCGTACGTTGCGCAGCCTCAATCCGTCGCCCTACATGTTCTATTTCGATTTCGAGGATTTTCATGTCGTCGGCGCCTCGCCGGAAATTCTCGTTCGCCTCGAAGGTGACCGCGTCACCGTCCGCCCCATCGCCGGCACGCGCAAACGCGGCGCCTCGCCGGAAGAGGACGCCGCGCTGGCCGCCGAACTGCTGGCCGACGAAAAGGAACGCGCCGAACACACGCAACTACTCGACCTCGGCCGCAACGACTGCGGTCGCGTCGCCAAGGTCGGCACGGTCAAGCTCACCGAAAACATGATCGTCGAGCGTTACTCGCATGTCATGCACATCGTCTCCAACGTCGAAGGCCGCCTGCAACCGGGGCTCGACGCGCTCGACGTGCTTAAGGCCACCTTCCCGGCCGGCACCGTTTCCGGGGCGCCGAAAGTGCGGGCCATGGAAATCATCGACGAGTTGGAACCGGTCAAGCGTGGCATCTACGCTGGCGCCGTAGGCTACCTCGGCTTCCATGGCGACATGGACATTGCCATCGCCATTCGCACGGCCGTCGTCAAGAACAAGCAGCTTTATGTTCAGGCCGGTGCCGGCATCGTTGCCGATTCCGACCCGCATTCGGAGTGGGTCGAGACCCAGAACAAGGCCCGCGCCGTGCTGCGCGCCGCCGAACTGGCCGAGCAGGGACTCGATACGCGGGTCGATTGATCTCCGCTGTCAGTTACGCCAAAAGAGCCGCCTGAAAACAGGCGGCTCTTTTGCGTCCACCGCAGGCGTTGGTCAAGGTGTCGGAATTCCGATGGCGATTGCGGGTGGGTGACGGAAAGCCGGCGGTCCTGTCGTCAGTGCTTAAAAAAATACATGAAAAATCAGGCCTCTGGGCTTTTGTGCTCCCCGCATTTTTCTGGCACGCTAGCTGCGTAGTAGATGCCACCGGAGCCGGGCAACGGCTTCTTCCACCCCAGGAGACGACATGAACCGATTTGCCTTTGCTGCCGCACTCGCCACTGCCCTGACTGCTGCCGCCGCTTTGCCGGCCCACGCCCAGGAGTCCGCCACCCTGAAAAAGATCAAGGAAACCGGCAGCATCACGCTGGGTCACCGCGAATCGTCGATTCCGTTTTCGTACTACGACGACAAGCAGCAGGTCATCGGCTACTCGCATGAACTGATGCTCAAGGTTGTCGACAGCATCAAGAGCGAACTCAAGCTGGCCAAGATCGACACCCGCTTGATGCCGGTCACCTCGGCCAACCGTATCACGCTGATCCAGAACGGCACGGTCGATATCGAATGCGGCTCCACCACCAACAACCTCGAACGTCAGAAGCAGGTTGGTTTCTCGACCACCATTTTCGTCATCGGCACCAAGCTGCTGACCAAGAAGGATTCAGGCATCAAGGACTTCGCCGATCTCGCCGGCAAGAATGTCGTGACGACCGCCGGGACGACCTCCGAGCGCCTGATCCGCAAGATGAACGAAGACAAGAAGCTGGGCATGAACATCATCTCCGCCAAGGATCACGGCGAAGCCTTCCTGACCCTGGAAACCGGCCGCGCCGTCGCTTTCATGATGGACGATGCGCTGCTCTACGGCGAAATGGCCAAGGCCCGCAAGCCGGCTGACTGGATCGTTACCGGTACCGCCCAGTCGAAGGAAGCCTACGGCTGCATGGTGCGCAAGGACGACCCGGTCTTCAAGAAGGTGGTCGATGCCGCGCTGACCAAGGCCCTGACCTCGGGCGACGCCGAGAAGATCTACGCCAAGTGGTTCATGAGTCCGATTCCGCCCAAGGGCCTGAACCTCAACATGCCGCTGTCGGAAGAAATGAAGGCCGCCTTCAAGGCACCGAACGACAAGGCTTTCGAATAAGCGAGCCGGCTTTTCCCTGACCCCTCTCCGCTTGGCCGGGGGAGGGGAGAGCGAACTGTCGTTGAGGAGATAATCATGGGTTACCAATGGAACTGGGGTGTATTCCTGCAGCCGAGCGCGAGCGGGGACGACACCTATCTGGGCTGGATGTTCACCGGCTTCAAAATGACCATCGCGCTGTCGCTGAGCGCCTGGGTTCTCGCCCTGCTGCTCGGCGCCCTGGTCGGCGTGCTGCGCACGGTGCCGAACAAGACGCTGGCCGGCATCGCCACGGCCTATGTCGAGCTGTTCCGCAACGTGCCGTTGCTGGTTCAGCTGTTCATCTGGTATTTCGTGCTGCCGGAACTGTTGCCGGCCAGCATCGGCGATGCCTACAAGCAGTCCAACCCGGTCTTTCAGCAGTTCCTCGCCTCGATGGTCTGTCTCGGTCTATTCACCAGTGCCCGCGTCGCCGAGCAGGTGCGCGCCGGCATCAACTCGCTGCCCAAGGGGCAGAAAAACGCCGGTCTGGCCCTCGGTTTCACGCTGGCCCAGACCTACCGTTTCGTCATGTTGCCGATGGCCTTCCGCCTGGTCGTGCCGCCGCTGACCTCGGAATTCCTCAACATCTTCAAGAACTCTGCCGTCTGCTCGACCATCGGCTTGCTTGAACTGGCCGCCCAGGGCCGCCAGTTGGTCGATTACACGGCGCAGCCATACGAATCCTTCATTGCCGTGACGCTGTCCTACATCATCATCAACGTCACCGTGATGACCCTGATGCACCGCTTCGAGAAGCGCATCGCGGTGCCCGGCTACATCGGAGGCAAATAATGCTTACCCCCGTCTATCTACTGCGCTGCCCGCCTGCTTCGTTGCGCGGTGCTCGCTCCCTCGCCTACCAATACGGTATGTCTCGGTCGCTGCGCTCCGTGCGCCTCGCATCCGGGCATGCTCGCGACGATATCCGGAGGTAAGCATGACTTACGAATTCGACTGGTCCTCCATCCCCGGCGCCTTGCCCTTCCTCTGGGACGGCATGAAAATTTCGCTGGTCATCACCGCCCAGGCGGTGGTCATCGGCATCGTCTGGGGCACCCTGCTGGCCATGATGCGGCTGTCGTCGATCAAGACGCTGTCGTGGTTTGCTGCCGGCTACGTCAACCTGTTCCGCGCCGTGCCGCTGGTCATGGTGCTGCTCTGGTTCTTCCTGATCGTGCCGGAATTTGTCGGGCAGCTGTTCAACATTCCGAAGGGGACTGACTTGCGTTTGTCTTCGGCCATGGCCGGTTTTGCCCTGTTCGAGGCGGCCTATTACTCGGAAATCATCCGGGCCGGCATCCAGAGCGTGCCGAAGGGCCAGATTTCCGCTGCCTCGGCGCTCGGCATGAATTACGCCCAGGCGATGCGTCTGGTCGTGCTGCCGCAGGCTTTCCGCAACATGGTGCCGCTGCTGCTCACGCAAGCCATCATCCTCTTCCAGGACACCTCGCTGGTCTATGTCTCGGCCCTTGCCGACTTCTTCGGTGCCGCCTACAAGGTCGGCGACCGCGATGGCCGGCTGGTCGAACTGCTGCTCTTTGCCGGTGCCGTCTATTTCGTCATCTGCTTCTCCGCTTCGCAGATCGTGAAGCGCCTCCAGAAAAAATACCACCCGGCCTGATGGCCGCCAGGAGAATCCCATGATCAAGATTGCCAACGTCAGCAAGCATTACGGCAGCTTCCAGGTGCTCAAGGATTGCACCACCTCGGTCAGCAAGGGCGAGGTCATCGTTGTCTGCGGCCCCTCCGGCTCGGGCAAGTCGACGCTGATCAAGTGCGTCAATGGCCTTGAGCCCTTCCAGGCCGGCGAAATTGTCGTCAATGGCATTTCGGTCGGCGACCCGAAGACCAACCTGTCCAAGTTGCGCGCCCAGGTCGGCATGGTCTTCCAGAATTTCGAACTGTTCCCGCACATGAGCATCACCCAGAACCTCGCCATCGCCCAGGTCAAGGTTTTGAAGCGCAGCCAGGACGAGGCGATGGACAAGGGCCTCAAACTGCTCGACCGCGTCGGGCTCAAGGCGCAGGCCGACAAGTTCCCCGGCCAGCTCTCCGGCGGCCAGCAGCAGCGCGTGGCGATCGCCCGGGCGCTGGCCATGGACCCGATCTGCATGCTGTTCGACGAGCCGACCTCGGCCCTCGACCCGGAAATGGTCAACGAAGTGCTCGACGTGATGACCGAGCTGGCCCACGAAGGCATGACCATGATGTGCGTGACGCACGAAATGGGCTTCGCCAAGCGCGTCGCCAACCGGGTGATCTTCATGGACCAGGGCGCCATCGTCGAGGATGACAGCAAGGAGACCTTCTTCGCCAATCCGCGTTCGGAACGGGCCCAGCACTTCCTCGCCAAGATCCTGCATCACTGAGCGCCTGGAGTCAGCCGCGCATGGACGATAGCCTGAACCGGCTGGCGATCAGCTTCTTCCTCGGCGGACTGGTCAGCCTGGCGACGATCACCAATCCGCTGTCGAAGATTCCGGTTTTTCTCACGCTGGCGACCGATGTCGAGCTTGGCGTCGCCTCCCGGGAAGCGCGGCAGGCCTGTTTTTACGGTTTTTTGCTGTTGACCGTGGGATTGTTCGCCGGTGTCTTCATCCTCGAAGCCTTCGGCATTTCCTTCGGCGCCCTGCGTATCGCCGGCGGCCTGACCGTGGCGCTGATCGGCTACCGGATGCTGTTCGGCACGAGCGACGCGGCGCTGGTCGGCGGCAGCGGCAGCTTCGCCTTCTTTCCGCTGGCCATGCCGGGCATCGCCGGGCCGGGGGCGCTGGCCACGGTGATCGGGATTTCCAGCGAGATCGCCGAACTGACCGGCGGCATGCAGCGTTTGACGGCTTATGCGGCGACGGTAGCGAGCATCGCCGCGACCTGCCTGCTAATCTGGCTGGTTCTGCGCTCGGCGCGCTGGGCGTCGCGCCGGCTGGGGGCGGAGGGCATCAATGTCGTCGCCCGGCTGACCGGTTTTCTGCTCATTTGCATCGGCGTCCAGTTCGTCGGTTCGGGCATCCGCAGTTTCATGGCCGGTATCTGAGCGTGCCGAATCGCTCGCCTGTCACCGTGTTTGGGAGGTTTCCCAACTTACAATGAAGCACTCATTCCCGATCTGATCATGCCCGACTCCCGCCAGCCCATCCCGATCTCCCTGACCAAGCCCCATCGCGTGCTCGGGGTGGCGGCAGTGCTGGTGCTGATCCTGGTCACCGCCTTCCTCGCCTACCGGGTTTCCGAGAAGCAGGGCTTCAACCAGATGCGTGACGAGGCCAGCCACCAGCTCGATATTCTGGCTGCCGCCATCGACAGCGAAGTGACCCGGCACGCCTCGATTCCCAGCGCCGTCGAACTCAATCCGGACGTCCTGGCCCTGCTACGTGCCCCGGCCGAGCGGCAGGACGTGCTGCAGCCCCTGGCCAACCGCTTCCTGCAAAAACTGAATGACAGTCTCGGCGGGCCGGCCATTTTCGTGCTTGACACGAGCGGGCGGGTGGTCGCTTCGAGCGACTGGATCTTTTCCGACAACCTGCTCGGCGCCGACCTGTCCTACATGCCGCTGTTTCGCGGCGCCGTCGCCGGCACCCCGGGCCGGCACTACGCGATCGACAACGTGCGCAAGGAGCCGGGCTATTTCTTCGCGCTGCCCATCCGCGACGAACAGCAGGACTGGAAAGTGATCGGCGTCGCCGTCGTCAAGTCCAGCCTGCACGAAGTGGAGCGGCGCTGGCTCGGCCAGGAGGCGCCAGCCCTGATTGTCGACGCCAACGGGATCGTGCTCCTCGCCTCGCCGCCTGAATGGCGCTACGCCACGCTGCAACCGCAAAGCCCGGAAACGTTGGCGCGCATCAGCCAGGAGCAGTTCGCCGGCCAGCCGCTCGGCGTCACCTCGCTCGACATCGCCATCGACGCCGCGCAGGAGGGCACCGTGGTCCGCCTGTCGCGCCAGCTGAAGACCGATCCCGGCCCGCTGCAAGGCGCCAAGTCCTACCTCGCCCTGAGCCGTCACCTGCCGGGAACGGCCTGGCGCATCGTCGTCTTTTCCGACCTGCGCCCGGTCTTCGTCCAGGCGTCGACACACGCCGCTCTGGCCGCCGCGGCCATCGGCTGTTTCCTGCTCTGGCTGCTCTTCCTGAGTCAGCGCCGGCGCATGGCGCGCGGTCGCGAGGAGGCGCGCGCCATGCTCGAACAGGCCAATCAGGAACTCGAACGCAATGTCGCGGCGCGTACCGCCGATCTCTCGGAAGCGGTCACCGGCCTGCAGCGCGAAGTTGCCGAGCGCCAGCGCGCCGAGCAGACCCTGCGCGCCGCCCAGGATGAACTGGTGCAGGCCGCCAAGCTCGCCGTGCTCGGCCAGATGGCGACCGGCATCACCCACGAGCTGTCGCAACCGCTCGGCGCCATCCGCACGCTGTCGGCCAATGCTGTCGAATTCATGCATCGCGGCGATCTGGCGACGGCCGAAAAGAATCTCGGCATCGTCGGCCAACTGGCCGAGCAGGCCGGCGGCATCATCACGCCGCTCAAGACCTTCGCCCGCAAGTCGCCGGCCGTCTCGGTGGCGGTCGACGTGGCGCAGGCGGTCGATGCGGCGCTGTTCCTGTTCGACGCCCGGCTGAAAAAGATGAATGTTACGGTCAACCGGAATTTCGGGCCAAAATCAAAAATTGCCTGGTGCGACCAGAACCGCCTGCAACAGGTGCTGGTCAATCTGATCGGCAACGCCATCGACGCCATGGCCGAAGAGCCGGTGCGTAACCTGAGTTTCAGCGTCGAGCGCGCCAGCTCCGGCCAGCTGGCCCTCGCCGTCAGCGACAGCGGCTTCGGCTTCACCGAAGAAGCGCTCGAACACCTGTTTGAGCCGTTCTTCACTACCAAGCAGCCGGGCGAAGGCCTCGGCCTTGGCCTGACCATTTCGCGCGACATCCTGCGCGATTTCGGCGGCGACCTGCTGGCCGGCCCGGCGCCCGGCGGCGGCGCCCGTTTCGTCATCCTGCTGCCGGCCGTGCCGCCGGCCACCACCTCGCCCGAAAAGGGGTTGTCATGAAGCCCGAACTCTCCGTCCTGCTCGTCGAGGACGACCCCAATGTCCGCCTCGGTTGCGAGCAGGCCATGCAACTGGCCGGCATTACCGTTGACGCCATGGGCTCGGCCGAAGAGGCGCAGCGCCGCCTGCGCGCCGGCTACCCGGGCATCGTCGTCACCGACATGCGCCTGCCCGGCATCGACGGCATGGCGCTGCTGCGCTGGGTTGTCGAGCTCGATGCCGACCTGCCGGTCATCATCATCACCGGCCACGGCGACGTCACGCTGGCCGTCGAAGCCATGCGCAGCGGCGCCTACGATTTCATGCAGAAACCGTTCTCGACCAGCGATCTGGTCGACGTCGTCCGCCGGGCGCTGGAAAAACGCGAACTGGTCCTCGAAGTCGACGCCCTGCGTCGCCGGCTCGACCATCGTGACAACCTCGAATCCCGCCTGATCGGCCGCTCGCCGCAGATGGCCAAGGTCCGCCAGCTGATTCTCGATGTCGCCGGGGCGGCCGTCGATGTGCTGATCTTCGGCGAAACCGGCACCGGCAAGGAGATGGTTGCCCGCTGCCTGCACGACCTCAGTCATCCCGGTCAGCAGAATTACGTCGCGCTCAACTGCGGCGGCATGTCCGACAATCTACTCGACAGCGAATTGTTCGGCCACGAGCCGGGCGCCTTCACCGGCGCCCAGAAGCGGCGCATCGGCAAGATCGAGTACGCCAGCGGCGGCACGCTCTTCCTCGACGAAGTCGAATCGATGCCGGTCAACATGCAGATCAAACTGCTCCGCGTCCTGCAGGAGCGGGTCATCGAACGCCTCGGCTCGAACCAGCAGATCCCCGTTTCCTGCCGCGTCGTCGCGGCCAGCAAGGAAGACCTCAAGCTGCTTTCCGACCAGGGAAAATTCCGCGCCGACCTCTACTACCGCCTCAACGTCGTGCGCATCGAGCTGCCCCCGCTGCGCGAACGGCGCGAAGACATCCCGGCCCTCTACGACGAATTCCTGCTCCACGCCGCCAAGCGCTACAACCGCCCGCCGCCGCCGCTCACCTCCGAATACCTGCGCCGCCTCATGGCGCAGGACTGGCCGGGCAACATCCGCGAACTGCGCAACGCCGCCGACTGCCACGCCCTCGGCATCGGCCGGGACGCCATGGCCTCCGCCAGCGGCGCCGCCCAATCACTGACCGAAGCCGTCGAAAACTACGAACGCGGGCTGATTACCGACGAATTCGCCCGCCAGGAAGGCAACATCGCCCGCACCAGCGAAGCCCTCAAAATCGCCCGCACCACGCTGCACGACAAGCTGAAGAAGTACGGGTTGATCTGATCAGCGAATCCGGCAGAAGCGGGCCAAGAGGATTTCAATTTTGGCCGTTTTTTCCGGTTGACCGTGGCATGCCGGATTGAGGCTGCGCGGGTAAACGCTCAGTGCCAATCGCCGCTGCCGAATCCGTCCTGACCGAGATACGTGTAGAAAATGCCTATCGTTCCTCGACTCTGGGTTACGCCTCCCTGCTCGGGAAAGCTCGCGTCGCGGCGATTCCCCAAGTACTTGATGCTGACCGCATGGCGCCGATTGACGCGCATGGTAAACGAGGCATCCAGACGGACAATATTGTCCCGCCCGCCACGACTGTCGGCAGCAACCCGGCTCACGAAGTATTCGCGCGCCGTCAGATCAAGCGAGGCTTTTTCGCCGAAAATTGCGCGCAAGGCCAAGAGACCTTGTGGCGCCAGGCCATAGTGGTATTCGAGCTCGGACGCGTTCGCATGGGTGGAGCCGACCGCTGCGTAGCCGATACCCAGCAAGCCGGTGCCTTGCAGCGCGACCGATTCGGACAACCGGAATTCCCCGGTGGTGCCTATCGAGAGCGCGGTGCTCGAGACGCGAAAGATTTGCGGCGCCATGTAGTCGTAACTGCCGTATAACCCAAAGATTCCCCGGTAGTTCGCGCCTGCTTCATAGTCCTTGCCGACCAGCAGTCCACGCGTCATGAGGCTTTCGAAACCGCGTGCGTTTGAGACGCTAGCCTGCAGGTTGAAATAATCGAAAGGCCGGGTATAGGAATATCCGGTTTTCCCCGGCAGCCCGTAGTCGATGGAGAAATCGGCAACGGCTTCGTTGCGTTTGAGTTGTGTCGTCGCGGTGCCGTGATTGGCATTCGCGGTACCGGTGAATCCGAATTCCAGCTTGCTGTAATAGGCGGGATTGCGGCTGGCAAAAATCGAATCCCATCGATTGCGAAAGACAAGACGATTGAAGCCTGTCGCCGGAGAAATTGCCGCCGCACCGATCTCGCGCCACAAGGAAGGGCTATCGCCGCCATGCTCGAGCATCAGGTTGGACAGGCGAAACAGCGCCTCACCGAGGAATGTCCCGCCGATGCCGGTATTGATCTGATCGTTTATCGAGGGTGGCGTCACCTCACCGGCAATTTCCCACAACGCGCTACCGGCAAAGGTATAGGCCAGTGACTCCCAGTAGTTGAGGCCAAGAGACCGGGCAAACGTGTGGTACATCGCACCGGCATACGGATGCCCGAGCTGGTTGGTACGGAAGGGATCTCTATCGACGCCCCAACTGCTGCCCAAATTGTCCCCGATCGACGAAAGGTTGCTTTTATAGTCACCGCTCGGGTCGCGCCGGTTTACCAGATTTAGCGTGGCCTCGAAGCCGACAATTTCAATTGCCGGGATGACATAGTTCTTGCGCGTAGCGGGATTCCCGGAATTCCCCGAAAAATCGAACTTGTCGGGCGGGCCGCTCGTCGTCTCGTTCAGGGGGAGTTCCCAAGCTGCCGGTGGGTTGGTCAACTCCGCGTCCGCACCGAATGCGCTATACGTTGCCAGCCCCAGCAAAACGAACACGGCGAACCGCGCCGAGCGGCAAAGCAAGGCGAAATCGAAGGGTGTCACCCGGAACGTGGATATCGAGTCATTTTGTCGCACGCCCGAAATCTATCAAGGCCCGATACAAAGATATGTTTGGTATCGCACATAGTGCTGAGGCGTTACGGACGGGAGGGCAGATTGAATCGCGGCCAGCGCTGCACACGCCAAGTGAAATGGATCGCCCGTGCTGGCGGCAGCCCATCTTCGGGCGCTTGTTGGCGATCATTGGGGGAGCTGTTTTTGCGTTTGGAGCCGCGACAGTTCATCGCGTAGCCACTGCTTGCTGGTCATGGTTTTTCCATGGCATTTCACCTTGTACGCCAAGCCGGTCAAGCTGCTTTCAGTGGCAGCGAGGTCGATAAAGTCTCCCGTGGCGTTAATCAGATTTCTTGCCACGAGGTAGTTGTACTTGTTGCGCAAATGCGTTTGCGCCGTTTTTGCCTCGGACCAAATGCCGTTACGATAGAACTGGCACCCCGAGTCTTCGACAAAGCCGAGCAGGGCATTGACTTCCTGTTGGACCTTGACAGGGGGATCCGCATGGGCAGCTGAGGCCAAAAGGAATCCAAGAATCAGGGCCGCTCCCGCCTTAATCAGGAAGTTCAAAGCTCCGCGTCCAGCATGGGCTGGAGCAGCCCGCCCGGCATGGGTGCGCGCTTTTTCATCGCGCAGAAGCCTGGGAATCGGATGGCGTATCCAGGCGCGGTTCGTTCTTGAAGACGCCGCGGATGTTGAGACAAGCCAGGACAACTTGCAGGAACATGAGCGCATAGGCGTTGTCATGCCATCCCCATAGCATCCATAAGCCATTGCTAAGGAGGAAACACCAGAACCCGATTTCGCGCCGGCGTTTGGACTGGGCGGCAATAAGCCAGGCAGCCAGAGCCGTCACCAACATGGCGGGCCATTGCAACAACTGCAGAAGATCAATGCCAGCGATCACGTAAATGCTCACACAGTCGAATCATTGTCGCGGCGTCCTTGGCGGGTTGGAGCTCAGACGCCGTCCAGAGCAACCCCTTGGTCAGCTACGACAGGTAAGGGGCAACTTTCTTGAGCGCCGAAGAACGGTCCCGGTCTCTCGCGATGCAGCACCGCCTTCCGTGGCCTATTTCGACATCACGTTACGCCCGGCTCAAATGTCGCACCGTGCGGCAACGTACAGAGTCGATTCACCCTTCCTGAGAAGTTTTGTACAAGAACTAAAAACCGAAAAACCGTGGTCTGTCCCTGGTTTGCAGTTTTGGCCGTTTTTTCCGGTTGACCGTGGCATCCCCGTTTGCCTAAACAAACTCATCCACATTAACCCCAAGCGTGCCGCTTTCCGCCTTGGCCGAAGGCTGAGCAGCCGTCGCTCCGCCAGTCTCGCTGGCGGCCTGTTTTTCCTGAGCCCTGAGCTGCGCAATCTGCGCCTGCACTTGGGCGATTTGCGCCTGCAACAGTTTGATCTTTTCTGCGCTGTCTCCGGACGTATCCTTCTGCGCAGTCTTCAACTGCTTCTGCAAAGCCTGCAACTGCTTTTCAAGCGCCGCAATCTGCGCGCTGTTTCCACTACCCGAGCCGGTGGAAGCGGAGATGCCCGTTGTACTCGGAACACTAGCAATCGATGTCATTTCAAGGCCTCATGCCGTTTGGTTTGGTAAACCAGTTATCGGCTAGAGGCGGTGCGATGCTGAGGGCGCAAAGGGTAAAAACAAGTAAAGATCGGAAGTGCTTGGCTTCTATAAACCGTGGTCTGTCCCCGATCGATTATTCCGCCGCAACGTTTGGTGATCAATTGCCTCAATTCGGCCCGTAGCGGCCGCAGATAAATTGTCCCCATAAGGGATATTCATGACTACCAGACAAATAGTTCATAATTAATGACAAACAGAATGCTCCTGCAGTAATGCCCTAATTTCTCAACGCGCATGATCCTGATAGGCTAAAGACATAATTTGAGCAACCAATTCATCTTGAAAACCTTTTTGGATGCTGCGGAAGCATGGATCTGTGATGGGTATTCACTCGATTTTCGTTACATCGCGACTCATGGTGGAGATGGCTATGAAATATGGGATGCATCACTATCGTTGAATCCGCTTCCTTCACAAAAGGACCTTAACTTTCGAATTGATGTTGCAGGCTTCGCGATTGGTCAAATTCAACGAGTTGAGACCAACAAAGGCCTTCTTCTTCAACTGCTCAAAGATGCAATTGGTGGGAAGGTGGGGCTTATCGAAGCACCCATGACGTTGCCCCTTTCCGAGTTATTCGATTGTTATTCAGAGATGAGTCACCGTGACCGTTGGTTTTCTGATCTACATCTTTTGATAAATGGCGACAACCGACCTGCCCCGACAACAACTGAGCTTGCAGTTATCGACAGCGCATTGCGGTTGGCGGAACCACCGTTTGATGGTCTAAGTGACGTGGCAAACTGGCTTGGGTTGAAAGCGCCCGGTTCAACATCAACCCCGCCTAAGATCGAGATCCGAATTGGACCGCCAGTAGATCTCATATTTGATGGATGTTCTGTAGCAGGCGACACGCTAAAACTAACGCTGCATGCACATCCTGCGTTGGATACTAGCCTAGTTAAACTCTCTTTCCGTGCCGTACCGGGAAACGCCCTTGCCGCGCGTCAACATGCGACCAACAACTTAGTGTGGGGTGACGTTCGCGATAGGCGTCGCGAAGGAACTGCGCACATTAAGCTAGAAAACGCGGACAGCGTTCTTGTCATGTTGATGCTTGGAAATTCAACTGTTAGACGTCAATGGTTCGTTGATCCTGAAAAGGCCAGAAATTACAGGCTCCTAGCTACTCAGCACTTTGATCGCGACTTAAAAATGCTCAGGCATGCAGTTCTAGACTCGCATGACTCTGTGAAGTTTGAGCAAGGGATTGCATCTCTCCTCTTTTTGTTAGGTTTTAATCCGGCGATTCAGATTGAAACTGACGCTCCCGATCTCATTGTCACGACACCCGGTGGAAGGTTGGCGATTGTTGAATGCACGACACGGGTCGCAGACTTTGCTTCGAAAATTGGAAAGCTTGTTGACCGGCGTGGAGCATTGTCGAAATCCCTTGAGGCATCTGCCCACCGATTTAACATACTCTCTGTTCTGGTTTGTCGGTTGCCACGAGACCAGATCGCCACACATGCTGATGAACTGCGGGTCCGAAACACAATATTGATTACAGGCGAAGATATTGCTGCCGCATTTGATCGTGTCCGATTATCCAATGACCCAGATTCAATGCTCACAGACTTGGTCGATAGAATGAACTCTAGTTCCGCATGGATTCGGAATCTATCAGCTTAGAGTCCCGTTGCATCTGAACTATTTGCAGTCATCTGTGCGTCTGTAGATATTGAATGTCCACTTATCCAAAGCGCAATCAGCCGCTTTGGGCACAACAGATATTTTGGATAGCGGATCGATTCGAATACAAACAATGCCCCGGGACGGCAATTGCAGTCCCGGGTTCCCCGCTTAGAACCAGTACTGATACCCCAACGCCAGCCCGTAAGCCGAATCGCCCGGATTGACCGTGTAGTTGCCGGCTGAGCTGGTGCCCATCGGGACCAGGGCCGAGCCGGCGCTGTTCTTGTGGGCGGAGAAGATGCCGTAGACGGCGGATTGGGCGCCTATGTTTTCTACCCAGCCGATGGTGGCGACGCTGCCCTTGTTGTCGGGGTTGCTGTTCTCGGTCTTCCCTTCGCCGTAGGAGAGCAGCAGCTTGCCGGTACCGGTGACGGCTGTGCGGCTGCCGACCATCCATTCATGGCGCGTCGTCTTGAGGCCACCGTCCGGCGTCGTCACGGCATGGCCGTAGCCGGCCAGCAGCTTGGTCTTCATGATCTGGTAGCCGACGCCGATGAAGGCGTTTTCGGTTTTTGCTGTCGTGCTGCTCGCATGGTCGTCGTCCTGGTAGGCAACGCTCATGTCGAAGGGGCCGTTTTCGTAATTGACGGCGAGGGCCATGGCGTCCGAAGACTTGCCGGTTTCGCCGCCGAGCGCCAGCATGACGTTGGCGCTCAGCCCCTTGAATTTCGGGCTGGCATAGACCAGCGAGTTGTCGAAGCGGGTCGAGCCGGTGCTGACGTTGCCGTCGGTCGTCGGCGAGCCGTAACCCTGTTCGTAGGCGTCGTAATTGATGATGGCGTTGTAGACCGGCGAGTACTGTCGACCGGCGGTCAGGCGTCCGTATTTACCTTCGATGCCGGCGTAGGCCTGGCGGCCGAGCAGTCGCCCGCCCTGGGCCAGCGTGCCCTTGTTGAGGAAGATGCCGCTTTCCAGCTGGAAGACGCCACGGACCCCTTCGGTGATGTCGGCGCCGCCCTTGACGCCCAGGCGGGTGCCGTTGAGGCCGCCGGATTCTAGCGACAGCCGGTCGCCCTTGCCGCCGCCGCTGTTGTATTCGGTGAACATGTCCAGCTTGCCGTAAACCGTGACGCTGGCGTTGGCGCCCAGTGACGAGTTGGAGAGGACCGGGGCCTTGCTCTCGGGAGCGGCGCGCGGCGCTTCCTTGGCCTGGGCTTCAAGCTGGGCGATGCGTTCCATCATCTTCTGCATGTTGGCTTTGAGATCGTCGAGTTCGCCGGCCTGGGCGGGGGCGAAGGCCGACCAGAGGCCGGCGGCGGTCATGGCGAGTACGAGTTTTTTCATGGTGCGATCCTTGATTCGAGAAAAAGTGGGTCCCTGCCGGCATCGGCGATGCGGCATCGGTGTCTTGTCTGAAACGGGGGAGCCGGGCGGGCCGCTGGGCCCGCCGCTGGTTCAGCTAGTCAAACTGCGCTGGCTCAGTATTCCCAGAAGATGCGCTGCAGTTCCTTGCTGTCCTGGGTCTTGGTCATGGCAACGGCAGCCAGGATGCGGGCCTTCTGCGGGTTGAGGTCGTGGGCGACGACCCAGTCGTACTGGTCGTCCGGCTGCTCGGCGTTGCGGATGACGAAACCACCGGCATTGACGTGCGAGGAGCGGATGATCTGCACGCCCTTGGCACGCAGTTCGCGCAGACCGGGAACGACGCGGGCGGCGACCGAACCGTTGCCGGTACCGGCATGGATGATGGCCTTGGCGCCCTTGTCGGCCAGCGCACGATAGGCGGTGTCGCTGACATTGCCGTAGCCGTAGGCGATTTCAACCGGGGCCAGCGCGCCGATCTTCTCGATGTCGAATTCCGAGTTCATGGTGTGGCGCTTGGCCGGCAGGCGGAACCAGTAGTTCTTGCCCTCGACCACCATACCCAAGGCGCCCCACGGGCTCTTGAAGGCTTCGGTCTTGATGTTGATCATCTTGGAGACGTCGCGGCCGCTGTTCAGCTCGTCGTTCATCGTCACCAGCACGCCCTTGCCGCGCGCATCCTGGCTGGCGGCAACGCTCACCGCGTTCGACAGGTTGAGCATGCCGTCAGCCGACATGGCCGTGCCCGGACGCATCGAGCCAACCACCACGATGGGCTTGTCGGTATGCACGACGAGGTTCAGGAAGTAGGCGGTTTCTTCGAGTGTGTCGGTGCCGTGCGTGACGACGATGCCGTCAACATCGCCCTGCTTGGCCAGGGCGGCGACGCGCTTGCCGAGGGTGACGAGGTGCTCGTTGGTGAAGCTTTCGGAGGCGATCTGGAATACCTGCTCGCCGCGCACCTGGGCGACATCGGCGAGGGTCGGAATGCCGGCGATCAATTTATCGACCGGCACCTTGGCGGCCTGGTAGGTGGCGCTCTTGGCAACATCGGCCCCGGCTCCGGCGATGGTGCCGCCGGTTGCGAGGATGACGACATTGGGTTTGTCGGCAAAGGCGGGAATCGCCTGACAGAAGGCTACGGCGATCAGCGCGCAGCGGGCGAGGAAGCGGTTCATTGAATCTCCTTGTGCATTGAAGAAACCCGGGGTTGGTTTCGTGCTTTCTATTCAGCACGGGTCATGCCAGATGTTAGGGGAATGCCGTTTGTTGTTATGTGATTGATTTATTGGGAAATGGTTTTATGGTGCCCGGTGTTTTTGACGGAATGTCGAGGCTTGGCCGATGCGGGCCATCGGTTTTTCGATGCGTGCGGCCGCCGTTTCAGAAGACTTCAATCAGTTGCTTGACGATCAGCACGCTGACGACGCCGAGGAAGGCCTTGCGGATGAAGCCGGCGCCGTGTTTCAGGGCGAGGTGGGTGCCGACGTAGGCGCCGGCCAGATTGCAGGCCGCCATGGTCAGGCCGACCGCCCACAGGATGGGGCCGTGGCTGGCGAAGAAGCCGATGGCCGAAATGTTGGTGGCGAAATTGACGACCTTGGCGCTGGCCGAGGCGCGGATGAAGTCCATGCCGAACAGGCGGACGAAGCCGAAGATCAGGAAGCTGCCGGTGCCCGGCCCGAAGAAGCCGTCGTAGAAACCGATGACCAGCCCGAACAGGGCGCCGCGCCAAAGGTCGCCGGGGCGTGGTTCGTGGGTTTCCTCCTGGCCCAGGTTCTTGCGCAGGAAGGTGTAGATGGCGACGGCGAGCATCATGACGACGACCAGCGGCCGCATCGCCTCGCGCGGAATCCAGGCGACCACGGCGGCGCCCAGCCAGGCACCGAGCAGCGCGGCGGCCGTGGCAGGCAGCACCAGCCGCCAGGGAATGCGCACGGCGCGGGCGTAACGCCACAACGAGGCGCCGGTGCCGGCGATGCTCGACACCTTGTTGGTGCCGAACAGCGTTGGGATGCCGGCCTGCGGGAAGGCGGAGAGCAAGACCGGAATCTGGATCAGACCGCCGCCGCCGACCACGGCGTCGACCATGCCGGCGAAGAAGGCGGCGGGGGCGAGGATGAACCAGTCGATAGTCATGGCGAACTCAAAAAAAGACCCGGTGCGAGGCACCGGGTCAAGCAAGAGGGTTCGGCGCGGGGGGCGGCCGAACCCAGAGGAGGGATGGTCAGGCGGTGACCGGCACGGCGTCCTCGCCGGCGACCGGCAGCGCGTCATCGACGTCGGCGAGGGACTCGTCCACCGGGTCGATGGCCTTCTCCCATTTGGCGACGACGGCGGTGGCGATGGCGTTGCCGAGCACGTTGGTCGCCGTGCGCCCCATGTCGAGGAAGTGGTCGATGCCGAGGATCAGCAGCAAGCCTGCTTCGGGCAGTCCGAACATCGGCAGCACGGCGGCAACGACGACCAGCGAGGAACGCGGCACGCCGGCGACGCCCTTGCTCGAGATCATGAGGACCAGCAGCATGGTGATCTGCGTTCCCAGACTGAGGTCGATGCCATAGGCCTGGCCGATGAACAGCGCGGCGAAGGCGCAGTAGAGCATCGAGCCGTCGAGGTTGAAGGAGTAGCCGAGCGGCAGGACGAAGCCGGTGATGCGGTCCTTGACGCCGAACTTCTCGAGCTGCTCCATGAGCTTGGGGTAGGCCGATTCGCTGCTGGCCGTCGAGAAGCCGAGCAACATCGGGCTGCGCACCAGCTTGAGCAGGCGGAAGACTTCCTTGCCGAGCACGAAGTAGCCGGCCGCGATAAGCACCAGCCAGAGAACGGCGAGGGCGATGTAGAAGCTGGCCAGCAGCTTGCCGAAGACGACCAGCATGCCCAGGCCCTGGGTCGTGATGATGCCGGCGACAGCGCCGAAAACGCCGATCGGGGCGAAGCGCATGACGTAGTCGGTGACCTTGAGCATGACGTGCACGACTTCTTCCATCGTGTTCACCAGGCTGCGCGCCGCCTGGTTATGCAGGTGGCCGAGCGCAAGGCCAAAGAAGACGGCGAAGACGAGGATCTGCAGGATTTCATTGGCCGCCATCGCCTCGAAGAAATTCTTCGGGAAGACGTGGGTGATGAAATCCTTGAGGTTCAGCGCGCTGGTTTTCAGGCCGACCGCGGCGCCCAGTTCGGGCAACGGCACGCCCAGATTGGCGCCGGGTTGCAGCAGGTTGGCGAAGACCAGACCAAGGGCCAGCGAGCACAGCGAGGCGGCGACGAACCAGCCAAGCGCCTTGGCACCGATCCGGCCGACCGTCTTCGAGTCGCCCATGCCGGCCAGGCCGACGACCAGGGTGGCGAAGACGAGCGGGGCGATGATCATCTTGATCAGGCGCAGGAAGATGTCGGTCAGGATGCCGAAGTAGCCGGCGATTTCCTTGGCGGCGGCCGGGCCGCCGGCCATGGTGTTGCAGGCGTAGCCGACAATGACGCCGAGCACCATGGCGATCATGATCAGGGTGGTTAACCGGTTCATTTTCATGATGGTTTCCTTGTTTTGTGCATTGAATGAAGGGCGCTGGCTCAGGCGGCGCGGGGCAGGATCATTTGCGGCTTGGTCAGGACTTCAGGGCGCAGCACGTCGGCCAGTTGCTCGGGGCTCATGAGCTTGCGTTCGAGGACGATCTCGGCGACGCCACGGCCGCTCAGGTGGGCTTCGGCGGCGATTTCGGTGGCGTTGGCGTAGCCGATGTAGGGGTTGAGCGCGGTGACGATGCCGATCGAGCGTTCGACGCTGGCGCGCAGTGCGTCGCGGTTGGCGGTGATGCCGTCGACGCAGTAGTCGGCCAGCGTCTTGCAGCCCTTGCCGAGGTGCAGCACGCTCTTGAACAGGCTGTGGGCGATGATCGGCTCGAAGGCATTGAGCTGCAGTTGGCCGGCCTCGGCGGCGAAGGTGACGGTGGTGTCGTTGCCGATCACTTCGAAAGCGATCTGGTTGACGACTTCCGGGATGACCGGATTGACCTTGCCCGGCATGATCGACGAGCCGGCCTGGCGCGGCGGCAGGTTGATCTCGCCGAAGCCGGCGCGCGGGCCGGAGGAGAGCAGGCGCAGGTCGTTGCAGACTTTCGACAGCTTGACGGCAACGCGCTTGAGCACGCCGGACAACTGCACGAAGCTGCCGCAGTCCTGCGTCGCCTCGATCAGGTTGGGGGCGGTGAGGACCGGGATGCCGCTGATCTCCACCAGCTTGCGGCAGACGATGGCGGCGTAGTCCGGATGGGCGTTGATGCCGGTGCCGATGGCGGTGGCGCCGAGGTTCATCTCGCGGATGAGCAGGGCGGCTTCGCGGAGGCGCTCCTCGTCTTCGCCGAGCATCACGGCGTAGGTCGAGAATTCCTGGCCGAGGGTCATCGGCACGGCGTCCTGCAACTGGGTGCGGCCCATCTTGAGCACGTCGGCGAATTCTTCGGCCTTGCGCTCGAAGGCGCGGCGCAGGTAGGCCATGGCATCGACGAGACGGAAGATGCCGACGTAGGTGGCGAGCTTGAGCGCTGTCGGATAGACGTCGTTGGTCGACTGGCTCATGTTGACGTGCTCGTTCGGGTGCAGGTACTGGTACTCGCCGCGGGCGTGGCCGAGGATTTCCAGCGCCCGGTTGGCGATCACCTCGTTGGCGTTCATGTTGGTCGAGGTGCCGGCGCCGCCCTGGATGACGTCGACAACGAACTGGTCGTGCCACCGGCCGTCGATGACTTCACGGCAGGCGGCAACGATGGCGTCGGCGCGTTTGGCGTCAAGCAGGCCGAGCTGGCGATTGGCCTGGGCGGCGGCCTTCTTGATCTGGGCCAGGGCGCGGATGAGGTCCGGGTAGACGGCAATCGAAATGCCGGTGATGTCGAAGTTTTCCAGGGCGCGCAGCGTATGGACGCCGTAATAGGCTTCGGTCGGGACTTCACGGTCGCCGAGCAGGTCGTGTTCGAGGCGGTGGGTGAGTTGTTGGGTCATGCTGTCTCCTGTGCGTGTTGTGGTCGGGCGGGGGGCGTCCGGTTTGCTATTAATTGCACGTGCCATGCCAGCGACAACTGTTTTGCCGGGCATTGATTTTTAGAGGGTTTTTCGGGGAGAAGCGGCGAGAGTGCCGGATTCCCGATGTTTCGGCAGGGCGGGCGTTCGGATTTCCGAAGCCTGGGGGCTCGATACGCGGGTCGATTGATCGCAGGCGACCCAAAAACAAAAACCGCCGAGTCCGGCGGTTTTTGTTTTTGGGCGTTATTTCCAGTTGACCGTGGGAATGCTTATTTTTCGGTCGGCGGTAGCCATTTCAGCCGCCGGAAAATCCATTCCGTCAGCCACAGGCTGAAATAGGTCGCGAACCACGCGAAGATCGTGTCGGACAGGAAATGCCCGCCGGCTGTCATGCGCACCACGGCGAGCAGCGTGCCGGTGGCCAGGCTGGCCAGCAGCCAGCGTCGCCGGACAGCCGGCGCGCCCAGCCAGCCGAAGGCCATGACGAAGGCGGCGGTGGCCACATGACCGCTGACGAAGGAGCAATTTTTCGGGCACTGGTCGGTCGGGACGAAGGCCGGGGTGAATTTGAAGGGGCCGTTGAATTCAGCCACCGTTGCCGGGCGGGCCCGGTGCCAGCCATCCTTGAGCGTGGCATCGACGAGCAGCACCGGCCCGAGCAGTGCGGCGGCGAGCAGGAAGCCGAAGGTCGTCCGCCGCGCATGCAGCCAGCGCAGGCGCTTGATACTGGCGAGCAGCAGACCGCCGGCGAGGATGGCCAGCAAGGCCTGTCCGACGCGCGGCGTGCCGCGGTAGAGCAGTTCGAACAGCGGCCAGTTGCCGCCGGAAAACGCCCATTTGCCGTCGCGATAGAAAACGCGGCTGGCGGCCAGGTCGATCTCCGGAAAGGCGACAAACAGCACCGCCAGCAGCGCAAAAACGATGCCGGCGACGCGCAGTTCAGTAACCCTTGAAGTCATGCAGCAGGTAAACATCCATGTCGCGGCTGGTCGTGGCGTCGAGCGGCGCTTTCAGCGTGGCTAACTTTTCGATGCTGGCGAAGCGGGGGGCGAAGTCGGCGCCCGGCGCCGTGTCGGTGATCAGGATCGCATCCTTGCCGACGTAGGGGCGCAGATCGGTCGTCAGCTTGTAATGGTCGCTGGCGATGCCGGAAGGGTTCCAGCTGGCGGCGAGTGGCTTGAGGTCGCGCAGCTCGTACAGCATGTGGGCGAGCAAGGTGCGGTTGTCGGCTACGAGTACGCTGTCCGGGTGAGCCTGCAGAATCGGTTTCAGTTGCCGGCCCAGTTCGTCCCAGCCCATGGCGCGCTTGAACGGGTTCAATTTTGCCTGTTTTTCCGGGTTGACCGTGGCAATCACCTGCGGCCAGTGATAAACCAGTCCGACGATCAACAAGTTGACGGCCAAGCCAGCAATCAGCAGTTTTTTCTTCTCGCGCTGCAGCAGCCAGGCCACGGCGGCGATCACGGCCGGCGCAAAAGCGGGCGCCGCCCAGTTGGCGTTGGCGCTGCTCTTCATGGCCTGCGCCGAGACGACGATCCACAGCGGCAGCGCAAACCACAGCAGGAGCCGGGTCCGGTCGTCGCGCCAGCTTTCGCGAACACGGACGAGGAGCAGCACGAAAACGCTGCCGAGTACCGGGCCGAAGGCGATCCACTGAGCCGCCCAAAATTCGCCGAGCGAGGCCAGCCCGCCGCCGGATTGACGGTTCAGCGTGATGTCGGCGGTGTGCTTGAGCGTCGGGAAGTCGTGAGTGAAATTCCAGATGATGTTCGGCGACAGGATCAACAGCGCCAGCCCGACCGCCAGCCAGGGTTTGGCCGAGGCCAGTCGTGGCCGATGAAAGGCCAGCAGGAAAAGGAAGGCCGCGCCGAGCCACGCAGCCATCGTGTATTTGGAGAGCAGGCCGAGGCCGCAGACCAAGCCGAGCAGCAGCCAGTCGCCCCACGAATCGCTGTCCAGAGCGCGCAGGAAAGCCCACAGCGCCAGCGCCCAGAACAGCGTAAGCAGTGCATCGGTGGAAACAAAGAGGCCGAGCCAGGAAAAAATCGGCAGCGTTAAAACTGCAACGGCCGACCAGAAAGCGACACGCTCGTCGTAGAGCCGCCGGGCAATCGCCCAGCAGGCAGCAGCGGCGAGCGGATAACAGAGCATGGACAGCGCCTTGACGCCGACCAGCCCGTCGCCGAACAGCGCGGTAGACAGCCAGATCAGTGCCGCGACGCCGGGCGGCTTGGAGAAATAGCCCCAATCGAGGTGCTGTGCCCAGGTCCAGTATTGCGCCTCGTCGACGTAGAGCGAGATGCCCAGATTGGGCAGCAGCCAGAAGCGCCAGGCGAGCAGGACGGCCGTCAGGCCAAACAGCCATTTCACGCTGTTTTTGCCGTTGACCGTAGGATTCACGCCGACTTGTGCCAGCCTTCGTCAGCCGCCAGATCGCGTTCCGGACGCGCCGAGTAGGAGCGGATAGTGCCAGACTCGAAGTAGATGCGAGCCATAAGTTCAGACAGCACGCCGGTCGTGATGAAGTGGATCCCGGCAATCAGCATGCCGATGCCGACGATGAGCAGCGGACGGCCGCCGATGTTTTCACCGAGGCCGAATTTGACCCAGGCCAGCCAGGTCATGATCAGACCGGACAGGGCAGTCAGACCGAGGCCGATGCCGCCGAAAAAGTGGCCGGGACGAGCGCGGAAGCGCATGAAGAAATACACCGCGATCAAATCGAGAATGACCCGGAAGGTGCGCGAAATGCCGTACTTCGAAACGCCGGCCGTGCGCGCATGGTGCGTCGTCGGCTCTTGGGCGATGCGGCGCGGCGTCGTCACCGTAGCCAGCCAGGCCGGAATGAAACGGTGCATTTCGCCGTACAGGCGCACGCTCTTGATCACGCTGCCGCGGAAAGCCTTGAGGCTGCAGCCGTAGTCGCGCAGATGGACGCCGGTCATCCGGGCGATCAGCTTGTTGGCGATCTTCGACGGAATCTTGCGCAGAAACAGGCCGTCCTGACGGTTCTGGCGCCAGCCGGCGACCAGATCGAGATCTTCGTTGATCAGCCGGGCAACCATGCGCGGAATGTCGATCGGATCGTTCTGCAAATCGCCGTCCATGGTCACGATCACGTCGCCACGCGCCGCATCGATACCAGCCTGCATGGCGGCGGTCTGCTTGAAGTTGCGCGTCAGCTCAACAACGCGAACGTGCGGGCCGTATTCGCGCGAACACTGCACGGCACGATCCACGGTGGCGTCGCTGCTGCCGTCATCGACCAGCACCAGCTCCCACGGGTAGTTGTAACCAACCAGCGCCTCATGCACGCGCTTGACCAGCGGCGCGATATTGTCTTCCTCGTTGTAGAACGGGACGACGATGGAAAGGCTATGTGGGGGAATCGAAAGTTCGGCGCTCATGGCTTGGTCCGGCGGGAAAGGCCGCATTTTAATCGAAAAGCCCGCATCCGGCTGCCTGGCAGGGGGTTTAATGTAGAATTCGAGGCCTAGCAAACCGTATCGAATCAATATGCTGCATGTCAAATGAGCGCTTGGTTCGCGATCAAATTGAGTAAAACTCGACCAGGATATTTTTCGTCCCGAATGCAACACCAATTCATTGCTCAATGCATAGCATTGGCCCACATGGCCAACGCCCAAGGTCAATATTCAGTGGCTGTCGGCTGGTGTCAGCAGGCGATTCGCCGAATGCCCAAATCGCCGGAGGCTTGGTATAACCTTGGCATCGCTTATCGCGGTTTGGGTCAAGGCAAACAGTCGATTGCTGCCCTGAAACAGTCGTCCTCCCTGACGCGCGACAATTCCGACGCCCAGAACAGTATCGGCTTTCAGTTTCTCGAGCTTGGAGCCTTGCGCGAGGCCGAGCAATGCCTCAGGCGAGCGCTATCGCTGGCCCCACGCTTTGCCTTTGCGCATTCGAATTTGGGGATGCTGTACGAAAAAGAAGGGCGACTTGAGGAGGCGGAGTCATCGTTCAAAAAAGCGCTTGAGATTCAGCCTGATCTTGCCCAGGCCTACATAAACCTGAGTGCCGTCTTGAACCGGCAAAAAAAATATGAGCTTGCCGAGGTGGTCGCCCGCAAATCTCTCGAAATCAACCCGAAGTCCGTTGAAACTTGGAGAAATCGAGGTGCGGCATTTTTGGATCAGGAAAAATATATCGACGCCATCCCCTGCTTTCTCGAAAGCCTTCGGCTAGACCCCAATGGGGAAAGCCTGTTGTCTGGCGCTCGGAGCGGAGAGATTCAAGAGCAGGCTTGGAGTCTGTACGGCGATAGAGTTCTGGGTAACTTGCTCAGTGCACGAATGCATATTTGTGACTGGAGCAGTTTTGCTGAAACCCTAGATGTGGTTGTTCAGCAGATAGCGAATGGCAGGCGAGTTATTTCTCCCTTCCCCATTCTGGCGCTAACGGATGATCCGGCTGTGCATCGCCAAGTTGCGGCTCAATATGTGCAGGATGAAGCACCCGGGTGCAGCGACCTTGGGCTGGAGATAAAGCCGCCATGCCACGAAAAGCTACGTATTGGCTATTACTCGGCAGATTTTCAAAATCACGCCACGATGTATCTGATGGCAGAGTTATTTGAGCTGCATGACAAGAACAAATTTGAACTGATCGGATTTTCATTCGGGCCGGATATCCAGGATGAAATGCGGGCGCGGGTATCAGCAGCATTTGATCAGTTTATTGATGTTCGCCATCGCTCCGACAAGGAGGTGGCGCAGCTTTCTCGCGACTTGGAAATCGATATTGCCGTGGATCTCAAGGGGTATACCAAAGACGCCAGGTCGGGGATTTTTGCTTACAGGGCGGCACCTGTACAGGTGAATTATCTGGGCTATCCGGGAACGATGGCGGCGAGCTATATGGATTACATTGTTGCTGACCGGGTGCTCATTCCCGAAGAAAGTCAGGTTTTCTATGCCGAGAAAGTCGTCTATCTGCCTGATAGTTATCAAGTAAATGATACCCGGCGACAAATTTCCCCCAGAGAATTTACGCGCGCTGAACTTGGCTTTCCCGCCAGTGGTTTTGTATTTGCCTGTTTCAACAATAACCACAAGATTACACCGTCAGTTTTTGAAGGCTGGATGCGGATTCTCAAGCGGGTTCCTGGTTCGGTATTGTGGCTTTTCAAGGCCAATCCGGACGCCGCGGCCAATCTGCGCCATGAAGCGTCTGTGCATGGCGTAGATTCGGAGCGGCTGGTGTTTGCAGAGCGCGTGCCGCTACCCGAACACCTGGCACGCATTGCTTTGGCGGATTTGTTTCTGGATACACTGCCCTACAATGCCCACACCACGACAAGCGATGCGCTGTGGGCCGGGTTGCCTGTGCTGACCTGTCTCGGCCAATCCTTTGCGGCGCGGGTGGCGGCCAGTCTGCTGAACGCAATCGGCCTTTCCGAGCTCATCACGACGACGCAACAGGATTACGAAAATCTGGCTGTCGAATTGGCGAGCACGCCGGATCGGCTTCAGTCCATCAAGCAAAAACTTGCCCGGAACCGACTTGCCGCACCCCTGTTTGATGCCAAAAAGTTTACCGGTCATCTCGAAACGGCTTACAAAGCGATACATGAGCGATTTCGTGCCGGTTTGTCGCCGGGGCACATTTATTTGGCGCAGGATGCGCGGGGCGCGGAGTAAAATTCCCCGATGCTGCAATCGTTTCTGACTTATCCGGCCCTTGCGTGCCGATGGCAAAGGCCGTATCCGGTCGGCGCGAGGCTTCGTCAGGAAAGGGCGTGCGCCTCCTGCGTGCAATGGAAAACGCTGGGTCGTGACAGCAACTTTTTGGTGGTTGTTTGGCTAATTAAATCAATTGCTTGGATGAAACTATGCTTCTGATGGTGGATAACTACGATAGCTTCACCTACAACATCGTCCAGTACTTCGGCGAACTGGGCCAGGACGTGAAGGTATTTCGCAACGACGCCATCACGGTCGAAGAAATCGCCCGTCTCAAGCCCGAATATCTGGTGATTTCCCCCGGCCCCTGCGCCCCGGCCCAGGCCGGTATTTCGCTGGCGGCGATCCGCGAATTTGCCGGCAAGATTCCGTTGCTTGGCGTCTGTCTCGGCCACCAGTCCATCGGCGAAGCCTTCGGCGGCAAGATCGTGCACGCCAAGCAGCTCATGCACGGCAAAGTCTCGCCCGTGCATCACAAGGATGTTGGCGTCTTCAAAGGCTTGCCCAATCCGCTGACTTGCACGCGCTACCACTCGCTGGCAATCGAGCGCGAATCGCTGCCCGATTGCCTAGACATTACTGCCTGGACCGACGACGGCGAAATCATGGGAGTTCGCCACAAGACGCTGGCTGTCGAAGGTGTCCAGTTCCACCCTGAATCCATCCTGACCGAACGCGGTCACGACCTGCTCAAGAACTTTTTGGACGAATTCAAGCAATGACCCCGCAAGCCGCCCTCCAGCGTGTCATCGAACACCGCGAAATTTTCCACGACGAAATGGTTTCCCTGATGCAGCAAATCATGGGCGGTGAAGTCACGCCGGTCATGATCGCCGCCATCATCACCGGCCTGCGCGTAAAAAAGGAAACCATCGGCGAAATCGCCGCCGCCGCCACGGTGATGCGCGAGTTGTCGACCAAGGTCGAAATTGCCGACACCAGCCGCCTGGTCGATACCTGCGGCACCGGTGGCGATGGCGCCCACACCTTCAATATCTCGACCACTGCCATGTTCGTCGCCGCCGCGGCTGGTGCGCAAATCGCCAAGCACGGCGGTCGCTCGGTTTCCAGTTCCTCCGGCAGCGCCGACGTGCTCGAAGCGCTGGGCGTCAATCTCAACCTGAAACCCGAGCAAGTCGCCCAGTGCATCGCCGAAACCGGCATCGGGTTCATGTTTGCGCCCAATCACCACAGCGCCATGAAACACGCCGCACCGGTCCGTCGCGAACTTGGCGTGCGCACCATCTTCAATATCCTCGGCCCGCTGACCAACCCGGCCAACGCGCCGCAACAGGTCATGGGCGTATTCCACCCCGATCTCGTAGGCATCCAGGTCCGCGTCCTGCAACGCCTCGGCAGCAACCGGGCGCTGACCGTCTTTGGTCGCGAAGGCCTCGACGAAATCTCCATCTCCGGCCAGACGCTGGTTGGTGAACTGAAAGACGGCCGCGTCAGCGAATACGAAATCCATCCCGAACAGTTCAACCTGCCGGTGCATGACCCGAAAGTGCTGCAAGTCGCCAACATCGAGGAGTCGAAAGCCGTCCTGCTCGCCACCCTCGACAACAAGCCCGGCGCCGCCCGCGACATCGTCGCCCTCAACGCCGGCGCCAGCATCTACGTGGCCGGACAGGCCGCAACCCTGGCTGATGGCGTCGATCAGGCATTTGAAATGCTCGCCTCGGGCGCTGCCCGGGCCAAGCTCGAACAGTTCGTTGCCGCTACGAAGAAACTCGCATGAGCGACATCCTCAACAAGATCATCGCCACCAAGCGCGAAGAGATCGCCGCCGCGCTGGCCGTCAAACCGCTCGCCGTCGTTGAGGAAGAGGCCGCTGCCCAGCCCGCACCGCGCGATTTCGTCGGTGCTATCCGCAACAAGATTTCCCACGGTCAACCGGGAATAATCGCCGAAATCAAAAAGGCCAGCCCGTCGAAAGGCGTCATCCGTCCCGACTTCCACCCGGCCGACATCGCCCGCAGCTACGAACAGCACGGCGCCGCCTGCCTGTCGGTGCTGACCGACCGCCAATACTTCCAAGGCTGCCCGGAATACCTGCAAGCTGCCCGCGCCTCCTGCGCGCTGCCCGTGCTGCGCAAGGACTTCATGGTCGACGCCTATCAGGTCGCCGAAGCCCGCGCCATGGGCGCCGACGCCATCCTGCTCATCGCCGCCGCGCTGACGCTTGCGGAAATGCAAGCGCTCGAAGCGCAGGCCCACGCCTACGGCATGGCCGTGCTGGTCGAAGTGCACAACGGCGAAGAGCTCGATGCCGCCCTGCAACTCCAGACCCCGCTGCTCGGTATCAACAATCGCAACCTGCGTACCTTCGACGTCACGCTAGCCACCACCCTCGGCCTGCTGTCGCGCATCCCTGCCGACAAGATCGTCGTCACCGAAAGCGGCATCCTGTCCCCCGAAGACGTAGCACTGATGCGCAAAAACAAGGTTCAGGCCTTCCTCGTCGGCGAAGCCTTCATGCGGGCGCCGGAGCCGGGTTCCGAGTTGGCAAGGCTGTTTGCCTGATTTGTGTTGCGTCAAAACAACATAACTTTAGAGAAGCCTCCCAACATGCCAATCACCGGTTGCTAGGGCGTTTCGCTCTTTGCGACAATCGATGCCAACTTCTCGATCCGAGAGGTAAAGCTTAATTCGGTTTTACTGCTGGATTAAAAACTAACCACTAAGGAGATTTTCTGATGCAAAAGAAACTGATCGCTCTGGCTATCGCTGGCCTGGCTTCTACTGCTGCTTTCGCTCAAACCAACGTCACCATCTACGGTATTGCTGATATGGCCGTTCTGGGTACAACCCATCTGGGTGCTGCTGGTAAGCAAACTCAGTTCAACGTCAATTCCGGTGTTCTCTCCACCTCCCGTATCGGTTTCAAGGGTGTTGAAGATCTGGGCAACGGCCTAAAGGCTCTGTTTGTTCTGGAATACGGTCTGAACGTTGACGATAACGCTGGCATTGGTGGTCTGGTTACCTCCACCAGCACTAATGGTCGTCAGCAGTTCGTTGGCCTGACCGGCGGCTTCGGTACGGCTGTTGCTGGTCGTCTGCAGACCACGGGTCTGGACTTCTCGGTTGCTGCTACTGCACTGGGTGGCTCTACCGGTATCGGCGCCGCTTACAACGCTGGTGGCGGTACGCTGATCACCTCTGCTTCCCGCGCCAATAACGCTGTCGCTTACATCTCGCCGTCCTTCGGTGGCGTGACCGTTGCCTACAACCACGCTCGTCTGACCGAACAGGCTGCCACCAGCCAAGCCGCTTCGGCCACCACCAGCATCGGCGGCAACACCGACAATACTGCGAACCTGCTGTCTGTCAGCTACGCCAATGGCCCGATCACCGCTGGCGCGATCTACACCAAGGTTGTTGCTTCGCAAACCAACCTGGCTAACGACGATGTTAAGGAATGGGGTCTTCGTGCCGGTTACGACTTCTCGGTCGTCAAGCTGCAAGCTCTCTATCAGCAGCAGAAGAGTGAAGCTGCTGCTGTTGCTGGCGGCAAGGACAAGAAGTGGGCTGTTTCTGTCACCGTTCCGGTTGGTGCCAAGGTCGGTGTTATCGCCGAATACGCCGCTCTGAACGTTGGTTCTACCGCCGGTGCCGACAATGTTAAGGTTGGCACTCTGGCTGCAACCTACGCCCTGTCCAAGCGTACGACTGCTTATGCCGGTATGGTTGCCAAGCGTGTTCAGAGCGATGTTGGTGCTCAAGGTGCCGATACCAACATTTACGCTACAGGCCTGCGTCACTCCTTCTAATCTGGTTAATTCCAGTTGGAACAGAAACGGGAGCTTTGGCTCCCGTTTTTTTGCTTCAGATTTTCTCGATCAGCTTCTGCAATCGCTGAACCTGTGCGAGTGGCCATGCGCCGTCCTTTCGTGCGGTGAGCTTCGACTCCCATTTTTCATGGTTGGGTTGCTTTTAAAAGTTATCGCTGATTGGCGATGGTGCAGAAAAATAGTGAATGCCCTTTAAAATCCATGTAAGTAATAAGGTTATTGACCTAGGTCAAAATGCCTAGTCCGAATGGTAATAGCATCCCTTTTTTCATAACGATGATAGGGAGTGATCTATGGCTAACAAGATTCTGGTTGCTGCGCTGATTGCCGCTGGCGCGCTTTCTTCCTCTGTTGCTCAGGCTCAGGATGGTTCGTTCATGGTCCGCGTGCGCGCCGTCGATGTGCAGTTCGAAAATGGCCAGAAAGACGGCTTGCCCGGCCCGATTGAAGCCGAGAGCCGCTGGATTCCGGAAATTGATCTGAGCTATTTCTTTACCAAGAACATTGCTGCCGAATTGGTCCTGACCTATCCGCAGACCGTCGATATCACCATGGCGGGTGCCAATATCGGCAAGATCAAGGCCCTGCCGCCTTCCCTGCTCGTTCAGTATCACTTTACCGACCTTGGTGCCTTCAAGCCCTATGTTGGCCTTGGCGTGAACTACACACTGTTCTTCAGTCGCGACAATATCCTGAATGGTGCCGCATCGGTTGACCGCTCCAGCGTTGGCCTGGCCGGCCAGGTTGGTTTCGACTACATGTTCAACAAGAATTGGGGCCTGAACGTCGATGTGAAGTACATCCAGATGGAAACCGATGTGACCCTGAGCGGTGCGAAGATCGGTACGCTTGATCTGAGCCCGATTACTGCTGGTGTTGGCGTTTCCTATCGCTTCTAAGCAAGCGTGTCGCAATGAAAAACGGGCGCCTTGGCGCCCGTTTTGCTTTTGATGGATGTTTCCCCGTCAGGCGAGCAGGATCAGATTGTCGCGGTGGATGAATTCCGGTTCGTCGACATAGCCGAGGATCGCTTCGATTTCCGCCGTTGATTTGCGCGTAATCAGGCGGGCTTCGCCGCTACCGTAGTTGCACAGGCCACGTGCAACTTCGTGGCCAGCCGGGCTGATACAGGCGACGGCCGAGCCGCGCTCGAATTCGCCTTCGGCGGCGATGACGCCAATTGGCAACAGGCTTTTTCCGGCTTTTAGCGCGTTGACCGCGCCATCGTCGAGCATCAGGCGGCCGGCGAGTTGCAGGTGGTCGGCCAGCCATTGCTTGCGGGCGGCCAGGGGTTGGGTTTGCGAGACGAGCAAGGTGCCGACTGGTTCGCCGGCGGCCAGGCGGATGATCGGATCGATCTCTCGTCCGCTCGCGATGGCGGTGTGGGCGCCGCTGCGGGCGGCGCGTTTGGCGGCGATGACCTTGGTGATCATGCCGCCGGTGCCGATACGGGTGCCGGCGCCGCCGGCCATGGCTTCGAGCGACTCGTCGCCGGCCGTGGCTTCGCTGATCAGTGTGGCGCTCGGATCCTTGCGCGGGTCGGCGGTGAACAGGCCGATCTGGTCGGTCAGGATGATCAGGGCGTCGGCTTCGATCAGGTTGGCAACTAGGGCGCCGAGTGTATCGTTGTCGCCGAACTTGATCTCGTCGGTGACGACGGTGTCGTTCTCGTTGATGATTGGGACGACGCCGAGTTCGAGCAGCGTGGTCATCGTCGAGCGGGCGTTGAGGTAGCGCTTGCGGTCGGCGAGGTCATCGTGGGTGAGCAGGATTTGCGCGGTGTGCAGGCCGTGCTTGGCGAAAGCGCCTTCATAGACTTGCGCCAGGCCCATCTGGCCAACAGCGGCTGCCGCTTGCAGTTCGTGCACCGTCTTTGGTCGCTTGGCCCAGCCCAGGCGCTGCATGCCGCAGGCGATGGCGCCGGAAGAGACCATGACGACTTCCTTGCCTTGCTGGCGCAGCACGGCGATCTGCCGGGCCCAGTCTTCAATGGCGGCGAGGTCGAGACCAGCGCCGTTGTTGGTGACGAGCGCCGAGCCGACTTTGACGACGAGGCGTTTGGCGTTGGCGAGGCGGGTCTTGCTCATCATTCTTCCGTGGCGTTGTCTTCAGCGTCTTCGTCGTCGTCAGGAATTTCCGGCCGTGCCATTTGTTCCAGCGCTTCGTGGATGGCGTAGATCAAGGGCTTGGTGCCTTCGCCGCTGATGGCGGTGATCGGGAAGACCGGGCCGTCGTATTTGGTGGCTTTCTTGTAGGCTTTGAGGAAGTCCTTGACGGTCTTTTCGCGGTCTTCTTCGGGAATCAGGTCGAGTTTGTTGAGGACTAGCCAGCGCGGTTTGTCGGCCAGCGCCGGGTCGTGCTTGAGCAGTTCGCCGACGATGGCCTTGGCGTCGCGTACCGGGTCGGAATCCGGGTCGATCGGGGCGATGTCTACGAGGTGGAGGAGGATGCGCGTGCGTTGCAGGTGCTTGAGGAAGCGGATGCCGAGGCCGGCACCGTCCGCGGCACCTTCGATGAGGCCGGGAACGTCGGCCATGACGAAGCTCTTTTCAGCGTCGACGCGGACGACGCCGAGGTTTGGGTGCAGTGTCGTAAACGGGTAGTCGGCGACCTTCGGGCGAGCTGAGGAGACGGCGCGGATCAGGGTACTCTTGCCGGCATTGGGCAGGCCGAGCAGGCCGACGTCGGCGAGGACGCGCAGTTCGAGCGTCAGTTCGTGTTCTTCGCCTTGGTCGCCATTGGTTTTCTGGCGCGGGGCGCGGTTGGTCGAGGACTTGAAGTGGATGTTGCCGAGGCCGCCCTTGCCGCCTTTGGCGATCAGGACTTTTTTCTCGTTGACGTCGAGGTCGGCCAGGATTTCGCCGGTGTTGAGGTCGGAAATGACCGTGCCGACCGGCATGCGCAGGATGATGTCGTCGCCGCCGGCGCCGTAGCAGTCGGCGCCGCCGCCGTTTTCACCGCGCTTGCCGATGAATTTTCGGGTGTAGCGGTAGTCGACCAGGGTGTTGATGTTGCAGTCGGCCACCACGTAGATGCTGCCGCCGCGGCCGCCGTCGCCACCGTTCGGGCCACCCATCGGGATGTATTTTTCGCGGCGGAAAGTTGCGGCGCCATTGCCGCCGTCACCGGCTTTAACGTAAATCTTTGCTTCGTCGATGAATTTCATTTTCCGCCTCTACATCCGGGAATATCGCCGCCAGAAAATCTGGTGGCATAAACTAAAAAGCCCCATCCAGCGGACGGGGCTTTTGCTTCCGCTTGGCCGATTTATTCGGCAGCCGGAACGATGGTCACCACGCGGCGCTTTTTCAAGCCCTTGATGGAGAACTGAACCACGCCGTCCTTGAGTGCGAACAGGGTGTGATCCTTGCCGCAGCCGACGTTGTCGCCCGGGTGGAATTCGGTACCGCGCTGGCGAACGATGATGTTGCCAGCCAGGATGAATTGACCGCCGTAGCGCTTGACGCCCAGTCGTTGGGCTTGTGAGTCGCGGCCGTTACGTGAACTACCGCCTGCTTTCTTGTGTGCCATTTATTAGCTCCTTGAACTTAAGCCGCAATCGCGTCGATGCGCAATTCGGTGTAGTTCTGACGATGGCCTTGATGCTTTTGGTAGTGCTTACGACGACGCATCTTGAAGATCTTGACCTTGTCGTGGCGGCCGTGGGAAATCACGGTTGCTTTGACGGTGGCGCCAGCAAGGAAGGGAGCGCCGATCTTTACCGACTCGCCTTCGCCTGCCATGAGGACCTGGTCGAGAGTAACTTCTGCGCCAACGTCTGCCGGTATCTGTTCTACTTTAAGTTTTAGACCATTGGTAACGCGATACTGCTTACCGCCGGTTTTTATGACCGCATACATGGGTTGGACTCCGAAAATAAATCTAAAGGGTGCTACAAAGAACCGCGCATTATACGGAAATTCGCTGACAAGTCAAAGCCTTGTCGAGGGGGTGTGGTAAACTGCCCGTCTTTGAAAAAAGGAGTTCCCATGGCTGAAATCACCACCGCCTCCGGGCTGGTCTATGAAGATACCGTTGTCGGCGAAGGCGCCGAGGCCAAGGCCGGCCAGCAGGTCATCGTGCATTACACCGGCTGGCTGACCAATGGCAGCAAGTTCGATTCGAGCAAGGATCGCAACGACCCGTTCGAATTTTCGCTCGGCATGCGTCAGGTTATCGGCGGCTGGGACGAGGGCGTTCAGGGCATGAAGATCGGCGGCACGCGCAAGCTGACCATTCCGCCGGAACTCGGCTACGGCGCACGCGGCGCTGGCGGCGTTATCCCGCCGAATGCAACGCTGGTTTTCGAGGTTGAACTCCTCGGTCTGCGATGAGCGGTTCCGACAGGGATTCCCGTCCGAAGCGGCCGTCGGACGACGCCGCTGCTGACGACCCGTGGGCAAAATGGCGCAAGCCGGATGCCCCGGCGGCTGGAGCTGAGCCGAAAGAGGAGTTTAGGCGCGATGCCACGGTCAACCCGGAAAAACGGCCAAAAACGAAATCGTTCGAGGCTGCTCCGGTGCGGGCTGAGCGCGTTGAGGCGCCGCTAGAGGTAAGCGAAGAAGCGCCGGCCTTGCCGGAAGGGACGCTGGGCGTTCGTCGCTCGGCGACGCCTTCGCCGCGGGCGATCAACAAGAAGCCGCTGCGCGGTGGTTCTTCGCTGCGCAAGCCATCGGCACCCAAGGCGGCGCCGGTTGAGCCGGCCGCACCTGCTGAGTGGAGCGTCAAGGCTGATCGTCCGGAGCGGGCTGCCAAGCCGGCGCCGGTCGTTCGCCCGCCGGTCGTCCGCGATGGTCCGCCGCCGGAAGGCGTGCGTCTGTCCAAGGTGATGTCGGAGCGCGGCATGTGTTCGCGGCGCGAGGCTGATCTGTGGATCGAGCGCGGCTGGGTCTTTGTCGACGGCGAGCGGGTCAGCGAACTCGGTTCGCGCATCGATCCGAACGCTGAAGTGGCGATCTCGAAAGAGGCCAAGTTCGACCAAGCCAAGCAGGTCACGGTGCTGCTCAACAAGCCGGTCGGTTATGTTTCCGGCCAGCCGGAGCCGGGCTTTACGCCGGCGATCACTTTGATCACGCTGGAAAATCAGGTCAAGCAGTCGGGCGACCCCGAGTTCAAGCCGTGGATGTTGCGCAGTCTGGCGCCGTCCGGGCGTCTCGACATCGATTCGACCGGCTTGCTGGTGCTGACGCAGGATGGTCGCGTCGCCAAGAAGCTGATCGGCGACGATAGCCAGGTCGAAAAGGAATATCTGGTGCGGGTGGCTGGCGAGATGATCAAGGGCGGGCTGGACCTGCTCAACCACGGTCTGGAGCTCGACGGTCAGGCGCTCAAGCCGGCGCGGGTCAAGCAACTCAACGAGGATCAGCTGCACTTCATCCTGAAGGAAGGCAAGAAGCGCCAGATTCGCCGGATGTGCGAGCTGGTCGGCTTGCGGGTGATCGGGCTGAAGCGGGTGCGCATTGGCCGGGTCAAGCTCGGTGAGCTGGAAGTCGGCCAGTGGCGGTTCCTGAGGGCTGACGAGGCTTTTTGATTTTGGCTGTTTTTTCCGGTTGACCGTAAGAAGTCGACTGGAAGGCAAGAAAACAAAAACGCCGGCCGGTTTTTAACCGGGCCGGCGTTTTTCTTGGTGCTGACTGAAAATCAGGCGGTACCGGTCGGTGCGGCAGCACGGACGGGCGGCATCATCTGGCATTCGCCTTCGATGACGACCTTGCCGGCGACCGTGCACACGGTGTCCAGGACCACACGGTTCTTGGCGACATTGACTTCCTTGACGGTGACGGTGGCGCGCACGGTGTCGCCCGGGCGAACCGGGGCCTTGAACTTGAGCGTTTGCGACAGGTAAATGGTGCCGGCGCCGGGCAGGTGGTTGGCCAGCACGGCGGAGATGAAGCCGGCCGACAGCATGCCGTGGGCGATGCGGCCGCCGAACATGGTGGTCTTGGCGTATTCCTCGTCGAGGTGGGCCGGATTGACATCAGTGGAAATGCCGGCGAACAGGATGATGTCGGCTTCGGTGACGGTCTTGGCAATACTGGCGGACATGCCGGGTTGGAGTTGGTCGATGTGATACGCCATGGCTGGGCTCCTGGTTGGGTTTGTTGAATTTAGAACACGAACTCTAGCATACGTTAGCGTATGGTTGTGACGCGGTGCTCACTCCGTCCGGAGGGCTTCGACCGGATCAAGCCGCGCCGCATTGCGGGCCGGTAGGACGCCGGCGGCGAGGCCGATGGCGATGGCGATGCCTTCGGCCAACAAGACGAAACTGAGTGGCGTGTGGACCGGCAAGGCGGGCAGCGCGAAGTGGATGAGCTGGGCGAGGCCGAAGCCGAGGATCAGCCCGAATAGCCCGCCGAGCGCTGAAAGGGCGACGGCTTCGCCGAGAAAGAGGGCGAGGATGGTCCGCCGCGGCGCGCCGAGGGCGACGAGCAGGCCGATTTCACCGGTCCGCTCGGTGACGGCGATGGTCATGATGGTGACGATGCCGACGCCGCCGACCAGCAGAGAGATGCCACCCAGCGCGCCGACGGCCATGGTCAGCACGTTGAGGATGTTGGACAGCGTCTTGAGCATCTCTTCCTGCGTCACGATGGTGAAATCCTCGCGGCCGTGGCGGTCGATCAGATGCGTCTTGACGCGGCTGGCGACGAGCGCCGACGGGATGCCTTCTTCGGCGGCGATGTTGATTTCATCGACGCCTTCGCGGTTGAACAGTTCCTGGGCGCGGGCTGTCGGCACAAAAGCCGTGTCGTCGAGGTCGATGCCGAGGAATTGCCCCTTCGGCGCCAGCACGCCGATGATCCGGAAATGCAGGCCACCGACGCGCAGACGCTGGCCGAGCGGGTTTTCGCTGCCGAACAACTCGGTTTTGAGCTTGGAACCGAGGACGACGAAGGCGCGGGCGCTGCCCTCATCGTCGGCCGGCAGGAACTGGCCGCTTTGCACGGTCGACCGGTAAATAAGCGGTAATTTGGAATTGACGCCGTAGATCAGCGTCCGCCGCGTCCGGCCATTGCCTTCGACTTCGGCATTGCCGCGTACGTTGGGTGTGACGGCGACGATGTGCGGCAGGCGTTCGAGGGACTTGGCGTCGTCGAGCGACAGCGGCCGGGCGCTCGATGGCAGGCCGGACGGCGAACCGCCGGTTTTGGTTTTTCCAGGGGCGACGGCGATGACGTTGGTGCCGAACTGGGTGAATTCGCCGAGGACGAAACGGTGGATGCCCTCGCCGATGGAGGTGAGCAAAATAACTGCCGCGATGCCGACGGCGATGCCGAGCAGGGTCAGGAAGCTGCGCAGGCGCTGGGCCGTGATGGCGCGGACGGCGAGCTCGAGGGCGTCGGCGGCGAGCATGGCTAGTGCTTCATGAGCGCTTGCACCGGGTCGAGCCGGGCGGCGCGGCGCGCCGGCATGACGCCGAAGATCAGGCCGGTGGCGAGTGCTGTCGTCAGGCCGGCAATGACCGCCCAGTCAGGCGGATAGGCCGGAAAGACCGGGAAGAACTGGCGTAGCGCAAAGGCGCCGAGCTGGCCGAGCAAGTAGCCGACCAGCGCGCCAACGGCCGAGAGCATGGCGGCTTCGGCCAGGAAGGCGAGGCGAATGGTCCGGGATGTGGCACCGAGCGCTTTTAAAAGCCCGATTTCGCCAGTACGCTGGGTGACGGCGACGAGCATGACGTTCATCACCAGAATGCCGGCCACCGCCAGGCTGATGGCGGCGATGCCCGCCACGGCCAGCGTCAGCGCGCCGAGCAGCTTGTCGAAGGTGGCGAGCACGGCATCCTGCGTAATGACAGTAACGTCTTCCTCGCCGCGGTGGCGCTGTTTGAGGGTTTCCATCACCTGATCCTTGGTGCCCGGGATGGCGTCGCGGCTGTTGGCCTCGATCATGATGCGGAACAGCGTGTTCGAATTGAACATGGCCTGGGCCAGCGAAACCGGCACGATAACCAGTTCATCGGTATTCATGCCCAGCCCCTGACCGGTCGATTTGAGCACGCCGACGACGCGCAGCCGGCGGTCGCCGACGCGGACGAGCTGGCCGATGGCAGGGTTGGCGCCGAACATTTCCTCGCGGATCTTGGCGCCGATGACGGCGACCGACGAGCCGCGATTCCAGTCCTCTTCCGGTAGTCCTTGCCCCTGGGCCAGCTCGAAGTTGCGGATGGGGATGAATTCGGCCGTCGAGCCGGCCACCATGACCTCGCGCAGCTTGCCGCCGTAGTTGATTTCCGAGGTGCCGACGGCGAGCGGGGCGACGCGGCGGGCGCCGGGCAGGCGACGCAGACTGCCGGCGTCGTCGATGGTCAGGTCGCGCGGTGTTGAGGTGATGGCGTTGGCCGGATTGAAGCCGCCGGTACCCGAGCGGCCGGGCAGCACGATGATCAGGTTGGTGCCGAGCGAGGAAAACTGGCCGACGACGTAGCGCCGCGCGCCGTCACCGAGAGCGGTGAGGATGACGACGGCGGCGACGCCGATCGACATGGCGAGGACCGACAGCGTCGTGCGCATCGGATAGCCGGTGGCGGCATCGCGGGCGAAGCGCAGGGTGTCGGCTAGGCGCATGGGGTGGGCGCGAAAATGGACATTGCCACGGTCAACCGGAAATTTCGGCCAAATTTGAAATGGCCGTCTGCTGCGAATCGGCCTTCAGCCGTCCATCCTCCATCACCAGTTGGCGCCGGGCGCGGGCGCCCATGCCCTGGTCGTGGGTGACGACGATCAGCGTGACGCCTTTGGCATTCAGCGCTTCGAGCAGGTTGACCACCTCTTCGCCGGTATGGCGGTCGAGGTTGCCGGTCGGCTCGTCGGCCAGAATCAGCGCCGGCTGCATGATTGTGGCGCGGGCGATGGCAACGCGCTGGCGCTGGCCGCCGGAAAGCTGGTCGGGCTTGTGGTTGGCCCGGTTTTCCAGGCCGAAATCCTTGAGCGCCTGGGCAACGCGCTTGTTGCGCTCGGCCGCCGGGATGCCGGCCAGTGTCATCGGCAGGGCGATGTTTTCGGCTGCCGTCAGGCGCGGGACTAGGTGAAAGCTCTGGAAAACGAAGCCGATGCGCGTGCTGCGCACGGTCGCCTGCTCGTCGGGCGACAGCGTCGTCACGTCGCGGCCTTCGAGCTTGTAGGTGCCTTCGTTTGGCCGGTCGAGCAGGCCGAGGAGATTGAGCAGCGTCGATTTGCCGGAACCGGACGGCCCCATCACGGCAACGTACTCGCCGGCCTCGATCTGCAAATTGAGCCCGGCCAGCGCGTTGACCGTAGTGTCGCCGAGCAGGAAGCGACGTTCGATACCGGAAAGTTCGATCAGCGCCATGCGCCTACTTCGCCTTGGCTTGGGTCTGCGTTTTATCGTCCGGCGTTACCTTGGCGCCGGCCTTGACGCCTTCCTTGTCGAGCGAAGTGACGATGCGCTCGCCAGCGGCCAAACCTTCCAGCACCTCGGTGTATTCCCAGTTGGCCAGCCCGGCCTTGATCAGGCGCTCTTCAAGTTTTCCGCTATCGGCATTGAAGACCAGCACCTTGCCGCCTTCCTGAATAGCCGCGGTCGGGATGCGCAGCACCTGGTCGCGGCCGGCGAGGATGATTTCGACGTCGGCGCTGTAGCCGACCAGCAGCTTGCCGGCTTCGGCCGGTTTTTCGAAATCAACCTCGATGTCGACCGTCCGCGCCTGCTTTTCGACTGCTGAAACGTAGGGCGCGACGCGCCGCACCTTGCCGGGCAGAGTTTTGCCGGGCAAGGCATCGAGCGTGATGCGCACCGGCTGGCCGATCTGGATTTTCGGTGCATCGACCTCGTCCATCGGCGCCTTGACGTAGAGGCAGGAGTCGTCGATCAGGTCGATGGCCGGCGGCGTCGGTACGCCTGGCGGCGAGGGCGTCGAGTATTCGCCCAGTTCGCCGACGATCTTGGCGACAATGCCGTCGAACGGTGCGTAGAGGGCGACACGGCCCTGCTCGACGCGGGTCGTCTTCAGCTTGGCTTCGGCTTGAGCAATGTCGGCCTTGGCGGTGTTGCAACTGGCGCGACGGACTTCGGCGTCGGTGCGCGCTGCTTCTTCCTTGCTCGTTGAGACGAAACCCTTGGCACGCAATTCGGATTGTCGTTTTGCCTCTTTTTCGGCGTTGACCGCAGCAATGCAGGCTTCCTCGCTGCGTTTGGCGCTCAGTGTGATCTGCGCCTGGGCCAAGGCGCTTTGCGCCTGCTGGTCGTCATTCCACAGCTTGAGCAGCAACTGGCCTTTCTTGACCTTGTCGCCTTCTTTGACACCGAGATACTCGATGCGCCCGCCGATGATGGTCGACAGCTTGGTGCGCTGGCAGGCCTCGATGGTCCCGGCCCGGGTGTTGGCCAGCGTCGCCTCGACCTTGCCGGCGGCGACTTCCTTGAGCACCACCGGGATCGGTTTCGGCCGGGTGAAATAGAACAGGCCAAGGCCGAGAACGGCGATGACGGCAACAATGATGGCGATGCGACGCATGCGGATTTCCTAGCGAAAGCCGGGTAACCACCCGGATTGTTCATGGCCCCAGACCGGTTCGAGTGCGCCTTGGTAAAGTGCTTCGATGACCGGCGGTTCCTGCCACGGTTCATTCATGAAAGTCAGGCCGATTTCTTCGACGGTGCGGCCGGACCAGTAGTGGTCGGCCACTTCGTCGAGCGCACTGAGCGACAGGCTGTGCGGCAGGCGTAGGTAGTCGAGCCAGCTGGCGTCGTGGAAGGAGCAGATGTAGGCGCCCTTGGTGCGCGAGCAAGCCAGGTTCTTGCCGAAGACCTTTTGTGGGTGCTTGAGGCGGAAGGTCGTCGCATCGGTCCGCGTGGCGAACTGGAGCAGGGCATGCAGGCGGCTCGGAAAATGGTTGTAGCGGCGCTGCCGGAAATACTCCAGGTGGTACTCGGCAAAATAGTTCTGCACCGACAGCAACTGGTCGCCGGGCGTCGGCGCACCGCCTTCGGGGGAGGCCAGCGTGCCACCGAAGGGGCTGCCCTTTAGAATGTCCCAGCCCGGCAGCTCGGCTCCCGGCTCAAGCCAGCAGAAGAGCTCCAGCGTTGCAGTGTCCTTGATCAGATTGTCCATGGACCTTTGGGCTTTAGGGGTGGGGGTGAATGTCGCTATTCTGAACGATAGCCCGACTTTGGCCAATCGAAGCGCGCAGAGAAGGGAATCGAAATGCCAAAATATATGCAAACTGGAATATGATGCAAATTGGAAAAATAGACGCAGGGAGGGCATTCATGGGCATTTGTCGTCGCCTTCGCTTCCGGATTTGCGAAGGGGGTCGTGATGCCTCGTTGCGTTTTGCTTAAATGAACCTGCGGAAAGCCTTTTTCAGCGTATTGATCGCCCTGGCCGGGGTGCTCTCCCTGATCGCCGGTGCGACGCTGGGGGCTCTCTCTTCGTACGACGACGCCCGTGATGCGGCAAGGCATCGTCAGGATTCGATGGCACTCATGGGTTCGGTGCGCCACGAGGTCGATTTGCTTAGCCGGCTGGTCAGTTCCTACGTCAGTACGGCTAATCCGCGCTACCTTATCTATTACTACGACATTCTGGCCATCCGCGAGGGTACGAAAAAAGCCCCGGACTCGGTGCCGGAAACCTTCTGGGAACAGGTTATCGGCGGGACGATCGCCTACGTGACACCGCCTCCCGGCGCCGGCGTTGCGCTGGCCGAGCGGACCAGCCTGCTCGGTTTCGATCAGAGCGAAGTGGCCATTCTCCGCCGGGTATTCCAGATCACCGACCAGATGAAGCAGGTTGAGCAGATTGCCTTTGCCGCGACGCAGGGCTTGTATGATCCGGTAAAGCGCGAATTTGTCTCGGAGGCAGAGCCGCAACGCGATTTCGCCAATGCCTTGCTGCACGAGGCGCGCTACCTGAAACTGCGGGCCGAACTGGCGATCGCGGTCGATGAGCTAACTAGCCAGGTTGACCAGCGGACAACAAAAAATCTGGGGCGGGCTGGCGAGCATCTGCTGCGCTGGATCATCGCCGCACTGCTCCTGCTGCTCGGCGCGGGGGTCGTGCTGGTCCTCAGTTATGGCTACCTGAAAAGGCATCTGCTGGCGCCCCTGACTGCCTTGCACCGGACGGCGACGGCGCTGGCGGAAAAGTCATTCAGTGAACGCGTCGGCGACCTCAAAGGGGTTGAGGAGGTTCAGGCCCTGGCCGCAACCATCGACAGCATGGCGGCGGCCATCGAGGCTGACATCGCACAACGCGAGCTGGTCCAGCGCTCCTTGCGCCAGGCGCGAGCGCGGGCCGAAGTGGCAGCTGAAGCGAAATCGATTTTTCTGGCCAACATGAGCCATGAAATCCGGACGCCGATGAATGCGATTCTCGGCATGGCCTATCTGGCCCTCAAATCGGGCTTGCCGCCAAGACAGCACGATTATGTTTCCAAAATTCACACCGCAGCCCGCTCGCTGCTCGGGATATTGAACGACGTGCTCGATTTTTCGAAAATCGAGGCCGGCAAGGTGGCGCTAGAGGCTGTTCCCTTCGATCTCGAACTGGTCGTCCAGAACGCGCTCTTCATGGTGCAGCAGCGGGCCGAAGGAAAAAATATCGAACTGATCCTCGATTTTCAGCCAACCCGGAACATGCAGCACCTGATAGGTGATCCGTTGCGACTGGGACAGGTGTTGATCAACCTGCTGTCCAATGCAGTCAAATTCACTGAAACCGGCCATGTTCGTCTAATCGTCGGCGAACGGACGAGCGACAAGCTGACGTCGACCATTGTCTGCCGTGTTGAAGACACGGGCATTGGGATGACTGCAGAGCAGATCAGCCGCCTGTTCCAGGAGTTTTCCCAAGCCGATGGCTCGACGACCAGGCGTTACGGTGGATCAGGGTTAGGGCTCGCCATTTCGAAGCGGCTGCTCGCCGCCATGGGCAGTGAAATCAGGGTTGAAAGCGAGGTTGACCATGGCACTGTCTTCCATTTCGCCATGCAGTTGCCGCTGGAGCCGTTCAGCGAGGAAGGCGGTGACGCTGCGTTACTGATCGAATGCAAGCGGGCGCTCGTTGCCGATGACTACCCGCCGGCCCGGGAGAGCATGGCTGCCATGCTGCTGGCGATGGGATGCACAGAGGTGGATCAGTCGCCGGGTGGTCTGGATGCCTTGGCGCGCCTGACGAGAGCGAGTAATGAAGGAAGGGCTTACGACTTGTTGCTGCTTGATTGGTTGATGCCCGACATGTCCGGCGGTGAGCTGATAGAGGCGCTTCACTCGCGAGGAGTTTCCCTGCCGGCCCGGACACTTGTTGTTTCGGTGGCCGATGCATCCCTGTTGCGTCAGGAGGTCGACCACAAGGGGGTTGCCGATGTGGTCCAGAAACCGTTGTTGCCAAATGTCCTGCGCCGCATTTTGGGCACGGGAGTGGAGATGGAGCCGACGGTCAGGCTCGAGCACCCCATTCCCCATCCCGGTTGTCTGCAAGGAATGTCGATACTGCTGGTCGAAGACAATGAACTCAATCAGCAGGTCGCCGGAGAAATTCTCAGGGGCTGGGGGGCGAGCGTCGATGTCGCGGCCAACGGGCGGATTGCGCTCGATATCTTGTCCGCCGAGAGCGCCGGCCACTACGCGCTGGTCTTGATGGACCTCGAGATGCCGATCATGGATGGCCGGGAGGCAACCCGCCGCCTGCGGGAAGAGGAGCGCTTCCAGGATTTGCCGATTATTGCAATGACTGCGCATGTCGCAGGACTGGGAATGAAAGACGGGCTGGCGAAAGGGGTCAATGGCTATATTGCCAAGCCCTTCGAGCCGGAGGATCTCTTGGCCATGGTGCAGCCGTATTGGCGAGGCTTGCCGGGGCATGCCCTGCCTCCAGCCGATGCGGCCGAGGACGATCGGGCTTTCATAGCTGCTATTGCGGCAATTCCGCAAATTGAATCTGCGGTGCTCTTGCGGCGGTTCGAGGGCCGTCTGCCGTTTCTGGCGCGAACTTTGCGCCGTTTCGCCGAAGATTGCCATGGCTGGTCCGATCGGCTGGACACGACGCTGGCTCAAGGTGATCTCGAGGCAGCGCAGCGTCAGGTCCATTCTCTGAAGGGGCTGGCCGGCACGTTCGCCATGGGCCGGTTGCAGTCTGCTCTGTATGATCTTGAGAATATCATCAAAGGTGGCGTCGTCGAGCCCTTCGGGGAAATAGCCGAAGTCGATGCACAGTTGCAGCCCTTGTTGGCCGGGATTGAGCGAATGCCAGCCAATTCGTCTGATTCGGTAGCAGCCACGGATGATCGGCCGATCGAGGCGGTGCTTGCTTTGTTGCGCGAGCAGCTGGGCGGGGGTGACGGCGAGGCCGAAGAGGTCTGGCGCATGAACAAGGGGCGTTTGGTCGGGGTGTATTCGCCACGGCAGGTGGCGGCCATTGATCACGCTATCGGACAATGGGATTTTGATCAGGCATTGCATATTCTGGATAACGCAAATCAGGGTGGGGGCGGGCAGTAATGAGAAATAGTGCAACGATACTGGTGATCGACGATACCCCGGCCAATCTCAGCCTGCTCAATCAGTTGCTTCGTACCCACTATCGGGTCAAGTTGGCCAACGGCGGCGCCAAAGGGCTGGAACTGGCGGCGAGTGCCCAGCCCGACCTGATCCTTCTCGATATCATGATGCCGGAGATGGACGGTTACGAAGTCTGCAAGCGCCTGAAGGCTGACCCGGGGACAGCGGCGGTGCCGATAATCTTCCTGACTGCCAAGGCAGGTGCCGACGATGAGGAATATGGTCTGGCCATGGGCGCGGTCGACTTCATTCGCAAACCGATCGCGCCGTCCGTTGTGCTGGCGCGGGTGCGGACCCATCTGCAAATACGGACCTGGCAAACTTTCCTTGAAGACAAGAGCGCCTGGCTGCAAAGCGAAGTCGAGCGCCGGGTGAACGAAGTCCTGCGCCTTCAGGAGGCCTCCATTCGCGTCATGGTCTCGCTGGCCGAATTTCGCGACGAATGCACTGGCAACCATATTCGCAGGACCCAGGATTATGTCCGGCTATTGGCCGAGTACCTCAGCAAACAGGACCGAGATCGTGATTTCCTGACCCCGGAGCATATCGATCAGATCGCCAAGGCGGCGCCGCTGCACGATATTGGCAAGATCGCCATTCCCGACCACATCCTTCTCAAGCCGGGCCGGCACACGCCGGAAGAGTTCGAAATCATGAAAACGCATTCGATCAAGGGTGAAGGGATGCTATTGCGCTCGCAGCATGAGCTCGGGGAGGAGAATCTGATGCTGCTGTACGCCACGCAGATCGCCCGCAGCCATCACGAGCGCTGGGATGGCTGTGGTTATCCCGATCAGTTGGCGGGCGAAGCCATCCCGTTGCCAGCCAGACTGATGGCTGTTGCCGACGTATACGATGCACTTCGTTCCCGCCGTCCTTACAAGCGAGCTTTTGACCATGTCGAGGCGGTCGATGTTCTGCGTGAAGGCCGTGCCAAGCATTTTGACCCGCTACTGATCGACGCCTTCATTGCTCTGGAAGATGCTTTCGCCGAAATTGCCATTAAACTGGCCGATGAGTAAATTTGCCATGCTCATAAAGAACTGTTTTTGATATGCCCCTAAAACTCTCGAATGTTGGGCTATTGCCCATGCTGGCTGCGTTGTCCATGCCAGCACAGGCACTCGAATTGACGTGGTCAGGCTTTGGTACGGTCGGCTTCGCTCAATCGGATAAATCCTACAAGTATCAGCGCTTTATCGACAATCACGGCACGTTCAAACGTGACACCATTCTTGGCGGCCAGCTCGATGCCCGTTTGTCGCAACAATGGAGCGCCACTATTCAGGCCAAGCTGGCCCCCTCTGATCATAACGATACCGACTGGCAGACGTCGCTGGCCTGGGCTTTCGTCTCATGGCGGCCGAGCGATGATTGGCTGATTCGGGCCGGCAAGATTCGCCTGCCGCTAATGCTCAACACCGAAAACAACGACGTCGGTGCCACCTTTGATTTCGCCCGTTTGCCGCAGGAGGTCTATTCGATCTCGCCTCTGACCGATCTGGTCGGGATGGGGGTTAGCAAGACGTGGTTCGGCGAGAGCATGGACTGGATTGCCGAGGTGTATGGCGGCAAGGTGACTACGCCTTGGCGGTATTACGCACGCGAATGGAGAGGCCCCGGCGAGCCTTATCCCGGAAGCTGGTTCCTTGCCTACGACATAAAGAGTACAGGGCTGGTTCTGACGGCGCGAAGTCTGAATAACACTTTTCGGGTCGGCGCACATCGTGTCGAAGTGACCCGGGATGGCGCAAAAATCGGGCGGCCAATCATTTATTCCGGCGGGGCTTATATGTTTGGCAACGGGGGCGATGAAAAGCTCATCATCCCGCTGTTCACCGCCGGGGTAAGTATCCAGTTGCCGGCCGATGTCAGGATGATCGGTGAATACGCCTGGATCAAGGTTGATAGTTCAACAAGCGAGGGGCTCGATCGTTGGGGGGCTTACCTTTCACTGTCGAAGAGGATTGGTGCGTGGACCCCCTATGTCTACTACGCCAAAGCAAAATCCAGGGATTCGGCTCTCGAGAAATACCAAGCTATCAACAACAATATTTTGCCTCCTCCAAATGGGGTGACGCAGAAATTCATAGCCGATGTCATCGTGCCGTACGATCAATCGACCGTGGCTCTTGGGACAACCTATCGCCTGACGCCAACCGCCCTGCTCAAGGCTGAATGGTCGCAGGCGAATACGGGTGTGGCGTCCAGTCTGGTTGATGCACCACCTGGTGGCGACAGTTCGCACCAGACTATCAACGTATTTTCCCTTTCCTACAATTTCACCTTTTGACCGGCTTGATGCGCCGTATTCTCTTTCTCCTCCTGATCGCGTGCTTGCCTGCTCTGGCTCAGGCTGAGGAGGTACTTGCCTTTATCGCTTCTGGCGGTCTTCCCAAGACGGAGCCGTCGACCTTGCAACGGCTGTATACCGGGCGAGTGGTATCCATTGGCGAGCATCCGGCAATACCGATCAATTACCCGGTGGGGCATCCGTTGCGCGAAAGATTTTTGGCTACCATCATGGGCCAGAGTGAAGAGCAGTACACCGGCTATTGGCTGGTTCGCCGATATGTCGGCAAAGGTGCGCCTCCCTTGGTGCTACCCGATGTTGACGCTGTTGTCGCTTATGTTCTGGCGACGCCCGGTGCGGTCGGTTACGTCCCTTTGTCGAAAGCACCGCCCGGCGGAAATGTGATTTTCAAGCGTTAACTCGCTAGCTTTTTTTTGCCGGAGTGATAAGCTGAATTCGTGTTGTGGTTTGTAGCAAGCCCGGCATGAAGTGGTAGTACCCGCTACGCTGCTGGAGATTCTATGGCTGTATTCAATAGATGTTTTCTTGAGATTACCGTGTAGTACTCCGTAACGGCGAATAGCCGAATGCCCCAGCCGAAAGAGCCGGGGTCGCAGTAAACGAAGCCCGTGCCTGAACAGCATGGGCTTCACTTTTTCAGGGATTGAAAATGTCGATTCAACGTTACGGCACGACTCGCCGCTATTCCGACAGCGTTGTTCATGCTGGTACTGTTTATCTCGTCGAGGTACCCGCAAACCTCAATGCCGACGTTACCTCCCAGACCGAAAACCTCCTGGCCAGCGTCGACCGACTGCTTGCTCAGGCGGGCAGCAACAAGTCGCATTTGTTGATGGTGACGATCTATCTGACCGACATGGCCGATTACGATGCGATGAATATGGTGTGGGACGCTTGGCTGCCGGAAGGCCATGCGCCGACCCGCGCCTGTGTGCAGGCTAGGCTTTCACATGCGAAATATCGGGTGGAAATGGCGTTGACCGCAGCCGTAGTTCAGGGCTGAACGTCGGCGCTGCAGTCGCAGCCTTGGCCGGCCGCGATCCAGCGGGCGAGCAGTCGCCGGGCAAGGGGTTCGGCGACTGCGGGAAGTCGGCCGAGATAGGTTCGCGGATTGACCAGCAGGCCGCAGTGATAGCGTTGTTCAGCGTCTGACCACTGTAGGGCCGGGCACGGCCCTTTCTTTTGTAGGAAACGCAGGCGGGCGGCCGGGCAGGTTTCCAGCGCGCAGCACACGCCGCAGCCATTGCACGCCTGGCCTTCAGGTGGTTTTGCCGGGGCGGCAGAGTGGAGGTGAATGATCTGTTCTTGCACGTTGCGTAATGAACCATGTCTGGCCAAATTGATCAAACTTCTGCAATTTTTTTAAAGGAGCCCATGATGAACAAATTGATTTCTGCTCTGCTGGCTACCGTGTTCGCGCTCACCAGCGTTGCTGCCCTGGCGTGTGGTGACAAGGCGAAAGATGAAAAACAGATGAGTACGCCGGCCAAGCCCAAGGTTTAAGGGGTTCTCGCCAGCGCGCAGGCGGCTTCGGTCGCCTGTTTGCGTTTACGGCCGGGAGAGGAATAGTTCGGGATCGACCGGGGTGTTGTTGAGAATCACCGCCCAGTGCAGATGCGGGCCGGTAACCCGGCCGGTGGCGCCGACAGCGCCAAGCGTCTCTCCCTTTTTGACCGTCTGGCCGGCACGCACATCGGTGCGCGAAAGGTGCATATAGGCGGTGATAAGCCCCTGACCGTGGTCGAGGAAAACGGTGTTGCCGTTGAAGAAATAATCGCCGACATTGGCGACGATGCCATCGGCCGGGGCGATGACCGGTGCCCCGGTGCCAACGGCGACATCGAGGCCGGCGTGCGGGTTGCGCGGCAGGCCGTTAAAAATACGACGCAGGCCGAAGCGTGATGAGAGCGGCCCCTTGGCTGGTAGGGCGAAATCAGTGGCTGGTGGCGGACCGGAAAAATGGCGCTTGATGGCCTCGGTGATTTTTTGTTCGCGCTCGATTCTTGCCGGGTCGTCCGGATTGGGTTCGACCTTGCGTTTGTCCTTGATGGTCAGGCGCTGTTCCGGGTAATTCCTGATGTGGACGCTGATTTGCCGGGTTGCTACGGTCAACCCGGAAAAAACGCTAATTTCGAAATCGCCGGGCAGGGTGTCGAGCGGGATGCCGAACAGGGCAAACCAGTGCCCTTTGTCGCGGACGACGGCGATCGGCTGTTCGCCCCAGCGGGCGGTCGGGGTTGTCTGGCTGGCTGGGCCGAGATCGATGACGGCAACACCGCCGGGGACCGGTGCATGTTTGGGCAGGGCGACAGCGCTGGCGGCATAGCTCAACAGCAGGGCGAGGGCAAAGCGGGTGATTTTCATGTGTGGCTCTGGCCGGCCCACCATAAACGCAGGCGCAATCCGATTTCGCTGGTGTAGCCGATCGAGGTGCTGCTGATGTTGCCGTCGGAGCCGACGATGACGAAGGCTGGAACGCCTTGGAAGCCATATTTCCGGAAAATTTCGGATGCTGGATCGGCGATGGTCGGCCAGGCGTATTCGCGCTGGCGCATGGTTTCGGCGACTTTTTCTGCGGGGCCGGACTGCATGGCGATGGTGACGAGCGGCCAGTCGGCGTTGATGCTGCTGATGGTGCCGGCGTTGGCTTTGCAGACGCCGCACCAGTCGGCCCAGAAGTAGATCAATAGCGCCTGGCCGGGATGCTGCTGGCGCCAGATCGTCAGGTCAAAGGCTTGGCTATCGATCTGCTGCCCGACAAACTGTGGCGCCGGGCCGTGCGGGGTGTTGCGCAGCTGCCAGGCCTGGAAGGCGGCGAACAGGGCGACAAAAATGAGCGCTTCAAGCGCCCAGCGGCGCCAGCGTGGTGCCACTTTTATGGCGGGAGTCGTCTCGGTCAAGCGGCAGCCCGGCTTACAGGCGGTCGGTCTTGAAGGTGTTGCACTGGTTCATGTCGCCGGTTTCAAAGCCCTTCCGGAACCAGCGGACGCGCTGGTCAGAACTGCCGTGCGTGAAACTTTCCGGCACGATGCGGCCCTGCGATTGCTGCTGCAGGCGGTCGTCGCCGATGGCCGAGGCGGCGGTCAGCGCGGCTTCGAGGTCGCCCGGTTCGAGGACGTTTTTCATGGTGTCGGTACGCTTGCCCCAGACGCCGGCCAGGCAGTCGGCCTGTAGTTCCATGCGCACGGACAGGGCGTTGGCTTCGGCCTTGCCGGCGCGCTGCCGGGCTTCGTGCACCTTGTCGGCAATGCCGAGCAAATTCTGCACGTGATGGCCGACTTCGTGGGCGATGACGTAGGCCTGGGCGAATTCGCCGGGGGCCTTGAAGCGATCCTTGAGGTCACGGTAGAAGGCGAGGTCGATGTAAACCTTCTGGTCACCCGGGCAGTAGAACGGCCCCATGGCCGACTGGCCGGTGCCGCAGGCGGTCGGCGTGGCGCCGGTGAACAGCACGAGCTTGGGTTCCTGATACTGGCGGCCGTTGGCGCGGAAGACTTCGTTCCAGGTGTCTTCAGTCGAAGCCAGCACCTTGGAGACGAATTTGGCCATCAGGTCGTCAGCCGGCGGGCGATGCGCGGCCGGGGCGCTTTGCTCGATGGCCGGCATGTCGCCACCGCTCAGCATGTTGAGCACGGTCATCGGATTGATGCCGAGGAAGTAGCTGGCGACCAGCGCGATGGCGATGGTGCCCAAACCCATGCGGCCGCCGCCGAAGCTCAGACCGCCGCCGCCACCGCTGCCGCGGCGGTCTTCCAGATTGTCGCTTTCGCGTTGGTCGTCCATGCGCATGATGGCTGTCCTTAACGGTACTGGTTGATGGCGTCGCGGGTTTCGAGCGCCACCTGGCGGGCGGCTGCGGCGAACTGTTCGTCCTTGCCGGCGTAGAGGATGGCACGCGACGAATTGATCATCAAGCCGGTCCTATTGGCCGTGCGGCCGGCCTTGACGGTGGCTTCGATGTCACCGCCCTGGGCGCCGATGCCCGGGACGAGCAGCGGCACGTCGCCGACGATGGCGCGGACGCGGGCGATTTCAGCCGGGAAGGTGGCGCCGACGACGAGGCTGATCTGGCCCGAGGTGTTCCATTCGTGCGAGGCCAGACGGGCGACGCGTTCATACAGTTTTTCACCACCGATATCGAGAAATTGCAGGTCGGAGCCGCCCGGGTTGGAGGTCCGGCAAAGCAGGATGACGCCCTTGTCCGGGTAGGCCAGGTAGGGATCGACCGAATCGCGGCCCATGTAGGGATTGACCGTGACGGCGTCGGCCTTGTAGCGCTCGAAGGCTTCGACGGCGTATTGCTCGGCGGTCGAACCGATGTCGCCGCGCTTGGAATCGAGAATGACCGGGATGCCGGGATGCTTTTCGTGAATGTGGGCGATCAGCGCTTCGAGCTGGTCTTCGGCGCGGCGGGCGGCGAAGTAGGCGATCTGGGGCTTGAAGGAGCAGACGAGGTCGGCCGTGGCGTCGACGATGGCGGCGCAGAATTCAAAAATGGCGTCATCGCGGCCTTTGAGGTGGGCCGGGAACTTGGCCGGATCGGGATCGAGGCCGACGCAGAGCAGCGAGTTGTTCTTTTGCCAGGCGGCAGCCAATTGCTTGATGAAGGTCATGCGACGTCCTTGTGCTTTTCAGACGGTAAATAACGGGAGAATTTTTCCGGCAGCAGGCAATTCTGCAGGCTGCGCTGGGTGAACAGGAAGCGGCCGTCGCAGACGAAGCCGAGTTGCTGCCAGTCGACTTCCTTGTTGAGCATCATCGTGCACTCGATAAGGTCGCGGCGGGCGATGCGCGTGTTTTTCGGGAACAGGGCGAGGATGGCGCCGTCGAAGCTATGGCAGTCGTGCAGGAAGAAAGGTTCCGGCTTGCGCGTCCGGCCATTGACGTAAATGCGCGGTAGCTCGCTGACCGGGAAGGCGCGGCCCCATTGCCACCAGTTGCGCTCGTCGAAGGTTTTGACGCGGCGGGCGAGCAGTTCGTCCTTGTGCTTGTCGAGATGCGGATGCTTGATGCCGTACAGCATGCGGCGCGTTTCGCCGGTTTCCACGGTCTTCGAGAAAACGAATTCCATGTTGCCCTTGGGGTGCGTGTAGATGTGGTCGGCCCCGGAAACGGCGCCGACCTTGACCGAAAACACGTCGGCGAAGCGCACGCTGTGATCGTCGCGCAGGAACATGAGCTGGCCGTCGGCCTCGACGAAGCGGCGGCCATCGGCCATGCGGCGATCCTTGCGGCCTTTTTCGAAGCGGAAGATGGCGCAATTCGGTGTGTGGTCGCCAAAGACGCGGACGTCGCCGGTCTCATAGAAATGCGTGATGCTGCCCTGCTCGAACAGCCAGCGGTTGAGCTTGCGGGCGGCGGTCAGTTTGATGAATTCGCGCGGCACGATGAAAACCAGCTCGCCGCCCGGTTTCAGGTGGCGGATGCACTTTTCGATGAAGAACAGGAAAAGGTTGCTGCGTGCGTCGAACAATTCCGATTTCAGGCGTTTTTTCGTGTTGACCGTGACATCCTGAAAACGCACGTAGGGCGGATTGCCGATGATGCTGTCGAACTGCTCGCTGAGCGGGTAGGCGAAAAAGTCACGAACCAGCGCGCCTTCGGGGGCGACGCGTGGGTCGACCTCGATGCCGACGCAATCGGCTTGGCGTGTTTTCAATTCGTTAAAGAAGGCCCCGTCACCGGCTGAGGGCTCCAGCGTTCGCCCCTTGTTCGTGCACAGGTCGAGCATGAAGGCCACCACATTGGGCGGCGTGAAAACCTGGCCGAGTTGTTCGACGTCGCGCGCTGCCACAGTGATCAGAAGCCGCTGCCCGGCTGGGCCAGGTAGTCCGTTTCGGCGGCGCTCGAGGTCCGGCCCAAAGCGGCGTTGCGGTGCGGGAAACGCCCGAAGCGGACGATCACGTCCCGGTGGCGATGGGCGTAATCGAGATAGGAGGCTGCTTCGGGATGTTCGTTGGCGAGGGCTGTGAACAGGGCGATGGAGCGTTCCTGGTCGGCCAGCGACTCGCTGTGCTCGAAGGGCAGGTAGACGAAGACGCGCTGGACCGGCAGCAGCTGGCGATCCCAGCCCTGTTCGACAACGCGCCCGGCCAGCGCCAGGGCGGCGGCATCACCGGCAAAGGCGCGAGCCGTGTTGCGGAAAAGATTGCGCGGGAATTGGTCGAGCAGGATGAATAGCGCCAGCGCGCCTGGCGGACTGGCCGCCCAATCGCCTCGTTGGCCGGCGATGGCGGCTTCGACCTCGGCTAGAAAACGGGCGCGAATCTGGGCGTCGAACGCATCGTCCTTGCGAAACCAGGCGGCACGGGCCTGGCCGTAGTCGGCGGCGTCCGGCGCGCCGAACCAGAAGGCGAGAACGTCATCGACCATGGCCGGGTTCATCAGCTCGCCTTGCCCCACGAATCCTTGAGCGTGACGGCCCGGTTGAAGACCGGGGCACCCGGCTTCGAGTCCACACGGTCGGCGACGAAGTAGCCGTGGCGTTCGAACTGGAAGCGCTCTTCCGGTTTGGCGCCCTTCAGGCTGGCTTCGAGCTGCGCGGTGATGGTCCGGGCGGAATCGGTGTTCATGTCGTCGAGGAAATCGCGCTCCAAGTCGGGTGCATCACCTTCGCGCCGGGCGCCGGGGGCTGGCACCTTGAACAGACGCTCATAGAGGCGGATTTCGGCGGCGTAGGATTGGGCGGCGGAAACCCAGTGCAGGTTGCCCTTGACCTTGACGCTGTCGGCGCCCGGCGTGCCGGATTTGGTTTCGGGCAGGTAATTGCAATGTACGGCGATGACCTTGCCGTTCTCGTCCTTGTCGCAGCCGGTACATTCGACCACGTAGCCGTAGCGAAGACGGGCCATGTTGCCGGGGAACAGGCGGCGGAAGCCCTTGCTCGGGACTTCCATGAAGTCCTCGCCTTCGATCCACAGTTCGCGGCTGAAAGGTACGGTGCGGTGACCGAGTTCCGGGTGCAACGGGTGATTCGGCGCGTGGCATTCCTCGACCTGGCCTTCCGGGTAGTTGTCGATGATCAGCTTGACCGGGTCGAGCACGGCGATGCGGCGCTGGTCGGACTCGTTCATGACCTCGCGCATGGCGTCTTCGAACAGCACGTAGTCGATCAGCGAGTCGTTCTTGGTAACGCCAACGCGCTCCATGAACAGGCGGAAGCCGTCGGCCGAATAGCCGCGACGACGGGCGCCGACGAGGGTTGGCATGCGCGGATCGTCCCAGCCGCTGACGTGCTTTTCATCGACGAGCTGGATCAGCTTGCGTTTGCTCAGAACCACGTAAGTCAGGTTGAGGCGCGAGAATTCGATCTGTTGCGGCAGCGGGCGCTGGAGCAGGCCGGCTTCGGCCAGACGCTCCAGCAGCCAGTCGTAGAACGGACGCTGATCTTCGAATTCGAGGGTGCAGATCGAGTGGGTGATGTTTTCCAGCGCATCCTCGATCGGGTGGGCGAAGGTGTACATCGGGTACACGCAGTACTTGTCGCCGGTGTTGTGGTGCGTGGCGTGGCGGATGCGGTAAATTGCCGGGTCGCGCAGGTTGATGTTGGGCGCCGCCATGTCGATTTTGGCACGCAGGATGTGGGCGCCATCGGCGAACTCGCCGGCCTGCATGCGCTTGAACAGATCCATGTTCTCGGCGACGGAGCGGTCGCGGAAGGGGGAATTCTTGCCGGGCTGGGTCAGCGTGCCGCGATTGGCGCGCATTTCGTCGGCCGATTGGCTATCGATGTAGGCGTGGCCGGCGCTGATCAGTGCTTCGGCGCACTGCAGCATCCAGTCGAAATAGTTCGAGGCGTAGTAGAGATTGGTTTCGCCGTCCTTCTCCCACGAGCAGCCGAGCCATTTGACGGCGTCGATGATCGAATCGACGTACTCCTGGTCTTCCTTCTCCGGGTTGGTGTCGTCGAAACGCAGGTGGCAGCGGCCGCCGTATTGCTGGGCGAGGCCAAAATTGAGCAGGATGGACTTGGCGTGGCCGAAATGCAGGTAGCCGTTTGGCTCAGGCGGGAAGCGGGTGCGCAGTTTGGCCGGGTCGAGCGGGGCCGCAGCGTGATCGGCGGCAGTGCCGGGATGGCCGGCCCAGTGGCGCTGGGCGTGCTTGCCTGCGGCGAGGTCGGCTTCGACGATGTTCTTGATGAAATTGGCGGCGGGGGCGACTTCTGGCTTGACTGGGCTGCTCACGGTAAAACCTCTGGTTTGGATCGCGCTATTTTAACCGGCAGAGGCCTTCTCTCAGCGACAAATCGCCCCGGGATGCCGTGTTCGGCATCCCGGGGCGCCGCGTCTTAAATCCGGAAGCGTTCCGTTGCCGCTTTGAGCGATTGGGCGGTATTGAGCAGGGACTGGGCGGCGGTGGCCGTGATGTTCATGCTTTGCCCGGTGTGTTCAACCTGGTTGGCAATGCGTTCGACCTGTTGGGCCAGCGCCGTGCTCGCCTCGCTCTGTTCCCGGGTCGAGGCGGCGACGTCGCGGACCAGACCCTGGGCTGAGCGCGAACCTTCGGCGATGCGATGGAGCAGCTCGGTGGTCTGACTGGCTGTCGAGCGCGCCTTCTCTGCTTCAGGCAGCGCAGCGTCCATCACCTTGGCGGTATTCACGGTCTCGTTCTGGATGCGTTCGACGACGCCCGATATCTCCACCGTGGCTTTTTCCGTCCGCTCGGCGAGAACGCGTACTTCATCGGCGACCACGGCGAAGCCGCGGCCCTGTTCGCCAGCGCGTGCCGCTTCGATGGCCGCGTTGAGCGCGAGCAGATTGGTCTGGCCGGCGATGTCCTTGATGACCGAGGCAATCCGGGCGACTTCCTGGGTGTTGGTCGACAGCATGCGTACTTTTTCGGCCGCGTCGGAAACAGTGCCGGCCATTGTCGAGATGTTATTGGCAACAGTTTCGACGCTCTGTTCGCCCTGCTTGGCAAGGTCGGCCGCCGTGCTGGCGTAGCGTTCGGTTTCGTCGGCGTTTTCGGAGACATGGGTGATCGAGACAGTGAGCTCTTCCATGGCGGCGGCCATGGCCTGAGTCGCCTCGGTTTCCGATTCGGCGGCCTGGGCGACCTCGGCCGAGGTGTCGGCAATTTGCCGGGCCGAGTTGGCGACCTGGCTGGCGCCCTGGGCGATTTCACTCATCATGGTGCGCAGCGACTGAACAAGATTGCCCAGTTCGCCGAGCAGGCTGTCGCGTCGGGCCTCGCCGAGGGATACCGTCAAGTCGCCGGCGGCCACCTGACCCATGGCGGTGAGCGCCAGGGCGGGTTCGCCTCCGATCTGGGCTAGAATGGAGCGCGCCATCGACCAGGCAACGGCGCCGACAATCAGCAGGATCAGACCAATGACGATGGCGGCATTGCGGACCTGGGCATAGAAGAGGGTGTCGAGATCATCGACGTAGAGACCGGTGCCGATGACCCAGTCCCACGGTTCAAAATGCAGCAGAAAGTGCAACTTCGGTACCTGTACATCGCTGCCGGGGCGGGGTGTCTGGGTTTCGACAAAACCGCTTTTATCGAGCGCCACGCCGATCATGTTGCGGATGGTGTAAGCGCCGGATTTGTCCTGGCGGTCCCAGTGGGGCTTGCCGACATATTCCGGGCGTACCGGATGCATGACGCCCATGCCCTTGCTGTCGTAGGTATAGAAGTATTCGGTGCCCTGGTAGCGCATGCTGCGCAAAACATCCTTGGCCTGTCTCTGGGCTTCATCCCGACTCAGTTCGCCCCGGCTTTCCTTGGCCTGGAATTCCTTGACGGTGGTCATGGCGATATCCACAGCGGCCTGCAGGGTAGTCTTGCGGTCGGCCAGCAACTGGCCGCGCAGGTGGATGATCTCGAAGGCCCCTAGGGCGATCAGGCTGATCAGGGCAACAAGCACTGAAAGGGTCAGCCTTCCCTTCAAACTACGGAAATTGAATAGCCCCATATCATCCTCCCTTGTCAGAGCGAAATTCGGGATTTCGGCTCAATATTGTTTTGTCTCGTTGAAACAGGGTAGTGCCGATAGGTATTGTTGTCCAGACTAGGGCAAGGAGATGGCAAACGGCTACAATGCGAGCCCATGGGCATGCTGCACAATTTCAGTTTTGTGAACTTTCTGGCGGTCGGTTTCGGTGCCGCGCTAGGGGCTTGGACACGCTGGTTGCTCGGGCTGGGCTTGAACCCGCTATTCCTTGCGGTGCCGCTCGGCACGTTGGCGGCCAATGTGCTTGGCGGCTACCTGGTAGGCGTGGCCGTCGGCATCTTCCATCTCAACACCCATTTCCCGCTGGCCTGGAAGTTGTTCGCGATTACCGGCTTCCTCGGAGGACTGACCACGTTTTCGACCTTCTCGGCCGAAGTCGTCGAACGTCTGCTGGCCGGCCAGCCAGCCTGGGCCATCGGCCTGGCCTCGGTGCATCTGGCCGGTTCGCTGACGGCGACCTATCTTGGCTTGCTGACGGTCGGCGCGACGCGTATCTGGTCCTGATTGCGATCAGCTACCATGGCTGGTCTGACCGGTGTTTGCGGATATAGCGGACGTAAAAAAGCCCTTCGGCAAGCCGAGGGGCTTTTTCCTGCGCGAGAGGCCAGATCAGACGGCTTGGCGGCGACGCGCAACAGCGCCGATGATGCCCAGACCGGCCAGGAACATGGCGTAGGACTCGGGTTCCGGGACAGGCGCAGACAAAACAACACTCGGGGTGCCGGTTGTTATGTTGAGGTTGTAATACCAGTTGCTGTTACCGCCGTTGCCGGTGAAATCGAAATTGGAAAAACCGGAAATTGCCACGTAATAGGTGCCGGCTGCCAGGCCTTGGGCTGTCAACAGTGAGTCGTAGCCGGCATTGCTGTCGTCGTCTTCGGAGATTTTGACGCCGTTACTGCCAAACAGTCCAACGATGGGGTCATTCGTTTCGGAGATGCCATAGGGGGCATTGACGGCGAAAGACAGATCCAAAACCTGAGAGGTGACGAACTTGAAGTAGTCAACCGAGGTTCCTCCTGGAACGGAGGACAGGCGCGCGCCGAAAACGTTGATGTTGTCACCAAGGCCTACCGTGCCGAGGTCTTGAGCTGTGCCGATCGTATCGTTGCTGCCCAGACCCAGCATCTCCCATTCAAAAGCGGCAACTGGAGTTGGTGCGGCTTGAACGGCCAATGCCTGGCCGCTGATGCCGGCAGCGAGAATGGCAGCTAGAACTGCGGTTTTGCGTAATTTCATGGGGTTCTCCAATTTTGAAAATGCTATTTGATTCATTTTCTATTCATGGTGAATATTGGTTTCAGTTGCTCGGGTTGGCAATAGTCCATTCGGATCAACTGGATGAAAAGTGATGGGAGCTGACCATTTGAAAATTCGGTGTTTTTCCCGGTAGACCGTGGGATTGGGATACCCGGCCGTTCGTTACACATAAGCTGAAGCGAACCGCTTCTGTTTGCCGCCTACACCCGCCAGGGCGCGCGCCCGAATTCTTCGACCAGAAAGTCGACCATGACCCGGACCTTTGGCGCCAGGTGGCGGCCGCTGGGGTAGGTGACGAAGAGCGGAACAGGCTCGACGTGGTGCCAGTCAGCGAGAATCGGGACCAGGGCGCCGCGGCGGATGGCCTGGCCGACGATGACATCGGTCAGGCGGGTGATGCCGACGCCGGCAACGGCCAGTTGCAGTACGGTTTCGGCATTATTGGCGACGACGTTGCCGCCGATATGGACGACCCGAATGCCGTCGTCGGTGTCGAAGGGCCAGCGGCGCAAGGCGGGCAGGGTGGTGATCCACAAGCAGTTGTGCTGCTGCAACTCGTCCGGGGTGCGCGGGGTGCCGAAGCGTTCGAGGTAGCTCGGGGCGGCGCAGATGACGCGTTCGAGGTTGCAGATGCGGCGCGCCACGCTGGAGGAGTCTTCGAGTGTGCCGATGCGGATGGTCAGGTCGAAATGGTCATCGGCCGGGGCGGGAGGGACGTCGTTGATGGTGACTTCGAGTTCGATGTCACGATGCTTTTCGAGAAAGCGCGGGATCGCCGGTGTCAGCTGATGCATGCCGAAGGCCGAGCCGCAATGCAGGCGCAGCAGGCCGCGCGGATGGGTGCCGGCTTCGGCCACTTCGGCCTCGGCTTCGTCCATTGCCGTCAGGATTGGTCGCGCCCGGTTGAAGAAAGCCTCGCCCTCGACGGTCAGTTGCAGGCGGCGGGTAGTCCGGGTGAGCAGGCGGGCGCCGAGACGGTCTTCGAGGCGGTTGACCAGTTTGGACAGCGCCGACGGGGTCAGCCCCATTTCCCGGGCCGCCGCAGAGAATCCGCCGGTTTCCACGGTGCGAACAAAAGCGGTCATCTCGGCGGCGCGATCCATGGTTTTATTATGGATGAAAATTCACAAATGTTTTGCCAACAAGCCTTATTGTTATTCGAATTGGTAGCAATTAGACTTCAATTTGTGCAATGTTGCGTTGCAGCAAAAAAGGAGTAAATCATGACCCACATCGACATCCCGACCATTGAACGTCAAGCACGCGAACTTCGCGCCGCGGAAATCCGCCGTCTGCACGGACTGTTCGCTGAGCGTTCGGCGCTGCTGCTCAAACTGGCGACAGAGAGCGCCATGACTGGTGCTCGCGCGCTCGGTGAAACGCTCCGCCCCTTGTTCGCCTGGAATCCGCAGACGAGATCGGCACCACTCAACGTATCCCTCGAACCGGCTTTTACCCGCCTGAATAACGTGGTGCGTTCGCTGTTTTCGTGGAACCCTCAGGAACGCCGTTCCTGAGTGAGTGCCCGTCCAGAGGTGACGGCCGCCGCCAGGCTAGCGCAGGCGTTCGGCCAACTGTGGCGATAGCCGGCTGAGAAAACCTTCGACGGCGGCGGTGTATTCCGTCGCTTCGCCGAGTTCGCTATTGATTTCACCATGCGTTTTGTCCAGTGGCAGGACTTCGGCCTGAGTCCCCGCTTGCCGTGCCCGGGCGACGAAAGCGCGCGCCTGTGGACAGGCGTCGTTGCGGCGACTGGAGCAGACAGCGAGGATAGGCGGCGTTGCTTGCTGCAAATGATGAATCGGTGAGGCGGCTCTCCAGTCGGCCGGGTTGTTGCCAAAAGCCCGGTCGTACAGGCGGAAATGCTTGGTATTCATGATTGCCGGCACATCAAGCGCCCCGCTGTCGAGCAGGATGAAGCCCCGCACTGCCTGTGCTTCGGCCTCGGCCAGCAGTTCCGGACGGGCGGCGAGCAGTGCGATCAGGTGGGCGCCGGCCGAATGGCCCATCAAAACGATATTGCTACGGTCAACGCCCAGTTTTTGCCAATTTCGCTGCACGTCGGCCAGCGCCCGTGCCACGTCGCGCGCTTGTTCGAGCGGCGGCGCCTTGGGCTGCATGCGGTAATTGATCGAAACGAAGGCGATGCCACGCGGCAGCCAGCGGTCGGCCTTGTTGTTGACGACGCGACGCATGTCCTTGTCGCCAAGCCGCCAGCCGCCGCCGTGAACCATCAGTATGGCCGGTGCCTTGTCGCTGGTCGCCGGCCGGTAGAGGTCGTAGCGTTGATCGGGGTCGCTGCCGTAAGCGACATCGCTCAACGTCGGGGCGCCTGCTGCATGGGCAGTGGCGGCGCAGGCGCATGGTGAATTCCATTGGTCAAAAGGCCAATGAAATTTTGGCAGACTCAGACCACGTAGAACAGTATCGCGATGAAGTGCATCAGGCTGCCGGCGATGACGAAGAGGTGCCAGATACCGTGCCAGTGGCGGAAGCGCTCGTCGAAGGCGAAGAAGATGATGCCGACGGTGTAGAACACGCCACCGCCCGCCAGCCACAGGAACCCGGCCAACCCGAGGCTGGCCAGCAGCGGCTTGATGGCGACCAGCACGATCCAGCCCATGACGGCATAGATGACCAGTGACATGACGCGCGCTTCGGAGCGCGGCTTGATTTCCTGCAGCATGCCGATTGCCGCCAGCGTCCAGACGATGCCGAACAGCCACCAGCCCCACGGCCCGCGCAGGCTGATCAGGCAGAACGGGGTGTAGCTGCCGGCGATGAGCAGGTAGATCGACAGATGGTCGAGTTTGCGCAGGATGCGTTTGAATGGCCCTCGTACGCTGTGATAAATGGTCGAGATGCTGTAGAGCATGACCAGCGTGACGCCATAAACAACGACGCTGGCGGTTTTCACGGCATCGCCGCTCAGTGCGGCGGCGACGATCAGCCAGATCGCCCCGCTCAGGGCGAGCAGGGCGCCGAGGAGGTGGGTCCAGGCGTTGAAGCGTTCTCCGTAATACATTGCCGGTCTTGTTGCTGGCCTAGGGCTGGGGCGCCAGGGCGGCCTCGACGAGATATGCCTCGAGTTGCTGGTCGTAATCCTTGAAGTGATCGAGCAAGGTCTGGTGAATATGGTCGATGCCTTCAATGGCCAGTACGCAATTCCCATCTTCTGAAAACACAACACGAATCGCCTTGAGTTGCTGGGCAATGTTCATATGTGCCTGATTGTGGGCAAGGCGATGCGCCGACGGTACCCGATCTTCCATGAACATCAATTCGATCAGATTGTGTTTGAGCGTGGTCTCGACGAACGAGCGGATCAGTTGCTCGATGTTGCCGTGGCAGACCCCCTTGCGGCTGGCCCCACAATCGTTGCAATTGTCGATTTTGCCGCGCTCGGTGCATTCGGATCGGATGCGATCAATCAGGAGCAGCATGTGTTCGTGGTCCCGGCGGATTCTGTCGACCGCTTCTTCACCCATCGTTGGCATGACTTTGTTTCCTTTCGAGAAAACAGTGCAGCCCGGAGCTGCGGCCAAATTGTTCCGACATTAGCCCGAATTTTCGAATCGGGTACTGGACTTAGGTTGTTTCTTTCAAAAACAGTTCCGGTTCGTGCGTCGAACGCAGGAGGGTTCGATGTCGAGTGGTTTAGAAAAGCCGGCCAAGATGCCCAGCCAGACCTCGTTCATTGACGAATGTCAGGTCATACATGGCGGAAAAAGCCTTGGCGTTTTCGTCGCTGAGGCCGGTAATGCACATCACAAATTGTTTGGCTTCCAGACCAAGGCGCTTGCGCAGCGCCAGGTAGCGGTCAATGTTCTGACGGAATTCGCCGCTCTTGCATTCGATGCAGATTGGCAGCTTGCCATCAATGAGCAGGAAAACGTCGATTTCGTAAGGGTCACCGTTGCTCAACAAAAGATTCAATCCGCGCGTGCAGGAAAAACGGCGTTGGCGTTCCTTGGCGTAGCGCAGGGAAGTCATCAGCGCATGCCATTCCAGCCATTCGCCATTGAAAAAGTTGCGGATGGTCGGCGCTGTCTGCAGGATCAGCCGGACATTGTTTTCCGGCTTGTTGTGGAAGCATTTGGCGACGAAGGAAAAATCGTAAAGCTGCTGGCAGAAGGCCGAAATGGCCTTGGCTTCGGCTGGCGACTTCTTCTCGAGGTGGATGGTCGTGCTAGCGTGCTCTTTCTGTTGCGACCAGCGGATGCGTTCGAGTACTTCCTTGAGGACCTCGTAACTGCTGCCGATGGCTTCGGCTATTTCGTCGAAAAAGCCGCTGGTATCGACGCCGCGCATATTGGCCTGAACCTTGATCTGTTTCTTCTGGAACCAGTCGTAGATTGGTCCGTGCTGTAGTTCGGTCGCCAGAAAATCGGTGTTGGCCAGATCGATATCGGGCGGCGCTGTATCCGCCGGTACAGGCTCTGCGACAACTGCCTTGGCCGGTTCTGCTGCCGACTTCAGGCGAATGATCTCGCGCTGGGCATCGAAATATTTGTCGAGCAGTTTTTCGATGAAAAACAGGGTCGAATACACCGGTGCCGGGGCGGCACATTTGGGGCAGGCGATGCTTTGTCCGGCGAGATTGTCAGGCTGCTCGGCGAGCAGGGTGCATTTGTTGCAGCGGATGATTGCCATGGTTATGTCTAAACGGTATATGCGGAAAGTATAAACCGGGAGTGGGCAGGGCAGTGTTGGTGGAAGTGAAACGAAACTGAAACATTGGCGTAAGACAATGCCCACATTACCGCCTAACCACCTTCAGGAGATTCTCATGCGTTCCCTGCTTGTTGCTGCTGCCGTTGCTCTTACTTTGACCGCTTGCGCCACCCAGTCTACCCCGCCCGCCGCAGCGCCCGCCCCGGCCGCTGCTGCTGCCCCGGCCCCGGCGCCGAAGCCAGCCCCGCAGTGCTACAACGGCGATTCCGGCAAGTTTGAAGCCGTTGGTACCGTGGCTACGATTTCCGGCGTCAAGGTTGCTTGCGAAAAGACGAGTGACGGCAAGAACGCCCAGTGGATGGGCGCCAAGAAGTAATCGCCAGGTACTCGGCCAGACGCCGTCCTGCGGGGCGGCGTTTTGCTTTTTTGGGGGCGACGAAGCGTAGTTCAGACATTTCAAAATTGGCCAAAATTTCCGGTTGACCGTGGCAATCGGGTGGGCTGGCGGTGGCGCATCGAATTGGCGCGGTAAAATCAGTGCCCCGCTTTGCTGTACCGATGAATGAAACAAGAGAAACCCGCCCGCGCTGCCGAACTCGCTGAAAACCTTTGCCTGAGCAGCGACCTGAAGCGCCTGCGCGGCATGCAGCGCGAATTGTTACGGTCAACCGGAAATAAGCGCGAAAAACTGCAAGCCGATCTGGCCGCGCTGCTTGAGCGTTCGCGCGCGGCCGTGGCCGAACGCCGGGCCCGACTGCCGAAACCGGAGTTTCAGAGCGATCTGCCGGTCAATGAGCGGCGGGCCGACATTGCTGAGTTGATCGAGAAAAATCAGGTCGTCATCGTCTGCGGTGAAACCGGTTCGGGCAAGACGACGCAGTTGCCGAAGATTTGTCTCGATCTGGGCCTTGGCGCCCGTGGACTGATCGGTCACACCCAGCCGCGCCGGCTGGCCGCCCGTTCGGTCGCGACGCGGCTGGCTCAGGAATTGAAGACGCAGGTCGGCGCTGGCATTGGTGTCAAGATCCGCTTCCAGGACCGGTCGTCCCCGGAAAGCTGGGTCAAGCTGATGACCGACGGCATCCTGCTCGCCGAGTCGCAGTCTGACCCCTACCTCAACGCCTACGAGGCGATCATCATCGACGAGGCGCACGAGCGCAGCCTCAACATCGATTTCCTGCTCGGCTACCTCAAGCAGTTGCTGGTCAAGCGGCCGGACCTCAAGGTCATCATCACCTCGGCGACCATCGACGCCGACCGGTTCTCGACGCATTTCACGGTCAACGGGAAAAAAGCGCCGATTATCGAAGTCTCCGGCCGGCTCTACCCGGTCGAGGTGCGTTACCGGCCGGTCGAGGATCTGGAAAAAAAGGACGACGAGCGCGATCTCTACGACGCCATCGTCGATGCGGCCGACGAAGTGGCGCGGCTGGGCAGCGGCGACATCCTCGTCTTTCTGCCCGGCGAACGGGAAATCCGCGAGGCGGCCGAAGCCCTGCGCAAGCACGCGCTGGCTCGCCCCGGTTTGTCGAGCGCCCATGCTCCGGAAATCCTGCCGCTTTTCTCGCGCCTGTCGGCCGGCGATCAGGATCGCATCTTCAAGCCTTCCGGCGGCCAGCGGCGCATCGTGCTGGCCACCAATGTGGCTGAAACCTCGCTCACCGTGCCGGGCATCCGCTACGTCATCGACACCGGGCTGGCCCGCGTCAAGCGCTATTCCTACCGCAACAAGGTCGAACAGTTGCAGATCGAAAAGGTCTCGCAGGCGGCGGCGCGGCAGCGGGCCGGGCGATGCGGCCGGGTGGCGGCGGGCGTCTGCATTCGTTTGTACGATGAGCTGGATTTCAACGCCCGGCCGCCCTTCACCGATCCGGAAATCCTTCGGTCATCGCTGGCCGGCGTTATCCTGCGCATGAAGTCGCTGCGTCTGACCGACGTCGAGAGCTTCCCGTTCATCGAGCCGCCGCCGGCCAAGGCCATCGCCGACGGCTACGCGCTGTTGCAGGAACTCGGCGCACTGGACGACGACAATGTGCTGACGCCGATTGGCGCCTCGCTGGCCAAACTGCCGCTCGACCCGCGCATCGGCCGCATGCTCGTCGCGGCGCGCGATCTCGGTTGCCTCAAGGAAGTCATGGTCATCGCCGCTGGCCTGTCGGCGCAAGACCCGCGCGAACGGCCGCAGGACCGCCAGCATGCGGCCGACGAAAAACACAAGCTGTTCGCCGACGAGAAGTCGGAATTCCTCGGTTGGTGGAAGCTCTGGAACTGGTTCCAGAACGCCGTCGAGCACAAGAAATCGAACAAGCAGCTGATCGATACCTGCCATGCCCATTTTCTGTCCTATTTGCGCATGCGGGAATGGCGCGAGGTGCATGGGCAGTTGCATGCGATGGTGGCTGAGCTCGGCTGGAAGGAAAGCGAACTGCCCGGCACCTACGACGCCATCCACCAGGCGCTCCTCGCCGGCCTGCTCGGCAACCTCGGCTGCAAGGCCGACGAGTCCGGTTTCTACCTCGGCGCGCGTGGCATTCGCTACCTCATCCACCCCTCGTCGCCGCTGCAAAAGAAGGCCGGCAAGTGGATCATGGCCGCCGAGATCACCGAGACGACGCGCCTCTTCGGCCGCTGCGTCGCCCGCATCGAACCGGACTGGCTGGAGAAAGTGGGCGCTCACCTTGTCAAGCGCCAGTACTTCGACGCCCATTGGGAAAAGAAGATGATGCAGGTTTCGGGCTGGGAGCGGACGACGCTCTACGGCGTGGTCATCAACCCGAAACGGCGCATCCATTACGGCCCGATGGCCCCGGCCGAATCGCGCGAAATCTTCATCCGCCAGGGCCTGGTCAGCGAGGAAATCGACGAGGCTTTCGCCAAGCGCTGGCCCTTCTTCCAGCACAACCAGAAGCTGATCCGCGAGATCGAGCACCTCGAACACAAACAGCGCCGGCAGGACGTGCTGGTCGATGACGAGCTGATTTTCGCCTTCTACGACTCGATCATTCCCGAAGGCATCCACAACGGCGCCACCTTCGACCACTGGCGCAAGGAAGCCGAGCGCGAGACGCCGAAGCTGCTCTACCTGTCGAAAGATGACCTCATGCGTCACTCGGCGGCCGGCGTGACGACCGAGGCTTTTCCGCATCACATCAAGGTGGGCGGCATCGATTACCCGCTGAGCTACCACTTCGAGCCCGGTTCGCCGCGCGATGGCGTGACGCTGACCTTGCCGCTGGCCCAGCTCAACCAGATTCCCGTGCTCCGCATGGAATGGCTGGTGCCCGGGCTGCTCAAGGAAAAGCTCGTCCAGCTCATCAAGACGCTGCCGCAAAAGATCCGGGCGAAAGTGGTGCCGGTGCCGGAATTTGTCGAAGAATTCATGTCGACCGTGGCAGGCAACGAAAAGAAGATGAATCAGGGCCTGATCACGCCGCTGATCGACCACATCCTCGAAGCGCGCGGCCTCAATGCCCGCGGCTGGGCCGTGACGCCGGATGCCTTCCGGCCCGATGCGCTGCCTTTGCATTTCTCGATGAACTACAAGCTCATCGACGAACACGGTCGCCAGCTCGACATGAACCGCAGCCTCGTAGCCCTGCGTGCAGAGTGGGGCAAGCAAGCCAAGGATGAATTCGCCGAACTGCACGAAACGCCGTCCGAATTCACCAACCTCTCCGACTGGACTTTCGGCGAGTTGCCGGAGCTCATGGAAGTTCCGGTCGCCGGCCAGACCGTGCTCGGCTACCCTGGCCTGACCGACGATGGCGAGAGCGTCAGCCTCAAGGTATTCGATTCCGCCGAAGAGGCCGCCGCCGCCCATCGGGCGGGTCTGCTTCGCCTGTTCATGCTGCAGTTCCGCGATCAGGTGAAGTATTTCGACAAGAACATTCCCGGCCTGAGCCAGATGGCCATGCAGTACATGGCGCTGGGCAGCGCCGACGACCTCAAGAACCAGATCGTCGCCCTGACCTTCGAGCGCGCCTGCCTGACCGAGCCGCTGCCGACGACGCCGAATGCCTTCAAGAGCCGTTGCGGCGACAGCAAGGCACGGCTCGGGCTGATCATGCAGGAGGTTTGTCGGCTGGTCGGTACGGTGCTCACCGAATGGCAGGCCGTGGTCAAGAAGCTGCCGGCCTTCAAGGCGCATGCCGCGGCGGTCGCCGACATCGAGGCGCAACTCAAGCGCCTGATGGGCAGGAACTTCCTGATCGATACGCCCTTCGAGCGCCTGCAACATTACCCGCGCTACTTCAAGGCCGTCGTCGTCCGCCTCGACAAGCTCAAGGCCAACCCGGGGCGTGATGCCCAACTGATGGTCGAATACACGCCGCTATGGACCAACTACGAACGCCGCGCCATACAACTGGCCAAGCTCGGCACACTCGACCCGCAGGTCGAACAGTTCCGCTGGCTGCTTGAGGAATTGCGCGTCGGCCTCTACGCGCAGGAGTTGCGGACGCCGGTGCCGGTTTCCTCCAAACGGCTGCAAAAACAATGGGAAGGAATCAAGAATGGGTGACGTCATGCTGGCCTTGGCGCGAACCTTCGCCAACCTCAAAAGCGGCAAGGTCTGGCTCTATGTCCTGACCCCGGCGCTATTCTCTCTGTTGCTGACCGTCGCGCTCGCCGTCTGGGGGCTGGGCTGGATGGTGCAGCAGATGATGGACTACCCGCCGATGACCCTGCTCGTCGGCTGGGGCCTGGTCTGGGTGGCGCACATCCTGGCTTACCTCGGCGGCTGGATGGCGATCTTCGCCGTCGCCTACCTGACGGCCTCGCTGCTGGCGGCCATTGTCATCATGCCGCTGATGCTCAAGCACCTGTCGGAAACCGAATATCGCGATGTCGCGGCGATGGGCAAGGACAGTTTTGTCGCGGCGGCGGTCAACAGCGTTCTGGCCTCGATTTTGTTCATTGTCGGCTGGCTGATCACAATTCCGCTGTGGCTGATTCCTGGTTTCTCGCTGCTCGTGCCGCTACTGTTGATGGGCTGGCTGAATCGCCGGACTTTCGCCTACGACGCCCTGTCGATGCACGCTACAGTCGGTGAGTGGCAGGAAGTCCGCTCCGGCCAGAAAACGCCGCTGTTCATGCTCGGCCTGACCATGGCGCTGCTCGCCCACATTCCGCTCGTTGGCCTGCTGGTGCCGGCGCTGGCCGCGCTGTCATTTGTTCATTACGGGCTGGAAGCGCTGCGCCGGTCGCGTCACGGCGCCGTCGTTACCATCGAGGGAGAAAGACAATGAGTCGCACCTTTGGCGCCGTCGTCATCGGCGACGAGATTTTGTCGGGCAAGCGGCAGGACAAGCACTTCGCAAAAATAGCCGAGTTGCTCGGCGCGCGAGGCCTGCGCCTGAGCTGGGTCGAATATCTTGGTGACGACCGGGAACGCCTCGCCGCCACCTTCAAGCGCACGATGGCGGCCGGCGACGTGGTGTTTTCCTGCGGTGGCATCGGTAACACGCCCGACGACCACACGCGGCAAGCGGTGGCGGCGGCGCTCGGCGTCGATCTGGCGCTGCATCCCGAAGGTTTCGAGGAATTGAAAGCCCGTTTCGCTGGCGAAGAAATCACCGACCAGCGTCGTCAATTGGTCACTTTCCCGGCCGGCGTGCAGATAATTCCCAACCCGTTCAACCGCATCCCCGGCTTCATGGCCAACGATCATTACTTCGTGCCAGGTTTCCCGCAAATGGCGCACCCGATGATCGAATGGGCGCTCGATACTTTCTATCGGGATCAGTTCAAGGCGGTCGATGGCACGGTCGAAAAGGCTTTCCTGCTGACCGGCCCGACGGCCTACGAAAGCGCGCTGCTCGACCTCATGGAGCGCATCGTCAAGGACTACCCGACGCTGCGCCTGTTCTCGCTGCCCTCGCTCGTCGGCAAGGAGCGCAAGCATCTCGAACTCGGCGTCGAAGGTTCGCCGGAACTGGTCGACCAAGCGATGGAAGAAATTCGCATCGAAGTCGAAGGTCGGGGAATTACCTGGGTCTGGCGTCCCTGATCCGTTTTTCGGACTTCCACGGTCAACCGGGCTTGCTACGGTCAACCGTAAAAAACGGCCAAAATTGAAATCCCCCAAGCGCCAGACGCGCTGTTATGTACATGTTGCACAAGACCCCTAGTTCTAGCTCTGCTAAAACTAGGGGATGCCAAAATACATAAGCAACGCGCTATGCCTGCTCATTCGTGAGCGGGCATATTCCAAAGGAACGCTGTCTTCCTTGGAAAAAGAGGAGTCTTTGTCCGTTGCGGACTTTGTGCAACTGCGACAAAGCATCCGAAATCTACGGCGTCAAAAGAAAGAACTGCTCGCCAGGATCGGCAAGCTCGATGCCGAAATCACCAAGCAACTTCCCGTAGATCCTGACGATATTCGGCCAATCCGCAGTACCCCTCGATCTGGCTCCAAACATGGCGCTATTGTCAGAACCATTGTTCGCATTTTGACGGACAGCGATGGTCCTGTACGTACGCCAGATATCGTTATGGTGCTTGTTGACGAACTTGGTTGGTCGTATGGCACAAAGGAGGAGCGGGAAATCGCCAGGAAGAAGGTGGTTCAGCCGCTACGCGTCCTGGTGCAGAAGGGAGCCGTCATACGGTTGCACGATACCGCAAAGAATAAGATAGGCCTGTGGCAATGGGTAGGCATCTAAAATGACATATTTATACAAGCCCAAGCATTGAATAATGGCCAAGCACATTAGTAATAAGCTAGCAAACGCGATCAGAGATTACGCGTATGCCAAGGGCGAGTTTCAGAAGCAAACCGACGTGATTGCTCGACTTAAAAGTGCGAAGCAGCATCATGAAGAGCTATTGCGCGAAATTGAAGAACGTCTAACCGCTGCACAACAGTGCAGAGATGAAGCGGATATCAATATGAAAGAGGCGAATAGGCAGATCAACGAACTGGCCCCGAATATTACGGAGAAAGCCATTCGTGGCATCGTGAATACGCCAAAAACTGGTGGACTGAAGTGGGGAGAGTTCAAAAAAGAACTGATAGCCATTCTGCTTGCCAACCAAGGGACGCCTGTTCCCACCAAGCTATTTATTGAGCATTTTTCCGCAAAGTACGCCATTCCCAAAGAAACACGGCAACAACGATACGCACTAAGCCAACGAATTCTGAGGCGACTGGAGGAAATGGCAGAAAAGGGGGTTATCTCAAGACGGCGGGCTACGGAGGGGCGTCGGGAGGTTTATTGGCTTTGGATTGGACTCTGAGTTTTCTGTTCTCGTGGGTCGTCGCCAACCCAGAACAAAATTTCGTCTTTGCGATGATGCCCACGGTTATAGCCACGCCAATCTTGTGACACCCCGGCCCCAAAGATTCGCTTAGTGAGACTCTTTATCTGCTCCAGGGTGTTCATTCGACGCACTTCCTCACGCCAAGCACATTCGGCTGCATAGTCAGCCATGTAATGCGGTGTAATTCGGTGATAGATACCTTCTTCCGCACGACGTAGGCGGCTAAAAAAACTTTCTGCTTGGTTCTCGTTTACGCCGTCATCAGTAGAAAACTCAATCGAGTGGTTCACTGATTCGTGCTTGTACCCATACAGAGGAAGGTTTTTGTAGGCAGCTAGTTCATCGGTCCATATCCTTGAACCTTTTTCCACCATTTTTTGAGTTAGCGCTTCGATTTCCGAGGCTGTTTCTCGATGGATGATGGCAGTTATCGTTCTTACAGACCCTCTGCCTTTGGTTCCAGTGGTTTGACATGCAGCCCAAACAATACGGCGGTTCGGATGAAAGCCACGATAGCGCTTGTTTCGGATTTTTCTGTGCTGAGCCTCCGGTGTGTCATTCGTTGTTTCTGGTGCCACGGGCTCTTTTGCCGCATATCTCTTCGGAACCTGCGGATCTTGCTTCTTCGGCTTTATTTTCCGCCCCTTGCGCGGCCAACCGGACAAGTGAGCACCATCCATCTCAACATTTCCGGAGAGAGGTGTCTGATCGACGGTTTTGCGGATAGCGTCCCGAACTCGCCCAAGAAAGGCAAAACATGTTTTGTAGGTATGGCCGATGTGACGACGCAGTTCCAGAGCAGCCAACCCTTTTTGGCCAGCCAAGAATAGAAATAAGGCCAACAAAACGTCACGGAAAGGCAGCTTGCTATCAGCCAGGGCAGTTTTGCTCGTAACAGAGAAGGTGTGCTTGCAGTGTTTGCAGCGCCACTGCTTCCGGGTTCGCAAAAAGTAATGTTTATCTTCAACGCCGCACTCAGGACAAATTTGCTTTCCGTCACTTCCCCATCGCAATTCGACCAGATATGACCATGCCTGCTCCTCCGTAAGCTCGGCAATTTGTTTGGTCGTAAGTGGGATGGCTCCTTTACTGAGCCAGAAGTGAGATGGCATGTTCGTACATTCGTTTTCGAGGCGAAATGTACGCGCTTGCGTATATGGTAGTCAAACAATATTTTCAATAAAATCAATAAGTTAAATTTGTCTTCCGTGGAAAAAGATGCCGTTGTTGTAATCTATTTTGGACAAAGTTTTCGGTCGCCAAAAAAGCCTTTTGGAATTCACGCATTGCCAACAAACAGCAACTCAGCCTTTCGCTTGTTACCCACGCTGTAGTTGCACCAATCCGACGATACCCCGGCCCGGAAAGTTGCTTTGCCCAGCGAGAAAAGCTGATCGCGGGTATTGGTTCGCCGGATGTCCTCGCGCCAGGCAATCTCCATGGCGTAGTCGACCATGTATTTCGGGGTGATGCGGTGATAGACGCCGATGACCGCACGGCGCATCCGAGAGAAATAGGACTCGGCCTGGTTTTGGTTGACGCCTTTTGGGGTACTGAACTCTTCCGAATGATTGACGGTTTCGTGGATGTAACCCATGAGCTTGACGTTGCCGTAGGCCGACAGTTCGTCGGTTCGAAGCGTCGATTGCTTCTCCACGTATTTTTTCACCAGCGCGTCAATATCAGCCTGGTTCTCCGATTTACAGACGGCCACAACCGTCTTGCTTGCACCTTTTCCTGGCTCACCAAAACTCTCCCGCAGAACCATGATGATTCGCCGGTTGGGGTGATACGGGTTTGCATCAGACGCCTTTTCCTTGGTGCGGTGTTGGGTCTGGTATTTCTTGGGGATGTCCTTCTTATCGGTGTTATCCGCTTTCTTTTGTCCTTTGCGCGGCACGCCTGAGAAATGACCACCATCCATCTCGACGGTGCCTGATAGCTTTGATGTCTGGGATTGACCGATCATGATCACCTCGCGCAGCTTGTGGAGTAGCGTGTACGAGGTCCGATATTGGCCACCGATGATCCGGCGCAAGTGCAAGGCTGCCAGCCCCTTCTGGTTGATTACGAAGGTGAAGACAGCCAACAGCAATCGGCGACAGCCAATCTTCATGTTGTCTAGCACGGTGCCGCTGGTGAGTGAAAACGAGGTTGCACAGTGCTTGCAGCGCCAACGCTTCTGGGTCCGGATATCGTAGTGCTTGTCGATGACGCCGCAGTGTGGGCAAACGATGGTTTCGGGAGATCCCCAGCGCATATCGGCCAGAAAGTAGCGTGCCTGTTCGTCGTTGAGGCTGGAGACAGCATCAAGCGTCATAGGAATTGACTCGGCCTTCAACCAGAAGTGCGCGGACATAGAGCTACCCAAGACTTGCTTTGTCTCGAATGGACAAAGCTGTGTATAGTGCGTTTGAAATACGCTTTATGTCCAAATTCTACTGCGTTTGTATTGCACTATGCAATATATCGTCACGCATTATTTTCGAGGTCGGCTTATGGCCAAGAATTCATCTACCCCAATGACGATCCGTATCGATGACGATGCGCGGCGGGCACTGCTGATTGCCTGCGAGCACGAGCATCGTAGCCAGGCCAATATGATTGAGTTTTTGATCATCGATTACTTCAGACGGAATGGGATGGCCTATCCGCCAGAAGAAGCCAAGCAAGAGATATCCAAGGATTAGCCATGGCTGGCCGCTCATCGATACGTCGTTCGACAGAAGCTGACCTTCAAGCTATCCATGCTTGGCTGAGCGAGGAAAAGTCCAGAGGAGTGCCCGGCAACTTCCTCTGCAATTGGACACTTACCGAAGCCAAGCACCGAGAGGGGCGCTTACTGGTATATGTGGATGGGGCAAGCCAGCTTCCAGTGGCTTACCAGTGGGGCGGGTTGATTCGGCCAGGCATCCTTCAAGTTCGCCATGACCAGCGCGGTAAAGGCATAGGCCGAAAGCTCGTTCAACGCTGCATCGCCAATGCCGAGAAGAAAGATGAATGCCTACTCTTCATTGAATGTAAGCCAAGCACTTCAATTCCTTTCTGGCAGTCGATGGGATTTACGCTGCTCGATGGCAACGGCTCGAATAGCAATGCCTACCAGATTCTTGAGAGGCGCAATCAGCTTCCGAGCGACAGCAAGCCAGTGGAGGCTGCCATTCGCTTCTACCCGGAAGAGTGGAAATGGGACAAGACTACGCGCCCCTGCTGCACGGCGACTCCCGCTGCGGCCATGACCGCCGATGGCATCGTTCACCTCGGTGAGCGGGTGTTCTTCTTTGAAGACCTCTATGGCGATGTCGGCGATCCGGTCGTAGAGATCGTCATCGATAGCAAGAACTACTACTTCGATAAAGCCAAATACGACCAGGCACGATATCTCGGGCTTCGGCGTTGTACCAATGGGTATTTCATCGACGCCATTCGGGCATCAACGCCTTAAATCGAAGCCCAATCAGGCTGATGCTTCTCGACAATTGCCTTGGCGATATTTGTCCATTTGAGCCTGTTGGCAACTGCCGAGTCGCTAGTAGAACGGCTCTCCTTTGCAATTGCGTCAAAGAACGCTGAGTTCTTATACGTAACAACCCTCTTGTAGATATCTTTCCCTTCCGGCTTTTTGTCGGTGTAGTACGCCACATGCAGCGTCATCGAATTCGGCTCGTCATTTTCTTCACTGCCTCTACGAGGTGAGGTGATGAGGTGCCCCCAATAAACAGTGCCACGGGGAATTTAGTAAAGTCCGTTTTCGAGAAGGAGAATGGACTTGAAGAAGCGGTTTTCAGAAGAGCAGATCATCGGTTTCTTGCAGCAGGCGGAAGCCGGAATACCGATCAAGGAGCTGTGCCGGCAACATGGCTTCAGTGACGGATCGTTCTACAACTGGCGAGCGAAGTTCGGCGGGATGACGGTTCCGGATGCCAAGAGGCTGAAGGAGCTCGAAGCCGAGAATGGCAAGCTCAAGCGGCTGCTGGCCGAATCGATCCTCGATGCGGAGGCGCTGAAAGCGGCTTTAGGCCGAAAACGCTGAGCCCCCAGCAAAAGCGTGAGGCAGTCATGGTGATGCAGGAATCGACGAAGATTTCCGAACGCCGTGCCTGCCAGCTGGTGGGTCTATCGCGCACGGTGCTGCACTACGCGTCAAAGGCGCAGCCAGAGAATGAGCAATTACAGGCCAGACTGGTCGAACTCGCCGGAGAGCGGCGCCGGTTCGGCTATCGGCGCCTGCACGCTCTGGTTCGACGGGAAGGTGTTGCGGTCAATCACAAACGACTCTATCGGCTCTACAGCGATGCCGGCCTGACGGTCAGGCGGCGCAAGAGGCGGCATGGTGTCGCGGTCGAACGGCAAGCACTTGAGCTGCCCTCGGGTCCGAACGAGGTCTGGTCGATGGATTTTGTCAGTGATGCCTTGGCCAGCGGCCGACGAATCAAGGTGCTGACCATCGTCGATGATTTCAGCAAGGAATCTGTCGATCTGGCAGTCGACTTCGGCATCTCGGGGCATTACGTCACGCGGGTGCTTGATCAGGCAGCCCGGTTCCGTGGCTACCCCAAGGCCATCCGGACCGACCAAGGGCCTGAATTTACCGGCAAGGCACTCGACCAGTGGGCTTGTCAGCATGGCGTTCAGCTCAAACTGATCCAGGCAGGCAAACCGACCCAGAATGCTTTCATCGAGAGCTTCAATGGCCGATTCCGGGACGAGTGTCTGAATGACCACTGGTTTACGAGTCTGGCTGAGGCTCGTATCCTGATCGCTGTCTGGCGCCGGGATTACAACCAGCACCGGCCCCACAGTGCGCTGGGTTACCAAACTCCGGCAGAGTTTGCGGCCAAGCATCGGACAACGCGTTCCGACCTGCCGGCCGTGGAAGAGTGTCTTTAGCAGTGCAACCCAAGGACTTTTACTAAAAGGCCCTTGGCACTAAATCCGGGGGCACCTCAGGCGTTCTGAAACCAATGCCAGATCACGGCGTTCAATCGCCTTGGGAACAAGATTGTCTGGATCTTTGGTCTGATATCGCTGGATAAAGGCATTCAGCGCGGATGATGACTGGGCCGCATCAAAAGCCATCCGGTAGTCATTGAGACTGGCCTGCGCCAACTTCTCGCTTGCCTTCGGTACAAGACTATCTGGATCGTTGTTCGAGTAACGCTGGATGAAGCCATTGAGAGCAGTCGCTGTACGGGCTTTCGCGAAGGCTTCCTGGTAAGCCAACCGTTCCTTGGCTTCTTTCTGCTCCTTTAGTTGTCCCAGCACGTTCGTTTGCTGCAACAGCGCAATCACCTTGGCCTGATCAACCGCGACCTCTCGAATGGATGTTCCGGTCAGTACGTTCATCCCGAGAGTGGCAACGGTCAGGAGGGCCTGCGCCCCAAGCTGAGCATCCACCGTCGACGTCAACGAACTATCGCAAGGGTTGTAGTCTTCCCTTCCCTGAGATTCGCGGGAATGTACCAAGCCGGTCCAGCACTTGAACCGATTACGTTTGTTATTGATGAGCACAACCCGGAAATCGGGTTCCACATAAGACAGATCGCTGGAGAAAAACAGAACTTCCCGAGATGCGAAGTCGGCTACAGGGAGCGGAACTGAACTAATGCTCATAACCTTCCAGCCTGTATCTGTCTTCTCAAAAACGGCGTAGTGACCAGCGGCTCTGCCCTGTGTCGACTCCAGGCTGTTGCCAATCGTGATGCCCATCGCTCGCGCTACGGCGTCAGGCGATTTCGCGGCGTCTGTGGCAGAAGTGCCTTGCTGCACGTCCTGAGCAACAGCGGGTTGAAAGAAAGCGCCGCACAAAGCAGCGGCCAACCAGATCCCTGTTTGTTTTTTCATTCTCCGACCTCGATAGTCTGCCGAGATGTAAAGCTCGATTTGATAGCCGTTAGTGGCTGCCATTCACCAATCACGGTACATGTACCGTGGATTGCCGCGCATCATATCGAAATCATGACGATGTGCCAAATCTCTCGAAAAATCGTCAAGATCCCCTACTGCTCGCCCTCGGAGAAGCCATCAGGCGCATTCGCCTTGAGAAAGGGATTTCTCAGGAAAAGCTCGCGCTACTCGCTGAGGTAGATCGGAGCTATGTGGGGAGAGTGGAGCGCGGCGACAACAATGTGGCCGTGCTGACCTTGGCGAGGTTGGCTAAGGCTTTGGATCTGTCCATGAGGGATCTCATGGGAGAGGCGGGGTTGTAATGGAATGACGTTTTGCTAAATTTTCTTCTTCATACCTTGAGTAGCAGAGATGCATCTCCAAAGACGGTAATATGTTACTTATCGTAGCTCAAGCGAGAAAGAACATGACCCAAACACCAAGCTTACCAGGCGAAACCATCAAAAATTTTATATTAAGACTAACGACCGAAGCATGGGAGCAGAATCAAGAGGGGGTTTTGCTTTCTCGGATCGGATCTGAAATCGCAAAAAAACCAGAAATCGCCAAGGTCGAAATTCGTGATCGAAAACTTTCGGCCTTTATTCAAGAGGAACTTGCTGGCGAAGTCAAAATATTACCTTCCAAAGAAAACCCAATTGTCACAATTGCCATTCCAGACAGTGCGATTATTGATGTTTCCAATTCCGCTCAATATTTCCCAAAAGCAGACCAAAGCAGAAAAACCGTTCGAGCCTCTGGGGTAAATAAAGCAATTCTACTTGCTTTTTCTCGACCGCTAGCGTCGGACAAAAAACGAGTAATTTCGCTATCCCCTGTTGTTCGGTTCGTAGATATTGGTGCTAACGATGAAGTGCCTGAGGCTGCAAAGGTGCTTGACGCCAAATGGATCGCGCTTCCCAATGGCGAAGAAAGTGGTGAAGAACATAGCCGAAGAATTCTCAATAATATTGCCGCATGGAGAGAATCTGTTGAGCTTGAGCCTAAAGCGATTGCGGCAAAAAGCAAGGTCGATGATGCTCACACAAAATCAGTTCTTGACCTTCTGATTTCAAGTCTGTCTGAATCAGAGCAAAAACGTATCCAAATCCCGCTCGATATTATTTCAAAACTTAAACGCAGACTTGTGTAATGAAATTCGCTTTTGCTTTTGCTGGAATTCCGACTGAAGTATTTGATAGTGTTGCCAAGGAGGCAAAGTTTATTACTGGCGGTGGAAATACATCGCATCACTTCATCAAACATGGACCAGACGGAACTCCATATCGCGAATTTGAGGTGAGGCAGCTAGTCAATACATTTAAACCGTATATTGAGCAAGAAACCCGTGAAAAAGACAAAGACACAGGAGAGGTTGCTTTTGCCGTTTTTTATATACGCGACCAAGAAAGCGATTTTGTTATCCGCGATAACTTGTTCCCTTTTTTGATAACAATTCCTATTAATTGGGAGCTTGACTACTCCAGCGAATTAACTTTACGGCAATCAAAGAACGAACTTGTTCGCCAACTCAACACACTCTGCATCGATGCACGAAAATTAATCGTGGCCCTTCAAAGGGAATTGGTTGAGCAGAGACAGCGTACCCCATGGTTATTGCCAATTCGCAATTTCAGATCACGCCATCTTGTTCCTGGCTTGTATGAGATACAAGATCAATTAATCATGAATGAGAAAAAACCTGAGGCCCTATCAAAGTTAACTGATGCATTTAGGCACCATCATCCACCTCAGAAACGCCAGGATAGCCATAAGAGTGATCGTCGTTATTTTGTCGATGATTCGGGCGTAATGTTTAAACCACCAGGGAAGGATTTGCATGGTTTTCATAAGCCGAGTGACGGGCACAATGAAATTTGCGCAATCAGTTCTCAACGTAGGCTTGGAGTGCCATACCATCGTGCACTTCACTATGATTGTTCCAAGGGCGACGGGGCAACTGAGTTAAATCTTTATAGCTGTCATCGCACAGAACTTGCGCCGATTTCAAGCGAGAAGCATATAAATATTGCAACCAACGACTACACTAGGCCAGAGAAGTAGAAACGGCCGGTATAAATACCGGCCGCGTCACAAAACGGAACAGTGTTGCTTAAGCCACGAAGTAGACCAAAAGGGTCTTCTTACTCATGCCTAATGATGAAACTTCCACGGGGGGAGCCTTGCAAAGCCGACCCTTACCGTCTAGTCCTTTCATCAAGCCAGTTTGACGCAACGAAAACTGACTACTCGCTAGGCGCATCCCCTGTTTCTACAAAGAAAACAAGGTAAGCGCACATGGGGCGTTGGTGCACCAACAGTTGGTGCCAAACTTCAATATAGCAGTACCTAACACCTTTGTCACGCAGGTTTGTCAAAACCATCACTTGAGGCAAGTGGCTATCTCTATCTATTTGACAACAGGCACTCCATCTACTGAATAAACGTGCCCCTTGACCGCACCACCAGCATCCTTGCCAACAAGAGTCGGGCGAACCCATACCCGCTTGACCTGTGATAGCTTTGGTCCGCATGGCTGCATGCGCCAATGACCCCTACGCCAATGAGTTCTGACAGCATGACTATCTTTCTCCGCGTCGTCTTGGACTGCTGAGTAAGCAGCAGCAATCCCACAGAGGCGAACGACAGTGAACCCATCCACCATCAGTGCATTGCGAGCATTCCGAATGGCTTTGGGCTTTCCGCCTTTGACTGCTTTCTCGTACGACTCTCGGGCAATCTGCGGAGCTTCGTCTGGAACAATCAGGTCGGTGTCAGCACCGTAGCCGTCCAGATAAAACAGGGCATTGAGCACCAAGGACAGCGCCGCATGCACCACAGGACGGGTAGAGGCATCCCACTCCTGAACCGTGTCATGAATTTCTTCTTTGAAGCGGTTGTCCTCTGTTTCTGCGATATCTGCGTCCAAAGCTTTGTCGATGGCCTCGTGGGCAGGCAAATTCAGATTGGCCTGAGGAATTGAGAAGCTTGGGCCGGGTAACTTGCTCCAATTTCCGCCGGGGCGAGATAAGGTAAGCTGAATTGTCAGTTGTCCTTCTGGGCCACTATGAAAATAGGCTCCATCGACGAATTCAGCTTCTGTTCGCCACCATTCATCTAAGGCAAGGTCTTCCTGCAAGCCAAGATGAATGAACCCCGCTGGGTATGGCAGCGTGAGTTTCCCAATCGGCGTTTCCGATAGATCGGTACGTTTGAAGTCGGCAAGGATCTTTGGTGTGAACTGAAAAACTTGCCGTCCTGCACTGACATACAGGGCATGCAACAATGTGAGTTGCATTAGCTGGCGAGAAAGAACGTAGAACTCAGCGGAAACTTGCCCATCAAACCCGTCCATAACGGCTTGCAAATAAGCTTCAGTCGTGCGTGATGACGCCGAAAACGCGTTGGCCAATATCTTCCCATCAGACCCCATGCAGCCTTGATTCCCGGCTTCTGTTGCCAAGCGGCTAAATTGGGAGTTATGGAACCTGATGCAACCAAAGTCGGAGTGTTTTTCGCTCATATCATTTAGAACAAAGTCTTTTTCAATTGTCCAGGATTGGTAATCTCAATCTGAAACTCCGGTGGCACTTCCTTCTCAGGATCAACAGCCGCTCGCAGATCTTGAATGACGTACTGGGCCAGGCAAGCACGAACTGGCAACCGTCGATTTTCTAGCCCCCCGAAGTTCTCGCCTCGAACCACCTCTTGCTGCTGGATTGAGAGCTTTCTGTGGGCTGCCAGTTCGATCAAGACCACCTCATGCCAAGCCTGATCGTCGTCAATCGTTTTGGGCGCAGCTTCAGCAACCGGCGAGGCTGATTTGATCCGACCCAGCGTAAAGTCACGAAAATCCTGACGCTTGGCGCACCAGCCACGCACATGCCAGCGACGGCCAACGTGGATGATGGAGTGCGGGAAGATGGTTCGCTCTTCGAAGGCTGGATTGGTCATCGAGGCGTAGCTAATCCTGATGCCTGTTTTGTTCAAAGTTGCTTTACGCAGCAGCGCGAAGACAACCGGCTTAACCTCTGTCAGGTCGATACGGGCATCAACAATGCAAGGATTCGAGTCCTCGCCTATCTGAGTCTGCCGAACATACTCATCTAGAGAAATATCAGTCTCAATACCTTCAGGCGTTGCGGGCTTCAAGACCTTTGCCCTGCCATCCTCAATAATCCGGTTTCCCATCAGCAAACGAAACTCACCAAGCAATCGACTTGCTTGAACCGGTTGCAATCCGAAGAGCTTTCGCACGCGTGCGTTACCAATCTCGCCTTCCCAGGCAAGCACACCTTCCATGATCTTCAGACGGTGATCTCGCAATGCTGGTTTGTTAGACATTCTCTACCCAATTGTGCATACGACATTTATCTACTATGATAACTTATCACCTATGATAAGTTCTTTGTTCTGGCGAATCGTAGCAGATTAACCATCCCTCTTTGTATCTTAGGCAGGAAGAAATGAGCGCTGTCCACAATCCAACAAGCTATCAAGTAATCCCTGAGGTTGATCCTCAATTGCAGAGCATTACAGGCAAGGACTTGGTATTGGCGTGGGCGCGTGACATTGAGACGAAGGAGCCAAGGTACATCGGCGAACTTCGAAAAAATCAGACAGGGCAGAAATGCGGGTGCGAATGCTATAGCTGCAACCTACCTCTCGAAGCCGTGAATGCGGGCAAAACCGAGTTCCACATCAGACCGCACTTCCGACACCCAGACGGCGCTCCCAAAGGTGAGTGCCTGGTATTGGCAGCAAGAGCCGCTGCCCTTGAGATGCTACTGAAGGAAGGAGAACTGTTCCTTCCTCACCGCCGCCAATCCAAAAAAGTGGAAGGTTTGAGCGGTGAGTATTACGAGGCTTGGGTAGATGCACCGAGAGAGCCTATCCGTATTGCCGAATACAAGATCGAAGATCGGGTGAATGCACTTCTGACTCTTGAGGATGGCCGTCTACTCAAGGTCTGCCTTGTCGGTAGCGTAGAAGCGTCTGATGAGGAAAGCGAGTATCTGGAAATCACGCCGATGATCCGCTTGATTGTTGACGACCCATCCATTGCGGCAATGTCCCCGGAGGAGCTTCGGAAACGGATCACATTGATCATTGATGATGGCCGGTGGTGCTCCCACTGGTCTGACGATGATCTCGCTGCACAGGCCCTAGCAGATGCGGAACAGAAAGCCGAAGACGCCCTGGATTGGCTGAATATCCCGGAAGGCATCAGCAACGAACTCAAGCGCGAGACACTGCTTCATCTCAAAGCCAAGGAAATACTGGAGCAAGAAAAACAAATCCAGCTACCTCCCTTGGCAGTGAGTTCGAAACGTGAATTGCCAATGGGGCAAGTAATCGAGAAGAAGAGAAGCCGGGCTGAGCAGTTGGTTCAACTTGCTGAAGTCAGGCTAGAACAGCATTTGGGTGAAATCAAACCGGACGTTCTGGCCTCTACGATTGCGGTAGGTGACTGGCCAGCCGATACGCTGTCCATTGAGATCACCGTTACCAATACGATTGACGAAGAACGACTGGAAAGAATTCGTCAAAAGGGAATTCCTACCCTGGAGATTGATGTTTCCCGGATGGGAGGGAAAGTAACCCTTGAGGAGTTCAAGAATCTAATCGTTCATGAGGTTGCCGCGAAGCGCTGGCTATACCACCCGTGGCTCGAAACAGAAAAACGCAACCTCGATAGCCTGGTTGAACAAGAAGCGGTGATTGCCCTAGAGAAGCAACAGCGACAGGCAGAAAAGGACCGGAGGGAACGAGAGTTGATGCAACTGCCTTTGACTGAGCTAGCGGATCGGTATCTAAAGGCGGTTGAGACCTACGGCAATCTTAGGGTGCAGTCTGAGGCTCCCGATAGCGACAAGATTGCTCTGGCACGCTCACTTGGTCAGGTATATGAGTATGCCAAGATCTTTGGCAAGCGAGGTTACTCCGAGGCTCAAGATGATTTTCTATTTGGTGATCGAGGAAATATCCTGGATCGCATCATGTCGATCAAGCAAGACAAATGCATCGGCTACAAGCTGAATACCGCCTGGCAAGTCATCAACGCAATCCTTCAGGAAAAGCAAAGCTTTGCCATGTGGCAATGGCACTCCCTGTATCTGATTGCTATCAAGGTCTACAACCCAACCTTGAACGCAGAGCAAACAGAAAAATATCGGAAATGGCGAGACCGGGTTGAGGCTAGTCTAACGGAAGGAAAACTTGAGTATCGCCGGGGCGAGCGATACGACCGCCTTCTTTGCCTGCTCTTTCCTGAAATGGCTGAAAGGATCAATAAGCCGCTACCGGGAGGAGCACATCAGAACTCTGTTGAAGCGCCTTATGTCGGAAGAAATAGCGATCCGTACTGGGTAGAAGCTACGTGGAAGACCGGCAAAACCAACTGGCATCCAGAATTTGTTTCCCGCAGAAAAGATGCACGTTGGGGGCAGATCATAGAGATGGGCAACAATTTCAGAACTGACCAACATGAAGCACAGGATGCTGTTGAAGAATGCTCCAGCTACTTTTCCTTCCACCCCGACATGATCCTAATTGCTTGGAGTGAGGCAAACCTGATTGAGCAGAACAAAATGCTTTACGGGACTGATCTTGCGACTTGGGAGAGAAAAAATCCTGATGTGGCCCGCAAATGGTTCGGGGAATAGAAGAGTAGTGATGCGAGAAGCATTTGAAGAGTTTTTGATGGTCATTGCATACTCAGCAAGAACCCAGCTAGCTTTATTTTTTGGCGCACTGTTCTTCGTCGGCATTCTTTTGGTGGGTGATTACTTCACCAGCCATTTTGAGTTGCACGGCATGTTTGCTCCGATGACAGACGCCATTCGAGAAAAAATTGCCCATCGCTATGACAAGGCAGCCTGGCTCGCCTTGTGCAGTTTTCTTGTCCTTGCCTTCAAATGCTACAAGAAAGACCGGAAACGGCTTCTATACCTCTGATACCAAGGTTTTTATCCAGCTACTTACCTTCCCCTGAGAAAGGAATTTCAATGTTCAAAATTGACGGACTCGATGAACTGCAACAGAAGCTTGATGACTTGGCCAAAAATGCCGAAGCGCTAGATGGTGAACACAGCGTTCCCGTCTCAGAACTTCTTACGGATGAATTCATTGCCAAGCACACTTCCTTTGCTTCATCGGATGCGATGTTCGAAGCAAGTGGCTTTAAGATCGAAACCCAAGAAGACTTTGCGGCTATTCCAGATGACGAATGGGATACATTTATCCGCTCGGTCTCAAGTTTTGATGATTGGCAGAGCATGCTTGGTGCCGCTGGCCAGGAATGGGCCGTGCGAAAGCTGGGTCTTTAAGGGGGGATCACATGGGTTTATTGGATTTTCTCTTTGGCGGCAACAAGCGCCAGACGAAAGCAGCGCAACAACCAACACCTCGGCCTGTGTCGGCAGGGGCAATTTCCTTTCACGACAAATTCGTTGAGATACCGTCAATAGGCTTCTTTGGTCAGTTTAGTAAATCACATTCTGGCGAATGGGTACTTTGCTGGAGCGATAGCGACGAAGCGGGACAACGAGGCGGGCATCGAGACAGTGGCAAAGGTCGCTATGTCTTGTATAGCGCTCAGCAGAAGGCAGTTGTACTACAGGGTAAGCTGGAGCGCCCTAACTCCGGCAATGTCGCTGATAACGGCAACTTCTCTATTGAAGACTGGCATTTCAGTAGCGAATTGTCAGGAACATTCTATGTATTCTCTTCTGACGGCAAGCAACTGACCAAGAAGAAATTCAATGCCAACCTCTATAACAGCGCCATATCAGACAGTGGCCGTTATGCAATCTGCCAAACGGCAAACTCTCCTGTTGGTGAAGACGGTAATCGTCTCACTGCATTTGATATTGAGGGGAATGCACAACTTTTTTCAATACATCCACCTACAGGATGGGCAGATAAATATCGATTTGAGGAGGGAAAATCTCAAATCGGCGTAGTCATAAACGGGATAGGTACGTTTCACTACGACATGCAGGGCCAGTTCGTCGACTCAGATAGATTCGGTGCTGCACGACTAGAATCCAAGCGGTATGACGTAGCTCTGATGGCCGCAGAGGAAATCTTAAAGGCCCCAGGTCTCAATGAGCAGCTTGCCAAAGCAGCCCTTGATGCAGCAACAAGAGCATGTGGCAATGGTGCCGATAATGACCAGGGTTGGAAAGCTGTCGCTCTGAAGGTCCAAGGATTGGCCCATGAATTCTTGCAGAACAATGAAAAGGCTTTGGCCGCTTTCGATCAGGCATTGGCAATCAATCCCAAAATAGGGGTCAAGCGCAAAGCTGACTCTCTGAGAAAAAAACTGGCCACCTAGATCGAGAGATCAGCCTGATACAGATACAACCACGGTGAATCACTTGACGATGGCAATTTGCTTGTGTATTTTACGTGTATCACACAAGAGATACACAAATGCCAGATCGAGCTACAGAGTCGCCGGAACCCACCCCAGCCCAGCAAGCGGCAGCCATTGTCCTTCGGTCGGGGTTGTCTGATTACGCAGGGTTGACCGTTCCCCGCAGCCATCGCTTTAGGCTGCACAACCATGACCGTATATTGGCACTCGCCGAGGCAGCAGGCGTTCCTTTTGCTCACATGCTGGAAGACGTTATAGCGAGTGGCCTTCACGCTATTGAGCAGGCTCTAGGGCCGGAACATCTGGACAAAATCGAATACACCCGCATCCGCTCAATGGATTCGGCGATGAAGGGGCGCAAGAAAGCCTCAGACATCCTTCCTACCTAAGAGTCGTCGGTTATGGCTGCTTTTTTTGTTGAATTGCTTGGTGACACAGGGCGCAAACGTCGCTATTCATCCCCTCTGTTTCTCAGCCCCAATGGGCAAATTACCTCTTTTCCAGAGACAGGTGATGATTGCTTCCCAAGTCTTTCCGCCGCGAAGGAAGCCGGTAAATCCAGTGTGGCCGACAAGAACTTCAGGGTTGGAAGGCTATTCAACCTCCTGCAATCAAGCCGCTATAAGTCCTGGCGTGACAAGGTGAAGCCTTACGATGGATTCAAGGAGTCTCGAACTCCGTTCCTTGATAGTTGGGACTTCTACCTACAAGGCGGATGGCAGGCGTTGCGAGGGAAGTACACAAAAGCTCACGCCTTGCAGTTGGTAAAACGCTTCATATCCGAAGGTCTTCTTGATGCGAAAATGGAAATCCTCGAAAGATTTTCCGCAGTAGAAGCCGAGTCGCCTGAGTTTTGGGAACTCATGCCTTTAATACACAGGGCAGACGCCTTGGGGGTAAAGGAAATCCACGTTTCCAATAACAATACATTGCAACTCTTACACCCTCAAATTCTGATCTGAGAAACAAAGACGAAAAATGACATATTCAATCAGCGCCTTCGTTGCTAAAGAAGAAAGCCCCTTCACCGTTCATGAGCAGTGCTTTTGCTGTGGTCAGAAAATTGATGGGCCAGTAGTTTCCTACGATGCTCATATCACTCCAGGAACGCTTTCTCGGGTGCTGATGCATCGGGACTGCGCGTTTGCTATGGCACAGAGAATCATTTGTGATGCGTGGCCAAACCGACGCCATGGTGACGTGTTGATGGCAAACGACAAATAAAGTCGAGTTGCGCAAGCGGAACGATATTTCGTCTAAAAATCTCAGTCTTAAGGCGATTTTTTCGTACCAAAAATTCCACCCAAAACAAAGTCCCCGGAGGACAAAGAATGTCTTCCGGGGACAAAGTATTTTAGGCAAAGAACCCAGCAAAATCGCGGGTTTCAAGCGCATTTGGCGCTCAGTCGTTATGCCAAAAGCAAGCTATTGATTACATGCATTTTGTGCAACATGTACATAACAGCGGCCAGACGTAAAAAAGCCCGCGAATCTCGCGGGCTTTTTCGTCAGCGCAGTGCGCCGGAATTACTTGGCAGCAGACTTGCGAGCAGCAGCTGTAGCGCTGGTCTTGGCCGGAGCGGCAGCCTTGCTGGCGGTAGCCATGTTGGCTTCGGCGATGTCGGACAGTTGCTTGGCCATGCCGGTCATGTTGTCGAAGGCCTTGGTCGAGGCGTTCAGCATCGACTGCATGGTGGCGGCGAAAACGTCACCACCGACCGGTGCGGAGGTCTTGGCCTTTTCGACGGCGCTGTTGATGTTCTTGGTGAAACTGCCGTACTGGGATTCCATGACCGAAGTGACTTCCTTCTGCATTTCGGCGACCAGTTCGTAGACGCTACGCGAGTAGTCCATCCACTTGGCGGCGTTCGGCTGGGTCAGTTCGGTGTTGAGCTTGGCGACAGCGTTGGCATCCTTGGCGCTCAGCAGTTGCTGGGTACCGGCCATCGTGTTGTTGAAGAACTCGCGGGAAGCGGCCATGTTCAGGGCGGTCAGACGTTCAACGCCGTCAAAGGCGGTGCGCAGCAGGGTCGTCATGACTTCGGCGTTGGCTTTTTGGGCGGCGGTCAGTTGTTCGAAGTTCGGGTTGCTCATTGTCATCTCCAGTTTTATTTGCAGGTATGGATAAAACAAAGCCCCCACATTTCTGTGGGGGCTCTTACAACTACTTACTTGGCAGCCTTCTTGGAGGCAGCAGCCGTGGCGCCAACAGCCTTGACAGTGGCGTTGGTGGCGGCAGCAACATTGGCTTCGGTGATCTCGGCAACCTGCTTGGCAGCCTTGTTCATGTTGTCGAAAGCGGAGGTGGCGGCTGCGATGGCCGACTTGACGGCAGCAACGGCAACGTCAGAACCAGCCGGGGCAGACTTGGCAGCCTTGTCGAGCAGGCCGGCAACGGTCTTCTGGAAGTCACCGAACTGGCCTTCGACCATCTTGGAAAGTTCTTCCTGGGTCTGGGCCGAGATTTCATACACGGAACGCGAGTAGGCAACAGCCTTCTCGACATTCGGCTGGGCCAGCGAAGCCTGGATCGACAGGGCTTCCTGGACGTCCTTGGCACCCATCAGGGCCTTGGCGCCGGAAACGGAATCTTCAACCAGCGAACGGGCGGTGTTCAGGTTCAGGGCAGCGATGCGCTCGGCAGAGGCCAGCGCGGTGTTGGCCAGGGAGAGCAGGGAATCAACGGCAGCCTTGTTGGCGGAAGCGAATTGCTCGGGGTTCTTGAACATGGGTTATCTCCAGAATTAAGGTTATGCGGAACAGTTTAAAACCGTAGCAGCGCTATCCCATGAAGCGATGTTGCACTGCACCATGTCATTAATTATAGGGATCATTGTCGTATTGTCAACGTTATTTTTGTGCGGTGCACAAAAATAAATAAGCCCATGAAAATCATTGGCTTGGCGGCTTTGCTGGCGCAGCGGACAGCGGCGTTCACCGTGGGTGGAACGCCGCGGCGCACTGCTATTGTGCGTTTTGCGACCCTATGTTGCCGGAGCCCTTGAGCTCCAGCCGTTCGCCGCGGCTTGCCGGCTTCGCCTCGCTGTCTTTGCTCTTCGGCTGAATGACGACGCGAACACGCCCCGGCGGCGCCTTCGGGTCGCGCGTTTCGCCGGCCGTGACGAGATATTTTTCACTGACCGCGTCGTACCAGATGTAGTCGCCGCGAACCTGGTCCTCACCGCTCTTGACCCAGGCGCGATGGAACAGTTCGACGACTTCGCTGTTGGTGTTGTACTCGATGCGCTCGCCCTCGCCCTCGACGTATTCCTCCTTGCCGTCGCGTTTCTGGCGGAAACGGGCGAGCCCGCTCTTGCCGCCGAAGGCTGTGCCTTTCTGGAAACCGTACTGGTCTTCCTTGATCACCACGCGGTCGGCTTTCAGGGTCATCGTGCCCTTGGTGATCAGGACATCGCCTTCGAGAATCTGGATTTTTTTCGCATCATCGATCGAGACACGGTTGGCCTCAAGCAGCATCGGCTTGTCGCGGTCAGCCCGTTCGGCGAGGGCAGGGAGGCTGATTAGCAGGCAGATGGTGAGCGTGGCAAGTCGAGTGGTCATGGCGCGGCCCTGGGTCGAATGTATTGTCCGCGAACCTGCGATTGCAGGACGAGGGTCGAGGTGTTGTTGTCGATATGGATTCCGACGCCTTTGACCCAGGACTGCCCCTGAGTGATTTCCACCGGGCTGCCGGTGAAGGCGATTCCGGCGTCGGGCTGGGCGGTCAGGTCGGGCATGCGGGCAACCATTTCCAGGCGGTCCGGCGTCGCCGCCCGGACCACGCTGACATTGTCCCAGAGAAAGATGGTTTCGCCCTTGGCGGTGACTTTGGCGTGATCGCCGGTCACGGTGACAGCGGCGCCTTCCGGGCGATAGCTGATCAACGTCGGCGACTTCAGCTCGGAGGTGTCGTCGTCCGGGTAGTGCACGAGATACGGCGCGGTGAGCCGATATTTGATCTGGCCGTTCTGGCCGAAACGGCGCACGGTGAAGTTCTCGGCCGTCGCATCCGGATCGTGGCGGAATTTGCCATCGTTATGCGTTTCGCCACGGTCAACGGTACTTTGCAGCCAAAAACTGAGCCCGGCCAGGACCAGCAGAACGATGACCGGAAAGAGTTGGCTCGGCCAGTGTTTCATTTCGTGCCGAGGTAGGGCGCGAAGGCCGCTTCGAGCTTGCCCTGGGCGGCGAGAATGAATTCGATGGCTTCGCGCACGGCACCCTTGCCGCCGCTCGCGTCGGTCACCATGTGGGCGCGCTCCTTGACGACGGGGCGGGCGTTGGCCGGCGCGATGGCCAGTCCGCAGCGGGTCATGGCTGGCAGGTCGATCAGGTCGTCACCCATGAAGGCGAGTTCTGACCATTGCAGCCCCAGTTGTTCGAGCAGTTGGCCGGAAACGGCGCCCTTGTCGCCCACCCCGTGGAAGACGTGTTCGACGCCAAGATCCTTGGCGCGGCAATTGACGACGTTCGAAGTGCGCCCCGTGATGATGGCCACCTTGATGCCGGCGCGGCGCAGCAGTACAACGCCGAGGCCGTCCTGGACGTTGAAGGTCTTCAGCTCGTGACCATCGTCGGTGTAATGCAGGCCGCCATCGGTCATCACGCCGTCGATGTCGAAGGCGACGAGCTTGATGTTGGCGGCGCGGGCGTTGATGTCCATCAGATAACCTTGGCGGTAAACAGATCGTGCATGTTCAGCGCGCCGATCAGGTGATTGTCGGCATCGACGACGAGCAGGGCGTTGATGCGCAGGCGCTCCATCATTTCGACGGCTTCGACGGCGAGGCGGTCGGGGCCGATGGTGCGCGGCGCGGCGAACATGACCGAAGCGATGTCGCCCTGCAGCAGGTCGATGCGTTTTTCGAAGGAGCGGCGCAGGTCGCCGTCGGTGAAGATGCCGAGGACCTCGCCGGCCGTGCCGGTAATCGCGACCAGCCCCAGGCCGCCCCGCGACATGGCGATGATGGCGTCGGTGATCGGCGTATTGGGTGCGACGGCAGGAACCCGGTCATCGGCGCGCATGACGTCGCGAACGTGGGTGAGCAGGCGCCGACCGAGCGAGCCGCCGGGGTGCGAGCGGGCGAAGTCATCCGGCCCGAAACCGCGGGCGTCGAGCAGGGCAACGGCCAGCGCATCGCCGAGCGCCAGGGCCGCTGTCGTGCTGGCCGTCGGGGCGAGGTTGTGCGGGCAGGCTTCCTGGGCAACGCCGGCATCGAGGTGAATGTCGGCCTCGCGGGCCAGCGTTGAAGTCGGCACGCCGGTCATCGAGATGATTTTGGCACCCTGCCGTTTGAGCGCCGGCAGAATGCTGAGCAGTTCGCCGGACTCGCCGGAATTGGAGAGGGCGAGCAGAACATCGTCGCGGGTGATCATGCCAAGGTCGCCGTGGCTGGCTTCTGCGGGATGAACGAAATAGGCCGGGGTGCCGGTGCTGGCCATGGTGGCTGCGATCTTGCGGGCGATGTGGCCGGATTTGCCCATGCCGCTGACGATCAGGCGGCCGTGGCTGTTCAGGATCAATTCAACGGCTCGGGCAAAGTCACCGTTTATTCGGCTTTTTAGAGCGTCGACCGCCGCAGCCTCAATGCTCAGGGTCTGACGACCCAGTTCCAGAGCGCGTTCCGGCGAGAAGCGGGCGGTAGATTGGCTTGGGTTCATGGGCTGGCTGAGGTTATGATGACCGAAGTATACCCGACTTCACGCAACGACCTTGAGCGCACTCTCCCTCGTTCTCCTTCTGCTTGGCGCCTCGGTTCTCGCCGTGGTCATCTTTCGTCGTTTCAATTTGCCGCCGGTACTTGGTTACCTGTTCGTCGGCTGCGTCATCGGTCCGCATGCGTTGAACCTGATGAACGACGTTTATCGGGCCGAGCACCTCGCCGAATTCGGCGTCGTTTTCCTGATGTTCTCGATTGGCCTCGAATTCTCGCTGCCCAAACTGTATGCGATGAAACGCATCGTCTTCGGCCTGGGCATGTTGCAGGTTCTCCTGAGCATGACCCTGGTTGCCGGGCTGGTCATGCTCTTCGGTGTCACCTGGCAACTGGGCATTGCCCTCGGCGGTGTTTTTGCCATGTCGTCGACGGCGGTTCTGACCAAGCTGCTGGTCGAGCGCCAGCAACTCGATTCGGTGCATGGGCGGGAAATCATGGGCGTCCTGCTCTTTCAGGATCTGGCCGTGGTTCCCCTGCTGGTAATCATTCCTTCGCTGACCCAGCCGCCGGAAAAACTGGCCATGCTGTTGGCGGTGGCTTTGTTCAAGGCAGTCGTTGTGCTGGCCGTGATTCTTGTTTTTGGCCAAAAGCTGATGCGCAAGTGGTTCCATTTCGTCGCGCGTGCCAAGTCCTCCGAAGTTTTCGTCCTCAACGTCCTGCTGATTACCCTGAGCTTGGCCACCCTCACCGAGCTGGCCGGGCTGTCGCTGGCGCTCGGCGCATTTGTCGCCGGCATGCTGATTTCTGAAACCGAATACAAATTGCAGGTGGAAGAAGACATCAAGCCTTTCCGCGATGTGCTGATGGGCCTGTTCTTTGTGACCATCGGCGTCAAGCTCGATTTGCATATCCTGGTTGGCCTGTGGTGGCAGGTCTTGCTGGCGCTGCTCGCCTTGTTGCTGATCAAGTCGTTGGTTGTCGGCCTGCTTTCATGGCGTTTGGGCTCCTCGCCGGGCAATGCCATTCGTTCCGGCTTGTGGCTGTGCGCCGGCGGCGAATTCGGCTTCGTGCTGCTCGGCGAAATCATCAATATGCCCAGAGAAATCCAGCAGGTCGCATTGACCGTGCTCGTCCTGTCGATGCTCATTGCGCCGTTCATCGTGCAGTACAGCGAGCGGATCGTGGTGCGTTTCGTCGCCAGCGAATGGATGATGCGCTCGATGCAATTGACCAAGATCGCCGCCCAGTCGATGGGCGCCGAAAAGCACGTGATTCTTTGCGGTTTCGGCCGGAGCGGGCAGTACCTTGCCCGCTTTTTGAGTCAGGAAAACATCACCTATGTCGCCCTTGATCTCGATCCGGACCGCGTCCGGGAAGCCGCGGCAGGCGGTGAAAACGTGGTTTATGGCGACGTCGGCAGAAAGGAAGCCTTGCTGGCTGCCGGCCTGATGCGAGCCAGCGTGGTGATCGTCACCGTCAGCGACACCCAGTTGGCCGAGAAAGTCCTGCATTACGTTCAGGAATCGCGTCCCGACTTGCCGGTGGTTGTCCGTACTTTCGACGAGCGCGATATGGATCGCCTGACCCGGGCGGGTGCCACCGAGGTCGTTCCGGAGGCGCTGGAAGCTAGCCTGATGCTTGCGTCGCACGCCCTGGTGCTGGTCGGCGTACCGATCAATCGGGTGCTCAAGCGCATTCGTCAGACACGCTCCCAGCGTTACAGTCTGTTGCGCGGCTTTTATCGCGGCATATCAGACCGCGATTACGATGACGACGATGAGCACCACCCGCGTCTTCACTCTGTGCTGCTGGCATCGGGCTCGGCTGGCATCGGGCAGACACTCGATGCGCTGAACCTTGACGAACTGGATTGTGAAGTCAGCGCTATCCGTCGGCGCGGTATCCGCGCGTTGGAGCCTGCCCCCGAGACACGGCTGGAGGAAGGCGATGTCGTCGTCGTCCTCGGTCTTCCGGAGGCGGTGACTGCCGCAGAGGAACGGCTGTTGCAGAAGTAAAAAAAGCCCGCCGAAGCGGGCTTGGATCGTCTTGCTTGGTTTTGCGTTTTAAGAGGCAAAGCAAACCGAAAATAGTTGGCTGTCTTGAGCGGTTCCCGCGACGATATTCTCAAATTGCGCTGGAGCCGCTTGGCGATCAGTGACAACGCGTATTGAGCCAGTTTGAGTGTTGCCATCGTCCATCATGATGTCAATCTGGCGTGCATAGCGCCCCTGAATACCGGATGAACAGATGTAGAAGGATCCGTTCCAACCAGCGATGATCGGATCTCCGGTAATGCCTATGTCTCCGCCTTCTGCATTCCGCGGAATGTAGTCTGCGGCGCCAAGAATCGCAGTGCCGGTAGCCAGGTTTGCAACTCGGACATGCTGCCAGAACATGTAGGACTCGTCAGTTTGCGCCGCGCCGATCCAGACGCCATTGATTCTTCCATCTCCCAGTCCTGCCGGCGGATTGGCAGGAGCGCAGGCAGCAACACGAGCACACACGGCTGTCGCCCCCAAATGATCGGTTGCCGCGCGATCGTCGCCAGGAAGGGCGCGGTATTTGTCTTGATAGGCATAAACAAAGGCTGAAATACTTCTGAAATCGTTGGCCAGGTTCTTTACCTTGGCGCTGTTGATCAACTCCTGCCCCTTCAGTACGCCGCCCAGCAATAGCCCGATAATGACCAGCACAATGGCGATTTCGACAAGGGTGAAGCCTTTTTGTTGGTATTTCATGGCATGCTCCGGTTAATTTCTGAGTATTCCTCCGCAAATTTCGTGCCTATGCGTTTTGGCGTAGATTTGACAATTGTTGACGTAGAGTTGGGTGGTAAGTGTCGAGATATGGACAGGGTGTCTGAAATATGAACACCGGGATAGTTGCCAAAATTGCCAGCCGACTGGCTGGCTGGCCGCATTTCCTGTTGGCCTCCCATTTGCTGATGCTTCATACGCTGGCATTTGGCGGGTGGAAGATTCCTGCCGTTCGCCTGCTCTGGGTGGCTGCTCTCGGACTATTCCTGATCTGGCAACCTTTCGTTGCCGGCGAGCGTCGAATCGAATTACGGCAAGGTGTTGTGCTACTCGGCCTGGTTCTGATGTCGACCTTGTTACTCGGGCCATGGCTGCTATTGATCTGGTGTGGGGCGCTGGCCGCGGCTATCGGCGGGCGGGTGCTGGGGACAGAAAGGCATAGCGAGCGCTCTGGTTACCTTCTGGCGTTTGGCTACCTGGTTGGTATTACGGTTCTGGGCGTGGTTCCGGAAATCTCCCCGGCTGTCGCCATCGACCCGCTGTTGCGCGGGCTGCTTGCCCGCTTCATGCCCCTGTTTCTGCCATTCCTGCTGATTTTCCCGGCGCGAGCGCCTGAGCGAAAATCCGGTGAGGCCTTCGACCTGTTCTACGGAGTAATGGTTTTCCTCATCCTTGCAGTATTTGTGCTGGGTACGCTGGCCTACATGCTGGTAGGTGGGGCCGGCTATGTTGAGTCCTTGTTCAAGACTTCGCTGGCGGTGGCCGGTGCCTTGCTCGTCGTGGCCTGGGCGTGGAATCCGCGCGGCGGCTTTTCCGGCATCGGCTCGGCGATTTCACGCTACATGTTGTCGCTTGGCATGCCGCTCGAGCAATGGCTGGTACAGCTTTCGGAGGAAAGCGAGCGGCATACCGATCCGGCGCTGTTTCTCGATGCAGTCATGCTGCGTTTAAAGGGCATACCCTGGGTTGTCGGTGTTTCCTGGCGTGCGGGAGAGCGAGTGGGGCAATCCGGCGAGCAAACCTTGTACGCACACACTTGCCAAGCGAACGAACTGGCGTTGTCAGTCCATTTTCATCACTCACCGTCACCGGCCATGCGCTGGCATGTCGAGTGGCTGCTGCGCCTCGCCGTCGAGTTTTATCTGGTCAAACTCCAGACGCACCAGTTACAGCGTATGGGCTATGTTCAGGCCATTTACGAGACTGGTGCGCGGGTGACACACGACGTGAAAAATCTGCTCCAGTCCTTGCAGGTACTTTGCTATGCCGCGAATCAGCCAGGTGACCCGGCCGAGGTGGCTGCCTTGCTGGGCCGACAGTTGCCGCAAATCGCGGACCGCCTGAAAGCGACGTTGGATAAGTTGCAATCGCCACAAATCGAGAGTCTGGAGCAGGTTGAGGCTGGCTCGTGGTGGCGCCAGTTCAAGGAGCGCAATGGTCATTTGCCGGTTGATTGGCAGGGCGAAGCCAGACCAGGTCATTTCCTGCCCGGCCCCTTGTTCGACAGCGTGGCTGAGAACCTGTTGCAGAATGCGCTGGCCAAACGCTTGCGCCAACCGGGCCTCGGTATTAGCGTACTTTTTGCCGATGGCAGCCTGACGGTCGCCGATGATGGTCAGACCATCGCTCCCTCCCTGGCCAGTACCTTACTCAAGGAGCCGGTCAATTCTGAAGATGGTCTGGGAATCGGTTTGTATCACGCCGCACGGCAAGCGGACGGGGTGGGATATTCGTTGGTCCTGGCTGAAAATCGGCCGGGACGCGTTGCGTTTACGCTGTCAGTTCACCAGTAGGCTGCGTTTCTCGCAAGCCATTCAATCGATAAACGAGCGTATTTCCCTTGCCTTTGAGGTAGAGCGACTGTGGCTCATCGAAAGAGAAGTGCTGCGCCAGGCGTAGATGGGTGGTTGCATCAACATGGATCATGCCCGGGGTGCCTTCGCTGGTGATCCGGCTGGCCAGATTGACGGTATCGCCCCACAGATCGTAGATGAATTTCTTCTTGCCGACGACGCCAGCGACGACCGGCCCGGTGCCGATGCCGATGCGAACATCGAGATGCATGTCGTTGACGGTGAAGTCGCGATGCAGCAGGTCGCGCATGGCGATGGCCAGTTCGGCGATGGACCGGGTGTAGTTGTTCTGCTCGTTGTTGAGCCCGCCGGCAACCATGTAGGCATCGCCAATGGTTTTAATCTTCTCCATGCCGTAGTGCTCGGCCAGTTCGTCGAAGGACGAAAATATACGGTTGAGCATGGCGAAAACCTGCTGCGGGGTCATGCCCTCGGCAATCCGTGTGAAATTGACGATATCGACGAACATGATCGTAACGTCAGCAAAGCCATCGGCGATGGCCTGACTGTCGTGCTTCAGACGTTCGGCAATCGGGCCGGGCAGGATGTTGAGCAGCAGGCGTTCGGAACGATCCTGTTCGTCCTGCAGCAGACGATGGGTTTCTTCCAGGCTGGCTTGCGTCTTGGCTTTTTCCTGAACCGCGTAGCGTAACAACAGGTAAACGATGCTGGAAATGGCAGCAAAATTGAGCGCGAAGAAAAAGACGCTGGTCCGTATCGATATCTTGGGAGCATTGCTGGCCAGGCTATCCGCCAGAAAATAGTCAAAAAAGCCGGATAGCGCAGTCAGGAAGATATAAGCAAAGAACCACGCCAGCGATTCACGAACCCCGAAAAATAGCACCGCGCCGATAGGAGCGAGCAATCCCCACAAGCTGGTGCCGCTGGCCGTGATGAAATTGCCGATGCTCCATTGCACGGCAAATGGGGCGAAAAGAAAGAGGGCCAGCTGCGAATAGCGAAAGAGATCGAAATTGCCGCTGCGAAAGTAGTAAAGCAGGTTGCCAACGAGCAGCAACTGGAAAACGAAGGGAGCGTTTGCTGAAAACTGCGGTCCCATCTGGCCATAAAGAAAAAGCCAGAGCATTGAGCCTGCACAAACCAGGCCCGTGGCGAATACCAGTAGCGACTTTTTCAGGCGCGTTTCGGCATCGTCTTCCGGAAGAACTCCACCGGTACGCAGGGCGACAAGGAATGGCTGCTGGCTCACGGGATCAGTTGATAACTACAAGGGGCAGGTCGGCTCAGTTTGGCAGTCGGCTGCCTGCCGGTCAATATGCCAAGGGGTTGGCTGGGTGCTTGCCTAGGGGAGTTTTCCAACGGCAACCAAGCGGGATTTGAGTACGGTGGGGATGATCCAGGTAACCAGATCGTCGAAATTGTCGGTTGGGGTGCGGGCGATGAAGGTCAGTGTCGCATTTGCATTCTCCGCCTCGTCACCTGCTGCGCCGGGTAATTGGTTGCCGGTGGTCTGATAGGCTCCGGCACCCCGGTTGCCGTGGCTGACAATGACGGCAGGGATGGCCGATGCGATGTCATTGCCTGAACCGTCCTGAATCTTTGCCCGACCGTTGGTGTCCAGCGTGAAGCGGGTTCGCCGTCCCGCATCGATCTCACCTTTGATAAGCGGATCAGAGAATTCGTATCCGACAAAATACGTAAACCGATTTCCCCACACGTCGCTTTCCTGAATGCCCAGCAAGCGCCATGGGAGAGTGCCGTACTCACGGGTGCACTGCTGATCGGTGGCGATACATGCGTAGGGGGCAATGTGGCCACGCGCGACGCCGCATTGTTGAACGACTTCGTCACCACCGTTAGCCGCGACGGTGGGGTCTGCAGGGCATGGCAAGCGGCCGTTCGCCATGGCAAAACCGAGCAGAGCATCGCGAATGACGTCCAATTGTTGCTGGGTTTCCTTGTTCTGGATTTGCTCACGCTGGCTGGAGAGGCCAAGCATTAGTCCGCCGGAGAGCAGGGCGACAATCACCAGCACGATCGTCAGTTCGACGAGCGTGAATCCCGAGTTTTTGGGCATCTTGACCGGTATTTGCAGGAAGCTCATGGGGTTTCAGTAGGCAAGGCGATCATTGAACGTTGGTGAAACGGTCTCGGTAACGAAGCGGGGTGATGGGGATTGCGCGTCGCCGTTTCGCGAATTGTCCGCGTTTATTTTTTCCAGATAGCTTCTGGTTTCGCGGAGAGTGCGGTTCTGGGTGTTGGGCAGAGCTTTGCCAGCGGCGATGGCGACGGCACGGTAGTTACCGCTACCGTTAACGGTTAGCAGTCCAATTGGCGGGCGAACGCGGTCGGCTATCTGGTAGAAGAATACGTTCTTCCAGGCGTTTGCGGTCCACCACGTTTCATCGCCGGTGGCCGGTGTCAGGAACAGGCAGGCGTTTCCATACCATGTCGGAGGCGCGGCAGCTTCTGCCATGCTGGTTTCCAGCGATGCATCGAGCCTGGCTGCGGCGCTGAGAAGGTCGTTCAAGAGGCCAAGGGTCTTGTTGAAGGCATCCCGGGCTAGCGTGGCACCTTCGTCGGTCGCATTCTTGTTGTAACTGTCGAGCCGGGTGATGGTTCCGTTGCTGCCATCAAGGCTGTCAAGCAGCTTTCTGGCGGCTGTGTATGCCGAGGAGTCGCTGTCTTCCTGGGACGAAATTCCTTTTTTGGCCAGCCGCGCCAGATCGGCGGCTTGGGCGATGGCGGTGTCGCTCCAGTAGATCACTGTTTTCGCCGGAGTGCGCAGTGTGCGCGCGGTCGTAACGTTGGCCGGTGGAGTCTGTTGTGCGCCAGTCAGAGCAATGGCCACGGATTTCAAGGTTTCGAGAGCAACGTTGTCGCCGTTAGCATCCAGTGCCGTCGCCAGCGCATTGAGTTGAGTCGCTGCTGTTTCCGCATTTGTCCGGATCAGGGTTTGATCGGCCCCTGTTTTCGCGGCCGCCAAGGCATTTTCCAGGGCGCTCAAAGTTGCAGATCGGGCTGCTATAACGGCTGTTGAGCCGGTCGCTATGGAGGTGACCAGCGTTTTCGACGACTCAAGCGTCCCGACGAGAGCTTCGCTGTTCGAAGTGGCCAGTACGGTGCCGATGCTTGTCGCTCGGAAGCTGACTTCATCGGCATCGACATTGACCCGAGTGGCGAGAACGGTGGTTTCGACCAGTCGATTGGCGTTGTAAAGGTTGGTGGCTTCGGTGAGCGCTTGTTGTGCAATCGGTTCAGCAATCGGTGCGCTGGGATAGTTTTTGGCCAGGTTGACGGCGACTGCCGCATTGGTGGCCGATGTGTGAGCCGCACTGATCTTGCCGTCAATGTCCGTGTTTATGGTTCCGCTGTATTCCAGCAAACTGTTTTTGAATAGGTTGACCGGGGTGATCAGTTTGCCGAAATTGGCTTTTGTCGGGGCTCCGGTAGCGATATCGATGCTGGCTTTGAGATCCGGGTTGTTTAACTGCAACTCCATTAAAAATAGATCGAAACCGTTATTTGCCAACGAGTCGTTGAGTGCTGTCAGGCTCGGCAGGGCGCTTGCAATGGCTCCAGGCAAGGTATTGCCGAAGGCAGCGAAAGCTCCGGCTGTTTTTGTGGCGGTGACGATGCTGGCATCCAGTGCGGTGAAATCAGCCTTGGATTTCGTCGCCTTGTCCGAGAGATCGACCGCGGCCTGGTACTGGCGGTCAAAGAGAGCCCGAGCATAGGCGGCCTGTTCTTGCAGCTGATATACGGCAGCGAGTTGATCGGCTGCGGTCGACGCCGAATTTAGGCTGTTTTTGGTGGCAGTCAGTTTTGTGATCGTATCCTTCAAGGCCATTTCAGGGTTGCCAGCCTGGGTGTCCGGCACCATCCCGAATAGGCTTTTGGTTGCTCCCTTGAAAATGTTGTTCGACAGCGGTGCTGGCCAGGGGTAGGTGTGCTGGAGGTTGCTGGCGTTGGTCGCATGTTGTTCGAGGCAGGTTCGCAGCTCGTTGGCAATACGCTGCTCGACGGCGGTCATCAGCTCCTGGCGGGTAACGGCGATGACGATATCGTTGTCTTCGGGAGAGTTTGAGGCTCCGTTGTAAAAATAGTCGTCGCCATCCGCATTTGCGGTATCGAGTGCTCCTCGCGTTGCGATGATTACCGCGGCGATGTCGTTGCTCGCGCTGCCTGCAGGAACATCCAGGTGGAGTGAGGTGGGCGTATCGCTATTAACCTTTTTATTGACGCTCTTGCCGCCAAAGGCGGGGGAAAGGTAATAGCGAAATTTTCCCCCTTGCGCATCGGTGTTCTCGGCCAGGTTGAGCGTTGACCACGGGAGCCAGCCGCCATAGCTAGCGCAGTCGTCTTGGGTGAATGTGGGGGAACGCCCGTCTCCAATGATGTCAGGGCAAAGGAGTCGGCCAGGGCGTGTCGCATCATTGACGGCATAGGCAATGACCGTTTCCTTGGCTTGTGCCAGGCGTTGCAGAACGCTGTCGCGCTCCTGGGTTTGGCCGCTGCCGATATTGGCATTTCGATAGAACGCATAGCCCCCGGCCAGCAGAAGCATGACCAGCAGGGCGAGGAGTGCAACACCCCTCTGTGCGGAGGGTGGGGCGCGGTGTTTCATTTTGTGCTGCCGCCGCGTTTTATTTCAATGCGGCCGCTACCGATCACGCTTTCGCGCTCGCCGGTCGCCGGGTTGAAGGTGTCGCCGACCGGGACGCGCGGGGGCGGGGCGGTGCTGTCCCAGTCGGCTTCGCCGTTGATCCAGCGGGTGCGCCGGCCGTTGCTGCTGCGCACTTCGCCGTTGATGGTCTGGCTGGCTTCACCTTCGCCGACGTTGGGCTGGAAGCCGGGGTTGTGCTGGCGCTGGGCGTCGAGTCTGGCCCGTTGCTGCGGATCGAGAAAAAGGCGGCCGAGCGGCGCTTCTTCGGCAAAGCTGGGGGTGTTAGCCAGTGCCAAAAGTAGAAGGGCGATCCGTCGGGCCGAGTTCATTTTTTTTGGTTCGCGGGGCGGACGGTGAGCCACTGCATTTCGCATTCGGCACCAAGCTGGGCGAGCCCCTCGCGGCCATCGACCTGGCGCGGCAAAGGGGCGAGCTTGCAACTGCGTACGATGACCAAGGCCTTGGCGTTTTTCTGGACGCGGGCGAGGAAGTTCAACAGGTCCTCTTCGTGCAGCAGGCGGAGTTGCAGGCGCATGGGGCTGGTGAACCAGGCGTAGGTCGCGTCGTTCCCGTTGTCCAGACTGGTCTGGGCGCCAAATTCGTAATTCATGCCGGGGAGGCGAAGTTCGCGCTGGGTGTCGCGGAGCATTTCCATCCAGTCGAGTCGTTTTTCCTCGCCGGTGATCCCGGAATTCTGCAATTGTTTTAGGAGTTGCGTCCGTTCTCTGATTTCCTGCTCTTCGGTGCGGACCTGGCGCAGGCGTTGTTCGATCTGGTTTTTTGCTGTCGTTGCGACATTGCGCTCATGCTCGGCCTTGCCGGCCTCGATCTGGCTGCCCCAGACGAGCAGACCGGCGACGACAGTCATGGCGAGGGCGGCGAACAGCGGCAGCCCGAGTTTCTGGAGATCGCGGCTGGTCAGCGTCATGGCGCAGTGCTCCGGACGATTTCAACGGCAAATTGCCGGGGCTGGGCTTCTTCATCCAGCCCGTCACCACCGCGCAGGGCGCGGCCGGATTCGATGTCGAACGGCCTTTGCAGGACGTTGATCGTATTGGCGGGGTCGGCGCGCAGCGCGTCAACAAACTGGTCGAAGACGGCCAAGGTTTGCCGGGCCGTTGCCCGCTCAAGACGGATGGAGCCGCGCACCGTGGTAATTTCGGGCGCGCTAGCCTGGTTTGTTACGGTCAACCGGGAATTTTGCCCAATTTTCCAATCGATACCTTCGAGCACGATGGCCGGCATGCGGTCGAGAACCCGGCTTACCATGCGGTAGCTCGGGGCTGGCTGGCGCTGCTGGGCGATCAGATCGCCATAACGGTTGGTCAGGCGGCGCAGCGTCTCGTGGTCGACATCCAGTTGCGGGAAGGTGGCGGAGATTTCCTGATAACGATGGTTGAGATCGGTTTCGCTGGCGGCCAGGGCGCTGGCTTCGGCGCGCAGGTTTTGCGCATCGTAGGTTTCCTTGGCGGCAAACAGCACACCACCGAGCAAGGCGATCAGTCCGGCGGCGATCAGGCCCTGGCGAATTTGCGACAGGCGGAAATGGTGGCGATGCGTTTCGCCGGCAAACTGCTGGGCGGGCGGGGCTGTCGCCAGCAGATGCAGGAAGAGCTGGTCGCTGCGATTGTCGGCGGGCAGCGTGTGCAATTTGAGCTGGTGCGCGGCGACATGGCTGTCGATCAGCGTGAAGTTCAGCTTGCTGTGCTCGGGGCAAGCCTTTTCGATGGCCGGGATGGTCAGCGGATGGGCGACGATGAAAGCTGGGAGACTTTCGTCGCGCCCGATCAGGCGCTGGCCGATCAGGTATTGGTGCAGCTTGCCCGCTTCCGCCGCCAAGGCACTGGCGATGCCGGCGATGCTGCTGTCGGTGAGCGGTGCCATGCGCGAGAAATGGGCATTGCCATCGACCAGATAGGTCTCGCGGATCGAGTGATCCTGCACGGTAAGCAGCAGGCAGCGACTGCTGTCCTGGCCCAGCTTCTTGAGTAGCAGGCCGCCCAGTTGGGCCACCGTGTAAATGCCGGCCAGCGGCACCGCGGCATCGCTGATCCGGCGCAGCCACGGCTCGAAATGGGCCGGATTGGTCAGGGCGGAGAGCAGCAGCTTTTCATTCTTGCGCTGGCTTTTCTCGTAGCCCAGCGAAATGGCTGCGGCGAGTGGCGTGCCGAGAAAATGCTGGCCGATCTTGCGGGTAATCAGCGTCTGCCGGTCGCCGCCTTGCAGGAAGGGGATGGTTTCCAGCGCATGGCCTTCCTCGGCGACATTGGCCAGCAGCGAAAACTGGCTGCTGCTGTGCTCGCCGAGATATTTGGCAAATTGCTGCAGGCCGTCCTCGTCGTTGTCGAACACCCCTTCGGCACGCAGGTTGCCCTGCTGCCAGGCATGGGCCGACAGGCGATGGGTGTTGAGATAGAGGAGGCGGCAGCTCACGTTTTGATCTTGCTGATGACGTCGTAAATGGGGCCGATGACCGACAGCATAATCCAGCCAAGCAGGGCGCCCATGAAAAGCGTCAGCATTGGCTCGATCAGCGCTTGCGCCTTGCCGACCGATTCCTTGACGTCGCGGTTGTAAAAATAGCTGACGTTGAGCAGCGCCTTGTCCAGGCCGCCGGTGCTTTCGCCGATGCGCAGCATGCGCACGACGAGCGGCGGAAACAGGCCGACATCGCGGAAAGCGCCGGCCACATTCTGGCCTTCGCGGATTGATTGCTCGACGCGTTCGAGCGCCTTGCGGACGACGCGATTGCCGACGACGGCTTGCGTCGTGCGGATCGACTCGAGTACCGGGATGCCGGAAGCGTAGAGCATGGCGAAGGTGTTGGCGAAACGGGACAGAATGATCTTTTTCAGGATCGGGCCGATCACCGGCAGGCGCAACTTGATACCGTCCAGACGAAAGCGCGCCAGCGGGTTGCTACGCAGCACGGCCTGCAAGGCAATGACAGCGATGATCGGCAACGCCAGAAAAACATACCAGTAGCCAACCAGCAGGTCGGAGATAAAAAACAGCAGCTTGGTGTGCGGCGGCAAGACATGCCCCATGTTCTTCACGAACAGTTTGAGCTGCGGGACCATGTAGATCATCAGGAAGAAGGTGGCGGAGAGCACGATGGTCGCCACGAAGGCCGGGTACATCAGCAGTTTTTTCGTGTGCGAGGCCAGCTCGTCTTCCCATTTCAGCGATTCGGCCAGACTGGCCAGCACATCCGGCAGCTGGCCACTGGCCTCACCGGCACGGACCAGGTTGCCGAATACCTGGCTGAAGATTTCCGGATGGGCGCTCATGGCCTGTGACAAGGTCTGGCCGCCTTCGATACTTTCGATCAATCCGGCCATCACTTCGCGGAAGCGCGGATGGTCGACCGAGTCGCGCAGGTCGGTCAGCCCTTCGAGGATGGGAACGCCGGCCCGGGTCAGGTGTTCGAGGTGAAAGCAGAAGTTGATCAGTTCCGGCCGGGGCACGCTCTGGCGACCAAACAGGGCGCGATGTTTGATCGGCGAACCGGTGATCAGATCGAGATTCATGCGCTTCAGGCGCATTTCGAGATCGACCAGATTGATTGCATCGAGTCGTCCGTAGGTCATCCGACCTTCCACGCTGACCGCCTTGTAGTCAAACAACACGGCTACATCCGATCAGTCAGGTCGACGACGCGGGCCAGTTCTTCAAGCGAAGTCGTACCGTTCAGGACGCGGTGCATGCCGTCGTCGGCCAGCGTGGTGAAGCCTTGAAGCAGCGCTCGCGAGCGGATTTCGTGGGTGGTGGCGCGGCGGGCGATCAGTTCGTCGATGCCGGCGTCGATGCGCAGCAGTTCCATGATCGCGATGCGGCCGCGATAACCCTGAAAATCGCACAACTCGCAGCCGGTGGGCCGGAACAGCACCGGGCGCGGACCTTCGCCCAGTTCGCCGAGCAGCCGGATTTCATGTGGTTCGGCATGGTACGGTGACTTGCAGTGCTCGCACAGGCGGCGAATCAGGCGCTGGGCGATGATGCCGATGATGTTGCCGGCCATCACGTCGGGCAGCACGCCGATGTCGAGCAGGCGCGGCACGGCGCCGATGGCCGAATTGGTGTGCAGGGTCGTATATACCTGATGGCCGGTCATCGCGGCGCGGAAGGCCATTTCGGCCGTTTCGGCGTCACGTACCTCGCCGACCAGGATGACGTCCGGGTCCTGGCGCATCATCGAGCGAATGCCATTGGCGAAATCGAGCTTGGCCGTTTCCGAGACCGAGGTCTGGCGCACCATTGCCATCGGGTATTCGACCGGGTCTTCGAGGGTCATGATGTGAATGCCCTCGGAATTGATGTGGTTGAGCACCGAGTACAGTGTCGTCGTCTTGCCGCTGCCGGTCGGGCCGGTGACGAGGATGATGCCCTCGGGCCGCGAAATCATCAGCTTGAGCTGATGCAGGTGTTCCTCGGCCAGGCCCAGATTTTCCAGCGGGACAATGCCTTTTTGCCGGTCGAGAATGCGCAGGACGATGTTTTCGCCGTGAATGGTCGGCTGGCTGGCGACCCGGAAGTCGATCGGCCGGCCGGAAACCGTCAGGCTGATCCGGCCATCCTGCGGCGCCCGCATTTCGGCGATGTTCATCCCGGACAACACCTTGATGCGCACCGTCATCGCCGGCCAGTAGGACTTATGCAAGGCGCGAATCTGGCGCAGCATGCCGTCGATGCGATAGCGGATGCGCAGGAAATTGGCTTCGGGTTCGAAATGGATGTCCGAAGCCTCGCGCTTGACCGCGTCGGTGAGGATCGAGTCGATCAGGCGAACGACCGGCTGGCTGTACTCGTCATCGGTGGCCGACAGGCTCTGCCAGTCGATTTCACCGGTTTCGATCTCGTGCAGGATGCCGTCGATCGACAGTTCATGGCCGTAATACTGGTCGATGGCATGATCGATTTCCGATTCGCCGCCGAGCAGCGTTTCAATTTCGGTACCTTCTTCCAGTTGACCGCGGACACGGTCGAGACCAACGATGTCGTTGATGTCCGAAATGGCCAGCGTCAGCCGGCGGTTCGGGATGTCGTAGTCGAGCGGCAACAGGTGGTGGCGTTTGGCCAGGTCGCGAGGCACCAGCTTGAGGGCCTGCGGATCGACGACGGCGCGCGACAGGTCGATGCTTTGTTTGCCGAGATTTTCAGAGAGCGCCTGTCGCAGCGTGGCCTCGGTGACGAAGCCAAGAGATACCAGCAACTTGCCGATCGGCTGGTTCTGCTTCATCTGCTCGAGCAGCGCGATGCGCAACTGATCTTCCGACAGGATGCCTTCGGAAATCAGTATCTGGCCGAGTGGGCGGTGCTGGAGGGCGGAGGTGCTCATGGTGCGGTCAGCGCTGCGGCTCGGCTTGCAACTCGCCCAGCCGTTGTTGGACATTGTCGCGGGCAAAGCCGGCCGGGCGTTTCGTCGCCGCTTCCAGGGCCAGCCGGTAATGCTGGGCGGCGAGGCGCGATTGGCGCAGGTGATCGAGGCTGACCGCCAGATTGAACAGGTAGTCAGGGTTGTCGCCATCGGCAGCCACAGCATTGAAATAGACTTGCTGCGCCTCTGCCCAACGGCCTTGGCGAGAATACAGATTACCGAGCGCGAAATTGAGCGGCGCCGATTCGGGCTGGTTCGAGAGCAGCGACTTCAGGCGGCTTTCCGCGGTGGTCGGGTCGGCGTTGACCGACAGGTTGTTGAGGATGGCCGCCTGTGCCGCCGGATCGCTCGGGTTGGCGACCAGCGCCCGCTGGCGCAAGCCATCGGCATCGGCCGGGCGGCCCTGGCGATGGGCAATGGCAGCAAGGGCGAGCAGGGCATCGGTGTTGTTCGGATCGCGCTGCAGGGCCTGTTCGAACTCCCGGCGTGACTGCTCCGTTTCGCCGCGTTGCAGGCTGGCGTGACCGCGAGCGAGGTTGGCGTCAGGCTCCGGTTGGGTGCGCGTCAGGCGAATCTGGGGGGCGGCTTCGGTATCGCCATTGGTCGCCTGCATTTGTGCCGGGCGCGCCTCCCGACGCGGGAAAAGCGGTGCCGTGGCCGGTTCGGGAGCGGTTCCCACGGTCAACCGGGAAAAAGGGGCAAAATCCGAAGGCGGGGCGGGCTGAACTGCCGGTGCCGACCGGGGGGGCACTGGCTGGGCTGGTTGCGTCATTGCCGCAGGTGTGCCGGCGGTCAACGATCCACGGTTCATCGTATTCATCTGATACCAGACATAGCCACCGATGGCGATTCCAGCAACCCCAAGCGTACCCAATGCCAGCCAGAGCGGGAGCCGCGAAGGCGTGGCGGCGGGTTGTTTGGCGGCAAAGGCATTGCGCACGGCCTCGCGCTGTTCAGCCGGCCTGGCTTGCGGCGCCTCACTGGTTTGGGGGGCGGCCGGGCGGGGCTCGGGAAGCGCCGAACTGGCCAGTTCGGCGTCGACTGCCGCCAAGTGTGAGGCAAGGTCCGGCAGCGGATTGGCGGCGCCTTTGGCCGGTTCCGATGCAATCGGTTCCAGGCTGAGCAGGTCGCTGGCCGTTGGCAACGTCCCGCCCTGCGAGTTGCGGGCCGATTCCTGCTTGGCATTTTCCGCCCGTCGCAGGGCATCCATCAGCAGGCTCATGCCCAGCCCTCAGCGGCTCGGAGTGATATTGAAGGGCTGTGCTTCATTCGGCTGAGCGAAAAAATTCTGTCCGGGCAGGTGGTCGCGCAACGCGGCGTAGTCACCGTCAAGGCTGGCGTCCTTGATGACGACGGGGCGCAGGAAGATGACCAGTTCCGTCTTCTGGGCTGCGTTGTTCCGGTTATTGACCAATTCGCCGGCCAACGGGATTTGTCCGAGCAGCGGAACGCGCTGGTTCTGGTAGTCGATCTTGTCTTCCATCAATCCGCCGAGAATGGCGATGTTGCCGCTGGCAACACGCATCACCGATTCAATCTCGCGGGTGCGGATGACGGGGACGAGGTTGCTGATGCCATTTTTCTTGAGGTCGGGGTTGGGATCCGGAACTTCGCGAGCTACCGTTGTGATGGTGGGGCGGACGTTAAGCGTCACGGCGTCGCCATCGCTGATTTGCGGCGTAACGCTGACGACGAGTCCGACTGAAACTGACTGGGGTGTGGTCGTGTAGGTCGTTGTCGTGCCAACGTTGGCGGTCGTCGTTGTGTCGGCTTTGACGCTGAAGTACACATAGTTTTCGACGACTTTCAGCAGGGCAGTCTGATTGTTCATGACAGAGACCCGCGGGCTTGAAAGCACTTTGGTGGTTCCGAAGGTGTCCAGCATCGTAATCAGAGCGTTTGGATTGCCATCTCTTGTGTAGCTTAGGTTGAATGCATTCTTGGTGAGCGCGTCACCAAGGAAGTTTAGCGTCCCGCCGCCAGCCAGTTGTGTCCAGTTAACACCTTGCTGGTAGCCATCCTTGAGCGTGACTTCGACGATAGTCGCCTCTATCAGTACCTGCTTCCTTGCTGAGTTGCTGACCCGATCCACAAACTCCTGAATCCGATCATGCTGCCGCTGGGTGGCGCGCACCGTGATGACGCCGCTTTCTGCGTTCATGATGACCGATGCCGCTTCCCGGAAGGTGCTGCGGCGCTCAATGGAGGTGCCGGTCGCCTGGCTGGCCGAGTTCGGATTCGGGTTGGTTTGCAGCGCATTGGCAATCGACTGAGCGGCTCGTTGCCCGATTCCCTGGGGTAGAGCAGCGGCACCGGTGGCGGCTTGCGCGGTGGATTTTTCAATGACGGTTTCGCTCGATCCTTCCGGGAAAACCTTGTCGGTTTCGCGCAGGATGTCCTTGATGTTCTTTTCCAGCGACTCCCAGAACTGATTGCGGGAGGTGTTTTCAATGCGCGTGTTGGAAATGTTTCCACCACCGCCGGTGGCGGGCGCGCTGGTATTGCCTGTGCCGCCTGTGGTGCCGGTGGCAATCTGGGTGTTGGTCGAGACCGTGCCCGTGACATTACGCGCCATGTTCACGTAGTCGACTTTGTAATGCTTCAGGAATGGTGAGTCGGGCATGACGGCGAGGTTGGGGCCATCCAGTTCGAAGCGCATGTCGACTTGCTTGGAAATCCGGGTCAGTAGCTGCGGCAAGGTTTGGTCGATGGCATTCAGCGTGACCGTGCCGGTGATGCCGGGGTGAATGTCGACGTTGACCTTGGCGTCGCGGGCCAGGGCGAAGAGCAGGTCGCGAACCGGAACGTTATTGACGACGACGCTGTAGGTTTCTGCCTTGCGGGTGGTGCGCGGCTTGGGCAGGGCGAGAGTTTGCTGGACCGGGGCAGGAATGTTGGCAGAGGCTGCCGGCTCCGTACTGTTCGTGTTTAGATGCCCCTTCAGCGGTTCGCGCGGGGTGGGCGCCGCGCAGGCGGCCAGCAGGAAAGAAGCGAGCGTTACACTGATGAAACCGATTTTCATCGGGTTTTGCCTTGTCTGAGCTGGGTGGTCACCGGTTATGGTGTATCTCTATGATGCTAGCACGTAAATTGGCGCGGCAACACGGTTTGGAGCATGCTGATCGGCTAACGTAATTTGCTGACCTGCCTTGGAAATGGCTGCGCTGCCTTGATCGACTCCGGCAGGCTCTGCATGGCTTCAACCGCTTCTTCGCGGCTCGCGTAATCACCAAAAATCACGCCGACCCGATCCCTTCCGGAAAGACTGGAACGGTAGGCGCGAATTTGTGATGGGTCGAGCACGGTGTTGGCTCGGGCAAGGAAGCCTTCGATCTGGCCAGTCTGGGAAGCGTCAGTGGCCAGCAATTGAATGAAGTAATGATTGTTGGGGGCGTCCTCAATCCACTGGTCGTATTGCCCAAAATGCTGGCGAGTAAGGGGGGCGAAGCGGATTTTGTCCGGGCTGGCAGGCTGGCCTTGTGTTTCGCTGCGCAATGTCACCGGTTGCAGTCGCTTCCCGGGCTGGGCCGTCTGGTTGGCTTGCGGGGTCAAAGCCAGTGTGCTGTTCGGGTCGGCCTCCCTGAAGACGCTGGGCGAGGTGCCAATCAACAGAGCGGCGAGCAGGACGACGGCGCTGGCGCCAGCAGCCCCCCAAAGCAGAGGCTTCGGGTTGAAGGAGGCTTTTGGTTTGAGCGGTGAAAACCGTGCATCCTGTGCTGCGAGTTTGATCTCGTTGCCGCTTACCTGATGGGTGCCTCTGGAGTAGGCAGCAAGCAGGGCCTTGTCGGCAAGTATATTGATGCGGCGCGACAGCCCCTCTGAGGCCTTGGCGATCATCGTCACCGCTTCGGCCGTGAATGGGTTGGGGCCGTGATAGCCGGCGGCGCGCAGGCGAAACTCGATGTAGGCGGCAACGTCGTCCTGCTTGAGTGGTGCCAGGTTGAAGTGCTGGGTGATGCGCTCGCGTAACTGGCGCATGTCTGTGGCGGCCAGTCGCTCATCCAGTTCGGGCTGGGCGAAGAGCGCGATTTGCAGGAGTTTCGCGGCTTTGGACTCGAGGTTGGAAAGCAGGCGGATTTCCTCGAGCGATTCGGCGGGCATCGCGTGCGCTTCGTCGATCAGCAATACCACGCGCTTGCCCTCGGCATAACGCGCGATGAGCGCATCCTGCAAGGCGCGGATCAAAGAGTGCGTGGCCTTGCCGTCGGTCGGAATGCCGAGTTCATCGGCTATGGCGCCGAGGATTTCCTGCCGTGAGAGCGACGGATTTGCCAGGTAAAGCGTCTCGACATTCTCAGGCAGGCGCTCGAGCAGCATCCGGCAGAGCATGGTCTTGCCGCTACCGACTTCGCCGGTGACCTTGACGATGCCTTCGTCCTGGGTGATGGCATAGATCAGGGCGTCGAGCGTTGGGCCGCGGTTTGCGCCGGTAAAGAAAAAATCGGTGTGCGGCGTAATGCGAAACGGTGGCTCGCGCAGGCCGAAGTGGTCGAGGTAAAGGCTCATCGGCGGGTCCAGCTTTCCATGCGGTTATAGAGTGTCGTGCGGTTGATGCCCAGACGGCGGGCGGCTTCGCTCATGTTGCCGGCGCTAAGTTCGATGGCCGCCTCGATATAGCCGCGTTGCCACAGTTCGAGCGTGGCGTCCAGGTTGAGCGGCGATGCTTTTTCGAGGTGCCGGCGGGCGGCTTGCTTGACCTCTTCGAGGTCGCCGGCAACAAGCATGGCGGTGCCCGTCGCTGGCTCTGGGGTGTCGAAATGGTCGAACTCGGCGCGCAACTGCTCGGCGGTGACTGTCTGCCCAGGGTAGCGAGCACTAAGCCGAATGGTGATGTTGCGCAGCTCGCGGACGTTGCCCGGAAAACCGTAGTCCAGCCAGAGGGACTGGGCTGGAGCAGCAAGCTGAAAGGGTTCGGTGCGAACGCTGGCGGCACAGCTCTTGCGAAAGTGCTCAAGCAGCAGCAGCCGGTCCAGTCCCGTTTCACGCAGCGGTGGAACTGTTACGGTGAATACTGAAAGACGGTGAAAAAGGTCAGCCCGGAATCTGCCTGCCCGCATTTCCTGGCGCAGGTCGCGATTGGTTGCGGCCACGATACGTGCTGTGGAAACCCGGGTTTGCGTTTCGCCAACGCGCTGGTATTCCCCATTTTCGAGAACGCGCAGCAGTTTTGGTTGCAAATCGAGTGGCAATTCGCCAATTTCATCAAGGAACAGTGTTCCGCTGTCGGCGTCTTCAAAATAACCGGATTTGGCGCTTGTGGCGCCGGTAAAGGCGCCTTTGGCGTAGCCAAAAAGAGTTGGCTCAAGCAGCGTTGGCGATATGGCCGCGCAGTTCAAGGCAAGAAAAGGCTTGTCATGGCGCTCGGTCAGGCGGTGCAGGTAGTGGCTGGCAACGATATCCTTGCCACTGCCCGACTCGCCTTCGATCAATACCGGATAGGCCAGGTTGGCATATTGGCCGAGTTGCAGGCGAAGGCGCTGCATGGGCAGGCTTTCACCGATTAGCCCACCTGCCTGAGCGGTCTGGGGCTCGTTGCCAAAACGCAGTGCCTGGCGGAAAAGTTCTGTCAGGCGGCTGGGGTCACATGGTTTGGCCACAAAGTCGACCGCGCCCAGCGTGCGCGCATGGCGGGCATTACCCTCGTCACTTTGGCCTGAAAGGACGATGATTTTCATCTCGGGCGACAGGGCCAGCAGATCGCCGATCAGGGCAAATCCCTCGTCGGGGCGGTGAGGGAGCGGGGGGAGGCCAAGGTCGACCAAGGCAAGCTGAGGCGGTTGCCTGAGTTGCCGGAGCAAGGCCAGGGCATGCCCTCGGGATTGACTTGTGAGAACGTCATACTCCTGCGCGAAGGCGAAACCGAGCGATTCGCTGATGAGCGAATCATCGTCGACAATCAACAAGAGTGGCTTGGCTGATGGCAAGAGCACCGCATTCCATGTGAAATTTTACCGATTATAGCCTCGTCGTTTCCCGGTGATGGTGGGGCTTTCTGCTAAAATCGTCCGACTTTTTCCAAGGGATATGCTTTGTCCGACGACATCCTTGTCGATATCGAAGAGCTCGAATTTGCCTACGATGGCCAGCCGGTGCTGCAGGGAATCAACATGAAGATTCTGCGCGGCAAGGTGGTGGCCATCATGGGCGGTTCCGGTTGTGGCAAGACGACGCTGCTGCGCTGCATCGGCGGCCAGTTACGGCCGACCGGCGGGCGCGTTCGTCTGGAAAAGCATCAGGTGTGCGAAATGTCGGAGGCGGAGTTGTATCGTTTGCGTCGCCGGATGGGCATGCTCTTTCAGTTTGGCGCCTTGTTTACCGACATGACCGTATTCGAAAATGTCGCTTTTCCGATGCGCGAACATACCGATATGTCGGATGAAATGATCCGCGATCTGGTGCTCATGAAGCTCGAGGCGGTAGGTTTGCGCGGCGCTCACAAGCTGATGCCGGGGGCCCTGTCCGGCGGCATGGCCCGGCGGGTGGCGCTGGCCCGCGCGCTGGCACTTGACCCGATGCTGGTGATGTACGACGAGCCATTTACCGGACTCGACCCGATTGCGCTGGGCGTCATCGGTCAGTTGATCCGCAAATTGAACGATGCTTTGGGCGCAACCTCGATCATGGTGACCCACGATATTCAGGAGTCACTGCTGATCGTCGACTACATCTATTTCATGAACGGCGGGCGCGTGGTTGCCGAAGGGACGCCGGACGAGATCCGTGCTTCGACCGACCCCTTCGTTCATCAGTTCGTTCATGCGGCACCGGATGGCCCCGTCCATTTTGACTATCCCGCCCTGTCGGTGCGCGACGAGTTTCTGGGCGCGGCTGCGCATGTTTGACCCGATTTCCATTATTCGGCAACTGGGCCACGCGACGGTTGAGCGCATTTGGCGGCTTGGCTTCGCTACGCGCTTCCTGTGGGCCGTGCTGATGCATTCGGGTTCTTCCTTCCGTCGCCTGCCGCTGACCTTGCGCGAAATTTATTTCAGTGGCGTGCTGTCGTTGCTGATCATTATGGTCTCAGGGCTGTTTGTTGGACTGGTACTCGGTCTGCAAGGGTATGAAATCCTGCAGCGTTTCGGCTCCACCGAGGCGCTGGGAACCCTGGTTGCCTTGTCGCTGACTCGTGAATTGGGACCGGTTCTGGCCGCCATCTTCTTTGCTTCACGGGCTGGTTCGTCGGTAACTGCGGAAATTGGCCTGATGAAGGCAACCGAGCAACTGAAAGCGATGGACATGATGGCCGTCAATCCCATTGCTCGAGTCGTGGCGCCACGTTTCTGGGGCGGCGTTGTCTCGATGCCGCTGCTGGCCGCCATATTTTCCGCCATGGGCGTTCTTGGCGGATGGTTGATCGGCGTCATCGTCATCGGTGTCGATGACGGCTCCTACTGGTCGCAGATGCAGGCCAGCGTCGATTTTCGCTATGACATCTGGAATGGTGTGGTGAAAAGTTTTGTCTTTGGGATTGCCGTTTCGCTGATTGCCGTTTTTGAAGGTTATGACTCGGTGCCAACGGCCGAGGGTGTTTCGCGCGCCATTACGCGCACCGTGGTGACTTCAGTGCTGACTGTTCTGGCGCTGGATTTTGTCCTAACCTCGTTCATGTTCCGGGGAGCCTGATGAATCGTACTGTTCTCGACCTGTGGGTCGGTTTTTTTGTGGCAATCGGACTTGCTGCCCTGCTTTTTCTGTCGCTCAAGGTGGGGAACCTGTCGTCGTCACATTTGTCAGAATCATACGTTTTGAAGGCCAAGTTTGATAATATTGGAGGCCTGAAGGTGCGTGGTCCGGTAAAAAGTGCAGGGGTGGTGGTCGGGCGGATAGTCGATATCCAGTTCGATTCGGCGACCTACGAAGCGGTGGTCAGCATGACGATCGACGGGCGCTACCAATTCCCGAAAGACACCTTTGCGTCGATCAATACGGCGGGGCTACTCGGCGAACAGTACGTCGGGTTCGACGCGGGCGGTGATGAAAAGATGTTGTCGGCCGGTGATACGATTGCCAAGACGCAATCAGCAGTTGTTCTCGAAAAATTGATAAGCCAGTTTTTATTCAGCAAGGCAGCGGACGGACAGGACAAGAAATGACGGACTATTTTTGCGCATCGGCAGTGCGTGGGGCCCAACGCTCGGTTATAGGCTTGCTAGCCATCGCATTTGCCTGTTCCGGTGCAGTGGCTGACGGAAATCCTATTGATCCCTATGAGGCTTTCAACCGCCCGATGTTTGTGGTCAACGAGGCTATCGACAAATATGCTGCCAAGCCGGTTGCTCAGGTCTATGACAACGCTGTTCCGTTGCCGGTCAAGGCCAGCGTCGGCAATTTCTTCGGCAATGCCGGCGATCTGTGGGTTGGCGTCAATAGCGCCTTGCAGGGGAAGTTTGGCGATGCGGGCATTGACTTGGGGCGTTTGCTGATCAATTCGACGGTCGGTATTTTCGGCATGTTCGATGTCGCCAGCGAATTGGGCCTGGAGCGGCATGATGAAGATTTTGGTCAGACCCTGGCTGTCTGGGGGGTGGGCGGTGGTGGTTACCTGTTCTGGCCGGTGATCGGCCCGCGCAATGTGCGCGATACGGTCGGTTTCGCTGTTGGTACCTATGCCGATCCGGTGGTGTACGTGCGCCCGGTGTCGGTGCGCAACAGCATGGCGGCGCTGCGTTTTGTCGACGTCCGCGCCAGTTTGTTGCCCTCCGACAAGGTGGTCGAAGAGGCGGCGCTGGATAAGTATGCTTATATTCGTGACGCTTATCTGCAGCGCCGCAACAACCAGATTTTTGACGGTCGCCCGCCGCGTCTGGAAGACTAATTACTCACCTAAGAAATGATGAAAAAACTATTTGCCTTGTTTTTTGCCGGATTCGTTGTCAGTGCGGCCTATGCCCAGGAGGCGCCGGATGTGCTGGTGCAGCGCGTCACCGACGATGTGCTGGAGATTATTCGCAAGGACAAGGATATTCAGAACGGCGATACGCACAAGGTCATTGAGCTGGTCGACAAGAAGGTGCTGCCGCACTTCAATTTTTCACACATGACCGCGCTGGCGCTCGGCAAGGAATGGCGCAAGGCCAGCCCGCAGCAGCAGCAGCAGTTGACCGCTGAGTTCAAGACGCTGCTGGTGCGCACTTACGCCAACGCCTTGACTGGTTACAAGAATCAGAAAGTGGTCTACAAGCCGGTCAAAATGGCGCCGACAGATTCTGACGTGTTGGTCCGGACCGAGGTGCTACAGCCCGGCAACAAGCCGGTTCAGCTTGATTACAGCCTGGAGAAACTGGAGTCGGGCTGGAAGGTCTACGATGTGGTGGTGGCCGGCATCAGTCTGGTCACCAACTATCGCGACCAGTTCGGCCAGGAAGTGCGCAACGGCGGCATTGATGGCCTGATCGCTTCGGTGGCAGCCAAGAACAAGTCTCTGGAAGCCAACTCGAAGAAATGATCGAACGTGAAATGGGGCGCCTTGTCATCAAGGTGCCGCTGGTGATGACCAATGCGCGCGGCCTGCTCGAAGCAGGCCGTTCTGCTTTGCAGCCGGGTGAGCAAGTCTTTGATTTTTCTGAAGTGACCGAGGCCGACTCGTCGGCGCTCGCGGTCATGCTCGGCTGGTTGCGCGCTGCGGAAATCTCACGGTCAACCGTAAAATTTGCCCAAATTCCAAATGGTGTTGTTTCGCTGGCTGAGCTGTATGGCGTAACCGACCTGTTGCCTCTCGCCTGAGGGGCTTCTCATGATTCCTGCCGTTTCCATCGTTGACGTCGTCAAGCATTTCGGTTCGCTGCAAGCGCTGGCCGGGGTGTCGCTCGATATCGAGCAGGGCGAGTTTTTCGGCCTGCTCGGTCCGAATGGTGCCGGCAAGACGACGCTGATTTCCTCGCTGGCCGGGCTGATTCGTCCGGATTCCGGGACGATCAAGGTGATGGGTCACGATGTTATCCGCGACTTTCGCGAGGCGCGTCGCTTGCTCGGTGTCGTGCCCCAGGAACTGGTTTTCGACCCCTTCTTCAATGTCCGCGAAACGCTGCGTATCCAGTCCGGCTATTTCGGCATCCGCAAGAACGATGACTGGATAGACGAAATCCTGGAACACCTCGATCTGACGAGCAAGGCCAATGTCAATATGCGCCGGCTGTCCGGCGGTATGAAGCGGCGCGTGCTGGTGGCGCAGGCTTTGGTGCACAAGCCGCCGGTCATCGTCCTCGACGAGCCGACTGCCGGTGTCGACGTCGAATTGCGTCAGGGCCTGTGGCAGTTCATTCGCCGCCTCAATGGCGAAGGCCATACGATCATTCTGACGACGCATTACCTCGAAGAGGCCGAAGCGCTGTGCAACCGCATCGCGCTCATGAAGCAGGGGCGGGTGATTGCGCTGGACACCACGGCCAACCTCATGGCGGCCTATCCGGGCGCTTCCCTGGAGCAGGTTTTTGTGCGGACCATGCAGCAATGATCGGTTTCCTGACCCTGTTCGAAAAAGAGTTCCTGCGTTTCTGGAAAGTCAGTTTCCAGACAGTTGCCGCGCCGGTGCTGACAGCCTTGCTCTACCTGCTGATTTTCGGCCATGTACTCGACGAACATGTGCAGGTGCACGGGGTGCGTTACATCAGCTTTCTGGTGCCCGGTCTGGTCATGATGCAGGTATTACAGAATGCCTTTGCCAACTCGTCATCAAGCCTGATCCAGGCCAAGATAACCGGCTCGATTGTGTTTGTTTTGCTACCACCGATTCCGTATAGCGCCTTCTTCGCGGCCTACGTGCTGGCCGCCGTGGCGCGTGGCTTGCTGGTCGGCATCGGCGTCTTGCTGGCGACTGTATGGTTTGCCGAACTGAAGGTCGTTGCGCCGTGGTGGACGCTGGTTTTCGCACTGTTTGGTGGCGGCCTGTTCGCGGCGCTGGGCATGATTGCCGGCATCTGGTCCGAGAAGTTCGATCAGCTGGCGGCTTTCCAGAATTTCCTGATCATGCCGCTGACCATGTTGTCCGGCGTTTTCTACTCGATTTACACTTTGCCCACATTCTGGCAGGGGCTGTCGCATTACAATCCCGTTTTTTACATGATTGACGGCTTCCGTTATGGCTTTTTCGGCGTCTCCGACGTGGCACCGGAAACCAGTCTGGCGGTTGTCGTTACCTGCTTCGTCGCCGTGTCCATGCTGACGCTGCGCCTTCTGAAGCGGGGCTGGAAGTTGAGAGGCTGAACATGATGCATCCTGAACAAATCAAGCAACTGATACTCGCCGGCATGGCCTGCGAACACCTCGAACTCGATGGTGACGGCCAGCATTTCATGGCGACCGTGGTGAGCAATGAGTTTGCCGGCAAGAGCCGCGTGCAGCGTCAGCAGCATGTGAACAAAATACTGAAGGAAAAATTCGACTCCGGCGAGTTGCATGCCTTGTCCTTCAAAACATTGACACCCGAAGAGTGGAGCGCGCAGCGTGGATAAGTTGTTGATTGAAGGGGGCAAGGTCCTCTCCGGGGAAGTGGCCATGTCCGGCGCCAAGAATGCCGCATTGCCGATTCTCTGCGCCTCGCTGCTGACCTCCGACCCGCTGCACCTGACCAATGTGCCGCACCTAAACGACATCTCGACGATGCTGCGCCTGCTCGGCGACATGGGCGTCGGCGTGACGATGGATGGCGTCGATGGCATGGAGCTCAACGGTGGCGGCCTGACCAATGCGGTCGCCTCGTACGAAATGGTCAAGACCATGCGTGCCTCGATTCTCGTGCTCGGCCCGCTGGTCGCGCGTTGCGGTGAGGCTCGCGTTTCCCTGCCCGGTGGCTGCGCCATCGGTGCCCGGCCGGTTGATCAGCACATCAAAGGCCTGCAGGCAATGGGCGCCGAGGTCAAGGTTGAGCAGGGCTACGTGCATGCCAAGGCGACCCGCCTGAAGGGCGCCCGCATTTGTACCGACATGGTTACCGTGACCGGCACCGAAAATCTCATGATGGCGGCCTGTCTGGCCGAAGGCGAGACGATCATCGAAAATGCGGCGCGTGAGCCGGAAGTGGTTGATCTGGCCAACTGTCTGGTATCGATGGGCGCCCGTATTTCCGGCGCCGGCACCGACGTCATTCGCATCCAGGGCGTCGACAAGCTGCACGGCGCAACGCATGCCATCATGCCGGACCGTATCGAAACCGGTACTTATCTGTGTGCCGCCGCCGCGACGGGCGGCGATATCCGCCTGCTCAAGACCTCGGCCGCCTATCTTGATACCGTGGTCGACAAACTCATGGACGCCGGCTGTGAAATTACCGTCGAACGCGATGCCATTCGTCTCGTGGCACCGCAGCGCCTAAAGGCGGTGAGCCTGCGCACGGCGCCGTATCCAGCCTTTCCGACCGACATGCAGGCGCAGTTCATGGCCATCAACTGTATTGCCGACGGTGTGGCAACGATTCGCGAGACCATTTTCGAAAACCGCTTCATGCATGTGAACGAGCTGATGCGTCTCGGTGCCAACATCCAGATCGAAGGCAACAATGCCATCGTGCGTGGAGTTGATCACCTGGAAGGTGCGACGGTCATGGCGACCGACCTGCGCGCTTCGGCATCGCTGGTAATCGCCGGCCTTGTCGCCCAGGGCGAGACGGTCATTGACCGGATCTATCACCTGGATCGCGGCTACGAACGCATCGAGGAAAAGCTCGCCAAGCTCGGCGCTTCGGTCAGGCGCGTCAATTAACCGGGTGTCGTTGGGGCATTGAAATTTGCAACTTTCTGCGTTCCTCTGCAGAAAGTTGCAAAAAAGGCTTGGCGTATTCCAAATGCTGGCCCATACTCTGAGCCTCGGGATTTCCAGGCAGTGTTTTGTTCCTGCGCCGTACCACGGTTTGTCAGCTCTCCTCGGTCTTGGTTCTCGTGTTTTTGTGGCGCAAGCCCGTATTTTTATTTTAGGAAGCTATCAAATGGCAAACGGTACCGTTAAGTGGTTCAACGACTCCAAGGGTTTTGGTTTTATCTCCCCGTCCGAAGGTGGTGAAGACCTCTTCGCTCACTTCTCTGCAATTCAAGGCAACGGTTTCAAGACCCTGGCCGAAAACCAGAAAGTGACCTTCGATGTCGTGAACGGCCCGAAGGGCAAGCAGGCTGCAAACATCCGCCCGGCTGAATAAGCTCGCGGAGTCGCCTGACTCAAAGAAAGCCCGGCTTGCCGGGCTTTTTGCTTTTGTGGCCGGCCGTTTTGCGGCTTTGCGGTAAAATCATTCTTTTGCCACGAGATATACCGTGACCGGCATCACCATTGCACTCTCCAAGGGCCGCATTTTCGACGAAACCCTGCCGCTGCTCGCAGCAGCCGGCATCGTCCCGAGCGAAAACCCCGAAACCTCCCGCAAGCTGATCATTGATACGAACAACCCGGATGTGCGCGTCGTCATCGTTCGCGCCTCCGATGTGCCGACTTATGTCCAGTACGGCGCCGCCGACCTCGGTGTGACCGGCAAGGACGTGCTGATCGAGCATGGCGGTGAAGGTCTTTACGCACCGCTGGATCTGAAGATTGCCAAGTGCCGGATGATGGTCGCCGTGCCGGAAGGCTTCGACTACGCCAAGGCTGTGCGTCAGGGCAATCGTCTGAAAGTGGCGAGCAAATACACCAAGATCGCGCGCGAACATTTTGCCAGCAAGGGCGTCCATATCGACCTGATCAAGCTGTATGGTTCGATGGAGTTGGCGCCGCTCGCTGGTTTGGCCGATGCCATCGTCGATCTGGTGTCGACCGGAGGTACGCTGAAGGCCAACAAGCTGGTCGCGGTGGAGCATATCGTCGATATTTCGAGCCGGCTGGTGGTCAACCAGGCCTCGCTCAAGGTCAAGCGCGACACCCTGCAACCGATCATTGACGCCTTTGCCCGGGCGGTGGAGAAATAAAGCTTATGGTCGCGATCAAACGTCTTTCCACGGTCGACGCCGATTTCAAGGCAAAAATGGATGCGCTGCTCGCTTTCGAGGCGGCGCAGGATGAGGGCGTCGAGCGTACGGTCATCGGCATTCTGGCCGACGTGAAGGCGCGTGGCGACGCGGCTGTCGTCGAGTACAGCAACAAGTTCGACCGCTTGTCGGTCGGCGGCATGGCTGATCTGGAATTGTCGAAGGCCGAGATGCAGAAGGCGCTCGACAGTCTGCCGGCCGAGCAACGTCAGGCGCTGGAGGCTGCCGCGCACCGCGTTCGTGTCTATCACGAGAAGCAGCGGCTGGACGGCTGGTCCTACACCGAAGCCGACGGCACCACGCTCGGCCAGATGATCACGCCGCTCGATCGCGTCGGGCTCTATGTGCCGGGTGGCAAGGCGGCTTATCCGTCTTCCGTGCTGATGAACGCGATTCCGGCCAAGGTGGCCGGCGTCAAGGAATTGATCATGGTCGTCCCGACGCCGGGCGGCGAGCATAACCAGCTGGTGCTGGCGGCGGCCTGTCTGGCCGGCGTCGACCGCGTGTTCACCATCGGTGGCGCCCAGGCGGTTGGGGCGCTGGCTTATGGTACGGCGAGCATTCCACAGGTCGACAAGATCGTCGGTCCGGGTAACGCCTACGTGGCCTGCGCCAAGCGTCGGGTCTTCGGCATCGTCGGCATCGACATGATTGCCGGCCCGTCGGAAATTCTGGTTGTCTCGGATGGTTCCGGCAATCCGGACTGGGTAGCGATGGATTTGTTCTCGCAGGCCGAGCACGACGAACTGGCGCAGTCGATCCTGATCTGTACCGACGCCGGCTATATCGAAAAGGTTCAGGCGAGCATCGAAAAGCTGCTGCCGACCATGCCGCGGCGTCAAGTGATCGAAACGTCGCTGACCAACCGCGGCGCTTTCATTCTCGTGCGCGACCTCGAAGAAGCGGTCGCCATCGCCAATCGCGTGGCGCCGGAACACCTCGAGCTGTCGCTGGCCGATCCCGATCCGTGGGTCAGCAAGATCCACCATGCCGGCGCCATTTTCATCGGTCATTACACCTCGGAGTCGCTTGGTGACTACTGTGCCGGCCCGAACCACGTGTTGCCGACTTCCGGCAGTGCGCGTTTCTCTTCGCCGCTTGGCGTCTATGACTTCCAGAAGCGGACCAGCCTGATCAAGGTATCGAAGGCCGGGGCGCAGACCCTGGGTCGGATTGCGTCGACGCTGGCGCATGGTGAAGGCCTGCCGGCGCACGCCAGGTCGGCTGAATTCCGACTCGAAAATTGAGTGAAATTTCCGGTTGACCGTGGAATCTTCTGAATCGCCAAGCCGCCCGGACCTCCGGGCGCTTTTTTTGGGTTTTTCTTCCGTCGGCCTGTCCGGCTTTGGCGGTGTGCTGCCCTTTGCCCGCCGCATGCTGGTCGAGGAACGGCGCTGGATGACGGCCGAGGAGTTCAATGCCCAGCTCGGCCTCTGCCAGTTTTTGCCCGGGCCGAATGTGGTCAATCTGGCCGTCGTCGTCGGCAAGCGCTACTGCGGCCTGCCCGGCGCCATCGTCGCGCCGATCGGCCTGCTCGCCGGGCCGTTCGCCATCGTCCTGCTGCTCGCCTTGCTCTATGACCGCTACGGTAGCCTGCCGCTGGCCCAGTCGATGCTGCGCGGCATCGCCGCCGTCGGTTGCGGCCTGCTCTTCGCGATGGCCTGGCGCATGGGTTCGGCGATCAAGGACAAGCCGTTTTTCCTGCCCTTCACGGCGTTGACCGTCGCCGCGATTGCCGGTCTGCGCTGGCCGATGCCTATCGTCATGGTCGCCGGGCTGGTCCTCTCCGGCGGCGTCGCGTACTGGCGGCTGGGGCGTAAATGATCGTCGTCGAACTCTTCCTCGAATTCGCGCTGCTCTCTTTCGTCGCTTTCGGTGGCGCGACGGCGCTGCTGCCGGAAATGCATCGCGTTGTCGTCGAAAACCACCACTGGCTGGACGACCAGACCTTCACGCATCTCTACGCCATCGCCCAGGCGGCGCCCGGGCCGAACGTCCTGGTAGTGACACTGATCGGCTGGGAGATCGGCGGCCTGCTCGGCGCGCTGGCGTCGACGGTGGCCATGTGTCTGCCGATGAGCGTGCTGATTTATTTGCTGATTGACCGCTGGGAAAGTTTTGCCGGCAAGCGCTGGCAAAAGGCGATTAGCCTCGGTGTGGCACCGCTGGCGGTCGGGCTGATCTTTTCCGGCGCGACGTTGATCGCGCAGGCGGCGGCTTTCGGTTGGATGACCTGGCTGCTGGTGGCGGCGACCGTGGTGGCCAACCTGCGGACAAAGCTGCATCCGCTGTGGTTTATCGGGGTTGGCGCCGGCCTCGGTCTGCTCGGCCTGGTTTAGCGCCCCTAGCTACGGGCGTCGCGCTGCAGGGCGCGCAGTTCGTCGAACAGATTGGCCAGGCGATGCGACTCGTCGGATAGCTCTGGCAGCATGAGGTCGGCGGCGTCGGCCATGCCGTTGCTACTCAGTTCCTGAATCTCGCCGGCGAGGGCGTGAAAGCGGGTGTGGGCCTTGATCAGCGCCTGGAATTGCGGGAGGGCGCGCGAAGTGTCATCGGCGGCGGCGATGGCGTAGCCGAACATGCAGCCCTGATGGTCGGACAGCGGCATGTCGGCGTAGCTGCCGCGGGCGAAGGCGTTCATGAACTGCCGGCGCCAGGTGTTGTGCAGGCGGATGGCTTCGTCGAAATCGATACCTTGCATCGTTGTGCCCCTTCCTAAGCCAGAATGCCTTGCAGCGTTTGGGTCAGCGCCTGGCATTCGGTGTCGGTGCCGACGGTGATGCGCAGGAACTGGTCGATACGCGGCAGCTTGAAGTGGCGGACGATGATGCTCTTGTCGCGCAGGGCCTTGGCCAATTCGGCCGCGTCGCGCTGTGGGTGGCGGGCGAAGATGAAATTGGCGGCCGAGGGCAGCACTTCGAAGCCGAGGCTGCGCAGGTCGGCCGTCAGCGTGTCGCGGGTGGCGATCACGGCGCGGCAGCATTGCTCGAAATAGACCTCGTCTTCCATGGCGGCGACGGCGCCGACGATGGCCAGGCGGTCCAGCGGATAGGAGTTGAAGCTGTTCTTGACGCGCTCCAGCGCCTCGATCAGGGCCGGGTGGCCGACCGCGAAGCCGACGCGCAGACCGGCCAGCGAACGCGATTTGGACAGCGTATGGATGACGAGCAGGTTGTCGTAGCGGTCGACGAGAGTGATGGCCGTTTCACCGCCGAAATCGACGTAGGCTTCATCGACCACGACGACGACATCCGGATTGGCCTTGAGGATCTGCTCGATGGCGTCGAGTGCTAGCAGGCGGCCGGTCGGCGCATTCGGATTGGGAAAGATGATGCCGCCGATTTCATTTTTGGCGCTTTTTTCCGGTTGACCGTGGAAGTCGTCCGGATTGATCGAAAAGTCGTCGGCCAGCGGCACGGTGCGGTAATCGATGCCGTACAGGCCGCAATACACTGGGTAGAAGCTGTAGGTGATGTCCGGGAACAGGATCGGCGCCTCGTGCTTGAGCAGGGCCATGAAAACATGGGCCAGCACTTCGTCCGAGCCGTTGCCGATGAAGACATGTTGCGCGGTTACGCCGTGGCGCTTGGCCACCGCCGCCTTGAGCAGATCGGCGTTAGGGTCCGGGTAGAGGCGCAGGCGGGCCGCATCGTCGCCAAGCTCGGCCTGGATCGCCGCCAGCACCTTGGGCGAAGGCGGAAACGGGTTCTCGTTGGTGTTGAGCTTGATCAGATTGCTGATCTTCGGCTGTTCGCCGGGTACATAGGGGGTCAGGCCGCCAACGACGGCACTCCAGAACTTGCTCATGGGAAGATTCAGGCGTGAGGGAGATCGGCGTCGATTCTAGCATGCTCACCCGCCGGGGCTGGCGGGCTGAACAGGCGGACAGTGCGGCGCCCTTCGGATTTGGCGCGGTACATGGCAGCATCGCCGTGTTCAAGCAGGATCTCGGCCGTCAGGCCATGGTCCGGGTACAGGGCAATGCCGATACAGGCCGCGATGTCCACGGTGGCCTGTTCCAGACGGAAGGGCTGGCACAGGCTGTCGAGTATCTTTTCGGCAATGCGCAGGGCGGCTTCGCGCTGGGTCAGCATCGGCAGCAGGACGAGGAATTCGTCGCCGCCAATGCGGGCGACGGTGTCTTCGTCGCGGATGCAATTGCCGATGCGCTTGGCCACCTGACGTAACAGTTCGTCGCCGGCCTGATGGCCGTAAGTGTCATTGACCGGTTTGAAACGGTCGAGGTCGATGTAGAGCAGACCGGCCAGTGCATTGCGCCGGCCGGCCTGGGCGATGGCCTGTTGCAAGCGGTCGTTGAGCAGCACGCGATTGGGCAGGTCGGTCAGTGCATCGTAGTTGGCCTGGTGCCAGACCTGGGCCTCCTGGCGTTTTTTCAGCGTGATGTCGGAAAACAGGGCGACATAGCGGCAAATCCTGCGGTCGACCTCGCGAATGACGGCAATCTTGAGCCAGGCCACATAGATCGAGCCGTCGCGCCGCCGGTTGGTGATCTCGCCTTCCCAGTGGTCCTTTTGCTCCAGGGTTTCGTACATCTCGCGGTAAAAGGACGAATCGTGGTGGCCGGAGGCGAGAAAGGTCGGATTGCGACCCAGCGTTTCGGCCTGCGGGTAGCCGGTAATGGTGAAGAAGGCCGGGTTGACGCTGACGATCCGGTTCTGGTCGTCGCAGACCATGATGCCTTCGGTGGTAGATTCGAAGACCGACTGGGCAATCTGGCGCGAGGCTTCCAGTTCGATCAGGCGGGAGACATCCACCGCAGCAATGACCTCGCCGCCCGGTTGGCCGTCCTTGTCTGCCGGCAACGGTCGGGCGCTGACCGATATCCAGCGTCGCGCTTTGCCGTCCCGTTCAATGGCATAGAGTTCGTTGCTGAACACGGGCTCGTGCCGGCTGGCTCGCAGGCTCGGGAAGTCTTCCGGGGATACCCGGCGGCCGTCGGCATGGAGCAGGGTATGCCGACGTTCCTTCAGTGTGTGTTCGTCCACGTCGAGCACGTTCAGGGCGGCCTCGTTCCACTGCGTGATCCGGCCATCGGCAGCGACGATCAGCACGCCGTCGGGGAGGGCGGCGAAGATGCTGCGCAGGCGGGCTTCGCTTTCCTCTAGCCGATGTTCCAGCTGCCGGCGCTGGGTCACGTCATGGACGATTGAGTAGAGCAACTGGCGTCCATCCAGTTCCACCGGCCCGGAATAGACCTCGACCTGGCGGATGTCGCCATTGGCCAGCCGGTGCGGAAAATTGAAGTATTGCCGCTGTTCGCTGGCGGCGAGCGCCATTTCGGCCTTGATTTCGTCGGGCTGGAGCTGGTTGATGTCGCCGATATGCAATTGGCAGAACTGCGCATGCGCATAGCCGTAGAAGCGGCAGGCGGCCGGGTTGGCATCGACAATCAGACCGGTGGCCGGGTCGATGACCAGTTTGATCGAGGTGTTCTTTTCGAACAGGGTGCGATAGAGGGCCGCGCTCTTCAGCGCTGCTGCCTGCTCCTTCTCCAGCAGGATGATGAGCAGGGCCAGGGTGCCGGCCAGAAGAAGGACAACGGCGGTACCCATCCCGTTGCGCAGCAGGGCGATGCTGGTTTCCTTCTCCAGCGCCGCCAGGAAGTCGGCTTCGGCAATGCCGGAGGTGACAACCAGTGGATAGTGAGCGACGCGTTGCCAGGCAAAGCTGCGTTGAACCGGTTCGTGAGTGGCGACCGACCGGAAGGTGCCAAAAGCCGGCGCGTTGTCGCCGAGGAAGGGCCGGTCGGTGCGCACGGTCTTGCCCATGTACTCGTCAAGTCTTGGCGTGCGGCTCAGGTAGGTGCCATCCCGGCGAAAAATGGCGATGGTGTCGTTGTCGCCCAGTTCGAAGCGGGCCAGCTGGCGAGCCAGGAAATTCGGTGAAATGGAGATGACGGCCACCCCCTTGAACATTCCCTTATCCTCGATGCGCCTGGTCAGCTGAATCGACCAGCTATTCGAACGCCGCCCGAAGACCGGGGTGCTGACGTAGAGCTGGTCACCGAAACCCGGTTCCTGATGAATCTTGAAGTGGTCGCGGTCGCCTAGGTAGACATTGCCCGGGTTGCCCAGGCTGGAATAGGCCAGCAGACCCTTTTCATCAATGATGCCGACCTGCAGGATCAGGCCGTCCGGCTGGTAGCGCATGGCGCGTTGTACCGCTTCGTTGTACTCGGAGCGGTGGGTAATGTAGTCGTGGCGCAGATCTTCGAGCGTCGCGTCCATGTTGCGGATCAGCGCCTCGGTCTGGCCAGCTCCGGCGACGGCCAGACGGGTCGCCGCCTGCATGGCCTGGGCCAGCGTCTTGTCGTGCAATTCGGCGGTTGATGAGAGGAGCTGCCACCAGTAGAGGCTGGTGCTGAGGGCGGTTGCGCTCAACAAGGCGATGGCAATGGTGGTGAATCGGCTTATCTTGGGCATACCCTGCTCTCCGAAAAGCCAGCATAGCACCAAAGTGATAGCTTGATTCCGCTTCAATGCCAAGGGTGGAACGTTCTGCGAGGCAGGTGCAGTGGTATCATCGCCCGGTCAAAACCACACCGTTCGCACCATGCGGCAAGCCGAAATTACTCGCAATACGCTGGAGACGCAGATCACCGTGCGTCTCAATCTCGATGGCACCGGTCAGGGCAAATTTGCCACCGGCGTGCCCTTTCTCGATCACATGCTCGACCAGATCGCCCGTCATGGCCTGATCGACCTCGACATCGAGGCCAAGGGCGACCTGCACATCGATGCGCACCACACTGTCGAAGACATTGGCATCACCTTCGGTCAGGCGCTGGCCAAGGCCTGGGGTGACAAGAAGGGCCTGACCCGTTACGGCCACAGCTACGTGCCGCTCGACGAGGCGCTGTCGCGGGTCGTCGTCGATCTCTCCGGTCGTCCGGGGCTGGAACTCAATGTCGAGTTCTCGCGCGCCGTCATCGGATCTTTCGATGTCGATCTGGTCAGCGAGTTCTTCCACGGCTTGGTCAACCACGCCGGCGTCACGCTGCACATCGACAACCTGCGTGGTCAGAATGCCCACCATCAGGCCGAGACCATCTTCAAGGCCTTCGGCCGCGCCCTGCGCATGGCGGTAACGCCCGATCCGCGCATGGCTGGTGCCATGCCGTCGACAAAGGGCTCGCTGTGAGCGCTGGCAGCAGGGGCAACGGCGCCATCGCCGTCATCGACTACGGCATGGGCAACCTGCGCTCGGTGTCGAAGGCGCTCGAGCACGTCTCCGGCGGCAAGACGGTCATCGTGACGGCCGATCCGGCTGTCGTTGCGTCGGCTGAACGCGTTGTCTTTCCCGGTCAGGGGGCCATGCCCGACTGCATGAACGAACTCGATGCGCGCGGCCTGCGCGCCGCGGTGCTGGCAGCGGCCAAGGACAAGCCTTTTCTCGGTATCTGTGTCGGTGAGCAGATGCTCTTCGAACACAGCGATGAAGGCGATGTCCCTGCGCTCGGCGTCTTTTCCGGCAACGTCAAACGTTTCCCGGATGCCAAGATGTATCTGCCGACCGGCGAGCGTCTGAAAGTCCCGCACATGGGCTGGAACGAGGTGCGCCAGAAACCACACGCGCTGTGGAATGGCATCGCCGACGGCTCGCGCTTTTATTTTGTGCACAGCTATTTTGTCGAACCGGCCGATTCGGCGCTGGTCACGGGGAGTTGCGAATATGGCGTCCCCTTTACCTGTGCGGTGGGGCGGGATAATATCTTCGCGGTTCAGTTCCACCCCGAGAAAAGTGCTCGTGACGGCCTGCAACTCCTGAAAAACTTCGTCGAGTGGCACCCCTGATTCGCATCTGTCGAATTTACTCATCCTAGATCCCCATGCTGATTATTCCTGCGATTGATCTCAAGGACGGCCAATGTGTCCGTCTCAAGCAGGGCCTGATGGAACAGGCCACTGTCTTTTCCGATAGCCCGGCCGAACAGGCGCGTCACTGGCTCGAGCAAGGCGCCCGTCGCCTGCATCTGGTTGACCTGAATGGTGCCTTTGCCGGCAAGCCGAAGAATGCGGCGGCGATCAAGGCCATCCTGGCCGAAGTCGGCGACGAGATTCCGGTCCAGCTCGGCGGTGGTATTCGCGATCTCGATACGATCGAAGCCTGCATTGATGGCGGTCTGTCCTACGTCATCATCGGCACAGCGGCCGTCAAGAATCCCGGCTTCCTGCATGACGCCTGCGTCGCCTTCCCCGGCCACATCATCGTCGGTCTCGATGCCAAGGACGGCAAGGTGGCGACCGATGGCTGGTCCAAGCTGACCGGCCACGATGTCGTCGATCTGGCCAAGAAATACGAAGATTATGGTGTCGAGTCGATCATCTACACCGACATCGGCCGCGACGGCATGCTCTCCGGCCTCAACATCGACGCCACTGTCCGTCTGGCCCAGGCGCTGACTATTCCGGTCATCGCCTCCGGCGGTCTGACCGGCTTTGACGACATTCGCGCCCTGTGCGCCGTCGAAGGCGAAGGCGTCGTCGGCACCATCGCCGGCCGTGCCGTTTACGATGGCTCGCTCGACTTCAAGGCGGCGCAGGAAATGGCCGACGATCTGATGGCAAAAGCCCGCGCCTGATGCTCGCCAAACGCATCATCCCTTGCCTTGACGTCACGGCTGGCCGCGTCGTCAAGGGCACCAATTTCGTCGGCCTGCGCGATGCCGGCGATCCGATTGAAATCGCCCGCCGCTACAACGAGCAGGGCGCCGACGAAGTCACGTTTCTTGATATCACGGCGTCCAGCGATCAGCGCGACATCATTCTGCACATCGTCGAAGCCTGCGCCGAACAGGTCTTTATTCCGCTGACCGTCGGTGGTGGCGTGCGCAAGGTCGAGGACGTGCGTCGTCTGCTCAACGCTGGTGCCGACAAGGTGTCGATGAACACGGCTGCGGTGCAGAACCCCGATCTGGTTTTCGACGCATCGAGCAAGGTTGGTTCGCAGTGCATTGTTGTCGCCATCGACGCCAAGCAGGTTGCGCCTGGCCAGTGGCACGTCTTTACGCATGGCGGCCGTAACGATACTGGTCTCGATACGATCGAGTGGGCCAAAAAAGTGGCGGCGCTGGGCGCTGGCGAAATCCTGCTGACCAGCATGGACCGCGACGGAACCAAGAACGGTTTCGACCTCGCGCTGACCCGCGCAGTCTCGGATGCAGTGAGTATTCCTGTTATCGCCTCGGGCGGTGTCGGCAATCTGCAGCATCTGGCCGACGGCGTCAGCGAAGGCCGCGCCGATGCCGTGCTCGCTGCCTCGATTTTTCATTTCGGCGAATACACCGTGCGCCAGGCCAAGGAATACATGGCGGCGCGCGGTATTGAAGTCCGCTTGTGAGCGATCTAGATAACTCCCTGAGCTGGCTCGAGGCGTTGAAGTGGGACGCCGACGGCATGATCCCGGCTATCGCCCAGGATGAAAACGGGCGCGTCGTGATGTTCGCTTACATGAACCGCGAGTCGTTGCAGGAAACGCTGCAGTGCGGCAACGCGGTATACTGGTCGCGCTCGAGAAAGCGTCTGTGGCGCAAGGGCGAGGAGTCGGGGCATTTCCAGAAAATCCGCTCCATTCGTACCGATTGCGACGGCGACGTCTTGCTGTTGAGCATTGAACAAGTGGGCGGGATTGCCTGTCATACTGGCCGCGAAAGCTGTTTTTTCAATGAATTGAACGGGGATCGCTGGGTTCCCGCTGATCCGGTTCTGAAAGACCCGAAGGAAATTTACAAATGAGCACCCATGACATGCTGCACCGTCTCTCCGAGACGCTTGCTTCCCGTCGGCACGCCGATCCGGAAAAGTCCTACACCGCCAAGCTCTTTTCGGAAGGTCCTGATTCAATTCTGAAAAAGATCGGCGAGGAAACTGCCGAGCTGATCATGGCCGCCAAGGATGGCAAGCGTCTGAACATCGTCTGGGAATCGACTGACCTCATTTATCACGTGCTCGTCCTGCTCGCCTTCTATGGCTTGAGCATCGAGGACGTTTCGCAGGAAATGCGCCGCCGCGAAGGCATTTCCGGTATCGACGAAAAGGCGGCACGGGGCAACAAGTGAGCGACTGCATTTTCTGCAAGATTGTCGACGGCAAGATTCCGGCGCAGAAGGTCTATGAAGACGAGGACATCCTCGCCTTCAACGATATCAGCCCGGCGCGTCCGGTCCATGTCCTGGTGATTCCGAAAAAACACATCACCTCACTGGCAACTACCACAGCCGAAGATGCGCCGGTGCTCGGCAAGATTTTGGCCAAAGCGAACGAAATTGCGGTAACTCAAGGTAGCCCGGATGGTTTCCGGGTGATCATCAACACAGGACGTGTGGGGCAGCAGGAAGTGCAGCACCTGCACGCGCATATCGTGGGCGGTCCGGAACCGGTCGGCCCCATGCTCAAACGCATCTAGGAGACAAATCATGGGCAGTTTTTCCATTTGGCACTGGCTGATCGTTCTGGTCATCGTCATGCTTATCTTCGGTACTAAGAAATTGCGTAACGTCGGGCAGGATCTGGGCGGCGCCGTCAAGGGGTTCAAGGACGGCATGAAGGACGCCACGGCGGGTGACAAGCCGGCCGACGCAGCGCAGCCGACCCAGCAGGTGGGCGGTCAGACCATCGACGTTGAAGTCAAGGAAAAGACCAAGTCCTGATCTTTCGGACGGGATTTTTCCCGTTCCTTGATACGACTTTCAAATCATGTTCGATATCGGCTTTTCCGAATTGATGGTGATCGGCATCGTGGCGCTGATCGTCATCGGCCCCGAGCGCCTGCCCAAGGTGGCGCGCACGCTCGGGCACCTGCTCGGCCGTGCGCAGCGCTATGTTAACGATGTGAAGTCGGACATCAGCCGCGAGGTTCAGCTCGATGAGCTGAGGAAACTGCAATCCCAGGTCTCCGATTCAGCTCGCGAACTGGAAAGCTCCGTGCGCAACGAATACGAAACGGCACGCAGCGCGATTGAGGCGCCGGCGCAGGAGGCTGCGGCCGAGTTGCAATCGACGGCTGCCTCGCTGACCGAAACCCTGCCGGTCGCTGAAACCATTGGCAAGCCGGCGGCATGAGCGAACCCCAGGAAGACTCCTTCATCTCCCATCTGGTTGAGTTGCGCGATCGTTTGATGCGCAGCCTGATCGCCATTGCGGTCGTACTCGGTGTCCTGTGCATCTATCCGGGGCCTGGTGAAATCTACGACATCCTCGCCGCGCCGCTGACCCGCGCCTTGCCGGAAGGCACCAAGATGGTCGCCATCGGCGTCATCACGCCGTTCATGGTGCCGCTCAAGGTGACGGCCATGGTCGCCTTCGTGCTGGCCTTGCCGTTCATTCTTTACCAGGTCTGGTCCTTTATCGCCCCCGGACTTTATGCCCACGAAAAGCGCCTGGGCATTCCGCTGATCATTTCGAGTTCCTTCCTGTTCCTGTCCGGTATGGCTTTCTGCTACTTCTTCGTGTTCGGGCAGGTGTTCAGTTTCATTTCCAGCTTCGCGCCGAAAAGCATTACGCCAGCACCAGACATCGAGGCCTACCTGTCCTTCGTGATGACCATGTTCCTGGCTTTTGGTCTGGCTTTCGAGGTGCCGGTGGCGCTTGTCATGCTGGTCAAGCTCAATGTCGTGACGGTTGAAAAGCTTAAGGAGTGGCGTTCTTACTTCATCGTCGGCGCCTTCGTGGTGGCCGCCGTGGTGACGCCGCCTGATGTCGTATCCCAGTTGGCCCTGGCCATTCCGATGTGCCTGCTGTACGAGCTGGGCATCCTGGCCTCGCGGCTGGTGTCGCGCCCGGCGCCGGTCGAGGAGAATGTTACGGTCAACCCGGAAAACGCGGCAAAAATGGAATCCGAAATGGACAAGGCGGAAGACGAGTTCCGCAACTTGTCCAAGGACTGATCAGGCCTTCTTCACCGGCCCCGGTCGTGTCGGCAAGGTCTTGACTGGCGCACCTTCCTCGAACCACCACAGCGTTCCCGGCGGCATGTCGGTCCACGCTTCGTTGTCGGTCAGCGGCAATGTCGCGATGACTGCCACCCGATCATTTGGCGACGTGACATCGCTGAAATCGACCGTGATGTCCTGGTCCTTGAGGTGGGCCTGGGCGAACGGCGCCTTGCGCACGATGTGGCTGAGCTTGGTCGAAGCATGGGCGAACAGGCAGTCGCCGTTCGAGAGCAGGAAGTTGAACTCGCCATGTTGCGCAATTTCCAGCGTCAGCGCATGAACGGCGTCGAACAGCGCACTGCGCTCCGGCACATGGTTTCCAAAGCGCCGGCGTAACTCCTGCAGCAGCCAGCAGAAGGCACGTTCACTGTCGGTCAGGCCGACCGGAACGAAGCTGCCATCGAGTTGCGGCATGAAATCGAAGAGATTGCCGTTGTGGGCGAAAATCCAGTAGCGGCCCCACAGTTCGCGCATGAAGGGATGGGTGTTTTCCAGCCCGACGGCACCCTGCGTTGCCTTGCGAATGTGGGCGATGACGTTCTTCGAGCGAATCGGATAGCGGCGGACCAGTTCGGCTACCGGCGAGGTGCTCGAGGGCTGCGGGTCGAGGAAGCGCCGGGTGCCTTTGCCTTCAAAAAAGGCGATGCCCCAGCCGTCCGAATGGACATCGGTGGCGCCGCCCCGGGCCTGGAATCCGCTGAATGAAAAGCAGATGTCGGTCGGCACGTTGCAGTTCATGCCGAGCAGCTGGCACATGGTTTACTCTTTTTCGGCGCGCATGGCCGGGCGTTTGCCGATCTTCACCTGGACTTCAACGATGGTCTTGTCGCGGCGCAGGCGGAAAGCCGAGCGGTCGTCCGGCGTCAGTGCGGCAATAAGATCGAGCATGACCTGCGGGTCCTTGACGGCCTTGCCGCCAACCGAGAGCAGGACATCGCCCGGACGGATGCCGGCCGTGTCGGCCGGGCTGCCGCGCACGACGCCGGCGATCAGGGCGCCTTCGTTGTCCGGCAGGCCAAAGGATTCGGCCAGTTCGGGCGTGATTTCCTGGGCTTCGACGCCGATCCAGCCGCGCGTCACGGCGCCGGTGCGGATGATCTGCTCCATGATGCTGCGGGCGCTGGATACCGGGATGGCGAAGCCGATGCCGAGCGAGCCGCCGGTACGCGAGTAAATGGCGGAATTGATGCCGACCAGGTTGCCGTTGACGTCAATCAGCGCGCCGCCGGAGTTGCCGGGATTGATCGCGGCGTCGGTCTGGATGAAGTTCTCGAAGGTGTTGATGCCGAGATGTGAGCGGCCGAGGGCCGAAACGATGCCCATGGTCACCGTCTGACCGACGCCGAAGGGATTGCCGATGGCGAGCACGACGTCGCCGACGCGCAGGTTGTCGAGCTGGCCGAAGGTGATGGCCGGCAACTTGTCGGCCTTGATCTGCAGGATGGCGAGGTCGGATTCCGGGTCGCTGCCGACGATCTTGGCCTTGTAGGTCTTGCTGTCGTTGAGCGAAACCTGGATGTCGTCGGCTCCGTCGATGACGTGGTAATTGGTCAGGATGTAGCCGTTCGGGCTGACGATGACGCCGGAGCCGAGGCCGGAGTTGCGCTGCGGCTGGCCTTCCGGGCGCTCGCCGAAAAAGTGGCGGAAAATCGGGTCGTCGAACAGTGGGTGGCGTTGCTGCTTGATTTCCTGCGTAGTGTAGATGTGCACAACCGAAGGCAGCGCGGCGCGGGCGGCGTCGCGATACGAGCCGGTCGGCGCGACTTTGTCGTCGTCACTGCCGGACGGCGCTTCCTGCACGGCAAGGACCGCCTGCCGTTGCGGCAGCCACTCCGGTTTCAGCGTGGTGACGACGAACAGAATGGCCAGCGCAACGGTGACCGTTTGTGCAAAAATCAGCCACAACCTCTGCATGGAATTGTCTCGATGAAGCGTGAAGAATTGTTGACTTATCTGGACGGGCTGTTGATGCCCGGAAAGTTCCGGGATTATTGCCCAAACGGCCTGCAAGTGGAAGGCAGTTCGGAGATCACCCGCATCGTGGCCGGCGTCACGGCCAGTCAGGCGCTGCTCGATGCCGCCGTCGCCCGTCAGGCCGATGCCATCGTGGTGCACCACGGCTATTTCTGGAAAGGCGAGGATGGTCGCGTCACCGGCATCCGCCGCAAGCGGCTGGCGACGCTGCTGGCCAACGATATCAACCTGCTGGCCTACCACCTGCCGCTCGATGCGCACCCGGAGCTCGGCAACAACGCCCAGTTGGCGAGCCGGCTCGGCTGGATCGCTGATGGCCGTTTCGGCGAGCAGGATATTGCCTGGCTGGGAAGGCTGGCCGAGCCATGTGACCTAGCGGCACTGGTGGCGAAAGTGGCGGCTGTTCTCGGGCGGCAACCGCTGGTCATCGGTGACGGCACGCGGCCGATTCGGCGGATTGCCTGGTGCTCAGGTGGGGCGCAAGACTATTTCGAGCAGGCTATCGCGCTCGGCGTCGATGCCTTCATGTCCGGTGAAATCTCCGAACAGACCGTGCACCTGGCCCGTGAGAGCGGGGTTGCCTATCTGGCGGCCGGGCATCATGCCACCGAGCGCTACGGGGTGCAGGCGCTGGCCGGGCATCTGGCGCAGCAGTTTGGTATCAGCTGCGAATTCGTTGATGTGGATAACCCGGTCTAGGCGGTTCCGGGTTTTGCGAAAGTGGCAAAACCCGATTTCAAATTTGGCCAAAAATTCCGGTTGACCGTGGCAATCATGAGCGGCGAGGTGGTTTGAGAAGGAGATGCCTTCTTGCCCGGGTTTATCCGGTTAAACCGTTGCCGGACGGCGGGGTTTGGCGATGCGCGGCGGCGAGGCAGCGAAGCTGTGTAATTTGTCGTGCCGGCGGCTAACCAGATGGGCGACGCCGGCTGAAACGCTGCCGCCGAGCAGGAGGCCGAACAGCAGTTCGAGCCAATCATCGTAGTTGGACTTGGCGCGGGCCGGGGCTTGCGGCGTGGCGGCTTGGACACTGGGCAGGATGCCCGGTGTTGCCTGTTGCGCCTGCATGTCCTGCAGTTTTTCCCGTACCGCTCGGGATTCGGCACCCAGGGTCACGGCCGTGCTCAGCTTGTCGACTTCCTGGTTGAGCAGATGCAGCGTCGTTTCCATCTTGAGCAGGCGCTCGTCGAGTTCGTTGACCGGGACAAGCGGGTCGCCGGCGCCGGGCGGCGGCAGGTCGTCGAGCGCCGCACCGAGGATAATCCTGTCCTTGCCGCTGGCAATTCCAGCCAGCGTTTCGCGTGGTAGCGGCTTCTTTGGCTTGGTCGCTGCGTTTGGCGCGGTGCGAGGCGGGCGGGGTTTGGCTGCCGGCTGCGGGGGTGCATCGCTGTCGGCCGCCCAGCGTTCGCTGAAACGTTCTGCCGGGGCGCGACTACGCGGCATTTCGCGCGGGGCCGGGCTGGCCACTGTCAGTGGCGGCTCGATGTCGTTGGCGGTGCTCAATGGCGGTGCTGGCAACAGCACGTATTCGCGTTGCAGATCCATGCCGCACCCGGCGCGCAGGCTGATGACGACGACCGGTTCGTCGATAGCCTTGCTGCCGGTGAGGATCAGGCGGTAATCCGGGCCGATCCGAACCAGTCGCGTCCGGGCGGCGGTGATGACCGGAAAGTCGGCGCCGGGAACGGGGCCGAGAGAGAAACAGGCCGCATTGAGGGATTCTCCGCCGGAGATGACCGGGATGTCGGCGCGCAGGGCCTCGCCGATGCGCGAATGGAGGGTGATTTCGCCGAGTCCGACGGCGCTGGCCGAGCCTGAGAATATCGCCGCACTTAGCAGTCCGTGGCGCAGCAGTCGTAAAACGATCATCCGGTGTTCTATGCCAATCGATTTTCTGGTGCTAAAACTTTAACACCGGGCTGGCTGGGCAAGGGTGAAATGTTGCACACTGCCAGTCCTGACTATCGATTACGGAGCAGTCCCATGAGCCTTGTCTTTCCTCCGCATCCAGTCGCTACCTTGCCGGTTGTCGGGAGCGGGCAGCGCTTTCCGGTCCGCCGGATATTTTGTGTCGGCCGCAACTATGCCGACCACGCCCGCGAGATGGGCGCGCTCGATCAGGCCGAGGGGCGTGAGCCGCCGTTTTTCTTCACCAAGCCGGGCGATGCCGTAGTCGGCGGCGAGGGCGAAATCAGCGTGGCCTATCCGCCGCAGACGAACAACCTGCATCACGAGGTCGAAATGGTTGTTGCCCTGGGGGCCGGCGGCGCCAATGTGACGGTCGACGCGGCAATTGGCCTGATTTTCGGCTACGCCGTCGGCCTCGACCTGACGCGTCGCGATATGCAGGCGAAAGCCAAGGAAAAGAGCCATCCCTGGGACATGAGCAAAGGTTTCGACCAGTCGGCCGTGGCCGGGGCGATCCGCCCGGTGGCGCTGTGCGGTCACCCGGCGGCCGGCCGCATCTGGCTGACGGTGAACGGTCAGCCTCGGCAGGATGGCGACCTGTCGGCCATGATGTGGAAGGTGGCGGAGATTGTCGCCAACCTGTCGACGCTGGTTCGCCTCGAAGCCGGTGACCTGATCTACACCGGCACGCCGGCCGGGGTTGGGCCGATTGTTCGAGGGGATGTGCTGGACGGGGGCGTGGACGGCGTTGGAACGCTGCGCGCCCGCATTGTTTAAGGCGTGAAACCCCGCGCTTGCGGGGTTTCAGTTGCCTGCCCTACTTCGGCCGCTTGTCGATGACCCGGCGGGCCTTGCCGATCGAACGCTCGACGCCGCCTTCTTCGACGATGTCGATCTTGGCCGAAATGCCGATGTAGGACTTGATGTGGTGCTGCAGGTCGTGCGCCACGAATTCCTTCTCGGCGCCGCTGGCAAACTGGAACTCGCGCTTCAGTTCGACATTGACCTTCATTGTGTCGAGATGGCCATCGCGGCTGACTTCGATGACGTAATGCGGCGACAGCTTGGGCTGCTTGAGGATCAGTTCCTCGATTTGCGAAGGGAAGACATTGACGCCGCGGATGATCAGCATGTCGTCCGAGCGGCCGGTGATCTTGCCGATGCGGCGCATGCTGCGCGAGGTCGGTGCCAGCAGGCGGGTCAGGTCGCGTGTGCGGTAGCGGATGACCGGCATTGCTTCCTTGGTCAGCGAGGTGAACACCAGTTCGCCCTGGCTGCCTTCGGGCAGCACTTCGCCGGTCACCGGGTCGATGATTTCCGGATAGAAATGGTCTTCCCAGATGACCGGGCCGTCCTTGCTTTCGGCGCATTCGTTGGCGACGCCCGGGCCGATGACTTCGGACAGGCCGTAGATGTCGATGGCGTCAATGGCGAAGGCCTTTTCGATCTCGCCGCGCATGGCATCGGTCCATGGCTCGGCGCCGTGGATGCCGATGCGCAGGTTGGTGCTGCGCGGGTCGATGCCCTGGCGACGGAATTCGTCGGCGATGTTGAGCATGTAGGAGGGCGTGACCATGATGATGTTCGGCTTGAAGTCGCAGATCAGCTGGACCTGTTTTTCGGTCTGCCCGCCGGACATCGGGATCACCGTGCAGCCGAGCTTCTCGGCGCCGTAATGGGCGCCCAGGCCGCCGGTAAACAGGCCGTAGCCGTAGGCGACATGGACGATATCGCCGGGCCGGCCGCCCGAAGCGTAGATTGAGCGGGCGATCAGGTCGGCCCAGGTGCCGATGTCCTTCAGGGTGTAGCCGACGACGGTCGGCTTGCCGGTCGTGCCGCTCGAGGCGTGAATCCGCGCCACTTTTTCCCGTGGCACGGCGAACATGTTGTACGGGTAGTTGTCGCGCAGATCCTGCTTGGTGGTGAACGGAAACTTGCTGAGATCAGCCAGCGATTTGAGGTCATCAGGATGGACGCCGGCGGCGTCGAACTTGGCTTTGTAATACGGCACGTTGTGGTAAACGTGGTTCAGCGTCCACTTCAGGCGCTCCGTTTGCAGGGCGACGATTTCGTCGCGGCTGGCGTTTTCTATGGCGTGCAGGCCCAGGCTCATTGTTCTCTCCCTCTGGAACCGTAAATTCTGAAGTGGCAGCCGGGGTGGGCGGTTGAGGCAGATCAACTGCGCCTGATTTTAATTTTTGCCCTTTTTTCGGGTTGACCATGGGAACGGGCGAGCGGGCCGGCTGGCCGCCTTATGCGACAATCCGGCCCCATGTTTCGCGCCGCCGCGCGTGGCCTGATTGCCCACGCCCTCCCCATTCTGATCGCCCAGTTGTCCTCCATCGGCATGATGGTGGTCGACACTGCCGTGCTCGGCCATGTCAGCTCGCTCGATCTGGCCGCCGTGGCAATTGGCGGCGGCATCCACGTTTCGGTCGTCTTCGCGCTGGTCGGCATTCTGCAAGCGGTGTCGCCGGTCGTCGCCCACCTGCATGGCGCCGGGCGCGATGACGAGGTGGCTGGTGTTCTCCAGCAGGGTTTCTGGCTTGCCATATTGCTCGCCGTGCCGGGCATCCTGTTCCTGACCCATCCCGGCGCCGTGCTCGGCATGGCGGACATGGATGCGGCAGTCGAAGCCAAGGTCCGCCAATATCTCGCCCTGCTCGCCTGGAGCCTGCCGGCGGCACTGTTCTACCGGACGTTCTGGGCTTTCTGCAATGCGCTGGGCAAGCCGCGCGTGCTGATGGGCATCGGGTTGTTCAGCTTGGCGCTGCATGCGCTGCTGGCTTGGGGTTTTGCCCTGCAGGGCTGGCTCGGTGAACCGCTCGGCGTCGCCGGCTGTGCGCTATCCAATATTCTGATCGGCTGGCTGGCCTGCATCAGCGGCGCCGCCTATCTGGCTTTCGGGCCGCTCGGCCGACGTTATCGGCCATTTTCCGACTGGCAGTTGCCGAACTGGACCGCCTGGCGCGAACTGCTGCGCATTGGGGTGCCGATGGGTTTGTCCAATCTGGTCGAAATCACCTCGTTCACGCTGATCGCGCTGTTCGTCGCCTCGCTCGGGGCGACGGTGGTGGCTGGCCATCGCATCGTCGCCAACCTGTCGGCGCTGATCTACATGATGCCGCTGTCGCTTGGCATCGCCACCATGGCCGCCGTTGGTCAGGCGGTCGGCGCCCACGATGGGGCGCGGGCGAGGGTGACGATCCGCGCCGGGCTGATCCTGGCCGGCGCCTCGTCGACCGCCGTCGGTCTCCTGCTCTGGCTCAGCGCCGAACCGCTGGTCGCCGCTTATACCGACGACCCGGCCTTGCGCACCGTGGCCCTTAGCCTGATCATCTATGTTGCCATCTATCAGTTTTTCGATGCGCTGCAGACCATTGCCGGCCACGCCTTGCGGGCCTATCGGGTGACTTTCGTGCCGATGCTGGTGCAGATTTTCTGCTTCTGGGGTATCGGTCTGCTCGGCGGCGCCTGGCTCTGTTATCGCTGGCCAACGCCACTTGGCGTTGCCGGCTTCTGGCTGGCCGCCGCACTCAGTCTGCTGCTCGCCGCGGCGATGTTGCTGCCCTTGTTGCGCAAGGTGATGCTGGCCACGGAATCAACGCCATAATTATGAATTTCGGGCTGCCGCGATTGTTTGCGTCTGTGGTAAGATTTTGAGTTCAAGCCGGTATAACCGAGTGGGGTCGGGGGAAGTTTCGGCCACTGCTCATTGCTCGCAACTCAACTAAACGCAAGGAAAGCGCATGAAAATTCACGAATATCAGGGCAAACAACTCCTGAAAAAATTCGGCGTTACGGTTCCGCGCGGGATTCACTGCACGACCGTCGATGACGCAGTCAAGGCAGCTGAAACCCTGGGCGGCAAGGTCTGGGTCGTCAAAGCCCAGATTCACGCTGGTGGCCGTGGCAAAGGCGGTGGTGTCAAGGTCGCAACTTCGCTGGAAAAAGTGCGCGAGTACGCCAACCAGATCCTCGGCATGCAGCTGATCACGCATCAAACCGGTCCGGAAGGCCAGAAGGTTCGTCACCTGTTGATCGAAGAAGGTGCCGACATCCAGCACGAGTACTACGTTGCAGCGCTGACTGATCGCGCCACGCAGTCCGTCGCCATCATGGCCTCCTACGAAGGCGGCATGGACATCGAAGAAGTCGCCCACAAGACTCCGGAAAAGATCGTCAAGGTTTTCGTCAATCCGCTGGTCGGCCTGACCGACGAGCAGGGCATGACCCTGGCCAAGGGCATGGGCATGAACGAAGCCTCGATTCCGCAGTGCATCGACACGCTCAAGAAGCTCTACACCTGCTACATGGAAACGGATGCTTCGCTGGCCGAAATCAATCCGCTGATCCACGAAGCCGACGGTACCGTCAAGGCCATCGACGCCAAGTTCAACTTCGACTCGAACGCCCTCTACCGTCAGGAAGAGATCGTCGCCATGCGCGACCTCGACGAAGAAGATGCTGACGAAATCGAAGCTTCCAAGTTCGATCTGGCCTACATCTCCCTCGATGGCAACATCGGTTGTCTGGTGAACGGTGCCGGTCTGGCCATGGCCACCATGGACACCATCAAGCTGTTCGGCGCCGAACCGGCCAACTTCCTCGACGTCGGCGGTGGCGCCACGACCGAGAAGGTGACCGAAGCGTTCAAGATCATGCTCAAGAACCCCAAGGTCAAGGGCATCCTGGTCAACATCTTCGGCGGCATCATGAAGTGCGACACTATCGCTACCGGCGTCGTTGCTGCCGCTCGCGAAACCCACCTCAGCGTGCCGTTGGTCGTGCGCATGAAGGGTACCAATGAAGATTTGGGCAAGAAGATCCTGAAGGATTCCGGTCTGCCGATCATCTCTGCCGATTCCATGGCCGAAGCCGCCACCAAGATCGTTGCTGCGGTCAAGTAAGGAGCTATTGAATGTCCATTTTCATCAATAAAAATACCCGCATCATCACCCAGGGCATCACCGGCAAGACCGGCCAGTTCCATACGGAAAAGTGCCAGGAATACGCCAACGGCAAAGAGTGCTTCGTTGCCGGCGTGAACCCGAAGAAGGCCGGCGAGTCGATCTTCAACATTCCCATCTACGCCTCCGTCAAGGAAGCCGCAGCCGAAACCGGTGCCACCGTTTCCGTCATCTACGTGCCGCCCCCGGGTGCAGCCGCTGCGATCTGGGAAGCCGTTGAGGCCGACCTCGATCTGGCCATCTGTATCACCGAAGGCATCCCTGTCCGCGACATGCTCATCCTGCGCAACAAGATGAAGGCCAAGGAAGCTGCCGGCGGCAAGAAGACCCTGCTGCTCGGCCCGAACTGCCCCGGCCTGATCACCCCGGACGAAGTGAAGATCGGCATCATGCCGGGTCACATCCACCGCAAGGGTCGCATCGGCGTCGTTTCGCGTTCCGGCACCCTGACCTACGAAGCCGTTGGCCAGCTGACCGAAATCGGTCTCGGCCAGTCGTCTGCCGTCGGTATCGGTGGTGACCCGATCAACGGTCTGAAGCACATCGACGTCATGAAGGCTTTCAACGACGATCCGGATACCGACGCCGTCATCATGATCGGTGAAATCGGCGGTCCTGACGAAGCCGAAGCCGCCCAGTGGTGCAAGGCCAACATGAAGAAGCCGATCGTCGGCTTCATCGCTGGTGTTACCGCCCCGGCTGGCAAGCGCATGGGTCATGCCGGTGCGTTGATCTCCGGCGGTGCCGACACCGCTGATGCTAAGCTTGCCATCATGGAAGAGTGTGGTTTCACCGTGACGCGCAACCCGTCCGAAATGGCCAAGCTGCTCAAGGCCTTGCTGTAAAATTCGAGCCTAGCTCAACCAAAAAGGCGGGCCGCGTGTCCGCCTTTTTTTCGTCTGGTTTTTATGGAACTTGATTTAACTTCTGCCGTTTTCTGGGTCGCTGTCGGCCAGATCATCCTGATCGACATCGTGCTCTCCGGCGACAACGCCGTGGTCATCGCGCTGGCCTGCCGCAATCTTTCCCCCGAACAGCGCCGTGCCGGGATTTTCTGGGGCGTGGCTGGCGCCGTCACCCTGCGCGTTGTGCTCACGGTGTTTGCCGCGCTGGTCATGAACCTGCCGTGGCTCAAGCTCGTTGGTGGTGTTTTGCTGGTCTGGATCGCCGTCAAGCTCATGCTGCCCGAGGACGAGGAGGGACATGACATCGAGTCTTCGGCGAATCTTTGGGGTGCGGTGAAAACCATCGTCGTGGCCGATTTCGTGATGAGCCTGGACAACGTGATTGCTGTTGCCGGGGCCGCCCATGGCAGTCTGGCGCTGCTACTTTTTGGGCTGGCCGTCAGTATTCCGCTGATTGTCTGGTCGAGCCAGCTGATCCTGCACTGGATGGAGCGTTTCCCATCCATCGTTCTGTTGGGCGCTGCGCTACTCGGCTACGTTGCCGGACAAATGATTTTTTCCGATCCAGGCGTCACTGCCATCCTGCCGCAGTTGCCGGATTGGTCGGCCAAGGTGGCCGGAATTGTCGGTGCGCTACTGGTTGTTATCGTCGGTCGCTGGCTGGAAAAACGGATTCTCGCCCGCCAGGACGTCACTATCGTATAGGGGAAAATCGTGGCCTTGTTTCTTTCGGAAAATGACGTAAAAAACCTGTTGACCGTGGAAATGGCGCTCGAGGGTGTCGAGTCGGCGCATCGCGACCTAGCCAACGGTCTGGCCATTGATACGCCGCGGGCGCGCAGTCGTCTGCCGCAGACGGTGCTGCATATCCTGCAGGGTGCCCTCCCGGGGCAAGGCGTGATCGGCTACAAGGCTTATACCAGCAACAAGAGCGGCAACCGTTTTCTGGTCCATTTGTTCGACGCTGCGACGGGGCGTCTCAAGGCCGTTATCGAGGCCGACTATCTGGGCATGATTCGAACTGGCGCGGCGAGCGGCCTTGCGGCTCGCTGGCTGGCGCGGCCTGACGCGAGCGTGGCTGGCGTGTTTGGATCAGGCTGGCAGGCCGAAGGCCATGTCCGGGCAATCTGCGCCGCCCTGCCGCTGGAGCGCGTCAAGGTGTTCAGCCGCAAGGCCGACAAGCTGCAGGATTTCTGCCGGCGCCTGAGCGAAGCGACCGGTGTCGCTATCGAGCCGGCCGAAAGCGCCGAAGAAACCGTGCGCGGCAGTGATGTCATCGGGACGGTGACGACGGCGGCGCAGCCTTTGTTCGACGCCACATGGCTGGAGCCCGGGGTCCATATTAATGCTGCCGGTTCCAATTCGCTGATTCGTCAGGAATTGTCCGAGGTGGCAGTCAGGCGCTGTGATCTGATTACTGTCGATGCTGTTCCGACGGCGCAGGCCGAGGCAGGCGATCTGTTGCCTTTGCTGGAGAAAGGCCGTATCCACGCCCGACAGTTGGTGGAACTGGGCGAGGTGATTGTCGGGCGCCATGCCGGACGGACATCGGTAGAGCAGATCACGCTGTTTGAGTCGCAGGGGATGGCCATTCAGGACCTCGCCGTGGCGCTGCGGGTATTGGCCGCAGCCGAAGCAAAAGGCTTGGGCCAGACTATCCACATGGAATGAGGTTTGACCGAAACCTTGCGACAGGTAAGAATGTCACGGTTTTGTGTCCACAAAACGATTGGGGGACGGCCATCGACGGAGGAAGAATGATCGGGGCAGCGCGTGGAAGGGGAGCTCAATGTCGCGGGATGCGAGTTGTTCCGCTGGCGCCGTACGTCGAACAGTTGGCCCTGAGCACATGTTCTTCGACCCGGTTTGCCCAATGAGGCTGGCCGATGCCCTGGAAATGGTGATGCGCACCGATCCGGGCATGATCCGTTCGCATAACGAAGATGCCATCTATGCCGATGCCGGTCTTGGCGTGGCTATTCTGGCCGATGGCATGGGAGGCTATAACGCCGGCGAGGTGGCTAGCGGCCTGGCAACGACCCGTCTGGCCGAGGATATCGCCGGCGTCATCAATTCCCCTGCTGTCCTGAGACGGGGGTTAAGCGATGCGTCCATTGTCGAAGCGCATATCGTCAATGAAGTGAAGGCGGCCAATCTGGCCATCTTCAATGCGGCCCAGAGCTGCTCCCAGTACACCGGCATGGGTACGACGCTTGTTCTGGCGTGGTTTTACGAAAATCGGATGAGTGTTGCGCATGTCGGCGATTCGCGCCTGTACCGCTTGCGCGGCGAATGCTTCGAGCAGCTGACGCGCGATCATTCCCTCTTACAGGAACAGCTTGATAATGGCATCATCACAGCCGAACAGGCGCGCTATGCGGAAAACCGTAATCTGGTGACGAGAGCGCTCGGGGTTGATCCCGAGGTTGAGGTCGAAGTCCATGATTACGACGTTCGTCCAGGGGATATTGTGTTGCTGTGTTCCGATGGTCTGAACGACATGATCGAGGATCACGAGATTGCCGTGACCCTGATGACTCTGAGCAGTAACCTGGCGTTGGCGGCGGATCATCTGGTGCATATGACCAATGCCAATGGCGGGCGGGACAACGTGTCGGTTATTCTGATCAAGGTGGTGGGCGATTTCGCTTCGCCCAGAGGTTGGTGGCAGCGGCTACTGGCCCGTTTGCAGTGATACGAGGAAGGCAAGATGGCAAAACTGATCCTCTCTATGGATGGTCTGGTGCTCAAGGAAATTCAGCTCAACCAGGAGCGTTTGACCATTGGTCGCAAGCCGCAGAACGACATCCAGATCGATAATCTGGCGATCTCCGGCGAGCATGCCGTGGTCGTCACCATTCTTGCCGACTCCTTCCTTGAGGACCTGAACAGCACCAATGGCACGCTGGTCAATGGTCAGCCGATCAAGAAGCACTTCCTGCGCAACAACGACATCATCGAACTGGGCAAATACAAGCTGAAATACATGGCCGATCTGCAGGCCGGTGCTGCGGCCAGCGATTTTGAAAAGAATGCGGCGATCCGTTCGGGCTCGCTGAAGCTGCCCTCCGAACTGCAACTGGCGCCGACGGAAAATATGTCCCGATCCAGTATCGGCATGGCTTCCCAGCCCAAGGCGCCAGTACCCGGCATGGCGGCCGCCATACAACTCCTCAACGGCCCGAATGCCGGCAAGGAGTTGGATCTGACTAAGACGCTGACGACCCTGGGCAAGCCTGGCTTGCAAGTGGCGGTGATTGCCAAGCGGCCGCATGGCTATTTCATTACGCATGTCGAAGGACGCCAGTTCCCCATCGTCAATGGCAAGGCGCTCGATGCCCAGGCTGTGCCGCTGGGTGACCATGATGTCATCGAGATCGCCGGCATCAAGATGGAGTTTTTCCTGAAGGGCTGAAAACGCAGTTTTTTGGCCTCTGACTGGGCCGGGCGGGGATCGCAGGGTTACAATCCGAGTCGGCCAGCACCCGGGCGACCCGAGGGGCGGCCCAACTTATCGGCAGGCCCAACAAGCATGAAGCTCCGCGTACTCGGCTGCAGTGGTGGCATCGGTGGCAGACACCAGAGAACCACGTCGTTTCTCGTTGACCACGACATTCTGATCGACGCCGGTACTGGCGTCGGCGAATTATCGATAGCGGAACTGGCGGCCATTGACCACGTATTCCTGACCCATGCCCACCTTGATCACATTGCCGCATTGCCGATGATGATCGATACCGTAGCTGATCGCCGCGACAAGCCGCTGACGGTCTACGGCACGGAGGCGGTGCTCGACAGCCTGCGCAAGCATATTTTCAACTGGGCGATCTGGCCTGATTTTTCGGAGGTCCCCTCTGCCGAGCAGCCCTTCATGCGCTATCGCAGCATTGAACTGGCGGAGACGATTTCTCTGGCCGGGCGTAACGTTTCGGCGCTGCCCGCCAGTCACACCGTGCCGGCTGTTGGCTATTGCCTCGATTCTGGTACCGCCAGTGTGGCGTTTTCTGGCGATACCGGGCCAAGCGACGCGTTCTGGCTGGCCGTCAACGCCATTCCCAACCTGCGTCACCTGATCATCGAATGCGCCTTTCCCAACCACGAGGCACGTTTGGCTGAGTTGTCGAAGCACTATTGGCCGGATGTCCTGGCGGCAGAATTGAAGAAATTGACGCACCCCTGCGCTATCCATATTTCGCACCTGAAACCCGGGCAGGTCGAGGTCACCATGGAAGAAATCAACCGCTGTCTTCAGGCGTTCTCGCCCGGCATGCTGCAAAACAACCAGATTTTTGAGTTCTGACTGGAACTCCCTTTCATGGAAACTTCGGACGACCTGTTTCGCCGCCTGGAGCAGCTCAACGATATCGGCGCCTCGCTGTCCAGCGAGCACAACATCAAGCTGTTGCTCGAAAAGATAGTCCTCGCTGCCAAGCAGATCACCCAGGCCGATGGCGGCACGCTCTATCTGCTCTCGGACGACCGGCGCCACCTGCATTTCGAAATTGTCCGCACCGATTCCCTGCATCTGGCCTTCGGCGGCTCCAGCGATCAGCCGACCTCGGGCAAGTTCCCGGATCTGCCGCTTTACCGCAACGATGGCGCACCCAACGACAGCATGGTCGCCGCCTATGCCGCCATAACCGGCAAGACCGTCAATATTGCCGACGCCTATCGGGCTGATGGCTTCGATTTTTCGGGGACCCGGCAGTTCGACGCGCGCACCGGCTATCGCTCGCAATCCTTCCTGACGGTGCCGATGAAGGATCATGACGGCGAGATCATTGGTGTGCTGCAACTGATCAATGCGCTCAGCCCGACCGACGGTGTGGTCAGCGAATTCTCCCAAGCCGATCAGCGCCTCGCCGAATCGCTCGCCTCGCAGGCCGCCATTGCGCTGAGCAACCGGCAACTCGTCCAGCAACTCGAAGCGCTCTTCGAATCCTTCGTCAAGCTCATCAACCTGGCCATCGACGAAAAATCACCCTACACCGGTGGCCACTGCCAGCGCGTGCCGGAACTGACCATGATGCTCGCCGAGGCGGCCGACGCCACCACCACGGGCCCGCTCGCCGATTTCAAACTGACCGACAAGGACCGCTACGAACTGCGCATCGCCGCGCTGCTCCACGATTGCGGCAAGGTTACGACGCCCGTGCACATCGTGGACAAGGCGACCAAACTGCAAACCATTTACGACCGCATCCATCTCATCGACACGCGTTTTGAAGTCGTCAAGCGCGATGCCGAAATTCGCAAATGGAAAAGCATCGCCGAAGGCATGGCGCCGGCTGAGGCCGAGCAAATCTGTTTTGATTTTTGCCAAAAAATTCCGGTTGACCGTGGGATTCTGCATCGGGCCAATATCGGCTGCGAAAAAATGTCCGACGAGGACATCGAACAGGTCCGGCGAATCGCCGCGGAGTATCGCTGGCGCAACGCAGACGGCGAGGATCTCCCGTTCCTGAGCGACGACGAACTCGAAAACCTGACCATCCGTTCCGGCACCCTGACCCGCGCCGAGCGCGACATCATCAACTACCACATCGTCGCCACCATCAAGATGCTCGAACAGCTACCGTGGCCGCGACACCTGAAAAATGTCCCCGAATACGCCGGCGGCCACCACGAACGGATGGACGGCAAAGGCTACCCGAAAGGCCTCAAGCGCGAAAACATGAGCTGGCAGGCCAGAATCATGGGTATCGCTGACATCTTCGAGGCGCTCACTGCCAAGGATCGGCCCTACAAGGAAGGTAAGTTGCTATCCGATGCCTTGGCCATTCTCTCCAGGTTTAGTAGCAACGGCCATATCGACCCGGCCTTGCATGAGGTATTCGTGCAGACCGAGGTTTTTCGGCGTTATGCCGAGCAGTTTCTGGAAATACGGCAGATCGACTGCTGACTGGATGCCTGGCGCCACTCGAGGGCGCGAGAATGGAGATGGGCTACCGAGCGCAGTGGGATTTCGAGATGTTGCATAATTTTAACGGGTGGGCATCGGATTGAACAATGAATCCCGCTCCCAAGGCATGGGTGAAAAATTGACAACTAAGTCTGCAGCAACAATACCGCCGATTTTCCTGGGCGTGTTTTCGATATTGCTCTCTCTGGCATGGATCATTCCGAACCATACCAAGCCATGGATGGCGTTTTATTCCGACGCCATCGCTGGTGTCATGCTATTGACTGTCGCTTTTGGGGTGCTTTTTCGCTCCTCGAGCAAACTCGTGGTGATTGGTCTGAGCCTACTGTTCTTGTTTCTAGCAGCTGTCCCGTGGCTTCAATATTCAGTTGGCGTGGTTCATTCATCGGGAATGGCATGGATCAATTCCCTTTATCTGATCGGGCTTTCTCTGGCCATATTTGTTGGATGGAACTGGGAGAGGTCGACGCCCGGCGAATGCCTGGACTTCCTGTTTCTTGCGATCTCCATTGCCGCAGTCATTTCGGTAGGGCTCCAGCTACTGCAATGGTTTCACTTGCCACCTGGCAATTTTTGGGTGGCCTACGTGGGCGAGAGTCGCTTTTCAGCCAACATGGCCCAGCCAAATCAGTTGGCTACCTTACTGCTGCTTTCTGCGATGGGCGTTGCGTGGGGGTATGCGAGAAAGTCGCTGGGGCCGGTAATTTCAATAATACTGGTTCTGTATTTGTTGTTTGGTGTTGTGCTGACCGAGTCCAAAACCGCCGGCTTGAATGTCGCTGGCGTTCTCCTTGCCCTTTACCTCTTCTGGGGCGAGAGCAGGCCAAAACGCTTTAACCTTGTGTTGTTGGGTTTTGGTGTTTATTTTGTTTCACTCTATTTAAGCCTTCCTAGCATCAATGAATTCCTCTTTGGCGAACCCTCCATCCGGCGGCCAGTAGGTGACCCCATTCGACTCGATATGTGGAAAAGCTTGGTGAATGCAGTTATGGAGCGCCCTTGGCTGGGGTATGGCTGGGGCCAAACGACGGAGGCTGTTTTTGCCTCAACCGATTTTCCCGGCACCGGTGGAATGACCAAGCATTCGCACAACATTGTTCTCGATATTTTTTTATATAACGGGCTATTGCTGGGTGGCTTCGTAGTTCTGGTGCTGGGGGCAACCTTTCGGCGATTTTTGGCCCACCTGGAAAATGATTTTTTCATTATTCCGGCGCTGACAGTCGGCATGGTGCTTGTTCACTCAATGCTGGAATTGCCCCTTCACTACGCCTACTTTTCGCTCCCGGTCGGAATGGTTCTCGGGGTTCTCGGGCAGCGCAGTGGTGTGAAGGTATGGTGTGTTTGTCCCAAGTGGCTCGGCCTGGGGCTTGCTGCCGCGGTGGCCTGCGGCTTGTGGATTACCGTTGCGGATTGCCTTGAGGCCGAACGAACTTATTTCAACGTCTATTTCGGCAAGAAAGGGAAAGCAATCCCCCCTGAATTTCAGCCCAAGCTGACGGTGCTGACTCAGTGGCGTGATCGACAGATGTTCGCTAACTCGAAACCCGGGGCGCCGCTTTCTCCGGAGCAACTCAGCTGGATGAAAGGGGTGATAGTGACAACCCCCGAGCCTTTTTTACTATTCCTGCTGGCTCAAAACCTTGCTCTGAACGGGCAACCCGCAGAGGCAAAGGAATGGCTGGGGAAGATGTGCAAAACGGTGCCAAGTCAGGTAAGCAAGGATTTGGCTGAACAGTGGGAGAGTGCGGCAGAGAGCCATGCCGCCTATCGCTTGGTGAATTGGAATCAATGTCCACCGAACAAGTTTGCGTCAGGAAATGACTTGCCTTCGATGGAGTGAGGTCGTTGATCGTATGTCTCAACCAGTTAACCGGGGGATCTGACGTAATCCGTCGGACCTAGGTGACGTAAATTGTCATATTTATTGAGTGGCCTGCGGCCTGATTCGATATATTCCAATGGTTATTTATTTAACGTATTGATTGAATTGAGTTTTTGTGTGCGTGTCAGAGGCTGGTTATCATTCGAAATTCCTGGCACGGATAGTGTTATAGATAACCCAGCGGCTTTTCCGCCTTGTCACTAAAAGGAGATTCAAATGAAGAACGTCCAAAAGGGTTTTACCCTGATCGAACTGATGATCGTTGTGGCCATTATCGGTATCCTGGCTGCTGTGGCTCTCCCGCAATATCGTACCTACACGCAGAAATCGGCTGATGCAGCCTGTCTGGCTGAAGCGACGGCGGTTGCTCATGGCATGGCTTCGGCAAATGCCAATAGCGATACCAGCCTGCTGTCGACGACCCCTTTGTCTGCTTGCAATGCCTCGGGCACTCTTCCGACAGCTTTGGCTACCGGCACTGCCACTTTCAGCTCTAGTCGTGGAACCAAGACTATTACTTGCAACTGGGATTCTGGCGTGTGTACTGCTAGCTAATTCTTAGTGACAGAATGAGACAATAGGGGTCTGGCCCCTATTAAATATACAGAGAAGCCGGGGTTACCACCCCGGCTTTTGTTTTTGTGTGCAAGATGGGCACCCAATTTTTAAGCCGTGACTGAGTTGATGAAATCGAAAGCGCTATCGATCATTGTTGCCTTTTCGGCCTTGATTGCCGGCTTGGTCATACTTGTTGCCCATCCTGACCTTACGTGGCATGACCAGCAGCGACTGGGGCAAATTGCAATTTCGGTACTGTCATTTGCCGGTGTTTTTTTGCTTCGGTATCCTCGTGTTGTAGTTGTAAATCCAGTCTGGCTATGGCCTGCAGTTAGCGTTCTGGTAATCGGCGCCCTGTCTGCCGCTTTCGCCTCACATCCTTGGTGGGCTGCCACTGAGGTCGCCTTGCTAGTGGCCTGCATTGGTATCAGCGCTTTCGTCTTTCGCCTCATGCGCGAATACGGAGATCGGGCAGATCTGGTGTTGGGCAGCATTTTGCGTTTATTGCTGGCGGGCATGGTTTTTCAGTTTTATGTGTCCTTTGTGTCAGCGTTGGCTCATGCCGAGCTTTTCTTTTCCCCTTGGAGCTTGCTATACGGTTTTTCCAACGTGCGTTTTGAAGGGCAATTTCTGACTATCGCGGTCCCCTTGTTAGGGGGCACGCTGTGTATGCCGAAAGACAGCAGCGTCCGTTACCCGCGCAGATTAGATTTTTTCTTGATGCTTTCTCTGGCGAGCATGGTTTTTGTTGCCGGTACTCGGGGAACGATCGCGGCCTGGTTGGCCGTTTCCATCATGTTCTGGGGCTTAAAGGAGGGCGCTAGAAACACCGCAAAGCGTATGTTCTTGGTGATGGCACTGGGTTTCGTACTTGCCTGGCTGGTGTTGCAAACAGTTTCGTGGGTGACCGGCCAGCCAGCAGATTATCGCTTTGCCGGTGAGCAGGTGTTCGGTTTGTCGGCAAGAGAAATTCTTTGGCAACATGCGTGGGCCAAGATTGTCGAGTTCCCCTGGTTCGGCGTAGGGCCGATGCATTTTGCATCATTGGGGAACCCTGTTGGTTCGCACCCGCATCAGTCGCTGTTGCAAATCGCCAGTGAGTGGGGGCTGCCTGTGTTTTTCATGATCATGGCTACTGTTGCGGTCTGGCTATTCAAGGTATTTGCCGAGGTCAGGTCCGGCGATGCCAAGATGGGCGCGGGCCTCCGGTGGGTGTTGCTGTTCGCCGTGTTGTCGTCCATGGTTCAAAGCATGGTCGATGGGGTTCTGGTGATGCCCTACCCTCAACTATGGTTGGCAATCACTGTCGGCTGGTGTTCCGCTCGGTGCCTTCCCCGTGTTCAGGGGGGAGAAAAACGCATACCGGGTTGGCTTCCGCTAGTACTTTGGGGCGTTGCTAACCTGTTGCTGATTGCCGTGGCGGTTAAGAGCTACCCGGACCTTGTCGGCGCAGCCGAGTATTGCGGTGGCGGGCCCCGATTCTGGTGCAACGGTCGAATTTAAGCCTGCAAATTTCATTGTTACGGTCAACCGGAAAAACCGACCAAATTTGAAACCCTGCGTGGCAGCGCGCAATTTATTTCGCCTTCACACGCGGCTATATCCGATTCACGGCGCCCTTTGCATCAACCAGGTTTGCAAGGCCTCCGGCAATTCGCTGACCAGCAAGGTGTGCCGACCTGATATCCAGCCATGGATCGGGCCTACCGGGCGCTTATCCAAGGCTTCGGCGATCAGCATGTTGGCGGTAATGTGGTCGTTGATCAGGCCGAGTTCGTCCTGGAGTTGTGAAAGTGCGGCCAGATAGGGGTTGAGCTTTCGTGGTGGGAGGAGGGGAGCGAAAAACTCCAGCGTGTAGCGCAGCTTCTTGAAGGCGATGCGCATTTTGTGGCGCTCTTCGGGGGATAGCTCTGCGTGTCTACTGGCCATTCGGCGGGCTTTTCGGGCGTGGGAGCTGATTTGCTGGCGGGCGAAATCCTTGAGGGGGATCGGTAGCGTGTCGCCCAGCGTGTAAACAGCGGCGGTGAATTCGAGCAGCAGGCGCGGGTATTCCTTGACGGCGAGCAGGCCGATGACGGATTTTCGGGCGCTGCGGGCACGCCGTTGGGCAGCTTTGCGCAGGCGCTTGATGTCACTATTTTCCGGGAAGGCTTCGGCAATTGGCGGCAGGGTTTCTTCGAGAAACACGTCCCAGTTACGCGTGTCGCCCAGAGCGCCGGCCAGCGTTTGCCAGGTCTGGCCGTAGGCCGCGACGAATTCTGGCGGGAGCACCGGCGCGAAGAGTTTGATCGCCGAGCGCAGGCGGCGTAGCGCAACGCGGGCTTGGTGGATGAATTCTGCTTCACCGCCAAGCAGCAGCCCTTTTTCATTGCGCTGGAAATGCTCCAGGCAGCCTAGCGCGATGCTGCGAAAGGCTTCGATGGGCGTCTGCTGCTCGTTGATCGGTACCGGTTTGCTTTTGAAGGGTCGAAGCGGTTCATTGAGGAATAGTGCGTAGCCACGCTCGGCCTTGCTGGCGATGGCTGGGAATAGCTCGATACTCTCCTGAAGTTGCCGGGTGAGAGTGAAAATGTCGTCAACCCGGCCCGCAAGCAGTTCGAGTTCGATTTCGCAGATTGGTGTCCGTTTCCCTCCGCTTTCGATCTGGCCGCGGTCGATGGCCAGTTCGATCAGTGATTCGCCGAACGGAACGTTCCAGACCTGCCGGCGAAAATCGGTAGTGAAAATGGGCTCGAACTGATTGCTTCGCTTTTCGAGAAAGTCGCGGAAATCGTCGGCGTCGACATGGCTAAAGTCGAAGATGCCCGGCGTGGCCGGCGCCTCCCATTCGCTGCGCATGGCCAGTCCGCCGCTGGCCGGTTCGGCCGATTTGACGGTGCACAGCCATTGCCAACCTTTCTTGCGGAAGCGCACGGCAACGCGCCGGGCGTGAAGCTCCAGCGCCGGGGTATCGAAATAGGTGTTGAGCAGATGCTGTTTCTGAGACTGGATGTTGGCGAGCAGCGGGTGATCGGCCAGTTTGCGCGCCGCTTTCGGGCTGAGTTGAAGCTTGAGTTCGATTTCAGTGCTCATCGTTCAGTTCCTTGGTACGGCGGGGCCGGTTGCGCCATCAAAGCCCAGTTCGGGCAGGATGGCCATCTCTTCGGCGGTCTGAACGCCTTCGGCGATGACGGTCAAACCAATATTATGCGCGATGCTGCACAGGCCCTTGATGAAGGCCTGGTTACCTGTCTGGGTATCGATGGCGCGGATGAAGCTGCCATCGACCTTGAGGTAGTCGAGGCCGATGCCGTGCAGGCGGCCGATTTCACTGAACTGACGGCCGAAGTGTTCGATGCCGAGGCGGCAGCCGAGGGGGCGCAGGGCGTCGCAGAAGGCGTGGAATTCGTCGAAGTGCTTGAAGACGCCGATTTCCGATACTTCCAGCCAGAGGCGAGGCGCCAGGTCCTTGCGGGCGGCGATTTGAGCGAACAGCCGGGCGCGGAACGAGGCATCCAGAATTGATTCGCCAGACAAGTTGACCGCAACAGCCGGCGCCCCGGCAGCAATGCGTTCCAGCGCCAGGCGGGCGGCGGCCAGATCGAGCTCGGTGGTCATCGACAGGCGCGAGGCCATCGGCATGAAGCTGCCGGCGGTCAGCCATTCGCCGTCCTCAGTGGTTTGCAGGCGAAGCGGGCATTCGAAGTGGAGCAATTGCCCGGCGTTGCCGGCTACCGGGAAGTCGATCAGGCGCAGGCGCTGGGTCTGGATGGCGCCTTCGAGCAGTTTTTTCCAGTCGGCGTTGGAGGTCGCATGTTGATCACAATCGCTCTCGGCGCGGCACCAGGCCAGCCCGCTCTGGCCCTCGGCAGAAGCCAGCGCCGTGTCGACGCGGGCTAGCAGGCTGCCAATCGTCTGGCCATGCAGATAGACGCCGCTGGCAATGTGGCCGATCCGTTCGCCGTCGATCAAGCCGGCCGCCGTCAGATCGTTGAGGGCATGAAGCAGTATCTCGGCGTAGGGCGCAGGATCCTGAACGCCCGGCAGGAGCAAGGCAAAATCGGCTCCGTTCAGGCGGGCGGAGGCCGCATTCGGTTTTTCCGCTGCCAGCCCGTTCAGGGTACCGCCGACGCGGCGCAAGAGTTCGTCGGCCATTTCCCGGCCAGCCCGTTTGTTGATCCCGGCCAGATCGGCCAGTCGCAGCAAGACCAGTGAGCCGGATGCGGCAGCGTCGTCGTCACTGAGTGCGGCCGCCAGCTGGTTCATGAAAAAGGCCCGGTTGGCCAGTCCGGTCAGGCTATCGAGGTTCGCTTCGCGGCGTACCTGCTCAAGACGAGCCGCCTCTTCGGCAAACATTGCCTTCAGGCGGTCGACCATGGCATTCATCGCACTGGCCAGGCTTTTCAGTTCGGGCGTCGATGGTTCGCTAATGGTTGTGAAGCGTCTTTCGCTGATGGCGTGTGCCTGCCCGACCACTGCGTCGAGTGGTCGGCGGATCCTGCGCAAAAACTGCATGCCGAGCAGGCCCATCAATCCACCGCCGATGGCGAACCAGGCGAGTAGCTTCAGGGTGCCGCTCCACAACTCTTCGTAGGCAAAATGGCTGTGGCTGACCAGTTCTATCGTGCCAAACTGGTTCCAGCCCGATGAAACCTGGGCTTGGCCGGGCTGCGAGTCAATCGGGAAAACGCGGATGAACCACCCGGGCACGCTGCCGGCATCCTGCGGACTGGTTTTTTCTATCGTCGTCTTGCCGTTCGGATCAATCAGTCGAACAGTCGCGTATTGGCCGCTGTCGAAGACGGCGGCGATCTGGAGTTCGACCGTGACCGGATCCTTGTCCAGTTGCGACATGGACAGTGCCAATGTGGCGGCATTGTCGTTGTTCTTGATGGCCAGTTGGCGTTCCAGATAATGGCGAGCCGTCAGCGTGCTGACGATGAAGCTGCCGGCAAATGCAATAACGGTGCTGGCGATGACCGCGAGCCAGAGTTGTCGGAACAAGGACATGTCGATTACCTCACTGGAAGCCTTCAGCGCGCGCCCGGGCCAGCAAATCCTGCCAGCGTGAAAGATTGCTCTTGCTGGCATTGTTGCCGGTGCCCTGCCACAGCCCCGCGCTGTTGAAACTGAAAATGGGTGAAAGATCACTGCGTCGCGAAGCGGGCAGGATCTGGGGATTCAGGTTGTCGAGAACGAGCGGGTCCGCGGTCGGCGTGGCGTAGTAAGCCAGTACCATGTGCGCCAGGAGGAAGGTCCCGGCCGGACCTGTCTGCACGGCCTTGACGTAAACCAGACGAAGCTTGTTGACCGGTATGCCGAGATCGATCAGCGAGTAATACTTGGCGATGGAAATGTCCTCGCAGTCGCCGCGACCCTGGCCAATGATCTCCGTCGGTGTCGCCCAGTAGTCGTTCTGGCCCCACACCGACATGTCGTCGTCGAAAGTAATTCGCCGATTGATGAAGTCATTGACACGCCGCAGCTTGTCCATTTCCGGCGCCTTGCGCTCTTCGCCGAGCATGCGCTGCCAATCGATCAACAACGGTAACCGGTCGGCACCAAAACGGCTGAGCAACACCTGTTGCAGCCGGTCAAAGTCCACGCCCAGTGCCAAGGGCAGCCCGCTCAAAGAGAGCATGCCTATGGCGACGACTGTGGCCAGCCAGCGGAGCAGCGCAGTTTTGTTACGCAATGGACGCGTCAAGTCGTTGAATTATCAGGTTGGAAACGTCGGTTATTTCACATTCGCCCAATGGCTAATCTCTATAATCCGGCCAAAACCTTGCTGATTATCCTCCATGAAAATGAAAAAACTCCTTTCGTTGCTCGTAACCCTTGCATTTCCTGTCCTCGCCAATGCGGCAGACTTGATGCCGAGCGCCATTGCAGCCCCCGCGACCCTAAAAGAAGTAGCCCAGCGCGCCGTCCTCAACAGCCCTGAAGTCACCGCCAAATGGCACGCCTACCGCGCCGCCGACGAAGAAATCGGCGTCGCCCGCGGTGGCTACCTGCCGCGCGTCGACCTCACTGCCGGCTCCGGCCGCGAAAGCCTGCGCCAGCCGACCACCGCCGACCGTGACTACACCCGCACCGGCGTCCTGCTAAGCCTCAACCAGATGCTCTTCGACGGCTTCGCCACGCGCAACGAAGTCCGCCGCCTCGACAAAGCCAGGCTGGTGCGCTACTACGAACTCCTCGACGCCTCCGAAACCACCGCCCTCGAAGCCGGCCGCGCCTACCTCGACGTCCTGCGCTACCGCCACCTCGTCGACCTCGCCAAAGACAACTACATCCAGCACAAAGCCACCTACGACCAGATCGAACGGCGCACCCAAAGCGGCGTCGGCCGTCGCGTCGACTTCGAACAAGCCGGCAGCCGTCTCGCCCTGGCCGAAATCAACCTGATCACCGAAAGCGCCAACCTCCACGACGTCAGCGCCCGCTACCAGCGCCTCATCGGCCAGCACCCCGCCGACGCCATCGTCCCGCCATCCGAGCTCAACAACGCCATCCCGGCCCAGGCCAAAGTCGCCCTCGCCACCCTGCACCGCAAAAACCCGGCGCTCCTCGCCGCTACTGAAAACATCGAAGCCAGCCAATACGAAATCAACACCCGGCGCGCCGCCTACTCACCGAAGCTCGACTTCCGCGCCCGTACTGACAACACCCGCAACTACCTCGGCGACACCGGCGATCGAAACCACAACGTCGCCGAACTCGTCGTCAGCTGGAACCTCTTCAACGGCGGCTCCGACCGCGCCCGCGAAAAGCAGACCATCGAAAAGAAAAACCTCGCCTTCGACCTCCGCGAAAAAGCCTGCCGCGACACGAGACAGACCCTCCTCATCGCCTACAACGACGTCCAGCGCCTCAAGGAACAAACCACCTTCAACGCCCGCCAGGTCACCCTGCTCGAAAAGACCCGTGACGCCTACCGCGACCAGTTCAACGTCGGCCAGCGCACCCTGCTCGACCTCCTCGATACCGAAAACGAACTCCTCGCCGCCCGGCGCGCCAACATCAACGCCGACACCGACCTGACGCTCGCCTACCTGCGCACCTACGCCGGTATGGGCACCCTGCTCGAACAACTCGGCCTGCAACGCCTCGACGCCGCTACCCCGGACAACAGCGAACTGGCCGACGTCGATCCGAGCCAACTCTGCCCGAACGACCCCATCGCCCTCGGCCTGCCCGATCGCGATGCACTCAACGCCAAAGCCGCTGCCCTCAACGCCAGCCGCGCCCCGCTCGTTGCTGCCGCACCCATCGCCCTCAGCCCCGAAGCCGGCATCCAGAGCCAGGTCAAATCCTGGGCTGCCGCCTGGTCGGCCAGAGATTACGCCGCCTATAGCGCCTTCTACGCCCCGACCTTCACCCCGGACGGCGGTCTGACCCGCGAAGACTGGGCGCAACTGCGCCGGGGTCGCATCGCCACCCGTGACAGCATCAACGTCGACATCCAAGACATGAAAGTCAGGATGGACGGCAACGACCGTGCCTTCGCCGAATTCCGCCAGGTCTACCAGTCCAAGGGCTACAACGACACGACGCAGAAGACGCTGGAGATGATCAAGGTGAACGGCAAGTGGCTGATCAACCGTGAGACGTCCATCCCGTGTAACGGCAACACCGTCGGGGGCTGCAAGGGGCTGGTCAAGTAAGGCTCCCATAGTGTTCGGCTGAAAACCGGACAACCAAGACAAAGGCCATGCAATGCATGGCCTTTGGCGTTTTTGGGGGAGCGGTGCTTAGTTAACGGCTTCGACCTCGGCGATGAAGACGTAGCCCTGCGAGCGCAGCGTCTTGATGAAAGCGCTGCCATCAGCCTGCTTGCCGAGAATCCGGCGAATCTGGCTGACGTGGACGTCGATGATCCGGTCGTAGGGTACGTATTCGCGCTTGAGGACGCGCGATAGCTGTTCGCGGGAGAGCGGCTCGAAGGGGTGCTCAAGGAAGGCAACGAGCAGCGCAAAACCGGATACGCCAAGCGGTGTCGGTTGGTCGCCGGCCAGGGTGAGTTCGCGCGAAGCGGTATCCAGTATCCAGTCGCCGAAATGCAGGCGGCGCATTTCGCCGCGGCCGGGTGCAGCACGCTGGGTTCGACGCAGCAGGCCACGGGTACGGGCCAGCAATTCGCGCATGTTGCAGGGTTTGGGCAGAAAGTCGTCGGCGCCGATCTCGATGCCGATGATGCGTTCGATTTCGTCGGAGCGGGTGGAGTGGATGAGAACCGGGATTTCGGAGTGTTGACGAAGCTGACGGAGCAGTTCCAGCCCATCAGCGTCGGGCAGGCTTAGATCAAGAATGATGACGTCGGGCTTCTCGTCGAGACGTCGCCACATGGCGGCGCCGGTTTCGGCATAAATGCAGTCGATACCGGCGGTGGCCAGGGTTGAGCTCAATATGTGGCGAGTTCCCGGGTCGTCTTCAACAATAAGCGCAGTCTGGCGCATGGTTATTCGTTTCGATTGCACGATAAAGAAAGGATTGTAATCCAATGTAAAACAAAGGCTTTGTTTTACTATTCTTTAACATTGCGTCGGCATCTCGGGCGACAATTCGCTTCTATTCGTGATCTATCCCGACCGATTCATAAAGCTCCGCATTGGATGTCCGTTCCCCGTACCCTGGATGGTTTTGACGTGACTGCTGCCGTCGAGCGCATGCTCGATCAGCCCATGCTCTGGTGGCAGGCCGTTGGCTTGTTCGTCGAGCATTTTGCCGACTGGGAGCAGGGGTGGCAGGAGAGTGTCGGCGACCACGGGCGGGAGCAAAAGCGCGTGCACGCGCTGCGCAGTGCGGCGGCAAATGTCGGCGCGACGGCGCTGGCGGCTACTGCCGCCGACCTTGAAAATCAGTTGTTGAAGTGCCTGGCTGGCCAGGAGATTGCTGTTCCGGACAGCTTGCGTCAGGACTTGCGGCAATCATTTCGGCACACCTGGCTTTCGGCGGCAGGGGCCTGGAAATCCGCGACGCCGGGTTCGGAAGGGCGGTTGGGATGAACCAGATGCCGACTGTTTCCATTCGCGCCCGGTTGGCCAGTATCAATTTTTATGTGCTGCTTCTGGCGATTGCCTTTGTCAGCATATTCATCCTGTGTACCGCCGGCTGGATGGCCATGCGCGGGCATGTCGCCGAGGGCTATGCCCGCCTCGAATTGCTCAACGAAAGTTTGACTCCGGTATTGGCCGGGCGCGAACGCCAAGCCTTCAACGAAAAGTTCGCGCTTCTGCGCAACATGCCCTACCTGCATTCGGCCGCCCTGTTCCGGCAGGATCATTCGGTATTCGTGGCCTACGACAGCCATGGCGCCGAGGATTCCCGGCCGATGCCCTTGAATGACCCGGTGGCCGGGCATCGTTTCTCGTGGAGCCGGATTGATTTTCTGGCGCCGGCTGGCCCGCCTGATCGGCCTTTCGGCTGGTTGCGCCTGAGTATCGATCTGAGCAGTGTCTATCAGCAGTTGCTCGTTTATCTCGGGTTGATCTTGTTTGAAACGGCAGTGGCCCTGGCCGTCGCACTACGCTTGCAGGCGCGGCATGTGGAAAGGCTGATCGAGCCCTTGCAGGATTTGACCCTGCGCATGGCGGAGGTCTCGGTCGGTCGGCTGGATATTCGTGCCGCCGACAGCGGAGTGACGGAAATTGCCCAGCTGGCCAATGGCTTCAACCAGATGGTCGAACAGATTCGCGAGCGGGATCACTGGCTGTCTACGCACCTCGGCAATCTCGAGCAGATTGTCGAGCAGCGCACACGCGAACTGCGTCTCGCCAAGGAGGCAGCCGAAGCCGGCAGCCTGGCCAAGAGTGAGTTTCTGGCTACGATGAGCCATGAAATCCGGACGCCGATGAATGGCGTGCTCGGCATGACCGAACTGCTGCTCAATACCGAACTGGCGCCGACCCAGCGCCAGTTTGTCGAGGCGGTTGAGCGCTCGGGCAAACACCTGCTCGGCATCATCAATGACATTCTCGACTTTTCGAAAATCGAGTCGGGCAAGCTGGAACTCGATGCCGTCGATTTCGATCTGCGCCAGTTGCTCGAGGAATCGCTCGAGCTGTTTTCGCAGCAGGCCGGCAAGAAAGGCCTGGAGCTGCTCGCCGATCTGCCGCCGGACGAGAGCCTGGTTGTTCGTGGCGATGCCCTGCGCTTGCGGCAGATCGTTGTTAACCTGCTCGGCAATGCCATCAAATTCACGGCGAGCGGAGAGATTTTCCTGCGTTTGCGCGTCCTCGAACATTCCGAATTTGGCCTTAAATTCCGGTTGACCGTGACAGACACCGGTATTGGCATCCCGCTTGATGCCCAGCAGCGAATATTCGAACATTTTGCCCAGGCCGATGGCTCGACCACCCGCCAGTACGGTGGAACCGGCCTCGGGTTGGCGATTTGTCAGCGCCTGGTCGACATGATGGGCGGCAGTATCAGCGTCGACAGCCAACCGGGGCAGGGAGCGAGTTTTTCGGTCGAGCTGGCCATGCCGCTCGGCCAGTTGCCTGAGGAAAAGCCTGTACAAGCGCCAGCTGCCGTCGTTGGCCGGCGCTTGCTGATCGTCGATGACACGCCGGCGCAATGCGAGATTCTGCTGGCCCAACTGAAGGGGCGAGGCTTGGCGGCGGATACGGCCAGTTCCGGAATGCGCGCGCTGGCCATGGCGGGGGCAGCCATGGCTGAAGGCGAGCCGTACGCGCTGGTGCTGGTCGATATGGAAATGGCCGAAATGTCAGGGCTCGACCTGGTACGTGCCTTGCGCGCCAACTCCCGGCTGTCGGCGATGCGGGTCATCGTATTCTCGTCGGCACCTGACATGCCTGAGCAATTGGTGCAGGCCGGGCTGGAGGTCGCGGCCTGTCTGAGCAAGCCCTTGCGCCAGGCAGATTTGCTGCGTGCCGTCGAAGCGGCGCTCGGCCGTCGGGAGCGCAGCGAAAGCCCGAAAGCGCTGCCGGCCAGCCGGCGGTTGCGCGGCAAGGTTTTGCTCGCCGAGGATAACGAAAGCAATCTGATCGTGGCCCGTGCCCAACTGGAAAGACTGGGGCTGGAAGTGATAACCGTCGGCGACGGTCAGCAGGCGCTTGATGTGCTGGCGAGCGAGACGGTCGATCTCGTTTTGATGGATTGCCAGATGCCGATTCTCGACGGTTTCGCGGCAACCATGGCGTTGCGTGAACGTGAGGCTGGTAGCGCTCGGCACCTGCCGGTCATTGCGCTGACCGCCAATGCCATGAAGGGCGACCGAGAACGCTGCGTGGTGGCCGGGATGGATGACTATCTGGCCAAACCCTATACCGGCGAGGAACTGCTGGCGGTGCTGGCGCGCTGGTTGCCGGCTGAGCGGCGCAAGCCGCAGGTGGTCGCCACTGAACAGGACCGCCTGGCGCATGAGCGCAGCGATGGGGCGGCGCTTGATCCGGTGGCTCTCGAGAAAATTCGCGCCTTGTCGCCGGACGGCGCGGAGGCGCTGGTAGGGCAGGTGCTGGCGGCCTATCTGAAAGCCGCCGAGCGCGAATGGGCGCGCTTTGATCAAGGCCTGGAAGAGGGTGATACCAACGTGCTGGCCCGCGCCGCCCATGCCCTCAAGTCGAGCAGTTTCAACGTCGGCGCCAACGGCCTGGCCGAGCGGTGCAGCGAGATCGAGCAACTCGGCCGAGAGGGAAAAATGCGTCAGCTACTGACCCGTGTGGACGGCCTTCGTGCCGAATGGTTGCGCGTCGAGGCCGCCCTGAAGGCCACTCTGGCCGGGCTTGAAAGATGAGCGCTACGCCCTGGCGGGTTCTCGCGGCCGACGACGATCCGACCGCCGGTCTGTTGATGCAGGCGGTCCTGGGCGGTGGCGATTTTGTGCTGACGCTGGTCGATAACGGCAACGATGCGCTGGCCAGGTTTCAGGCCTCAGCGTACGACATTGCCTTGCTCGACGTCGAAATGCCTGGACGCGATGGTTTCGAAGTCTGTTCGGCCATTCGTCAGACGCATGGCGTCGGCTTCCCAGTCGTTCTGGTCACCGGGCGCAGCGATCCCCTGTTTCTCGAAAAGGCGCGGCAACTGTCGGCCAGTCACATCGCCAAGCCGATTGACTGGACCTCGCTGGCCGGTCAACTGCGCTCCCTGCTGGCTGCCAAGCGATAAGCCCTGCGCCCTGCTGGGCAGGGCTTGTGGCAGAATCGGGGAAAATGGCATCAATGCCAGGGGCGGCAGAACAAGGGGAAAGAGATGCGATATTGGAAATTCTGGCGAGGCTTGTTTTGCGCCTTTGTTTTTGGCTATTTTTTGCCGTCGACCGTGGCATTCGCCCAGGAAGCCAGGCCGCTGGCCAAAGGGCAAACGCTTTATCTGCCAATCTACTCGCACATGCTCTACGGCAATCTGGGCAAGAGCGGCAAGGCGTCGAACGTCCTGCTGTCGACCCTGGTCAGCATTCGCAACACCGACGTCAAGCGATCGATCCGGGTGCTGTCGGCCCGGTATTTCGATACCGGCGGCAAATTGCTCGGCGAGCGCGTGCCGGCGCCGACTGTCGTGCCGCCACTCGGAACGCTCGAACTGTTTGTCGAACTCAACGACGCTTCCGGCGGCTCGGGCGCCAATTTCATCATCAAATGGGATGCCGAGCAGCTGGTCAATCCGCCGCTGGTCGAGTCGCTGCACGTCAATATGGACGGCGGCAAGGCCGTCATCTTCATGACCCAGTCGGTGCCGCTGACCGAATGAACGGCAATTCCGGCGCGTCCCCGATCAAGACCCTGCAGACCGGCTATATCGTCCGGCTGCTTTACGTCGCGCTCGGCATGCTGTTTGCCGTGCATCTGTTCGGCACCATCGGCTACATGGTGCTGACCGAGGGCAAGTATTCGTGGTTCGACTGCTTCTACATGACCTTCATCACCGTCGCCACGATTGGCTTCGGCGAAATCATCGACATGTCAAGCAACCAGCCGGCGCGGATATTGACGGTGGTCATCGGCATTCTCGGTGCCGGCAATTTGTCGCTGCTGTTTTCGGTCGTCACCGTGGCGCTGCTCGAAACCGACCTTAATGGAACCTTGCGGAGAAAACGCATGGAAAAAACAATCAAGAAACTCAAGGGCCACTATATTTTGTGCGGCTTTGGCCGTGTCGGACGCAACATCGCGCACGAACTGGCAGCAACCAACCGGCACTTCGTCGGCATCGACGAAGACCTGCACAAGCTCGAGGAGTACAAGGAAAAGAACGTTGGTTTCCTCTTCCTGAATGGCGATGCCAGCGACGACGACGTGCTGATTGCCGCCGACCTGGAAGATGCCAAGGGGCTGTTCGCGGTGACCGGCGACGATTCGCGCAACCTGATGATCGTCATCACGGCCAAGCAGTTGAAGCCCGAATTGCGCGTCGTGGCGCGCTGTACTGAAACACGGAACATCGAAAAGATGCGCAAGGCCGGGGCCGATGCCATCGTCTCGCCCGACTTTACGGGTGGCATGCGCATTGCGTCGGCGATGATCCGGCCGCACGTGGTTTCCTTCCTCGACGAAATGCTCAAGTCGGAGAAAAATCTGCGCGTCGAAGAGGTACCGGTACCGGCCGGATTCATTCCCAAGCCGCTCGGCGTCCTGCAGTTGCGCAGCGCCAATTACGTTTTTCTCGCCGTGCGCGAGCGTAACGGCAGTTGGCAGTTCAATCCGGACAAGGACTTTCTGCTCAAGCCCGGCTTTACGTTGATCGCCATGGCCAGCCCGGTCGGGCGCACTGAAATCGAGACCTTGTTGATCGAAATGGCGTCTTGAAGAGATTTTTTTGGGGTTAGGCGGTTTTTCGGCAGGTTTTTCTGTCGGCCGCAATTTTTCGGGGGAAATAAACATGCAAAAAACAATCATGATTGCCGGCGCTTTCCTGTTGCTGGCTGGCACCGCACAGGCATCGCCGGATCTGGCCAAGGCCAAGAACTGCATGACCTGCCATGCCATCGACAAGAAGATTGTCGGTCCGGCGTACAAGGACATCGCCGCCAAGCGGGCCGGTGACAAGGGAGCCGAAGCGGCGCTGACGGCCAAGATCAAGGGCGGTAGCCAGGGCGAGTGGGGCCAGGTGCCGATGCCGCCGAACAACGTGACCGATGCGGAAGCAGCGACTCTCGCCAAGTGGGTTCTCTCCCAGAAGTAAGCTCTGGCGCCGGATGACGAGAAGCGAGACTGAATGAAAGCACTGACCCGCGAACAGATGCGCCGCCGCTGGCTCGCTCTCGGCGTCGTCGCGGTCGCCTACATTCTGTCTTTCTTCCAGCGTTTTGCCCCGGCCGGCATTGCGCCTGATCTGGCCGCCGCCTTTGATACTTCGGCGGCGTCGCTGGGCGTCCTGGCGGCGACTTATTTTTACGTTTATACGTTGATGCAGGTGCCGACCGGCATCCTCGCCGATACGCTGGGTCCGCGCCGGATTCTGGCCCTCGGCGGGCTGGTCGGCGGGGCCGGCAGTTTCCTCTTCGGCATGGCGCCGACGCTTGAGCTGGCGCTGGTCGGGCGGACGCTGATCGGGCTGGGCGTGTCGGTGACCTTCATCGCCATGCTCAAACTGATCGCTGTCTGGTTCGAAGAAAACCGTTTCGCCACCATGGTCGGTGTCTGCATGCTGATCGGCAATCTCGGCTCGGTGCTGGCCGGCGCGCCGCTTTCCGCAGTGGCGCAGGCGACCGGCTGGCGCGGCGTGTTCATCGGCGTTGGCTTCGTCTCGGTGGCGCTCGGCGCGCTGTGCTGGCTGATTGTCCGCGATGCGCCGGAAGGTGGCAGCGCTGTGCCAAAGCCCCGCGTTGACCGGACAGCGGTGATCTCCGGCCTGCTCTCGGTGATCCGCAATCGCGATACCTGGCCGCCGCTGCTGGTCAATACCGGCATGTGCGGCGCCTTTTTTACCTTCGCCGGCTTGTGGGCGACGCCTTACCTCATGCAGGTGCATGGCTTGGCGCGATCTGTCGCCACCGCGCATTTGTCGCTGTGGTTCGGCGGTTTTGCCGTCGGCTGCCTTTTCCTGGGCAGTCTGTCCGACCGTCTGGGCCGTCGCAAGCCGGTGCTTATCGTGACCTCGCATTTGTACGGCCTGATCTGGCTGATCCTGCTGTCCTGCGTGAGCCTGCCAGTTTCTATTTCCTACCTGCTTTTTGCCCTGCTCGGCCTGACTACGGCTGGCTTCAGCCTGACCTGGGCATGCTCGAAGGAGGTCAATCCACCGCTGCTCTCAGGCATGTCGACCAGCGTCGCCAACATGGGCGGCTTCATGACGGCGGCGCTCTTGCAACCGTTTGTCGGCTGGGTCATGGACCTCGGCTGGACGGGCGAAATGGTCAGCGGCGCCCGTGTCTACGATGTCGAAACCTGGCGCCACGGGGTGCTGGTGGTCACTGTCTGCGCCATCCTCGGGACAGCATCCTGCTGGTGGATCAAGGAAACGCGTTGCCGGAATATCTGGCAGGCGTCTTGATTCATGCTGTTGCTTTAAACAAAGCACAATAAAATCAATGAATCAGCAATGCGCGGCTTGTATTACCCATGTAAATTAGCGTATGCTTATATTTATGAGCGCAAACATTCTCCGACCTTTCGTTTTTAGCCTTTTTTTCGGGTTGACCGTGGCATTCGCCGGTGAGCCCCTGCCGGTCATTACCGTCAAGCCGCATGCTGTCGATCTGGCCTTCCCCGCCGAATCGCTGGTCGAAGCGGTGCAGCAGGCAACGGTAGGCGCCCAGATCGCCGGCCGCGTCCTTGAGGTCAAGGCCGACGCCGGCCAGTCGGTCAAAAAGGGTGATGTGCTGATGCACATCGACGGCCGCGAGGCGGCTGAAGCGGCGCGCGCTGCCGAGGCGCAATACGCCAATGCCAAGGTCAGCTACGACCGGACGAAAAGTCTCGTCACCCAAAAATTCATGAGCCCGGCCGCGCTCGACAAGGCCCGCGCCGATCTCGATGCCGCCGCCGCCAATCGCGCTGCCGCCGGGGCCGGCCAGAGCCACGCCACCATCGTCGCGCCGATGACCGGCATCATCGCCCGCCGCCACGCCGAAATGGGCGACATGGCAACGCCCGGCAAACCGCTGTTCACCATCTACCAGCCGGGCACCCTGCGCGTCACGGCAAGCATTCCGCAATACCGCCTGAAGGCGATGCGCGACGTCAAAACGGCCCGTGTCGAATTTCCCGAACTGGGCAAATGGGTCGATGCCGTCAAAGTTCAGGTCTTGCCGACGGCCGATGCCGCGACGCACGTTTCGCAGGTCCGTGTCACTCTGCCAGATGTGCCGGAAGCGACGCCGGGGATGTTCGCCCGCGTCCATTTCATCACCGGACAGTCGGAAAAACTGACCGTGCCGGCAACGGCCGTACTGCGTCGCGGCGAAGTGGCCGCCGTTTATGTGCAGACGGCCGACAATCGCCTGTCGCTCCGCCAGCTGCGCCTCGGCGATGCTGTCGGGCAGGGCGAAATCGAGGTGCTGGCGGGCTTGTCGGCCGGTGACAAGGTCGTCACCGACCCGGTCAAGGCCGGTATCCAGCTCAAGTCGGCAAACTAGGCCATGAGCAGCGAGAAGACTACGCTCGGGATCTCCGGGCGCATTGCCGCCGCCTTCCAGAATTCGCGGATGACGCCGCTGCTGGCGCTGGTCGCCTTCCTGATGGGCCTCTTCGCCACGCTCGTCACGCCGCGCGAAGAAGAACCGCAGATCGACGTGACCATGGCCGACGTGATGATCGCCTTCCCCGGCGCCTCGGCCAAGGATGTCGAAAATCTCGTCGCCCGCCCTGGCGAACAGGTGCTGTCGCGCCTGCATGGCGTCGAGCACGTGTACTCGGCTTCGCGTCCGGGCATGGCCATCATCACCGTGCAGTTCGACGTCGGCGTCAAATACAACGACGCGGTGCTCCGTCTCTACGACACCGTGCATTCGAACAGCGACTGGCTGCCGGCCAATCTCGGCGTCATGGCGCCGGTCATCAAGCCGCGTGGCATCGATGACGTGCCGATCGTCGCCCTGACTTTCTGGACCAAGGACCCGAACCGTTCCGCCTTCGACCTGCAGCAGGTCGCCCGTGCCGTCGAGATCGAGCTCAAGCGCATCAAGGGGACGCGCGACATTTCGACCATCGGCGGCCCCGACCACGCCATCCGCGTGCAGATGGACGCCGAGCGGATGAACGCCTACGGCGTCACGCCGCAGGACATCGCCGGTGCGCTCAAAGTCTCGAACGCCCTGCAATCCTCGGGCAACCTGACATCCGGCAACCGTGAAGTACTCGTCCAGACCGGTACCTACCTCGAATCGGCGGCCGACGTGAAGCAACTGGTCGTCGCCGTGCGCGGTGAAGCCAGCGAGCGCAAGCCGGTTTACATGAGCGACGTGGCGGCCGTCGAAGATGGCCCCGATCAGCCGAAACGCTACGCCTGGTTTGGCGACCAGAGCGGTGAATTCCCGGCAGTCACGATGCAGATTTCCAAGCAGCCGGGCGTCAATGCGGCCGACGTGGCGACTGCTGCGGTCAACCGGATAAATGACCTCAAAAACACAGTCATTCCGGAGGGTGTGGAAGTCACCGTGACGCGCAACTACGGCGAAACGGCGACCGAGAAGGCGCAGAAGCTGATCGGTAAGCTCATTTTCGCCACCGCTTTCGTCGTGCTGCTGGTTTTCTTCGCCCTCGGCAAACGCGAGGCGGTCATCGTCGGCGTCGCCGTGACCCTGACCCTGGCGGCAACGCTGTTCGCTTCCTGGGCCTGGGGTTTCACGCTCAACCGCGTCTCGCTGTTCGCGCTGATTTTCTCGATTGGCATCCTGGTCGATGATGCCATCGTGGTGGTCGAGAACATCCACCGCTGGCAGGGGCTCTACCCAGAAAAGAGCCTGTTCGAAATCATCCCGCCGGCCGTCGATGAAGTTGGCGGTCCGACCATCCTGGCCACCCTGACCGTGATCGCCGCGCTGCTCCCGATGGCCTTCGTGACCGGCCTGATGGGGCCGTACATGAGCCCGATCCCGATCAACTCATCGATGGGCATGGCCATTTCGCTGGCCGTCGCCTTCGTCGTCACGCCCTGGCTGGCGGCGAGAATGATGAAGTCGCATGGCAACGCCCAAGGCGAACATCAGCCATCGAAACTCGATGCCAAGCTCGACAGTACTTTCCGCAAGCTGCTGACCCCCTTCCTCGACCCGATCAAGGGTGGTGCAGCGCGGATCAAGCTGGTCATTGCCATCGTCCTGCTCATACTCGGTTCGGTGTCGCTGGCCTACTTCCAGCTCGTCGTGCTGAAAATGCTGCCGCTCGACAACAAGAGCGAATTCCAGGTCATTCTCGACATGCCGGTTGGCACGCCACTTGAGGAAACGGCGCGCGTGTTGCACGAAATCGGCGCCGAACTGGCGCTCGAGAAGGACGTTACCAACTATCAGGCCTACGCCGGCACGGCCAGCCCGATCAATTTCAACGGTCTGGTCCGCCAGTACTACTTGCGCGCTTTGCCGGAAAAGGGTGATATCCAGGTCAATCTGGCCGACAAGCATCACCGTTCGCGCTCCAGCCACCAAATCGCCACCGCCCTGCGCGACCGTGTCGAGGCCATCGGCAAGGCAAATGGCGGTGTCGCCAAGGTCGTCGAAGTGCCGCCCGGGCCGCCGGTCATGTCGCCCATCGTCGCCGAAGTCTACGGGCCGGACATGAAGGGGCAGATGAGCGTCGGCAAGCAGGTGCGCCAGGTTTTCGAGGAAACCAAGGACATCGTCGCGATCGACGACTATATCGAGGCCGATTCCCGCAAGGTCATCCTGCACGTGCTGCAGAGCAAGGCAGCGCAACTCGGCGTGGCGCAGAGCGACATCGTCGAGGTCGTCAGCATGGGGCTGGCCGGGCAGGACGTGACGCCGGCCCACAATACCGAGTCGAAGTTTGAAATCCCGGTGCGCGTCACCTTGCCGGCCGAAAAGCAATCCAGCCTCGACGCGCTGCTCAAGCTGCGCGTCCGCTCGCGTGACGGTCAGCTGGTGCCGGTTTCGGAACTGGTCGAAGTACGCGATGCAGCGCGTGAAAAAGCCATTTACCACAAGGATCTGCTGCCAGTGGTCTACGTCGTCGGCGACATGGGCGGCAAGCTCGATTCGCCGCTCTATGGCATGTTCGATATCCGCAGCAGGATCAACGGCATGGAACTCAAGGAGGGCGGCACGCTGGGCGAATGGTTCATCCGCCAGCCGAACGATCCCTACGCCGGCTACAGCGTGAAATGGGACGGCGAGTGGAAGGTGACCTACGAAACCTTCCGCGACATGGGCATCGCCTACGGCGTCGGCCTGATCCTGATCTACCTGCTGGTCGTCGCCCACTTCGGCAGCTATCTCGTGCCGCTCATCATCATGGCGCCCATCCCGCTGACCATCATCGGCGTCATGCCCGGCCACGCGCTGTTTGGCTCGCAATTCACGGCAACCTCGATGATCGGCATGATCGCCCTGGCCGGCATCATTGTCCGCAATTCGATCCTGCTCGTCGATTTCATCAAGCTGCAGGTGGCGACCGGCATGCCCTTCCGCGAGGCGGTCATCCAGTCGGCGGCGGTACGCGCCAAGCCGATCGCCCTGACCGCACTGGCCGCCATGCTCGGCGCCATGTTCATTCTCGACGACCCGATTTTCAATGGCCTGGCCATCAGCCTGATCTTCGGCATCATGGTCTCCACGCTTCTGACGCTGGTGGTCATCCCCGTCCTCTATTTCTCGGCCTTCCGCAAGGAGCATCAAGCATGACCATCGAACGCATCATCCGCATCATGGCGGGTTTCTTCATCCTCCTTTCTCTGGCGCTGGGTTTCGACGGCAGCCCGATCTTTGTCTCGAAGTGGTTCCTGGCTTTCACCGCCTTTGTCGGTCTCAATTTGTTGCAGAGTGGTTTCACTGGCTTCTGCCCGCCGGAAAAACTGCTGGCCAAAATGGGTGTCAAGCGCAGCAACGGAAGCTGCGGCAGTTGAGTCAAGCGATGTAAATAGCTTTTGATATCAACCGACAAGCGGCACCTGGTTTGTCGTCGATATGCCGGCTGATTTTTATGTGAATATGCTTTAGAAATACTTCGTGAAACATTGTTTTTATTAGAGTAAACTGCCTTTAGTATAACTAAAGGCCTAGCTCGATCCGTGCAGCAAATTCCGGCTTTTGCCGGCCGAAAACTCGTTTTGTTCGCCCTGGCGGCGATCCTTCTGATCTGGGCCATCCTTGGCCTTGATTGGTGGTCGATCAATCGACAGTTTTCGGCGGAGTTGAGTGATTCTTCGGGCGAGTTCCTGGGGATGGCTACCCCTTCATGGGGCTTTCTGCTATTTGCCATTGGCCTGGTCGTCACCCTGTTGATCGTCGAAGGATGTCGCTTGTTGTTCGGCATCCGTGCGCAGGCAAACAGCCAGCTCGCGCTCCAGCGGCGGATCATTGACCACGCCACTGAGGCCATGATCCTGACTGACGGCGCGCAGCGGATTCTGAGCGTCAATGCAGCTTTCGAGCAGACCACCGGATACGCTGCCAGCGAAGTCCTTGGCTTGACGCCGACCATGCTCAGCGCGGGACATCAGGGGCTGAACCTTCATCGCAGCATCTGGGATTTTGTCGCCGAGAACGGCCAATGGGAAGGCGAGATATGGGACCGGCGCAAGGATGGCACGATCTATCCCAAGCAGATGCGCATCACGGCGATTCGCGATGAGGCGGGGCAGACCTCACATTTTGTCGCCACCTTTGCCGATATCAGCGAAGCCAAGGCCGAGGCTGACCGCTTCGACTACCTAGCGCATCACGATCAGCTGACCAACCTGCCGAACCGGCTGGCGCTCGACGGACACCTCGACACGCTGCTCGCTGGCGCGGTGCCCGGGATCAACCGCCTGGCCCTGCTCATCATCGATCTGGATAATTTCAAGACGGTTAACGACTCGCTGGGCCATCACTCGGGCGACCGCTTGCTGGCCGAAATTGCCCGTCGCATGGGTGCCGAAATGGACCGTTCGAAACGTCTGTTCCGCCTGGGCGGCGACGAGTTCGTCGTGGTCATTGACCAGCTCGACGGCGATGGTGCTGTCGCGGCCTTGATCGATCGCCTGGTCCGGGCGATTGGCCAGCCCTGCGAGATCGATGGTCATCTGCTGCACAGCACGCCGTCGATCGGCATCAGCCTCTATCCGGAAGACGGCCGGGATGGCCTGACGCTGATCCGCAATGCCGATGCCGCGATGTATGCGGCCAAGGCGGCCGGGCGCAACAACCATCAGTTTTTCGCCGAGTCGATGAACGCCGCCGCCAACAAGCGCCTGCATCTGGAAAGCGAATTGTGGCGAGCCCTGGCCGAGAACCAGCTGGTGCTTCATTACCAGCCGCAGATCGATCTGCTCAACGGCAAGGTCGTCGGCGTCGAGGCGCTCGTGCGCTGGGCTCACCCACTGCGGGGCATGATCGCGCCGGCCGACTTCATCCCAGTCGCCGAGGAGTGCGGCCTGATTTTGCCGCTCGGGCACTGGGTCTTGCTGACTGCCTGCCGGCAGGTTCGGAGCTGGCTCGATGCCGGCATCGACATGGGTGAAATGGCCGTCAATATCTCGGCTCATCAATTCCGTCAGCCCGATTTCGTGCAGACGGTACAAGGTGTGCTGGCTGAAACCGGCCTGCCGGCCGAGCGGCTGGAACTGGAAATTACCGAAAGCACGGTCATGCACGGTGTCGATGCCGCCATCCAGACACTGGCTCAGCTCAAGGCCATGGGCGTTCGGTTGGCCATCGACGATTTTGGCACCGGCTACTCATCGCTATCCTACCTGCGTCGCTTCCCGCTTGATCGCCTGAAGATCGACCGTTCCTTCCTGGCCGATGTCGACACCGATTCCGATGCTGCCTCGCTGGTCACCTCCATCGTCATGCTTGGTCGCTCGCTCGGCTTGCAACTGGTGGCCGAGGGCGTCGAAAACTTTGCCCAGGCCGAATTCCTGCGCACACTCGAATGCGAGCGGGTTCAGGGCTTCCATTTTTACCAGCCGGCATCGGCTGAAGAGGTGGTTGGTTTCGGTCGCTGTGAGGAATACGCCGCGCTGCCAGCCTGAGACAGTTTGAGTGAGCGGCGTTGAAGGCAAGTTGTCTGCTTCGCAATTGATCGATCCATGAAAGCTTGTCTTTGTGCCCCTGGCGTTGTTGCTCATCCTCGCAATAGCTACGGCTATTGCTGCGGTTCGCGCCTAGCCAGGAACACAAATCCGGCGCTTTCATCGAGGCTCGCCAATTACGGCGCAGACCACTAGAATTCAAGCCTTCTCAGGACGGAGCTCAGTATGAAGATCGGATTTATCGGCCTTGGCATCATGGGGCGCCCGATGGCGCTCAATCTTATCAAGGGTGGCCATGCCGTCACCGTCTGGGCGCGCCGCGCCGAATCCATGCAGCCGCTGCTCGACGCCGGTGCCAAAGGCGCCGCCAGTCCGGCTGATGCCGCCCGCGGCAACGAACTGGTCATTTCGATGGTGGCCGATGCGCCGGACGTCACCGAAGTCATGCGCGGCGTGGCCAGTGCCGGCCAGGCCGGGCTGGTCGCCGTCGACATGAGTACCATCGCCCCGGCTGCCGCGCGTGTTATCGGTGAGGAACTTGCCGCGGCCGGTGTCGATTTCATCGATGCGCCGGTGTCTGGTGGTGAAGTCGGAGCCATCGCCGGCACCTTGTCGATCATGGCTGGCGGTTCCGAAGCGGGATTCGGCCGGGCCAAACCGGCTTTCGAATGCATGGGCAAGAACATCGTGCACGTCGGCGCCAGCGGCGCCGGGCAGGTCACCAAGGCGGCCAACCAGATCGTTACCGGGATGGGCGTGCTGGCGGTGGCCGAGGCATTTGCATTTGCGGCAAAAAACGGCGTTGACCGTAGCAAGGTGCGCGAGGCGCTGCTCGGCGGCTTCGCCTACTCGAAAATTCTCGAAAATCACGGCCAGCGCATGCTCGACCGCAATTTCAAGCCCGGTTTCAAGAGCTGGATGCACGAAAAGGATCTGAACATCGTCATGCAGACGGCGCACGAACTGGGCCTCTGCCTGCCCGGCTCGGCGGCGACGGCGCAGATGTTCAACGCCATGGTTGGTTCCGGCATGGGCGAAGAGGATTCGATCGCCGTACTCAAATTGCTTGAGCGCTTGTCGGGGCAGGAATGAAAATAGGTTTCATCGGTCTGGGCGCCATGGGGCGTCCGATGGCCATGCACTTGCAGCGCGCCGGCCACGAGTTGGCCGTCTGGGCGCGCCGCCCGGAAAGCATCGGTGATCTGTCAGCCCGTGTCTGTTCGACGCCGGCCGAATTGGGGCGCTGCTCCGAGGTTGTTTTTACGGTGGTCACCACGAGTGCCGATGTCGAAGGCGTCGCGCTCGGCAATGATGGCCTGATTGAAGGCATGGCGCCCGGTTCGGTGCTGGTCGATTGCTCGACCATTGCACCCGATGCGGCGCGGCAGATCGCCGGCAAGCTGGCTGAAAAAGGCATCCATTTTGTCGATGCCCCGGTTTCCGGTGGCGAGCAGGGCGCCATCGACGCGACGCTGGCGATCATGGCCGGCGGCGATGCGGCGGTGCTCGAACGGGTCCGGCCGCTGCTCGAATGCCTGGGCCAGCGCATCGTCCATATCGGCCCGAATGGCGCCGGGCAGGTCGCCAAGGCGTGCAACCAGATGATCATGGTCGCCGCCATCGAAGCGGCGGCCGAGGCGATGCGTCTGGCCGCCGGGGCCGGGGTCGATTGCGCCAAGGTCAGGCAGGCGCTGGCCGGTGGTTCGGCCGCTTCGCGCGTCCTCGATGTGATGGGCGAGCGCATGGTCAGCCGTGACTTTTCGGCCGGCATCGAAGCGCGCCTGCATCACAAGGATTTCGGGCTGGTCATCGAAGCGGCGCGCCAGAGTGGTGTACCGGTACCGCTGACTGCCGTTGTCGCCCAGCAACTCAACGCACTGATGGCGCAGGGCTGGGGGCGGGACGATACGTCTTCGCTGCTGCGCGTGCTGGAACTCGCATGAGTCAGATCGCGCAACTCTCCGAAGCAGAAATCGAAGAGCGTTTCCATGTCACCGGTACGCTGCCGATTTCCTTTCTTCTCGTCGGTTATGCCCGAACCAAGGATCAGTTCACGGTGTCCTTCGGCGGCGAGGACATGATGCTGACGACGCTGCTCGACGCGCAGCCGGCCGGCGACCGGCTAATCCTCGATTGCAGCGGCAGCGCCGAGATCAACCGTCGCTTTCTCGAAAGCGGCCACAACGTATTTGCCGGACGGCCTGGCGGTATCCACGTGCAATTCACTACCGGGCGGGCGACGGAAGTGATTTTCGATGGTGGCAAGGCGTTTGCCGTGCCCTTGCCCAAACACGTCGTCCGCCTGCAGCGTCGGGAGACTTTCCGGATCGAAACGCCGCGCGGCAAGCCGCTGCAATTCTTCGGCCGTCTGACCGGCGGCAAACTGCTCAATTTTCCGGCACATGACATGTCGGTGGCTGGTATCGGTATGACCGCACTGACGCTGCCCGATGGCCTGTCGCCCGGTGATCGGCTGGAAAACTGCCATTTTTCCCTGCCCGACGACGAGCACGAGCTTTTCTTCAGCGCGACCATACGCCACATCACACCGCAGGTCGGGCGTACGGGCATCCAGCAGTGGCGCATCGGCCTGCATTTCGAGAATATGCCGGCAGTCGAGGAAAACCGTATCCAGCGCTACATCGCCAAGGTCGAGCGCGAGCGGCACGAGTTGCTGGCCAAGTGATTTCCGCTAGAAGCTGAGGAGCTAGCAGATGTCGCAGCGATGGATCTCGACCGTCGCATGGACGATTTCTTCATGCACGGCGAGCGCATCGCGGATGTCCAGGGGCGTCAGCACCTGATCGTGGGTGAGCAGGCTCAGCGCACAGGCGTAGGCGCCGGTGCCGACGCGCCAGACGTGCAGGTCGGTCAGTTGCGTCTGGCCATCGGCCGGTAGCTGGGCAATGACTTCGCGGATTTCGGCGACGACCGGGTGATCCATTTCGCGGTCGAGTAGCACGCGGCCGCTCTGCACGATGAGGTTCTTCGCCCACAGTGCAACGAGGACGGCACCGACGATGCCGGTCGCCGGGTCGAGCCAGGCCCAGCCGTAGAACCAGCCGCCAGCCAGCGCGGCGATGGCGAGCACCGAGGTGGCGGCATCGGTGACGACGTGGATGTAGGCGGCCTTGAGGTTGAGGTCGTCATGATCGTGATGGGCGTGGTCGTGTCCGTGTCCGTGGTCATGATGATGGTCGTGACCGTGGGCCTTGCCAAGAATCAGCGCGCAAATCAGGTTGATGACCAGGCCGAGGATGGCGACGGCCATGGCTTCCTGGTAGTGGATTTCCTGCGGCGCCCACAGCCGTTCGAGTGAACCGAAAATCATCGCAGCGGCGACGCCGAGCAGGAAGATGGCGCTGGTGTAGCTGGCCAGCACCTCGATTTTCCAGGTGCCGAAGGCGAAGCTCGGATCGGCGGCGTATTTGCGCGCCGCGCCGTAGGCGAAGGCGGAGAGGCCGATGGCCAGGGCGTGCGAGCTCATGTGCCAGCCGTCGGCGAGGACGGCCATCGAGTTGAACCACCAGCCGGCGACGATTTCGACCAGCATGGTGGCGATGGTGATCCACATGACGAGGCGCGTGCCGCGTTCGGCCGCGGCGTTGCCGGTGACGTAACGGTGGTTGTGCGCCCAGCGCGTCAGGTCGTGGTTGTCGTCGCTCATTGCTGGCCGTAGCCCTTGAATTTTTCCAGCACGGCGGCCATTTCCTCAGCCGACAGCAGCACGGGTTGTCCGAGCTGACAGGCGCGCCAGTATTGTTCGCAGAGTTCTTCGAGCTCGATGGCCAGCGCCAGGGCTTCGTTCAGGTCACGTCCGGCCACCAGCATGCCATGGTTCGCCAGCAGGCAGGCCTTGCGCCCGGCCATGGCGGCCATTGCCACGGTCGACAGGGATTCCGAGCCAAAAATGGAATATTCGGCGCAGCGTATCGTGTCGCCGCCGAAGCGGGCGATCATGTAGTGAAAGGGCGGAATGTCGAGGCGCAGACAGGCGAGGCTGACGGCGAAGGGCGAGTGGGCGTGCAACACGGCGCCGACTTCCGGCCGGGTGGCGTAGAGGTCGCGGTGGAAACGCCATTCTGACGACGGCTTGCGCTTGCCCGCGTGCGAACCATCGAGTGCCATGAGCGGGATGTCGTTGTCGCACAAGGCGTCGTAGGCCATGCCGGTCGGCGTGATGTAGAAGCCATCGCCGCTGCGCACGCTGACGTTGCCGGCGGTGCTGCGATTGAGGCCGGCCGGTTGCATGGCGCGGGCCGTGGCGATCAGGTCGGCGCGCAGGTCAGCCATGGTTTTCCTCCGGATAGAGCGCCAGCAAGCCTTCGCGGCTGGCTGGGCAGACGCCGCGTTCGGTGATGATGGCCTTGACCAGCCAGTTTGGCGTCACGTCGAAGGCCGGGTTGGCAACGTCCTCACCGGCCGCCAGCTGGCGCAGGGCCGAGGGTTGGGCGTGGTAATCCAGGCCATGGACGAAACGGAATTCGTCGCCGTCGCGCTCCTCGATCGGGATGTCGGCGCCGTCGGCGCAGGCGAAATCGAGGGTCGAGCGCGGCGCCGCGACATAGAAGGGAATGCCGTTGTCGGCGCAAGCCAGCGCCTTGAGATAAGTGCCGATCTTGTTGGCGACGTCACCGTTGGCGGCGATGCGGTCGGCGCCGACGATCACCGCATCGACCTTGCCGGCGCGCATGAGCAGCCCGGCGGCGTTGTCGGCGATCAGCGTATGCGGCACGCCGTGCTGTTCGAGTTCCCAGGCGGTGAGCAGACCCTGGTTGCGCGGCCGGGTTTCGGAGACCCAGACATGCACCGGCACGCCGGCATCGTGCGCGGCATAGACCGGCGACAGGGCGGTGCCGTGATCGACGGTGGCCAGCCAGCCGGCGTTGCAGTGGGTCATGATGTTCAGCGTCTGACCGTCGGCGACGATCAGCTCGTTCCATAGCTTGAGGCCGTGCTGGCCGATGGTCGCGTTCTGCGCGACGTCTTCCTCGGCGATGGCGGCGGCCTCGAGCCAGGCGGCGGCGCAACGCTCCTCGGCCGGCAGCGGCCGAAGCACGCTTTCCATGCGGGCCAGCGCCCAATGCAGATTGACCGCCGTCGGCCGCGTCGACCGCAGCAGCGCGGCAGCTTCGGCCAGCCGGGTGTCGGATGCCTCGAAGTCGAGCGCGATGGCCAGCCCGTAGGCCGCCGTGGCCCCGATCAGCGGCGCGCCGCGCACCTGCATGGCGCGGATGGCATGGGCGGCTTCATCCAGAGAGGCGACACGAACCCAGTGCAACGCGTGCGGCAGGCGGGTCTGGTCGATGATGTCGATGGCGCGCTGTTCAGGATGGGCGCGCAGGGTGCGGGTGGGAGTGCCGTCGATGTTCATGGTTCGCATTGTGGCATAGTGCCAACTTCCAAAACACTCGCCAGCACCATGGAAACTCCTGTTCGCATCGACTCCCGCTTCCCGAACATGGGGACGACCATCTTCACCGTCATGAGTCGCCTCGCAGCCGAGTGCGGCGCGGTCAACCTGTCGCAGGGTTTCCCGGATTTTCAGGCCGAGCCGGCGCTGTTCGATGTCGTGCATCGCCACATGCTGGCCGGGCGCAACCAGTACGCGCCGATGGCCGGCATGCCGGAGTTGCGCCAGGCCATCGTCGACAAGGTGGCGGCGCTCTACGGCGTGCGCTACGACGTCGAGTCGGAGGTCACCGTGACGGCCGGGGCGACGCAGGCCATCTTCACGGCCATCGCCGCCTTCGTGCGGCCGGGCGACGAGGTGATCGTCTTCGAACCGGTCTACGATTCCTACGTGCCGGCCATCGAAACGGTCGGTGGCACGGCGGTTTACGCCCAACTGAGCTTTCCCGATTACGTGCCGGACTGGGAGCAGGTGGCGCAACTCATCACGCCGAAAACGCGGATGATCATCGTCAATTCGCCGCACAACCCGACGGGTAGCCTGTTGTCCACGGTCGACCGGGAAAAACTCGCAAAATTGATAGCAGGCACCAACATCGTCGTGCTCTCCGACGAGGTCTACGAGCACATCCTGTTCGACGGCGAGCAGCACGCCAGCCTGTGCGCCCATCCCGAGCTGGCAGCGCGCAGCATCGTCGTGTCGAGCTTCGGCAAGACCTATCACATCACGGGCTGGAAAATTGGCTACGTCGTCGGCCCGGCCGAACTCATGGCCGAGTTCCGCAAGGTGCACCAGTTCAACGTGTTCACCGTGCATACCCCGTCGCAACTGGCGCTCGCCGAATACATGCAGGACGCTGACCGCCATCTGCGGCTGGCTGCCTTCTATCAGGAAAAACGCGACTTTTTCCGCCAGTTGCTGGCGGCCACGCCATTCGAACTGCTGCCCTGTCGCGGCACCTATTTTCAGCTGGCGCGCTACGACCGCATTTCGGATTTGCCCGACCGGGAATTTGCCGAATGGATGACACGCGAAGTCGGCGTTGCCGTCATTCCGGTCTCGGTTTTTTATGCCGATGGGCGCGATGATCGCGTTGTCCGCTTCTGTTTCGCCAAACAGGAAAGTACGCTGAAGGCGGCGGCGGAAAGGCTGGGCAAAGCCTTTCCGTGAGTTCACCTTGGCGCATTTGACCGTTCCTACGGTCAACCGGGTTTACTACGCAAAGCGTAAAAAATGGCCAAAATTGAAAAGCAGCCTATTCGCCGACTGGCAAACCGATACGCTGCGCTGACTGGGTGACCGCCAGAACGCTCGGGTGGGTCAGGCGCCGTTCGACCGAAATGGCGAAGTAGCTGACCTGAACATCGGTGGTTCGCCCGATAACGGCCAGTTCGCCCGAGGTGAGAAATTCGTCTTCGGCAATGGTGGGAACCGGAAAGGCACCAACGCCTGCCTTGCCGAACGCCGCCATCAAGGCGGTGTCATCGAATACGCCGACGACCCGCGCCCGGATGCGCTCTCTTTCCAGCCAGGGCAGAAGGTTCGTTCTGACGGTTGAATCTTCCCCCGGTAAAAGCAAGGGTAGTTCGTTGAGGCAAGCCGGAAACTCGGGCGGCGTTTCAGCGATCAGGCGCCTGGCTGCCAAAAATGAAATACCCGAATCGAGCAGGCGATGGTTATAGGCACGAACGCTGAAGCCCGGTGGCACCGGAGCATCCGAAATGACCATGTCGAGTTCATGCACCGCCAACTGGGCAAGCAAACGGTCCAGTTGCCATTCGCGGCACACGATGCGCGTCGACTGTTCGCCATGGATGGCAGGCTGGAGCAACGAGCAGGCAAGGGATTTCGGCACCGCATCGGAGACGCCGACACGGAATTCGGCCGGTCGCCCCTTCGGATGGTGCTTGATCATCACTTCCAGTTCGGCGCTCAGGGCGAACAGTTCGTCGGCGTACTCGAGGGCCATTTTGCCGGCTTCGGTCAGGACGATGGAGCGCCCCTGGCGGGCAAACAGCTCGGTCCCCAGGCTGCTTTCCAGCAGCCCGATCTGACCGCTCAAGGTTTGTGGCGTGACATTGATTGCCTCGGCGGCCCGGGCAATGCTGCCGGCCTTGGCCACCTTCCAGAAATAGAACAGATGCTTGTGGTTCACGGCGCAGTCAATTCATCGAGAAAGTCGTATTGTTTCGGGAAATAAATCGAATTTATTTTAGTCGTCAGTTGCGCTAACTTGTTAGCCCAATTTGACCGGGGCGGGCTAAATGAGTCACGCCAGAGTCCAATCCCGCTGAGGTTTTGCATGCTAGCCACCATCGTCGTCATTTTTGTCGTCGCTTACGCCGCCATCGCGCTGGAACATCCGCTCAAGGTCAATAAATCGGCTTCGGCCTTGATTGGCGCCGGCTTGCTGTGGACGGTCTATGCCCTCTCGCTGGGTGATACGCACCTGCTGACGGAGCAACTGGGCGAGTCGCTGACCGGCACGGCCCAGATCGTGTTTTTCCTGATGGGCGCCATGACCATCGTCGAGGTCGTCGACGCGCATAACGGCTTCGAGGTCATCACCAAACGGATCAGGACGACCAAATTGTCGTCGCTGATGTGGCTGGTCGGCTTCGTCACCTTCTTCCTGAGCGCGATTCTCGACAACCTGACGACGACCATCGTGATGATCTCCCTCATGCGCAAGCTGCTGGCCAAGCACGATGACCGCCTTTTCTTCGCCGGGATCATCGTTATCGCAGCCAATTCCGGCGGTGCCTGGTCACCGATTGGCGACGTGACAACGACGATGCTGTGGATTGGCGGCCAGATCACCTCGCTGGCGATTATGAAGGCGGTGCTGTTGCCAGCCTTGGTCAGCATGATTGTGCCGATGGGAATTACCGCCTACGTATTGCGCGGGCGCGAGGTGGTCAGTCCGGATCTGGTCGAAAGCGACCATGGGCTAGGTACGACGGAGTTTGAGCGCAACCTGATGTTCTTCATGGGGCTCGGCATTCTGGTCGCCGTTCCCGCCTTCAAGACGATTACGCACCTGCCGCCATTCATGGGCATCCTGTTCGGTTTGGGGCTTCTCTGGCTGGTCGGCGATCTGGTCCATCGGCACAAGGAAGACGAATTCAAGGTCCATTTCACCCTGGCCCATGCCCTGAGCAAGATCGACATGAGTTCGCTCGTCTTTTTCATCGGCATTCTGCTTTCAGTCGCCACGCTGGAACATACGCATATCCTGACCTCCTTGGCCCAATGGCTGGACGAGACAGTCGGGCGGCAGGACGTCATCGTTCTGATCATCGGCCTGGTCAGCGCGATTGTCGACAACGTGCCCCTGGTTGCCGCCTCGATGGGCATGTACAGCCTGACGAACTTCCCGCCTGACCATTTCCTCTGGCAATTCATGGCCTACTGCGCCGGCACGGGCGGCTCCATCCTGATCATTGGCTCCGCCGCCGGTGTGGCCGCCATGGGCCTCGAAAAAATCCACTTCTTCTGGTACGTGAAGAAGATCAGCGGCTTGGCCCTGGTTGGCTATTTTGCCGGCGCCGGCATCTATCTTCTGCAGAGAAACATGCTTTCATAGCCTGCCGGAAAGTACGCTGAAGGCCGCTGCCGAGCGGTTCTGTAAAGCTTTGTAAGGAAAGCTGAAGTTATGAAAATCGCTTGACCGGCGCGCGCCACAAAGCGAATAATCGGCCGACCAAAACATAGCAAGGAGAGAAAAATGGGAATGGTCCAGGAATTCAAGGAATTCGCCGTCAAGGGCAACGCGATGGATCTGGCGGTCGGCGTCATCATCGGCGGCGCCTTCGGCAAGATTGTCGATTCCATCGTCGGCGACCTGATCATGCCGTTGGTCAGCCGCGTCGTCGGCAAACTCGATTTCTCCAACCTGTTCTTCGTCCTCGGTGACAACCCGAACAACCTCGTTGCCCTCGCCGAAATCAAGAAGGCGGGCATTCCGGTCTTTGCCTACGGTTCCTTCCTGACCATCCTGGTCAACTTCATTATTCTGGCTTTCATCATCTTCATGATGGTCAAGCAGCTGAACCGTCTGCGTAACGAAGAGCCGGCTGCCGCGCCCGAAGCCCCGCCGACGCCGGAAGACGTCATGCTGCTGCGCGAGATTCGCGATTCGCTGAAGAAATAAGCGCTTTTCGCCCCGATCAAGGCCGCCGGGTGCGGCCTTTTTTCATGGCCTGATGGTGGCAGCCGATTGCTACGGTCAACCGGGAAAAATGGCCAAAATTGAAATGGCCATGGCGCCCCTCAATTACCGAAAACCGCCACCCACAGCCGGCGGACGGCGGCGATGTGCTTTTCCACCTCCTCGCGCGGAATCGGCGCCTTGGGAAAGGCCGACAGGCGCTTGGCGTGTTGCAGTCGACGGTATTCGCGATAGGCGTTGCCGGCCGCTTCGGCCTGTTGCGGGTCGATCAAGCCCAGTTCTCCGGCCATGCGGAGCAGGGCGATGTTGCCGAGATTGCCGGTCAGGCTGGCGTGCAGGTGCGAATAGCCGAGGATCAGGTACTGGACGATGAATTCGACATCGATGATGCCGCCCGGATCGTGCTTGAGGCCAAACAGTGTGTCGCTCTTCGAGCCGTGCGCGTCGACCATTTTCTGGCGCATGGCGACGACTTCTTCCTTGAGCTTGGCCAGATCGCGCGGCAGGCGCAGGATTTCGCAACGGATTTCCTCGAAACGCTGGCCGACGGCCGGGTCGCCGGCGCAGAAGCGGGCCCGCGTCAGGGCCTGATGCTCCCAGGTCCAGGCATTTTTGAGTTCGTAGTCGCGGAAGGAGTCGACCGAAACGGCAAGCAGGCCGGATTCGCCATTCGGGCGCAGGCGCAGGTCGGTTTCGAACAGGATGCCGGCCGGCGTCTGGCTGGACAGCCAGGAGTTCAGGCGCTGACCGAGCCGGGCGTAGTTTTCCGGGGCGTCCTGATCGTCGTCGTCATAGAGATAGACGAGGTCGAGGTCGGAGGCGTAGCCGAGCTCCTTGCCGCCCATCTTGCCGTAACCGATGACGGCGAATTTCGGTGTGGCGCAATGGCGATTCCTGATCTTGGCCCAGACCAGCGGCAGGGTTTCCTGGACAATGGTGTCGGCCAGTTCGGTCAGGTGGTCGGACAGGCGTTCGATGGTCTGCAATCCGGCCAGATCCTGCGCCAGCAGCCGGAACACCTGGCCGTGGTGCATTTCGCGCAGGATGTCCATTTCGCGCTCGGTGTCGTCGATGTGCTGGGCCAGGTTGTCGCGCAGGATTTCGCGAAAGCCGGCCCAGTTGGTGGCGATTTCATAGAGGCGCGGGTCGAGCAGTTCGTCGAGGAGCAGCGGGTGGCGGTTCAGGTAATCGGCCGCCCAGTTCGAGGCGCAGATCATGTCGGCGACCCGGCGCAGCGCCATCGGGTATTGCTGCAACAGCGCCAGATAGGCACCGCGGCGGGCGATGCCTTCGAGGAAGTTGAGGCCGCGGGCCAGTGTTGTATCGGGGGCGGGCGTCGCGCCGGCCGCCTCGATCAGGCGCGGACCAACGGCGTCGAGGCGGGCCCGGTTGGTCGCCGGCAGTTGCAGGTAACGGCTGGCGGCGCGCAGTTCGGCCAAGCGGGCGATGGCTTCCTTCGGGTGGCGGTAGCCGAGATTGCCGAAGGCTTCGATTGCCGTGTCCTCATCGAGCTGGCCTTGCCACAGGCCGGTCAGCGGGTGCTCGCCGGCTTCCGGGTCGGAGAAGATGGCGCCGAAATGCTGGCTGACCTTTTCGCGGTGACTGTCGAGCACGGCCAACATGGCCGGCCAGTCCGGGAAATCCATGCTGACGGCGATATTTTGCCGATTCTCGGCGTCGATCGGCAGCATGTGCGTCTGCTTGTCCTCGACGTATTGCAGCCGGTGCTCGAGACGACGCAGGAAGACGTAGGCTTCGCGCAACTCGTTTTCGGTTTCGGCCGGGATCAGCTTGCGGTCGACGAGCAGCTTGAGCACGGAAAGCGTCGGCCGGATCTGCAGCGCCGGGTCGCGGCCACCGCGGATGAGCTGGAATACCTGGGCCATGAACTCGATTTCGCGGATGCCACCGGGGCCGAGCTTGACGTGGTCGGCCATGTCCTTGCGCGCCACTTCGCGGCTGATCTGGGCGTGCAGGTCGCGCATGGCATTGATGGCGCCGAAGTCGAGATATTTGCGGAAAACGAAGGGCCGGGCGACTTTCTGCATGGCCGTCACCCAGTTCGGCTGCAGATTCTCGCCGGCATTCATGGTGCGGCCCTTGATCCAGGCGTAGCGCTCCCATTCGCGGCCCTGGGTAATGAAGTAATTTTCCAGCGCGTCGAGCGAACAGACCAGCGGGCCGGAGTCGCCATTCGGCCGCAGGCGCATGTCGACGCGGAAAACCTGGCCGTCAGCCGTCAAATCGCCAAGCGCGCCGATGATGCGCTTGCCGAGACGGGTGAAGAAATCGAAGTTCTCGATGCTCTTCGGGCCGGCCGTGTCGCCGTCTTCCGGGTAGATAAAAATGTAGTCGACGTCGGACGACACATTGAGTTCGCGCCCGCCCAGCTTGCCCATGCCGATGATCAGCAGGCGCTGCGGCTGACCGGTCTTGTCGAGCGGTTCGCCGTAGCTGGCGACGAGCTGGCGGTGATAGTGCTCAAGCGCGAAATTGGTCGTCACGTCGGCAAGCAGGGTCATGCATTCGACGATTTCGGCCAGCGGCGCCAGTCCGCCCAAGTCGCGCAGGGCAAGATGGGCCATGGCGCGGTGGCGCAGGCGGCGCAGGGCAGATTTAACGGCGTCGTCGTCGACAAATTCCTGTTGCAGCGGCGCCAGCAGCATGGCTTCGCTGAGTGGCTGCAGCCAGGTGGTGTGCAGTTCGGGAATCAGTTCCGGGTGCGCCTGCAGCAAATTGGCGAGGTAACGGCTGTGGTGTACAGCCGCTTGCCAGCGGGGATCGAGGGTGGTGTCCATGATGGTCCGTCGGCAGCTTGGCCGAAAAGGTAGAATGTCGCTTTTATTCAGTCCCCGATTGTAGTGATCTATTCCCCCCTCTGGCAAAGCGGTTCGACGCGTGAGTGAGCCGTTGCCGCGAAATCCCCCAGTAATTCCGTCCGATCTGCGAATTGCGCTGTATCACCGGCTGCATTGGCTGTGGCCCCTGCTCGCCAGCCGCGCCATTCGCGTTCTGGGCTGGGGGCTGTTCGCTGCCTGGCTGGCTTTTGTCATCCTGGTGCTGGCCCTGCGCTATGCGGTCTTGCCCCAGATCAGCCAATACCAGAACGAGATCGAGCAGGCAGCGACGCGCGCCGTCGGGCTGCCGGTCAAGATCGGCCGCATCGAGGCGCGCTGGCAGGGGCTGAATCCGGATCTGGTGCTCAATGACGTGGTGATTGCCGACCGTCAGGGCGCTCCGGCTTTCTCGCTGACCCGGGTCGAGGGTGTGCTGTCGTGGCAGACCTTGTGGCGCCTGCGGCCAACGCTGGCCCTGCTGGCTTTCGATGGTCCGGTGCTGCATGTCCGGCGCGATGCCAACGGCAAGATTACGGTGGCCGGCGTTGACGCCGAGGGCGAGAGCGACCCGGCCTTTGGCGAGTGGGTGCTCGAACAGAAGCGCATTCGCATCCGTGATGCGACGATTGTCTGGGACGACCGGCTGCGCAAGGCGCCGCCGCTGGTCCTCGAAGACCTCCAGTTCGCCCTCGACAACAGCGGCCGGCGCCATCGTTTCGGCCTGTCGGCAGCGCCACCCGATGAACTGGCGGCCCGCGTCGATATCCGTGGCGAGGTCAAGGGCGACCTCGGCGAGGCGCTCGAGCATTTGTCCGGGCAGATTTTTGTCGAACTCGATTATGCCGATCTGGCTGGCTGGCGTGCCTGGGTCGATTACCCGGTCAATTTGCCGCAGGGCCGCGGCGCCTTGCGCGTCTGGGGCGATCTCGACGATGGTGCCGGCAAGCTGACGGCCGATGTGGCGCTCGAAGAATTGCACATCCGCCTCGGCCGCAAGCTGCCCGAACTTGAGCTGGCCAGCATGCGCGGCCGTCTCGAAGGGCGCTACAAGGCCGATGAATGGGCGGTTGTCGGCCACAAGGTCGAACTGCAAACGCAGGATGGCATCCGCATCGCGCCGACCGATTTCAAGGTTGATTGGCGACTGGACCCGGCGGGTGCTGCGGTCAACGGCAATGCCAGCGCCAGTTTTCTCGATCTGGCGGCGCTCGGCCGTCTGGCGTCCTATTTGCCGCTCGACGCGCAGAGCCGCGAACTGCTGATCCGCCATCGGCCGCAGGGCCAGATTACCGAATTGAAGGCCAGCTGGTCGCTGGCGGGCGAGACACTGAAACGCTACAGCCTGAAGGCCGGTTTCCGCGACATGGGGATCGAGGCCGCCGGCATTTTTCCTGGCGCCGGGGGCGTTTCAGGGTCGATCGATCTGACGGAAAAAGGCGGTGACCTGAGACTGGATTCCGGCGTTTCCAGCCTGTCCCTGCCGGCCATTTTCCCTGAGCCGGACATCGCGCTCGACGCGCTGAAGGCCAAGGCGAGCTGGAAAAATTCGCCGCAAGGGACCGATATCAAGCTGGAAAAACTCGAATTCGCCGGTCCGGATGCCGCCGGCTCGGCCCAGGGGACGTATCGCTACACCGGCGACGGTCCGGGCGAAGTCGATCTGACGGCCAGCGTCGAACGTGGCGAAGGGACTGCGGTCTGGCGCTACATGCCACACGCCGTCAATGCCGGCGCCCGCAACTGGATACGGCGCGGCATCGTCGGTGGCCGCGGCTACGACGGCAAGCTCATTCTCAAGGGCAACCTCAAGGATTTTCCGTTCCGCGACGGCAAGGGCGGCAGGTTCATCGTCACCGCCAAGGCGACCGGCGCCAAGGTCGATTACGCCGACGGCTGGCCGGTCATCGACGATATCGATGCCGACATGAGCTTCGATACCGGCATGCGGATCAAGGCTAACAAGGGCCGCATCCTGGGTGCCTCACTGGCAGATGTGAAAGTCGACATCCCGGATTTCGAATCGCACGAAGAGATGTTGCTGGTCCGCGGCATCGCCCAGGGGCCGACCAGCGAGTTCTTCCGTTTCATCGAGCAGAGCCCGGTGGCCGAGCAGATCGATCGCTTCACCGATGGCATGAAGGCGATTGGCAACGGCAGCCTGAATCTCGAGCTGGATATTCCGCTGCGCCATGCGCTCGATACCAAGGTGCGCGGCGACTATCGTTTCCAGAATAACCAGTTGCAGCCGCTGGCCGGCTTGCCGATGCTGACGCAGGTCAATGGGCGCCTGTTGCTAACCGAAAATACCGTGTCGGCAAAGGATATCGCCGGCCAGGTTTTTGGTGGGCCGCTCAAGGTCCAGGTGAAGAGCGCCGACGGCAAGGTTGGTGTGGTAGCTACCGGCACGGCCAGTATCGGCGAGGTCAGCAAGTATTTCGGCTGGCCGCTGATCAACCATTTGAGCGGCAATGCCGCGTGGAAGGCGGACATCGGCATCCGTCGGCGCAATGCCGATGTGGTGGTCGAATCCGACCTGATTGGCATCAGTTCACCGCTGCCCGACCCCTTGAACAAGAACGCGACGATGCCGCTCGCCCTGCGCATTGAGCGGACGGCGCCGGATGCCCAGCGCGAGCAATACCGGATCACGCTCGGCAAGGTGGCCCAGGGCTTGATCGTGCGCAAGGGCGAGAGCTGGGAGCGCGGCGTCTTTGCTGTTGGCGATGCCGAGCCGCGTTTGCCGGACAAGGGCTTGGCGGTGCGCGTGGCGACGTCGCGCATCGATGCCGATGCCTGGAAGAATTTCCTGCCCGAGGGGGCGGCCGGCGGTGCCGATGGTGGCGGTCTGGCGCTCAATATCGTGACGCTGAAAACGCCACAATTGCACCTCTTTGACCGCGATTACAACCAGGTTGATGTCAGCCTGCGACCACGTGATGGCGGCTGGCAGATCGGCCTGAATACCCGCGAGGCAGTTGGTGAGGTGTTCTGGAAGAGCGCCGGCGAGGGCTGGGTTGAGGGCAACTTCAAGCGCCTCGTGGTGCGGCCGGCGGCGGAGGCAGCCGAAGGCGCCTCGTCGCTGATCAATACGTTGCCCGGGATGAGCCTGACGGTCGATGATTTCTACCTCGGCGAGAAGGCGCTGGGCCGGCTCGAACTGAAGGCGCGCAACGACAAGGGGGCGTGGCACCTCGATACGCTGAGCCTTGAGAACCCGGATGGTGGTTTGAAGGGCAAGGGGGTGTGGGTCAATGCCGGGCGTCATCAAACGCGGCTGGATTTTGAATTGAACGCCAAGGATGCCGGCAAATTGCTCGACCGCCTTGGCTACGCCGATACGATGCGCCGCGGCAAGGCAAAAATGACTGGTGACCTGCAATGGAACGGGCCGCTGACCGGCATTCACTACCCGTCGCTGACCGGACAACTCAATGTCGAGGCCGAAAAAGGCCAGTTCAACAAGCTCGAACCGGGCGTCGGCAAGCTGCTCGGGCTGATTTCGCTGCAATCGCTGCCGCGCCGACTGACCCTGGATTTTCGCGATATTTTCAGTGACGGACTGGCTTTCGACAGCATCGACAGCAAGCTGTCGATTCGCAAGGGCATCATGCGCACCATCGAGCCGCTGCGTATCTCCGGGCCATCGGCGCAGATCGAAATGCAGGGCGAAACCGATCTCAAGGCTGAAACGCAGGATTTGCAGGTGGTCGTCCGTCCGGAACTGGGCGGGCTGGCAGCCGTCGGCGCGGCGGCGCTGGTCAATCCAGTGGTGGGGGCAGCGGCGCTGGTCGCCAACACGGTGCTGCGAAAACCGCTCAACCGCCTGTTCAGCTACCGCTATCATGTGACCGGCACCTGGGCCGATCCGAAGGTCGACAAGGCCGGGGAGTCGACACCCGAGGCCAAGCCTGAAGCAACGTTGGAAGAGGACAGCAACCCCATGGAGAGCAAGCCTTGAGCAAGCAGAATTGCCGTATCGCCGCCGTGCAGATGATTTCCGGGCCTCGCGTGGCCGACAATCTGGCGACGGCCGGCCGGCTGATCGACGAGGCTGTCACGCAGGGCGCCCAACTGGTCGTGCTGCCTGAATATTTTCCCATCATCGGTGCGGTCGATGCCGACCGCGTCCGGGCGCGCGAGGATTTTGGCGCCGGTCCTGTCCAGTCCTGGCTGGCCGAGACGGCGCAGCGCCACGGCATCTGGATTTTTGCCGGTTCGATCCCGTTGACCGCCAGCCGTTCGGACAGGATGCGCAATGCCAGCCTGGTCTTCAACCCGGCTGGCGAATGCGTCGCGCGTTACGACAAGATCCACCTGTTCGGCTTCAAGAAAGGCGAGGAGTCCTACGATGAGGCCAGCTTCATTGAGCCGGGCGACCAACCCGTCGCAGTCGACACGCCGTTCGGCAAGGTCGCCCTGTCGATCTGCTACGACCTGCGCTTTCCCGAGTTGTACCGGGCCTTGGCGCCGGTTGACCTGATCCTCGTGCCGGCCGCCTTCACCGAAACGACGGGCAAGGCGCACTGGGAAATTTTGCTGCGCGCCCGGGCCATCGAGAACCAGTGTTATCTTCTCGCTGTCGGACAGGGCGGGCGCAATGAAAATGGTCGCATGACGCACGGTAACAGCATGATCATCGACCCGTGGGGCGAGATTCTCGACCGCAAATTGAAGGGGCCGGGCGTCGTTATCGCCGACCTCAATCACCAGCGACTTGCCGAAATTCGCGAGAGCCTGCCGGCGCTTGCCCACCGTAAACTTTAAGGAAGCATTCATGACTCAAAACAGCGCGTTGGCCCAGGCCGAATCCCTGCTGCTGGCCCCCTTCTCGCTCACCGAAGGAGACCTGTCGCGAACCTTCGGCCAGATCCTGACGCATCAGGTCGATTACGCCGATCTCTATTTCCAGTACTCGCGCTCCGAGGCGTGGAGTCTCGACGAAGGCATCGTCAAGTCGGGCAGCTTCAACATCGACCAGGGCGTCGGCGTGCGCGCCATCTCGGGCGAGAAAACGGCCTTTGCCTATTCCGACGATATCAGTTCGCAGGCGCTCGGCGATGCCGCCAACGCCGTGCGGGCGATTGCCGCGACCGGGCAGAATTCCAATTTTGGCCAATTTTTCCCGTCGACCGTGGCAAGGTCGCTGTACGTCCCGAACGACCCGATTGCCTCCCTGCCGGCCGAAGCCAAGGTCAAGTTGCTCGAACGCCTTGAAGGCTTTGCCCGGGCGCTCGATCCGCGCGTCCTGCAAGTCATGGCCTCGCTCGCCGGCGAATACGAAGTGGTCCTCGTCGCCGGCTCCGATGGCCGTCTGGCCGCCGACATCCGGCCGCTGGTGCGCTGCTCGATCTCGGTCATCATCGAAGAAAACGGCAAGCGCGAGCAGGGCTCGTCGGGCGGCGGCGGCCGGTTCGATTTCGGCTATTTCGACGACGAAGTCCTCCAGCGCTACGCCAAGGAAGCCGTCCATCAGGCCGTCACCAACCTCCACGCCGATCCGGCCCCGGCCGGCCAGATGACCGTCGTACTCGGTGCCGGCTGGCCCGGCATCCTGTTGCATGAAGCCGTCGGCCACGGGCTCGAAGGCGACTTCAACCGCAAGGGCAGTTCGGCCTTCTCCGGCCGGGTTGGCCAGCGCGTTGCCGCCGAGGGCGTCACCGTCATCGACGACGGCACGATTGTCGACCGCCGCGGTTCGCTCAACATCGACGACGAAGGCAACACGACGCAGCGCACCGTGCTGATCGAGGACGGCATCCTCAAGGGCTATCTGCAGGACAGCCTGAACGCCCGCCTCATGGGTGTCGCCCCGACCGGCAACGGCCGGCGCGAATCCTTCGCCCACCTGCCCATTCCGCGCATGACCAACACCATGATGCTGGCCGGCAAGCACGATCCGGCGGAAATCATCAAGTCGGTCAAGAAGGGCATCTACGCCGCCAATTTCGGCGGTGGTCAGGTCGATATCACGAGCGGCAAGTTTGTCTTTTCGATGAGCGAGGCCTACCTCATCGAAGACGGCAAGGTGACCCGCCCGATCAAGGGCGCGACGCTGATCGGCAACGGCCCGGACGCGCTGACCCGCGTTTCGATGATCGGCAATGACCTCAAACTCGACCCCGGTGTCGGCACCTGCGGCAAGGATGGACAGAGCGTTCCGGTCGGTGTCGGACAACCCACTTTGCGTATTGATGGACTGACGGTGGGTGGAACGGCATAATACCGGCACATTTTGTGGGGGTATTTTGATGCGCGCGTTGCTTTTTCTCGCAGGCTGCTTGCTGTCTGCTTCGGTGTTCGCTCAGTCCGCTGTTCCGGGAGGTCCTGCCCAGGAGCGCCTGAAGTCTCTCAGTGCCGATCCGGTCGCCTTGCGTGCGGCGATCGATGCCGGCAAGAAGGCCACTTTTTTCTGCGCCAATTGCCACGGTGAAGAGGGCATCAGCAAGACCCCCGACGTGCCCAACCTGGCCGGCCAGAACCCGGCCTACCTGCTCGAACAGATCCGCAAGTTCGGTGCCGGCGAGCGCAAGGATCAGTTCATGCAAGGCCTGATCAAGGTGCTCAAGGAAGAAGAGCGCATTCAGGTCGCCCACTACTACGCCAGCATCAAGGTGCCGCCATCCATCGCCGACAACAGCCAGGTGCCGCGCGGCAAGGAGCTGTTCGCCAAGCTGTGCGTTCGCTGCCATGGCGAACAGGCGCGCGGCAACGAGCTGTTTCCCCGTCTCGCCGGGCAAAAAGTGCCATACCTCAAAAGCTCGATCACCCGCTATCGCGACATGACCGGCGTGCGTAACAATCAGCTCATGGCGATTGCCACGGCCCCGCTCAAGAACGAAGACATCACGGCCATTGCCAACTACCTGACGCAGATGCCCTGAGCGACGGATTTACCGTCGTGTGACATTGTTGATTCGTATCATGGTCCTGCGGTAAACGCCGCGGCTATCCTCTTGGCTCGAAAAAGCCATCCCGGGAGGCCTCGTGAAGACCCTGTTGTCAGCATTGCTCGCATTTTTCCTTAGCCTGGCCGGCCATGAGGCGCAGGCGCAGATCAGCGACATCAATTCGGCGATCAACAAGGCCGGTCGGCAACGGATGCTGTCGCAGCGCATGGCCAAGGCCTATTTCCAGATTGGCCAACAAATCGACGTCGACCGGAGCAGGAAGATTCTTGATGGCTCCATTGCTGTCTTCGACCGGCAACTCGTCGAGTTGAAGAACTACGCGCCGACACCGGAAATCAAGGAAACCTACCTCAAGCTCGAAAAGTCCTGGCTGGCCTACAAGGATGTGCTGGTGGGGGCGACGCCGTCGCCGGAAAACGGGCGAAAAGTGCTGGCTATTTCCGAAGAGGTGCTGGAACTGGCGCATCAGGCCACCGTCCAGCTGGAAAAGAAATCAGGCTCGAACGCCGGCCGTCTGGTCAACGTCTCGGGGCGCCAGCGCATGTTGTCGCAGCGTATGGCCAAATATTACCAGGCCGCTTCGTGGGGCATTGCCGACAGTGGCGCTGGCGCCAATCTGGGCAAGGCGCGCAAGGATTTCAGCGAGGCGCTGCAGGAACTGGGCGGGGCTCCGGCCAATACTGGTCTGATCAACGACAGCCTCGGCCTCGTCAAGCAGCAGTGGATTTTCTTCGAGAGCGCTCTCAATCAGAAAACCGGCGGTGACAAGCGGGCACAACTGGCCGTGGCGACGACGAGCGAACGCATCCTTGAAGAGATGGAAGGGGTGGTCGGCCTCTACGAGAAGCTGCCGAAGTAATCAAAACAGGCTGTTTGCCGCTGGTTCAAGGCGGCCAGAACGAAATCTTCCATGGGCATCCGGTAGAATGCCGGGTTTTCAGCATTTTTGGATGAGGCTGGCCATGACGCCGCATAGCACGCAAACGAGCAAACCGAATACCGACGACCTGCGCATCAAGGAAATCAAAGAACTGGTGCCGCCGGCCCACGTTTTCCGGGAATACCCGGTGTCCACCCGCGCCGCCCAAACAACCTATGCCGCCCGTCAGGCGATTCATCGCGTCCTGCATGGCGCCGACGACCGCCTGCTGGTGGTCATCGGTCCCTGCTCGATTCACGACCACGACCTGGCCATCGATTACGCCAAAAAACTGGCCAAGGAAGCCGAGAAATACGCCGAAGACCTCATCGTCGTCATGCGTGTCTATTTCGAAAAGCCGCGCACCACGGTCGGCTGGAAAGGCTTGATCAACGATCCTCGCCTCGACAACACCTTCCGCATCAACGAAGGCCTGCGTCTGGCACGGCGCATTCTGTTGGAGATTAACGAGCTCGACCTGCCCTGCGCCACCGAGTTTCTCGACACCATCACGCCGCAATATACGGCTGACCTCATTTCATGGGGCGCCATTGGCGCCCGTACCACCGAGTCGCAGGTGCATCGTGAGCTGGCTTCCGGTCTGTCCTGCCCGGTCGGCTTCAAGAACGGTACTGACGGCAACATGCGCATCGCAGTCGACGCCATCCGCTCGGCCAACTCGCCGCACCATTTCCTGTCGGTGACCAAGTCCGGCCACACCGCCATCGTGTCGACGACCGGCAACGAGGATTGCCACGTCATCCTGCGCGGCGGCAAGGAACCGAATTACGACGCCGCCAGCGTCGATGCCGCGTGTACCGAAATCGCCAAGTCCGGCCTCGCTGCCCGGCTCATGGTCGATTTTTCACACGGCAACAGCCGCAAGCAATTCAAGCTGCAAATGGAAGTCTGCGACAGTGTTGCCGCCCAGCTGACCGCCGGCGAAGACCGCATCGTCGGCGTCATGGTCGAATCCCACCTGGTCGAAGGCCGCCAGGACATCGTCCCGGACAAGCCGCTGACCTACGGCCAGAGCGTGACCGATGCCTGCATCAACTGGGAAGACAGCGTGACCGTACTGGATCGGCTGGCTGCGGCAGTTCGGGCGCGCCGGGTAGCGGAGGCTGCCGAATAAACAATTGTCGCATCGGCAACTAGTCGTACTTCACGCCGTCATATGAAGAAGCCCGATCGGCGTCAGCCGAACGGGCTTTTTTCATGGTGAGCTTCTAGACCCTCAAAACGGCGCTTCCATGGTCAACCCGAAAAAATCGCCAAAATTGAAATGGCTATTTCGGGTACATCGTCCCGATCATCTTGATGTCGTCTGCCGAGAACTTCGTGTTGCTGTTGGTCGGCCCCTTGCCGTCGGCGAACAGGGCGCCGTCGAAAGCATAGAGCATGATTGACTTGGGATCGAACGCCGTCGCGGCGATGCCGGTTGGCGAGTATTTTTGCAGGACGTTGTATTTGATCGCGTCCTCTGTCCAATAGTTGGGCGGGCCCTGGAAGTACTTCATCACCGCCTTGGTATCCCATTTGCGACTGAAGGTCGGCGTCTGGTGTTCATGGATGCAGCCCAGTGCGTGGCCGAATTCGTGCAGGACGACGCGTGAATATTCGTCGTCCGGCGTCTTGTCGCGTAGCCAGCCATAGTTCATGGTCGGCTGATGCAGCGGGAAATAAGCCTGGTTCAGGGCATCGCGCCCAACTGCGGACCACGATCCGGCATCGGCGTAGAAGGAGATACGGATTTCAGCCGGCGCCTTGGTGACGAACTTGAGCTTGATATTGGCGTGCTTTTCCCATTGGTGGGCGTAGGTCCGGACCTTCCGCTTCATCGTCGTGCTGCCGTCGAGGAACAGGCAGCGCAGCGTCGTACCGGCCGGCCACTTCTTGGTCCTGATGACCGCCATCCGGGCGGCACTGGCCACTTCTTCGGCACTCAGCTTGCCCTTCCTGCCGGCTAGCATGTACTCGCGCAAGGCTTGGCGGGCCGGGCGTTCGGAGTCGAGCTCATCGGGAATGATGCGTTCAAAACAGATTCGGGGATAGGCCGGTTCGGCCGGGAGGGCGGCAATGGGGGTGGCGTCCTTCGGATTCTTTTCGGGTTTGCTTGCCATTTCCAGTTCCTTTTCAAACAATGACGGAGCGCTGATGTCTCCAGTTGGATGTCGAAAGTCGTGGCCGATGGTTTTTGCCCGGAATAAATGACGCATGGCCGGGCGCATGCGGCTGTTTCTAGATTAGGTCAGCACATCGGGATATTCAAATGCCAAGTTTCGGAAGCGCGGATCGCCGCTGTGTTGCGGGAAGGAATCAGTCCCCGAACTGCGCCGCCCGCTTCTCGCGCTGGGCGGCGATGCATTCGTCAAGGTCGGCCGAGAGCAGCATCGCCGCATTCCAGCCGGCGACGTAATTGAGGCCGTCGGCGACAGAGTGATCGCGGCTGAAATTCAGCACGTCCTTGCTGCCGCGAATGGCCAGGGGCGACTTGGCGGCGATGGTTTGGGCGATTTTGCGCACTTCCACGGTCAACCGGGAAAAATCGCCAAATTTGAAATTGATCAGGCCGAGCTTTTCCGCTTCATCGGCGTCCACAGTGCGGCCGGTGTACGCCAGTTCCCGCGTCATCCCTTCGCCAATCAGGCGCGGCAGGCGTTGCAGCGTGCCAACGTCGGCCACCATGCCGAGATCGATTTCCTTGATCGAAAAAACCGCATCCGGTGCCACGTAGCGCATGTCGCAACAGGTAACGAGATCAAGCGCCCCACCGACGCAGGCGCCCTGGATGGCAGCGAGCACCGGTTTGCGGCAGCGTTCGATGCTGCTCAGGCAATCCTGCAGGTCGAGAATTAGCCGACGCAAGGTTTCGCGACTGCGGGCGCCATCGGCGTGAGCAATCTGTTGCTGGATGCTGCCGAGCATCGCGAGGTCGATCCCGGCGCAGAAGTTTTTCCCTTCGCCGCTCAGGATGGCGACGCGTGCCTCCGGCGTGGCATCTACCCATTCGAAAGCCTGACGGATTTCCTGCCACATCGCCTCGTTCATCGCATTCGACTTGTCTGGCCGGTTGAGGCGAACCTCGGCAATGTGATCGACCAGCGTGACGGCGAGGGTGCTGAATTCAAGGGGATTCATCGGCTAGTCTCCTGGCGGGTTTGAGTTTTTTCCGATGTTACGCCACTCGACAAGTGCCGGCGTTACACCTTGGAACATGAGAAAACAGTCTGCGCAGAAAAAAGCGGCACTCGTTTTCCGGGGATGGGAAAGCCGGCAAACGACGCGCCCAGTCGACATGGGAACGCCCTGTCCTTATGCTGTAGTCAGCATGACTGAAGACGAACGCTGGGCACATCTCATCGCTCTTGACAGTGAATTACTCGGGGGTGGGGTCATTCTTTCGGAATGGTGCTCTTTTATCGTCCGGGATGCTGATACTGCATTCGCAGGTGGGGCACATTTAGCGGCGATACTTACTGCCGTTTCCGGCATCGAGACATATCTCCGATCAGAGCATTCGATAACCAAAAAGGAGCGCTTGGTTTAGTTAATTAACCAAGCCGGAATTGATCCCGACTTGAAGGCTGATCTTCACACTTTAAGGAAGTATCGAAACAAGTGGGTGCATGTCGACTGCCCTTGGGAAGACGAGGAGCTTCTTGCGAATCCTAAAGCCATTGAGCGCGAACTGGAAGAAATGGCTTTCTTCTCTGTGCGCGCCTTGCGCAGAACGATTTATGAAAATCAGTGGATCTAGGTATTCAATCCCACGGTCAACCGGAAAAAACCAGCAAAACCGAAATATCTCGGCCGCCTAGCGCCGCCCGCTCAGGCCATCCCGGCCAGCGCCGCGGCGAGGTCGGCATTGTCGTCATCGCCACCGCCGCCGGTATGGATGTTCTGGCTCTCGATGCTGACGGCGTAGCCGGCGATGCGCAGTTGGTCGGCCCAGTGCTCGGCGACCTTGCGTGAGTCGTGCCAGGGGCCGTGCTCGATGATCGGGCGGTCGGTGCCGGTACGATAGGTTGTCTTGACGCGGTACACGGCTCAACCCGGGGTGGTGCGGGGGGGCGGCAGGTGCCGGGGAGTTTTACGCAGCATTTTTGCCCTTTTGCCAGAGCACATCGCCGCGGCCGCCGGCCCGGTTGAGGGCGCGGCCGAGGATGAAGAGCAGGTCGGACAGGCGGTTGATGTAGCGGCGGGCGGCTTCGGACAGCGGCTCGGCGCCGTGCAGGCGGACCATGGCCCGTTCGGCGCGGCGGCAGACGGTGCGGCTCAGGTGGGCGAGCGCGGCGGCGCGGGTGCCGCCGGGCAGGATGAATTCCTTGAGCATCGGCAGGTCGGCGTTGAAGGCCTCGGCCTGCGCTTCGAGACGGGCGACCTGGGCGTCCTTCATGACTTCCATGCCGGGCAGGCAAAGTTCGCCGCCGAGGTCGAAAAGGTCGTTCTGGACATCGAGCAGGGCGGCGCGCATGGCTTCCGGCATGTCTTCGCAGAGCAGCACGCCGAGACCGGAGTTGAGCTCATCGACCTCGCCGATGGCGTCGATGCGCAGGCTGTCCTTGGTCGTCCGGCTGCCATCGCCAAGGCCGGTCGTGCCGGCGTCGCCGGTGCGGGTGACGATCTTCGACAGGCGGTTGCCCTTGCGTTCATGTTCGGTGTCGTTCACGGTGCTTTCTCCAGAGTCAGTGCAGATTATACTTTTGCTCCGCACTACAGACAGCCATCCTTATGCCCCAGTTCGCTGCCAATCTCAGTTTTTTATTTACCGACCTACCGTTCCCGGAGCGTTTCCAGCGGGCGGCGGCGGCCGGTTTTCAGGGCGTCGAGTATCTTTTTCCCTACGACTGGCCGGCCCATGACGTCGCGGAATGGCTCAAGGCGGCCGCTGTCGAGCAGGTGCTGTTCAATCTGCCGCCCGGCGACTGGGCCGCCGGCGAGCGCGGCCTGGCCTGTTTGCCGCACCGCCAGGGCGAATTTGCCGAAAGTGTCGAGCAGGCGCTAAATTACGCGATGGTCCTCGACTGCGAACGGGTGCATTGCATGGCCGGGCTTCGTCCCGCTGGCGTTGGCGAGGTGGAACTGGAAGTGACTTACGTCGCCAACCTGCAATTTGCTGCCGACCGTTTTGCCACCGTCGGCGCGACGGTGATGATCGAGCCGATCAACAGCCGCCTCGACATGCCGGGCTACTGGCTGGACGATGTGAACAAAGCGCTCCGGCTGCTCGACGCCATTGACCGCCCCAACGTCAAACTGCAACTCGATCTCTATCACGCGCAGATCATTCAGGGCGACTTGGCGCGGACCATCGAAGCCAATCTCGGGCGCATCGGCCACATCCAGATCGCCGACAACCCGGGTCGCCACGAACCGGGTACTGGCGAAATCAACTACCTGTTTCTGTTCGATCAGCTCGACCGACTCGGCTACGCCGGCTGGGTCGGCTGCGAATACAAGCCGCTGACGACGACCGAAGCCGGCCTCGGCTGGATGCCTAGGTGACTCCGCGCGACATCCTGCGCCGCCTGTTCGACTCCGCCATTGCTGCGGCCGATCCGGCCTTGTGCGTGCCGACCCATCTGCCGCCTGACGATGGCGGCCGACTCATCGTCATCGGCGCCGGCAAAGCCTCGGCCGCCATGGCGCGGGCCGTCGAGCAACATTGGTCCGGGCCGCTCGAAGGAACGGTCGTCACGCGCTACGGCCACGGCGTGCCGTGCGAACGGATCAAGATCATCGAAGCCGCACACCCGGTCCCGGACGCCGCCGGCGAGGCAGCAGCGCTTTCCATTTTTGCGCAAATTTCCCGGTTGACCGTGGAAGACCGCGTGCTGGCCCTGATTTCCGGTGGCGGCTCGGCCTTGCTTGCTGCCCCGGCGCCCGGTGTCACGCTGGCCGAAAAGCGGGCGCTCACCTCGGCGCTGCTGCGCTCGGGGGCGAGCATTGGCGAAATCAACTGTGTGCGCAAACATCTGTCAGCCCTCAAGGGCGGTCGCCTCGCCGCCGCCGCGTGGCCGGCCTCGGTGCTGACCCTGGCCATTTCAGACGTGCCCGGCGACGACCCGGCTGTCATCGCCTCCGGCCCGACCGTCGGCGATCCGACGACCTGCGCCGATGCGCTGAATGTGCTCGATTTCCACCACATCGCCATTCCCTCCGATCTGCGTCTTCACCTCGAATCCGGCCAACTGGAAACGCCCAAGCCGGGCGATCCGCATCTGGCCAACAGCGAATTCCGCCTCATCGCCAGTCCGCGCCAGATGCTCGAAGCGGCCGCCGTTGAGGCGCAACGGCTCGGCATGACGCCGCTCATCCTCGGCGATGCCATCGAAGGCGAGGCGCGCGAAGTCGCCAAGGTCATGGCCGGCGTGGCGCGCTCCTGCGGTCAACACGGTTTTCCGGCCAAAAAGCCCTGCGTCCTGCTCTCCGGTGGCGAAACGACGGTGACGATGCAAGGCGACGGCCACGGCGGGCGCAACACCGAATTCCTGCTCAGCCTGGCCCTGGCGCTCGACGGCGCGCCGGGCATTCACGCCCTGGCCGCCGACACCGACGGCATCGACGGCAGCGAAGACAACGCCGGCGCCTTCATCGACCCAACGACGCCGGCCCGGGCGCGGGCGTCCGGACTCGACCTGCGCGCCCGGCTGGCCAACAACGACGCGTGGACCTGCTTTTCCGAACTCGGCGACCTGCTGGTCACCGGCCCGACGCGCACCAACGTCAATGATTTTCGCGCCATCCTCGTAGAATGACCGCCATGAGCTCGCCCGATCCCGCCTTCTCGACTGACCTCGCCGCCCTTGCGGCGCGGCTGCGGCTGTTCCTGCCACCACATTGTCTGCTGCTCGGCGAAGAAGATCTGCGCCCCTACGAATGCGACGGCCTCACCGCCTACCGCGAACTGCCGCTGGCCGTCTGCCTGCCGGAAACCGAGGCGCAGGTCATTGACATCCTGCGTACCTGCCACAGCCTCGGCGTGCCGGTTGTGGCGCGCGGGGCAGGCACGGGATTGTCCGGCGGCGCCATGCCGCATGCCCAGGGCGTCGTCTTGTCGCTGGCCCGTTTCAACAAGATTTTGCGTGTCGACCGCGCCGCGCGACTCGCCGTGGTGCAGCCCGGCGTGCGCAACCTCGCTGTCTCGGAAGCGGCGGCGCCCTACGGCCTCTACTACGCGCCCGACCCGTCGTCGCAAATCGCCTGCACGCTGGGCGGCAACGTCGCCGAAAACTCGGGCGGCGTGCATTGCCTCAAATACGGGCTGACCGTCCATAACGTCCTGCGCATCCGCGTCGTCAGCATCGAAGGCGAGGCCTTCGAGATCGGCTCCGAAGCGCCCGATGCCGCGGGCTACGACCTGCTGGCGCTGCTGATCGGCTCCGAAGGTATGCTCGGCGTCGTCACTGAAGTTACTGTCAAGCTGGTGCCCAAACCCGAACTGGCGCAGGTCGTCATGGCCTCGTTCGCCGATGTCGCCAAGGCTGGCGATGCTGTCGCTGCGATCATCGCCGCCGGCATCATCCCGGCCGGGCTGGAAATGATGGACAAGGCCGCCACCGCCGCCGTCGAACCGTTTGTGAAAGCCGGCTACGACATGAACGCCGAAGCCATTCTGCTCTGCGAGTCGGACGGCACGCCGGAAGAAGTCGCCGAGGAAATCGCTCGCGTCACCGAAGTGCTCAACGCCGCCGGTGCCAACGAAATCCGCGTCTCGCAATCGGAAGCCGAGCGCCTGCGCTTCTGGGCCGGGCGCAAGGCGGCGTTCCCCGCCGTCGGCCGCATCACGCCCGACTATTACTGCATGGACGGCACCATCCCGCGCAAGCGGCTGGCCGAAATGCTGTCATCGATTGCCGCCATGGAAACCAAATACGGCCTGCGCTGCGCCAACGTCTTCCACGCCGGCGACGGCAACCTGCATCCGCTCATCATGTACGACGCTTCGCAGCCCGGCGACTGGGAGCGAGCCGAAGCCTTCGGCGCCGAAATCCTCGAATTGTCGGTGGCGCTCGGCGGTTCGATCACCGGTGAACACGGTGTCGGCATCGAGAAAATCAACCAGATGTGCGTCCAATATGCGACGCCGGAAATCGAAGCTTTCCACCGCGTCAAGGCCGCCTTCGACGAAACCGGCCTGCTCAATCCCGGCAAGGCTGTGCCCAGCCTGCACCGCTGCGCCGAATATGGCCGCATGCACGTCCATCACGGCGACGTGAAATTCCCCGAGTTGGAGCGCTTCTGATGCAGCTTGACACCATCGTTTCCGCCGTCAAAGCCGCTTGCGAAAGCCGCACCCCGCTGCGCATCCGCGGCGCCGGCAGCAAGGATTTCTACGGTGGCCTGCTGGCCGGCGAAGTTCTCGATGTTTCCGGCCATTGCGGCATCGTCGCCTACGAGCCGACCGAGCTCTACATCACGGCCAAAGGCGGCACGCCGCTGGCCGAGGTCGAGGCCACGCTGGCCGAAAAGGGCCAGATGCTCGCCTTCGAACCCCCACATTTCGCTGGCGCCACAGTCGGCGGCTGCGTCGCCGCCGGCCTCTCCGGCCCGCGTCGGCAACAGGCCGGTGCCGTGCGCGACTTCGTGCTCGGCGTCAAGCTGGTCGACGGGACCGGCCAGATGCTCAGTTTCGGTGGCCAGGTTATGAAAAACGTTGCCGGCTACGATGTTTCGCGTCTCATCGCCGGTAGTCTCGGCACGCTGGGTGTCATCGCCGAAGTCACGCTCAAAGTGCTGCCCAGGCCGGTGGCCGAAACGACGCTGGTTTTCGCGTGCGATGCGACCGAAGCCATTCGCCGACTCAACGACTGGGGCGGCCAGCCGCTGCCGATTTCGGCTTCCTTCTGGCATGACGGCCAGCTCTGGCTGCGCCTCTCCGGCGCGCGGGCGGCGGTCGAGGCGGCTACCAGCAAGCTCGGCGGCAATTCCACGGTCAACCCGGAAAAACACTGGAATTCGATACGTGAGCAAACGCATCCGGCCTTCGCTGCCAGCCCGTTGTGGCGACTGGCGCTGCCATCGACCGCGCCGTGTCCGGAACTCGACGGCCTGCGCGCCATCGAGTGGGGCGGGGCTTTGCGCTGGTATGCCGGCGAAGTCGATGGCGATCACCAGGCAGTACGTGTTGCCGCCGCCAGCCTCGGCGGCCACGCCGTGCTCTACCGCGCGCCGGAATCGCTGCGCTGTCTGGACGGGGCATTCGCCGAGTTGCCGCCAGCCTTGCTCGCCTTGCATCGCCGCCTCAAAAAAGCCTTCGACCCGCAGGGCATTCTCAACCCCGGCCGGCTGTACGCGGAGTTTTAGGCTGATGGATACGAAAATTACCGCCGAACTGCGCGCCACCCACGCCGGCCAGATCGCCGAGGAAATCCTGCGCAAGTGCGTCCATTGCGGCTTCTGCACGGCGACCTGTCCGACCTATCAACTGCTCGGCGACGAACTCGACGGTCCGCGTGGCCGCATCTACCTGATCAAGCAGGTGCTCGAAGGCAAGGCGGTGACCGAAAAGACGCGCACCCACCTCGACCGCTGCCTGACCTGCCGTTCCTGCGAAACGACCTGCCCGTCGGGCGTCAAATACAGCCATCTGCTCGATGTCGGGCGCGCCGTGGTCGAGGCAAAACTGCCGCGCCGTTTCGCTGACCGTGTGACACGCGCGCTGCTGAGAACCGTGTTGCCCAACCCCGCGCTGTTTGGCCCGGCTATTGCCGTTGGCCGGGCGGTCCGGCCGCTCTTGCCGACCGCTCTGGCCGACAAGTTGCCGCCCGCCCAGCCGTCCGGCGCGCCGTGGCCGAAGCCGGCCGCCCACGGGCGCCGCATGCTGGCCCTGGCCGGTTGCGTCCAGCCTTCGCTGGCGCCCAATATCAACGCAGCCACGGCGCGCGTCTTCGACAAGCTCGGGATCGAATTGTTTGAAGAAGCCAAGGCCGGTTGCTGCGGCGCCGTGCGTTTCCACCTCAACGACCACGAAACGGCCAAGAACGACATGCGGCGCAACATCGACGCCTGGTGGCCGCATGTTGAGGCAGGTGTCGAGGCCATCGTTGCCACTGCCTCCGGCTGCGGCGTGCAGATCAAGGACTACGAACACATCCTGGCCGATGACGCGGTCTACGCCGAAAAAGCGGCAAAAATCAGCGCTCTGTGCCGCGATCCCTCAGAAATTCTGGCCGGTGAGAAAGCCGCATTGCTGCCCTTGCTGGCGTGCCACACCGAAAAACGCGGCAAGCTGGCCTTTCATTCGCCCTGTACCCTGCAACACGGCCTGCAGATTCGCGGCAGCATCGAGGTCTTGCTGCAAGCCGCCGGCTACGAATTGACGCCGGTCGCCGACAGCCATCTATGCTGTGGCTCGGCCGGCACCTATTCCGTCCTGCAGCCCGAACTGGCCAACAAACTGCGCACCAACAAGCTGGCTGCCCTCAATGCCGGTGGCCCGGCGCTGGCGGCGACGGCCAATATCGGCTGCCTGACCCACTTGCAGGCGGGTAGTACACTGCCCGTGCGGCACTGGATTGAATTGATTGACGAGGCAACGGCATGAGCCACGACGTACCTTCCGTATTTGAGATCACCCGGTCGCTCGGCGCCGACGATGCCGCCCGCATCAAGCGCCTGCTCGAGAACGGCGTCAAGCTTCCCGCCCAGCCGCGCGTCCTCGAAGAGCTGCGCCAGCTCATCAACCGCAGCGAACTCGATGTCCGGCTGCTGGCTCGCGTCATCAACAAGGATCCGGGGCTGACGGCGATGCTTTTCAAGGTTGTCGGCAATTCGGCCTACCGCCAGCACCAGCCCTTCGATTCCGTCGAAACCATCCTCCATGCCGTCGGTGTTCATCAGACGTTCAATCTGGTCCAGGCCATCGCGTTGTCCGGGGCGGGCGAGATCAAGAAAAATCGGCGTGTCTACGAGGCTTTCTGGGCGCGTTCGCATGCCGTTGGGCAATTGGCCATGCTGATTGCCGACGAGCGGGTCGCTGTCTGCAATATCTTTCCTGATCAGGCTTACCTGGCCGGCATCTTCCACGATTGCGGCGTGCCCCTGCTCATGCAGCGTTTCCCGACCTATTGCGCCGAGATGAAACTCGGAGCGCCCGGCATCTGGATCGATCTGGCCGAAGAGGACCGGAAATTCAATGCCGATCATTGTGTCGTCGGCTATCTGGTCGCCCGCCACTGGCACCTGCCCGAGTTCATTTGCGATGCTATCCGCTACCACCACGCCATCGGCGAACTGGGCCAGCATGAAGCGCGCAGCATGGTGGCCATAGTCCAGCTCGCCGTCGATATCTACTATCGCGATCAGCGCATCGCCAGCCCCGAGTGGGAGCGGGTAAAGCATGAGGTGCTGCCCGAGCTTGGCCTCAACGACGACGCGCTGCCCGAATTTGTCGATATCGTTCTTGAACGATTCGGCGGCGTGGTCGAGGCTTGAATGCCCGGAGAAAAAGCAAGGCAGGACACAGTGTTAATGGCCGCTAAACCCTTCCGTGATAAGCTTCCCCACAACAAGGGGGATGGATGGCAATAGCAGTCGACGCCTGCGCAGCGCAGCATCAAGGGGATCGCAAGGAACAACAGGATCGCGTAGCGATCCTTCCGCACGCCCGCAAGCGCGGCGTGGCATTGGCCGTTGTTGCCGATGGCATGGGCGGCCACACCGGTGGTGCGCTGGCTGCCGAACAGGTGGTACATACCGCAAAAACCAATCTCGACCAGTTTTCGTCCGCCGATGAGGACCCCCAGCGCATGCTCGAAAACGCCATGCGTGAAGCGCACACGATGATCAAGGCATCGCGTTTCATGAACGAAATGGATCCTCACAGCACGGCGGTCATGCTGCTCCTGCAACCGGGGAAAATCACCTGGGGGCACTGCGGGGATAGCCGCCTTTACCATTTTCGCGGCCACAAGCTGGTCGAGCGCTCCGTCGATCATTCCTACGTTGAGCACCTTGTTGCCCTCGGGAAAATCACCGCGGAGCAGGCGCTGACCCACCCCAATCGCAATGTGCTGCTGGCTTCACTGGGCGGGCAGGACGACCCGAAAATAACGCTCTCAGAAACGGTCAATCTCGCTTCCGGCGATGCCTTCGTACTCTGTTCGGATGGCCTCTGGGCTTACTTTGATGACGAAGAACTCGGCATGTTGGTCGCCCAGAATTCGGCCCGGCAGGCCTGCGAGATATTGATCGACAAGGCGCGGCGGCGGGCCAATGGCAGCGGTGACAATCTTTCGCTGGCTATCGTTAAACTGATTGAGGCATTGCCGGTAAAGGGACCTGCGGCGAGGGTCTGAGTCTTTGCGTTGTGCCATGGGCACATATGCGAAATGGCGCTTTCCCGGTTGATCGGCATGGGGGTCCGCCTTGCTGGCGGGCGTACTTTCTTTTGCTTCGCCAAAAGAAAGTAGCCAAAGAAAAGGCGACCCCAAGGTCGGCGCCCTTCGGGTCCCTTGCGCTACTCGGCAGACCGGGCGGCTTGCTAAACTCGCCTTCGGCTCAGACAACGCAAGCCGACTTCCCCCGGCCCGCCTGCGTTGCTCAGCGCCTCTCATGGGGACCCCAAAGGCGTCCACGCTCGACCGTTTTGCCCAAAAAACAGACTTCCACGGTCAACCGGAAAAAAGCCCAAAAACGAAATCTGTTATTCAGGCACCCAAGCTCAAGCACGGGGTGTTTCACCGGGCCCCTTGGGAGGTGCCGAGCAACGCAGGAAGGCCGGGGGCAGTCGGCGAGGACTGTTTGAGGGGCAAAGCCCCGAGTTCCGCAGCCGCCCGGCCTGCCGAGTAGCACAGGGAACCGGCGCAGCCGGCACCGACCCAGGGTCGCCTTCTTTTTGCTTACTTTTTCTTGGCGAAGCAAGAAAAAGTGAGACGCCCCGCAAGGGCGGAAGCCCAAGCCAATTAATACGGAAAGCCCCTGCGCCAGAAAGGCGCCGTTTGGTCCTTCCTACTTGCGCCCAAGCCCACCCAGCAACGCCGCAACAACCCGCTTCGGCTTGTGCGGATCGACCTTGGCTGCTGCCGTGGCTGAATCCGGCACATCGCCGCGTGGCGAATTGTCTTCGTAAGGCTTGCTGAAGTCGAAACCGTCAGCCGCGATCATCGGATTGCGACGCGGCGGGCGGCGGTCCTGGCGGTCACTCCGTTCCCGCTCCGGGCGCGCTGGACGTTCGCTGCGCTCGGGGCGTTCGCCACGTTCCGGTCGTTGGGCGACCGGGGCGATGACCGGAGCGCTGCGTTTTTTCTTGTTGCCCGGGGGGTATTCGTATTCCGGTTCCGGCTCGAAACCGGCGACTTCGACCTGTTCAATCGGCCGCTTGATGAGCTTTTCAATATCGACCAGATAAACGACTTCGCGGGCGCTGACCAGCGAAATGGCGTTGCCCAGCTTGCCGGCGCGGCCGGTACGGCCGATGCGGTGCACGTAGTCTTCAGGGGTGTGCGGCAACTCGTAGTTGATGACGTAGGGCAGGTCGTCAACGTCGAGGCCGCGAGCGGCGACGTCGGTGGCAATCAGGGCATCGGTTTCACCGTTCTTGAAGGATTCGAGGGCCTTGATGCGTTCGAGCTGGCTCTTGTCGCCGTGGATGGCGTCAGCCTTGATGCCGGCGCGCTGCAGTTCGCGGGTCAGTCGCGAGCAGCCCTGCTTGGTCCGCATGAAAACGAGACACTGGCGGATTTCACTGGATTTGAGCAGTTTGATCAACAGGCCACGTTTGCCGAATTCGGAAACCGGATGGACGCGGTGGGTGATGTTTTCCGAGACCTGGTTGCGGCGGGCGACCTCGATGAGGATCGGCGACTTGAGCATGGTGTCGGCCAGCTTCTTGATTTCATCCGAGAAGGTGGCGGAGAACAGCAGGCTTTGACGCTGGGCCGGCAGCATGTTGAGGATGCGTGTGACGTCGGGGACAAAGCCCATGTCGAGCATGCGGTCGGCTTCGTCGAGGACCAGGGCCTGGACGGAATTGAAGCTGACGCTCTTGTTTTCGACGTGATCGAGCAGGCGACCGGGGGTGGCGACGAGAATTTCGACGCCTTTTTTCAATTCGGCGATCTGCGGCCGGATATCGACGCCGCCGAAGGCACACATGGCGCGGATCGGCGTGTGCTTGCTGTAGGTCTTGACCGACTCATAGACCTGCATGGCCAGTTCGCGGGTCGGCGCGAGGATCAGGGCGCGTACCGGGTGCTTGGCCGGCGACGGGCTGCTGCTGGCAAAGGGCAGGATGCGCTGCAGGATGGGCAGCGTGAACGCAGCCGTCTTGCCGGTGCCGGTCTGGGCGCCGCCCATGATGTCCTTGCCGCTGATGACGAGCGGGATGGCCTGGGCCTGGATCGGCGTCGGCTTGGTGTAGCCCTCGTCGAGCACAGCGCGCAGGAGTTCGGGCGCCAGGCCGAGGTCGGCAAAGGTGATTTCGGGCACTGCGTCAGCAGCGATGATGATGGCGTTCTCGCCAGCTAAGGTATTGATTTCAGACATGGGGCATGATTATACGCTTACCAGCCCTTTAGTACCGGGATGCTTGAGGGGCGGCCTGAAAACGAATCCCGATCGGCTGCGAAAAATGGCGGCGATTAGAGGTTTGCCGCAATCTCTTCGAGGCGCTGACGGCTGATCGGTTTGACCAGGACATCGTCGAAGCCTTCGGCGAGCAGACGTTCCCGATCCTCCGGGAAGGCGTGGGCGGTATACGCCACGATGCGCAGGGGCTGGCTTGCCTCGGCGGCCCGGAGCTGGACGCAGGTGTCTTCGCCGGAGAGGCCGGGCATGCTGATGTCGAGCAATACGAGGTGGAATGTTTGCTTGGCGGCCAGAGTCAGTGCCGCACTGCCGCTCTCTGCCTCGACGACCGTCCAGCCGAGCCGTTTGAGCATGGCGGAGGCGAGCAGGCGGTTTGTGGGGTGGTCGTCGACGACCAAGGCGTTACGTTGTTCGGTCATGACTGATATCCAGTGGCAGGTAAACCGTGAAAGTTGATCCGACGCCGACTTCAGACTCGAGCGTGACCATCCCGCCCATATGTTCTGCCAGTTGGCGGACGAGTGCCAGCCCTAATCCTGTCCCGCCGTGTTCGCGGGTCAGAAAATTTTCCAGTTGTTTGAATTTCTCGAAAATTGTTTCGCGGCTTTCCAGTGGGATGCCGGGGCCGGTATCGCGAACGGCGAAGGCCACTTGATGGCCGACCCGGCTGATCCGGAGGCTGATTCGGCCGGTTTCTGTAAATTTGACAGCATTGCTCAATAAATTGTTCAGAATCTGGCGCAGGCGGGTCGGGTCGGTGGTGATTTCGGCGGGCAGGTCTTCGGCAAGCTGGAGTTCGAACTGCAGGCCTTTTGCCTCGGCGCTGACCTGATGTCCGGCCGCGCTTTCGCTGGCGACGTCGGCAAGCGAAATGGCGATCTGATTGAAACGCATCTCGCCCGATTCGATCTTGGCCAGGTCGAGAATTTCATTGACCAGGTTGAGCAGGTGGCCGCCGCTTTGCTCGATGATCTCGACGTAGCCGCGATGTTCCGGGCTTTCCAGCTCGCCTTTGAGCAATTCGGCAAAGCCGAGGATGCCGTTGAGCGGGGTACGCAGTTCGTGCGACATGGTGGCCAGGAAGGCAGATTTCTGCCGGCTGGCTTCCTCGGCCTTTTTCCGCGCTTCTTCGAGTCGATTGAAGGATTCTTCGACCGAGTCGGCCATCCGGTTGAAAGACCGCGACAGTTCGCCCATTTCGTCGGAGGAGCCAGCATCCAGGCGGTGTTTCAGGTCGCCTTCTTGGAAGGCGTGGATGCCGGTGATCATCGCCGTGATGCGCCGGGTCAGCAGTCCGGCCATCCAGATGGCAATGCCGATGACGATGGCCACCATGAGCAGCGTCGAGGTCCACAGGCCGATGCCGGTCGAGGTCAGGCTTTCGGCAATATGGTCGAGCAGTTCGCCGCGCTGGATGGCCAGGCTGGCATCCTTTTCTGCAACGAGCTGGTTGATCCGGCCGGCGGTGTCGGTCGCCGCCTTGTGGAAGTCGTCGACATTGGCGCCGATGGTGACAAAGCCGAAACCCTGCGGCGACTTGCCGTACTGGCCGGTGTAGTAGGGGATGGCGGCAGCGGTGGTCAGCTTCCACAGGCCGGAGAAAAAAATGACGAAGGAGCCGGAGCCGCCGTGCTCGGTCAGCGCATTCCAGCCATCGCACTGCGGCGAGAAATTCAGATAGCGACAATCGAGGCCGACCGTGCCGGCCTTGACCAGCTCCTTGGCCGGCTTGAGTTTCAGGTTCTGGTTGCGAAAGGCGGGAATGCCGGCGAGGAATTCATCGGATGGCTTGCCGCTGGCCTGCCATTCGGCGTACAGCTCGGTGTCCATCCACGGCGTTGCCGGCAGGCCGGTCTGCGGGTCGTAGCCGACGATGAAATAGTCGCGCGGATGGGAAATCGAGCGGCTCTTGTAGTCCCAGATGAAGGCGTAGTTGCCCTTGATGGCGTCGGCGATCGGCGTGTAGCGTTCGTCGGTCGGCATGAGGCGATCGGAGAACTGACGGATGTGGTCGTGGTCCAGTGCCAGCGTAACGTAGCCGGTTATTTGCCCACCACTGACGACCGGCATGGCCCAGCGGACAATGCCGCGGAAGCGCTTGCCAACGGGGTTTTCCGTGCCGGCATAGGCTGACTCTTCAGGCGTGAAGGGCTTGCCGGCTTTTTCCAGGGCGGCGGGCAGGTAGGGACCGATGACCTGGGTCGGGACGTAGGCGCCGATGACGTCGGAAACGTAGATTTCGCCGGCTTTCAGCTTTTTGAGCACGGGGAAATAGGTTTCTGCCTTGACGAAGGTATTGCTGCGGTCGACGACATTTTTAAGGCTTTTTTCGGTCAGCTGACCGGTAGTGACCTTGATCTTCTCGTTGCCGTTGAGATCGACGAAGGTCATTTCGACGAACAGTGGGCGCTGCTCGGCTTCGCCAAAATATTCCGGCGGGCGGGTGTGGAAATCCCTGGCGTTGTCCGCCAGCACCGGGCGGCTGACCTTGGCTTCGCGGACGGCTGGTGTTTCGGGGATCCACGATTGACCATCCGCGGCCAGCTTCCACGGGCCATGTTGATAGATCGGCCGACTACGCTCGTTCAGAAAACGGCGGAAGGCGGCTTCGGATGGGGCAAGTACGGCGGCTTGCCGGATGTCGCTGTCGCGGTCATGCAGGAAAGAAGCGATTTCCTTGGCGGCGTCCGTGGTCAGCGCTTCAATGGCTTCGCGCGAGCGCTGGTCGAGGGCGCGAATGGAGTCGTCGGTAACGGTCTTGCCGACCGTTTTGATCGTCGAGAGCATGGCGTCGGCCATGCTGCCCGCCTTGGCAGAAACGTCTTCGCCCAGTTGAGTGGTGGCGTACCAGGCAAATCCGGCCAGCAAGAGCAGCGGAACGACCTTGATCAGGACAAAAATGCCGATCAGTTTGCCGCGAATGCCACCCAGAAATGCTGGAAATTTCATGTCTCCTACCTTCCGGGCGGATTCGACGAGGATGTTCCTGCTGCTTAGTGTTTCTCGGCCTTTGGCTCAGGCTCTGCCTTGGCTTCTGCTTTGGCCTCAGCCTTGGTTTCGGCTTTGGTTTCACTTTCGCTGGCAGTCTCCTGGGCTTTCTTCTTTTTCTTGCTCCCCGGGCCTTCCGGTGGGGGGAGTTGCGGTGCGATTGTTTCCAGCTTGTTCTCGCGCATGTATTCGTCCATCTCGCGCCAGCCGGTGTAGATGCCCGCCTTGGGCAGCCAGCTGTAGATCGCATAGCAGTCCTCGATGGCGCGGCCGGACTGGCGGCAGGCACTGCCAACTGCCTTGGCCTCCTGTTCGGTCTTGGCTTCTTTTTTGGCTGGATCTTCGAGGCCGAGCTTCTGGCCGACCTGGTCGCAGGCGCTGAGTCCGAGGATGGCGAGAATAAGAAAAATTCGCTTGATCATGCGCTGGATTTTCGCATATTTGCGAAAAGTGTGGGGCGTGTGTCGTGGCGCGCGGCTTTATAATTTAGTTCTTTAAGAACTGCTGGAGTATTCATGTCGTATTGCATTCGTCCCCTGACCGTCGCCATTACACTGGCCCTGGCCTGTTCTGTCGTGCAGGCCAAGCCAGCCAAGGCGGTCAAGCCTGCGGCCAAGCCGGCGGCTACGCCGACGGTTTCTGCCGAATTCGAATTGGCCCACAATTTTGGCCCGGCCGGTGAGGAGCGTTTGCAGGCAATTATCGACCGCTTCAACAAGGAGTCGGGCAGTACCTTGAAGCTGGTGCGCCTGGAAAAGGGCGACAAGCCGGCGGTGCTTAACCTGATGCGCCGTTATGACATGAGCGATGTCCTGAGTCAGCCCAAGGCCTTTGTGCCCCTGCACGACATGATGGCCAAGGCCGGTCAGCCACTCAAGTTCGGCGAGCTGTCGGGTGATCTGAAGGCCGGTGCAGTCGATGCCAAGGGCAAAGTCGTTGCCCTGCCGGTGCTTTATTCGACCCCGGTGCTGTTCTACAACAAGAACGCTTTCCGCAAGGCCAAGCTGGATCCCGAGCAGCCGCCGAAGACCTGGTTTGAAATGCAGGGCATGCTCGACAAGCTGCAGGATGCCGGCTACGCCTGCCCCTACACTTCGTCGTGGCCGGTCTGGGTGCACGTCGATAACGTCAGCGCCATCTCGGGTGTGCCGGCGGCTACCGAGAAGGGGCTACTGACCTTCAATGGCCTGCCGCAGGTCAAGCACCTGGCGATGATGGCAACCTGGAGCAAGGCCAATTACTTCAAGCTGTTCGGTCGTCGCAACGAAGCCAGCGCCAAGTTCCACGAGGGCGAGTGCGCGATGATCACCACCGATTCGCGCGAACATGTCGATTTTCGCGATGCCAAGGGTGTCGAGTTGGGCGTCGCAGCGCTGCCGTATCACGACGATGTCTATGGCGGTCGCCAGTCGTCGCTGGCTGATGGTGCTTCGCTGTGGGTCGGCGCCGGTCGGACGCCGGCGCAGTACAAGCAGGCGGCGAAATTCGTCAGTTTCATGCTGTCGCCGGAAATGCAGCTGGAAATGGTCCGCGTCTACGGTGGTCTGCCGATGACCTCGGTCGCCCGTGCCGCCGCGCACAGCAAGCTGCTCAAGGATGACGACAAGACGCTGGAAATTGCCTACGCCTCGCTCAAAGGCAATGGCAGCAAGCCGGCCGTGCGTGTCGCCAACATTGACCCGGTGCGCATCATTACCGACGAAGAGATGGAAGCCGTCTGGGAAGACAAGAAGCCGGCCAAGGCGGCGCTCGATACCGCGGTCAGCCGCGGCAATGCGCTACTCGGCGCCAAACCGCTGTTGAAGAAGGCGCAGCCCTTCTGATGAATTTCCCGCTGCCGCGCTGGATTGGTCATCGCGGTGGCGGGGCGCTGGCCCCGGAAAATACGCTGGCCGGTATCCGGCTGGCGGGTCGGATGGGCTTTTCGGCGGTCGAGTTTGATGTCATGTTGTCCGGCGATGGCACGCCCGTGCTCATTCACGACGAAACGCTGGAGCGGACGACGAATGGCCAGGGCTTGGTCGGCGAGACGCCCGATGCGCAACTCTTTGCGCTGGATGCCGGCGATGGCGAGCGGGTTCCCTGTTATGCCGATGCGGTTGCCGCCTGCCGCGAATATGGCCTGCTGGCCAATGTCGAGATCAAGCCGGCGGCGGGGCTCGAGCGCCAGACGGCGGAAACGGTGGCTCGCCTGAGCACCGGCCTGTGGCAGGGCGCCACGGTGCAGCCGCTGATCTCGTCGTTTTCGCTGGAGGCGCTCGAAATTGCCCGCGATCTGGCGCCACAGATTCCGCGCGGCGTGCTCTTCGAACGGGTGCCGGCCGACTGGCTGGCCGTGGTGCGGCGTCTGCGAGCGGTTACCCTGCATTGCGCTGCCAGGCATTTGAGCGACGATGTGCTGGCCGAGGCGCAGGCCAATGGCATTCCCGTGCTGTGTTACACGGTCAACACGAAAAAAGCCGCAGAATCGCTGTTCGAGCGTGGCGTCAGCGCCATATTTACCGATCGCCTCGACCTCTTCGTCGCGGAAACAAGTGCTTACAAAGGCTTGCATTTGCGCGGCTGATTTTTGCGCCGGAATATTTTCTAATGACGTTCAGGGAGTTCGCCCTAAATACCAGGAGAAAATCATGAAAATCATCAAGACCATCGCCGTACTTTCCCTTGTTCTGCCCGCCCTGGCCTTCGCCCAGGCCAACACGCCGCGTGTCGATCAGCGTCAGGCCAATCAGGAACAGCGCATCGATCAGGGCGTCGCTTCCGGCAGTCTGACCCAGCGCGAAGCCAACCGTCTGGATCGGGGCCAGCAGCATGTCGACAACATGGAAAACCGCGCCAAGTCCGACGGCGTCGTGACCCGCGGTGAGCGGGCCCGCCTGCATCAGGCGCAGGAAGTCCAGAGCCGCCGCATCTACGCACAAAAGCACGACCGCCAGCACGATTTCAACCACAACGGCCGGGTTGACCGTCCGCGCCGCCGTTGATTGCTCTCGGCAGCCGATGAGACCCGCCAATTGGCGGGTTTTTCATTTCTGCGGTCAACCGGAAAAAAGGGCCAAAATTGAAGCCCGTTTTGAAACCCGAGTTGAATCCTTTTTCGGGGGCTCAAGTTCCTGCCGCACCTGCGTTAAAATCACGGATTCCGAATTCAACGCCTTGAAGGCCGCCAGCTTATGAAAAGCTCCGAAATCCGCCAGCAGTTCCTCGACTTCTTCGCCTCGAAGGGCCATCAGATAGTTTCCTCGAGCTCGCTGGTGCCGCACGAAGACCCGACGCTGTTGTTCACCAACGCCGGGATGAACCAGTTCAAGGACGTCTTCCTCGGTTTCGACAAGCGTCCATATTCCCGCGCGACGACTTCGCAGAAATGCGTGCGCGCCGGCGGCAAGCACAACGACCTCGAAAACGTCGGCTACACGGCGCGCCACCACACCTTCTTCGAGATGCTCGGCAACTTCTCATTCGGCGACTACTTCAAGCGCGACGCCATCAAGTACGCCTGGGAACTGCTGACTGAAGTCTACAAACTGCCCAAGGACAAGCTGACGGTCACCGTCTATGCCGAGGATGACGAAGCATACGACATCTGGACCAAGGAAATCGGCGTGCCGGTCGAGCGCGTCATCCGCATCGGCGACAACAAGGGCGCCCGCTACGCCTCAGACAATTTCTGGATGATGGGCGACACCGGCCCCTGCGGTCCGTGCACCGAAATCTTCTACGACCACGGCGAAAAGTACTGGGGCGGCCCGCCGGGATCGCCGGACGAAGACGGCGACCGTTTCATCGAAATTTGGAACAACGTTTTCATGCAGTTCAACCGCGACGAAGCCGGCGTCATGCATCCGCTGCCCAAGCCCTCAGTCGACACCGGCATGGGCCTCGAACGCGTCTCCGCCGTGCTGCAAGGCGTGCATGCCAACTACGAGATTGACCTGTTTCAGGCGCTGCTCAAGGCCGCCGCCCGCGAAACCAGCGATGCCGACATGGATTCGCCGTCGCTCAAGGTGCTGGCCGACCACATCCGCGCCTGCTCCTTCCTGATTGCCGACGGCGTCATTCCTGGCAATGAAGGTCGTGGCTACGTCCTGCGCCGCATCATCCGCCGCGCCATCCGCCACGGCTACAAGCTCGGCGCCCGCGCCGCCTTCTTCCACAAGATGGTGCCCGACCTCGTCGCCGAAATGGGCGATGCCTACCCGGAACTCAAGGAAAACCAGGCCAAGGTCGTCGCCACGCTCAAGCAGGAAGAAGACCGCTTCTTCGCGACCATCGAGCACGGCATGGAAATCCTTGAAGGCGAACTCGCTGCCATGGCCGCCAAGGGTGTCACCGTCTTCAACGGCGAAACCGCCTTCAAGCTCCACGACACCTACGGCTTCCCGCTCGACCTGACAGCCGACATCTGCCGCGAGCGCAACGTCACCGTCGACGGCGCCGCCTTCGACGCCGCCATGGCTCGCCAGAAGGAACAGGCGCGCGCCGCCGGCAAGTTCAAGATGGCGCTCAACCTCGATTACGCCGGCCAGGAAACCATCTTCCACGGCTACGAGTCGCTCGAAGCCAAGGGCAAGGTGTTGGCGCTCTACAAGGACGGCGCCGCCGTCAACGAACTCAACGAAGGTGATTTCGGCGTGATTGTTCTCGACCACACGCCGTTCTACGCCGAATCGGGCGGTCAGTGCGGCGACCGCGGCGAGCTCAAGGGTGTCGGCGGCATTTTTGCCGTCGAAGACACCCTGAAGATCCAGGCGGCTGTTTTCGGCCACCACGGCATCCTGAAAACCGGCAAACTGGTCATCGGCCAGGAAGTCGGTGCCAAGGTCGATACCGTTGCCCGGGCTGCCACGGAGCGCAACCATTCGGTTACCCACCTCATGCACAAGGCGCTGCGCCAGGTTCTCGGCCAGCACGTCCAGCAGAAGGGCTCGCAGGTCGATCCGGACAAGACCCGTTTCGACTTCGCCCAAAACACCCCGATGACTGCCGAGGAAATCCGCGAAGTCGAAGAGATTGTCAATGCCGAGATCCTCGCCAATGCGGCGACCGACAGCCGCGTCATGGGCATCGACGATGCCCAGAAGTCCGGTGCCATGATGCTTTTCGGAGAGAAATACGGTGAAGAGGTGCGCGTCGTTGCCATCGGCTCCTCGAAGGAACTGTGCGGCGGCACCCACGTTGCCCGTAGCGGCGACATCGGCCTGTTCAAGATTGTTTCCGAGGGCGGCGTCGCGGCTGGCGTGCGTCGCGTCGAGGCGATCACCGGAACCAACGCGCTGGCCTGGGTGCAGGCCCAGGCGAGTCGCGTTGCCGGCGTCGCCGCCTTGCTTAAGACCCAGCCGGACGATCTGGCCGAGCGCGTTGTCAGCATTCTCGACAACGTTCGTGCGCTGGAGAAGGAACTGGCTCGCCTAAAGTCAAAACTCGCCGCTTCCCAGGGCGATGATCTCGTCAGCCAGGCCGCCAACATCAAGGGCGCCAAGGTGCTTGCCGCTACGCTCGAAGGCGCCGACGTCGCAACGCTGCGCGAGACCATGGACAAGCTCAAGGACAAGCTCAAATCGGCGGCCATCCTGCTCGCCTCGGTGGTCGATGGCAAGGTCACGCTGATTGCCGGTGTGACGGCTGACCTGACCGGCAAGGTCAAGGCCGGCGAACTGGTCAATATGGTCGCCCTGCAGGTTGGCGGCAAGGGCGGTGGTCGTCCCGACATGGCGCAGGCTGGCGGTACGCAGCCGGAAAACCTGCCGGCGGCGCTGGCTTCGGTGTCGGCCTGGGTCGAAGGCAAGCTGTGAAAGCGGCTTTTGCGCTGATGCTGGTCTTGGCGGCGGGACAGGGCTTCGCCGCCGAACTCGACCGCACGCCGCTCGAGGCTGCTACGGTCGACGGGAAAAAAGTGCGTCTTTTCCCGAATGGTCGCTGGGAGTTTGTCGATGCCGCGATGGCGGCCGAGGCGCAGAAAGTCGCCGCTGAGTATCCGGAAAACAAGGCCCGCCCGGCCGCTGGGCAGGGCGGTCTATTTGGTGTCGGCCGGACAGTGATGCCCGGCGACAAGGATTACAACCGCGGCTCGCTCAATCCGAAGATGCGCTGACTACGGAAGGCGCTGATCGGGCGGTACTTCGCGGATAAATTCACCCTCGATTACCTGATCGCCACGCGTCGGTTGATCAAAACCCGTTTGCTGGGCTTCGCGCATTTGCTGCATCTGCTTGCGAAGCGTGCGCGTTTTCCACCATAGCCAGCCGCCCAGCGCCACGCCGAGAACGGCGACAACGGCCAGGGCGACCAACGAAAACATGAAAGCCAGCACCATGAAGGCCGCGCTCAGAACGAAGGCCGCCAGCTTGGCCAATGGGCCGGGCGGGGTGCCTTGGCGAAACTGAGGGTTGTGCCGGGTGCTGTCCATGGTCTGGCTCACGTGGTGAAAATGAGGCAATTGTAGACGAGTGCCCGCCCGTGTTTGTGCGGGAGCTGTCGCCTTTTTGTAACGGTCAGCGCTACCTACGCCGCTGCTTCCTGACCGATGCTGTTGGACCATTGCAGCGCTTGCGTCTGGGCGTGGTTCAGCGCTTTCGGGCTGAGACCCGGCAATTCGCCGAGGGCTATGGTCAACCCGGAAATATCGCCTGATTCGCTGCTTTCGGCCAGGCGGAGCAGGGCGCCCAGCGAGCCGCTGCCGGCGCACAGAGCGTCGCGCACATTGGCGGTCAGGCCCAGCGGGGCAACGATCTCGGCGATGGGCTGGCCGACCAGTGCTGGCATCAGCGACATGATGCCGGCCATGAAGGCCTGGTCGGCAAAGCCGATGTCGCCCGGCTGCAATTTGCCGGCCAGCAGTTCCATGAGTCGGCCGCGGGTGGCGGACAGGAGGAGCAGCGGGTTGCTCGTGCCGCTCGGGTTGCCGGCCGAGAAGACCAGCAGTTGCAGCCAGCGTTGCAGTTGGCGGCGGCCCAGGACGGTGATGGCGTGGCCGAGCGAGGTGATTTTTTCGCTGCTGCCCGAGCCGACCGAGTTGGTCATGCGCAGCAGATTGATGGTCAGGCCGGGTTCGGGCTTGAGCGCTGTTTCGATTTCCGATGTTGGTGCATCGCCGAGTAGCAGGCCCATGAGTTTCATGAGCGAAATCTGCGAATGATCGAGCTTCTTGCCGGAAATGATAGTTGGCTTGGCGAAGTAGTAGCCTTGGAACAGCGTGAAGCCGAGCTTCAGGCACTGTTCCATTTGCTCGCGCGAATCGACTTTTTCGGCCAGCAATTGCTTGCCCATCGGCTTCAGCTTCATGACCAGTTGCATGAGCTGGATGCGTGACAGCGGCTGGATATCGACCTTGACGATTTCGACTAGCGTCAGCAATTCAGCGTATTCAGGTTCAAGCTGGATGACGTCGTCGAGCGCCAGCGTAAAGCCGGCTGCTTTGAGGGCGACGCAGCGTTCGATGACGGCCGGCGTCGGCGGGACGGTTTCGAGGATTTCGAGAACGACGGCGTGGCGCGGCAGCAACTCGAGCAGGTCGCTGAACAGAAAGGCCTCATCGACATTGATGAAGCCGCGATATTCGCCCAGCGCCGCCTCGACGCCGAGCTCGGTAAAAGCATTGGCGATGACCGTGGCGGTAGCCTGCACGCCGCAGGTGATGTCGGCGAAGTTGCGGCTACCGCTACGGAAAAGCAGTTCGTAAGCGAAAAGCTGCTGATTGCGGTCCAGGATGGGCTGTCGCCCTAGAAATAGCTGGTCGGCGGCGTTTTCGCTCACGAGTTTCCTTTAGAACGGCAGTTGAATCCCCGGCCAGACTGCATTGAGGGCCTGACGGAAATCGGCCTGGATGCGTTCGAGCGCGACGGCGTTATCGGCCTCGAAACGCAGCACCACCACCGGTGTCGTGTTCGACGGGCGGGCCAGACCGAAGCCATCTGCGTATTCTACGCGGACGCCGTCGATGGTGATGATTTCCTCGGCGCCATTGAATTTGCCTCCGGCTTTCAGCTTGTCGATCAGCGTGAACGGTTCGCCCTCGGCCATCTTGATATTGAGTTCCGGGGTCGACGGGGAATTCGGCAGGTCTTTCAGCGGCGCGTTGGCATCGGCCGAGCGGGAGAGAATTTCGAGCAGGCGGGCGCCGGTGTACAGGCCGTCGTCGAAGCCGTACCAGCGCTCCTTGAAGAAAGTGTGGCCGGACATCTCACCGGCCAGCGGGGCGCCGGTTTCGCGCAGCTTGGCCTTGACCAGCGCGTGGCCGGTGTTCCACATGAGCGGCACGCCGCCATGCTGGCGAATCCACGGAGCGAGCAGGCGCGTGCATTTGACGTCGTAAATGACTGTGCCGCCGGGCACGCGCGACAGCACGTCGGCGGCGAAGAGCATGAGCTGGCGATCCGGGAAAATGATTTCGCCATCCTTGGTGACAACGCCGAGGCGGTCGCCGTCGCCGTCGAAGGCGATGCCGATTTCAGCGTCGGTTTCCTTGAGGGCCTTGATTACGTCGGCCAGGTTTTCCGGCTTGGACGGGTCCGGATGGTGGTTCGGGAAATTGCCATCGACTTCGCAGAACAGCGGCACGATTTCGCAACCGAGGCGTTTGAAGAGTTCCGGGGCGATCGCGCCGGCGACGCCGTTGCCGCAATCCATGACGATCTTCATCGGGCGGGCCAGCTTGACGTCACCGACGATTTTTTCGACGTAGGCGCCGAGGACGTCGGCCGAGCTGCGCTTGCCCTGGCCGTGCTTGAGGTTGCCGGCTTCGATGCGCTTTTTGAGATCCTGGATGGCGTCGAGGGCCAGCGTGTTGCCGCCGATGACCATCTTGAGGCCGTTGTAGTCCGGCGGGTTGTGGCTGCCGGTGACCGAGACGCAGGAGTGGCAGCCCAGTTCGTAGGCGGCGAAATAGGTGACCGGGGTTGGCACGCAGCCGACGTCGATGGCGTCGCAGCCGGCGGCACAGATGCCGTCCATCAGCGCGCCGGCCAGTTCGGGGCCGGACAGGCGACCATCACGGCCGACGGCAATGGCCTTCTGGCCTTGCTCGATGGCCAGCGAACCGAGCGCGTGACCAACCTGGCGGACGACGTCGGCGGTCAGCGATTTATTGACGATGCCACGAATGTCGTAGGCCTTGAAGATTTCAGCGGGAAGTTGGCTCATGGTTGTCCAGTTGTCAGGTTTGCGGCTAGGGGAGGTGTGAATGGTGCATGAATATTGTTTCAAACTCTGTGCGCCAACGCCCCTTGCCCGAATGTCATGGGTTTATGACGTTTCAAAAAGGAAGAAGTGTAAAAGCCTTTGCGGTAGCCAGTCCAGATTTCCCGGAAAAGAACCTGTGACAAATCCCACATGTCCGCCGCTTTCGGGCTGTTCGAGGCGGACGAAGGGGCTGACTTCGGCGGCCGTCGGCAGATAGCGTGATGGCAAAAACGGGTCATTTTTCGGGTTGACCGTGAGCGTCGGCACGGCAATCGATTTCAGCCAGGGTTTGGCCGAGGCGCGTCGCCAGTAATCGTCAGCGCCGGCAAAGCCGTGAATGGGGGCGGTCACCGCGTCGTCGAATTCGTAGAGATTGATCGCCCGGCGCATGCGGGTTTCGTCGAAAAGGCCGGGGAACTGCTGCAGGCGGCTGGCCGAAATGGCTTTGAGCGTGGTCAGGAAGTGGCGGGTGTAGATTCGGTTGAAACCGTTGGCCAGATGGTTGCCGCAGGCGGCGAGGTCGAGCGGGGCGCAGAAGGCGGCGACGCCGGTAACCAGTTCGCCAGCTGCCGCGCCACATTCGCCGGCCCATTTGAGCAGGGCGTTGCCGCCGAGCGAAACGCCGGCGGCGTGGAGCTTGCGGCCGCCGTTGGCGGCGTGCAGGCGGCGCAGGATCCAGTCGATTTCTTCGGCGTCGCCGGAATGGTAGGCGCGTGGCCGGTGGTTCAGTTCGCCCGAGCAGCCGCGAAAATGTGGCAGGGCGAGACGCCAACCGGCGGCCTTGCAGGCGTGAGCGGTCGAGATGGCGTAATGGCTGCGGGCGCTGCCTTCGAGGCCGTGGAAAAGGACAAGTAGCGGCGAGTTTGCTGGGCCGTCAAGGTGATCGACGTCGATGAAATCGCCATCGGGCGTTTCCCAGCGTTCGCGGCGCAATTTGAGCGGGTGCGGCTTGATGAGCAGCGGCCACAAGGTTTGCGCCTGTCCGCCGGGCAGCCAGCTCGGTGCGTGATAGGGCTTGGGCAGCTTCAATGCAGGGTGTGCGGCACGGCCTCGGCCATCGCTTGATGGCCGTCGTCGGCCGCCGAGGCATGGCGGCTGGCCAGGCGCCAGCCATGCGGGCCGCGGACATAGACGTGGGTGACGTAGAGCGGGCCGTGCGGGTTGGGGTCGTCGCCGACGAAGAGGATTTCGGTCAGGTGATGGACGGCGATGATCGTGCCGTTCCAGTGGGCGACGGGTTCGGCCTGGACGCGCAGGCGGGCGTTGGCGAAGATGCTGCGCCAGCTTTCGCGGATGGGCACCAGGCCGAGCAGGCGAACGCCGGTCGGATGCACGCATAGCGTTTCGTCGTCTTCCGCCCAGAGCAGCATCATGCGGTCAGCGTCACCCTCGACGATGGCTTCGTAAAAGGCGCGTTCGACGTCGTCGGGCAGGGCATAAACGGTCGGCCCGCTCATCGCGTCATCCTTTTCTGGCAGGCGGCAAAGACCTGCTCGGGGAGCAGTTTGTTGAGGCAATCGAAGTGGCCGAGCGGGCATTCGCGCTTGAAGCAGGGGCTGCATTCGAGATTGAGGCTCAGGATGTCGGCGCGGTCGGAGAGCGGCGGTGTGAAGCCGGGTGACGATGAGCCGTAGAGCGCGACGATCGGCCGGTCGAGGGCAGCGGCGACGTGCATCAAACCGGAGTCGTTGCAGACGACCAGTTCGGCCATGGCCAGCAGATCAACGGCCTGCGTCAGCGAGGTGGCGCCGCACAGGTTGCGGCACAGGCCGGGGGCGAGTTGCGAGATTTCCTCGGCGACGGCGTGGTCCTTGGGCGAGCCGAAGAGCCAGATGGCACTGCCCTGTTCGGCCAGTTTTTTGGCCAGCGCGGCGAAGTGGGCGGCCGGCCAGCGTTTGGCCGGGCCGTACTCGGCGCCGGGGCAGAAGGCGACGACGCGGGCCGGGCGCTCGATGGCCAGTTCGGCCAGGGCTTTTTGCTGGTCTTCCACGGTCGACCGGATTTTTGGCCTAAAAATGAAATGGCCCAGCGGCTGACCCGGCGCTTCGGCCAGTTGGGCAAAGCGTTCGACCATGAGCGGCAGGGCGGCCTTGTCGAGCGTATGGCGGACGTTGATCAGGCCGTAACGCGATTCACCGGTGAAGCCGACGCGCTGCGGAATGCCGGCCAGCCACGGCAAGAGCGCCGATTTGAGCGAATTGGGCAGGACGTAGACGGCATCGTAGCCGCGGGCAGCCAGCTGGCGGGCGAGTTTCCAGCGCGGCTTGAGCGACAGCTGGCCGTGGCCGAAGGGGCTGTCGAGGACGTCGCTGATTTCCGCCATACGGTGCAGGACGGGCGCTACCCAGCGCGGGGCGATGGCGTCGAGCTGGAGGCCGGGATGTTTGGCGTGCAGGCGCGCAAACAGCGGCTGCGCCATGATCGTGTCGCCGATCCAGGAGGGGGCGACGATGAGAGCCTTCATTGGCGGATCGAGTAGTTAGGATCGAGTGGTCAGCAGCAAGCCACGGCTCACTCGATCCTCGATCCTGCTAGCTATCAATGCCCCTTGGGCGCTTCGCCCGTGAAGACGTACTTGGTCGAGCAGTACGGGCAGGTCACTTCCCCGGTCTTCAGGACGTCGAGGAAGACGCGCGGATGCTGGCTCCACAGCGCGACGTTGGGCGTCGGGCAGTGCAGCGGCAGATCGTGGGCGGTGATTTCAACAGCTTTGTTGTCGGACATCGTTTTCTCCCTGAATTAGACGGTGGCCAGCCAGTCGGCGTGGGCCGCGGAGCGGCCATAGACCACGTCGAAGTATTTTTCCTGCAGCACCTTGGTGACCGGGCCGCGATGGCCGGCGCCAATCTGGCGGTTGTCGAGTTCGCGGATCGGCGTCACTTCAGCGGCGGTGCCGGTGAAGAAGGCTTCGTCGGCGCAATAGACTTCGTCGCGGGTGATGCGTTTCTCGATGACCGGGATGCCCAGTTCGCCGGCCAGCTGAATGATCGTGGCGCGCGTGATGCCTTCGAGGCAGGCCGTCAGGTCCGGCGTGTACAGCTTGCCGTTCTTGACGATGAAGATGTTCTCGCCGGAGCCTTCGCAGACATAGCCTTCGGTGTCGAGCAGCAGGGCTTCGTCGTAGCCGTCACCGGTGGCCTCGTTGTTGGCGAGGATGGAGTTCATGTAGTTGCCCGATGCCTTGGCGCGCACCATGGTGATATTCACATGATGGCGGGTGAAGGACGAGGTCTTGATGCGGATGCCGCGCTCCATGCCTTCCTCGCCGAGGTAGGCGCCCCACGGCCAGGCGGCGATGATGATGTGCACCTTGGCACCCTTGGGCGAGACGCCCATTTTTTCCGAGCCGTAGAAGGCGAGCGGGCGCAGGTAACCGGATTCGAGATTGTTGGCGCGGATGACTTCCTTCTGGGCCTCGATCAGCGTTTCGGCGTCGTAGGGCATCTGCATCTGGAAGATGTGAGCCGAACGGAACAGGCGCTCGGTGTGCTCCTTGAGACGGAAAATTGCCGTGCCGCGTTCGGTCTTGTAGGCTCGGACGCCCTCGAATACGCCCATGCCGTAGTGCAGCGAGTGGGTAAGGACGTGGGTGGTGGCTTCGCGCCAGGGCACCAGTTTTCCGTCTTGCCAAATAAAGCCGTCGCGATCCGACATGGACATGTTCGATTCTCCGTGTTGCGCCTGTAAAAGCCCACAATTCTAGCCGAAATCAGACGTTAAAATAACGGTTTTGCCGATAGAGCTTCACCATGGTCTGGAAACCCCACGTTACTGTTGCCGCTGTTGTTCAGCGTGACGGCAAATTCCTGCTCGTCGAGGAAGAAACCGAGGCGGGGCTGGCCTTCAATCAGCCAGCCGGCCATCTTGAAGAGGGCGAGTCGCTGCTCGCTGCCGTGGCCCGCGAGGCGCTCGAAGAAACGGCCTACCACTTCAAGCCGACGCATCTGGTCGGCGTCTATAACTGGACGCATCCGACCAAGGAGGATACGACCTACCTGCGCTTCGCCTTCGCTGGCGAATTGCGCGGTTACGAGGCGGATCGCCCACTCGATGAGGGCATCGTCGCGGCGCGCTGGCTGACGCTCGATGAGGTCAAGGCGACACAGGCCCGCCATCGCAGCCCGCTGATCCTCCAGTGCATCGAGGATCTGATAGCCGGCAAGCAATATCCGCTCGACCTGCTCGTGCATTACGACTGATGCGTCGCTGGCTGCTTTCGCTTCTGCTCGTGCTCCCGGGCGTGCTGCACGCCGACGAAACGGTGCGCATTTGTTATGGCTATGGTTGTCTGGCGCAGGCCGACATCCGGTTCACCGAAGGGCAGCTCGGCGAAGTGCGGCGCATGCTGTTTGCTGCGGTCAACCCGGAAAATGAGCGAAAAATGATATCCGAGGTAGTCGGTCGGCTTTACGCCTGGGCTGGCGAGCAGTCGGACATCCACAACGACCGCGGTGGCAACTACGATGATGGGCATGTCCCCGGCAAGATGGATTGCCTCGATCACTCGACCTCGACGACGCGCCTGCTCAAGCTGCTTGAGGCGCGTGGCTACCTGCGTTGGCACCGGGTTCTGGAGCCGGTGGTGCGGGACGTCGCCACCGTATTTTTCGTGCACTGGTCGGCGGTGATCGAGGAAAAAACGGATGGCGAAGTGCCTCGCTTCGTCGTCGATAGCTGGTTCGTCGATAATGGACAGCCAGCGGTGATTTTGCCGCTGGGTGAATGGAAGAAAGGGGCTGGGCCCGATGTCTGAAAAAACCGTGGTCGTCGGCTTGTCCGGCGGCGTTGATTCCTCCGTGGCAGCACTGCTGCTCAAGCGTCAGGGCTGGAAGGTGATCGGCCTGTTCATGAAGAACTGGGAAGACGACGACACCGAGGAATACTGCTCTTCGCGCCAGGATCTGATCGACGTGATGAGCGTCGCCGACCGCATCGGCATCGACGTCGAGGTGGTCAATTTCGCCGCCGAATACCGCGAGCGCGTATTCGCCGAGTTTCTCAGCGAATACCAGGCCGGGCGGACGCCAAACCCGGACATCCTGTGCAATTCCGAAATCAAGTTCAAGGCCTTCCTCGACCACGCCATGCAGCTTGGCGCCGACAAGATCGCCACCGGCCACTACGCCGGCGTGCGCGAATTCAACGGCGAATACCAGTTGCTCAAGGCCGAGGACGGGACCAAGGACCAGAGCTATTTCCTTTACCGCCTGAATCAGGCGCAACTGTCGAAAACGCTGTTTCCGCTGGCCGATATCTACAAACGCGAAGTGCGGAAGATCGCCGAGGCGGAAGGCTTGCATGTCGCGGCCAAGAAGGATTCGACCGGCATTTGCTTCATCGGCGAACGGCCGTTCAAGGATTTTCTCAGTCGTTACCTGCCGCCGAAAAAGGGCGAAATCCGCCGCCTCGACGATGGCAAGGTGCTCGGCGAGCACGATGGTCTGATGTTCCACACCATGGGCCAGCGCAAGGGCCTGCACATTGGCGGCCTGAAGGAAAAAGGCCAGCCCGGCGGCGGCGATCACGACGCCTGGTTCGTGGTTGGCAAGGACATGGAAAAGAACGTGCTCTACGTCGTCCAGGGCCACGATCACCCGGCCTTGCTGCGAGGCGATCTGGTCGCCGAGCAGCTGTCATGGGTGTCGGCGCAGGCGCCGCATACGCACTGGGTTTATACGGCCAAGCCGCGTTACCGGACAGCCGATCAGCCCTGTGAGGTCGAGCGGGTCGATGGCGAAAGCTGCGAAATCCGCTTTGCCGAGCCGCAGTGGGCGCTCACGCCGGGGCAGTCGGTGGTGCTCTACGAGAGTCGCGTCTGTCTCGGCGGCGGCGTTATCCGTTAAGCGCGCTCAGGCGTCGGTGCCACGCATGGACGATTTTTCAATGGTCAGACAGAAGGCATGCAGCAGATCGGGGTCGTGCTTGCTCCCGGCCTCGCTGTCCAGGATGGCCATGACTTCCTTGTGCTGTCGTGCCTTGTGGTAGGCCCGGGTTTCGATCATCGCGTCGTAGCTGTCGGCTAGAGAAATGATTCGAGAATAGAGCGGAATATCCGTGCCGCGCAGCCCGTCCGGATAGCCTGAGCCGTCGAAGTGCTCATGATGATGGCGCACCGTGCGGGCAATGCCCGGCGAATTTTCGCCATTGATGGCGAGAATGATCTGTTCGCCGATCACCGCGTGCTGTTTCATGCACACCCATTCGTCTTCTTCGAAGGCGGCCGGTTTGCGTAGCACCTTGTCCGGAATGCCGATTTTCCCCAAGTCGTGGAATTGGGCTCCCAAAGCCAGCATTTCAAGTTCGTCGTCGGAAAGTTCGATGTACTGCCCCAGTTCGGTGGAGAGGTGGACGACCCGGTCGGAGTGCGCGCGGGTGTGGAGATCACGTGCTCCCAAGGCAGTGGCAAGGGAGAGCGCGACTTTATCCATCGGTACGTTATCTGGGAAGGGTTTCACGGCCGTATGCCTCGCACATTTTTATGGTTTATGAACAGTTGACCTTGGCGTGGTCGGGTGGTTCATTCGGGCGAGGTCAGAATCCGGACCAGCAAAAAAAACAGGGGTGCCCACGGGCACCCCTGTCATCTCTGGCGATAAGGCAAGTCAGTCGTGCGGCACGGTATCCGCGAAGGGCGGGCGCAGCATCAGCTTGTCGTAGAGCTTGCTGAGGTTCGGGTGGTTTTCCTGCCAGTTGATGGTGGGGAAACGGAAGCTCAGATAACCCAGGGCGGTGCCGACGGCGATATCGGCCATCGAAATGTGGGTGCCCATGCAGAAGCTCTTGTCGCCGAGTTCGTGTGCCATGAAGGCGAGGCCGCGCGTCACCTTGCCGTGCTGGCGCTCTATCCAGCCAGAGCTCTGCTCCTTTTTCGGGCGTTTGCCTTCGAGCAGGGCGCTGACCGCCGCATCGAGCACGCCGTCAGCCAAGGCTTCCCAGCGCTTGACTTCGGTCCGTTCGCGATTGGGCGCCGGGAACAACTTGTTGTTGGGCGTGACGTTGTCGATGTACTCGACGATGACGCGGGAGTCGAAGAGCGGGGTGTGGTCGTCGAGTACCAGCACCGGGACTTTGCCCAGCGGGTTGATGTCGGGAACCTTGCTATCTTCCGTCCACGGTGAATCGATGACGAATTCGTAGTCGATCTTTTTTTCGGCCAGCACGATGCGCACTTTGCGTACGTAGGGGCTGGTATGGGAGCCGATCAGCTTCATCGTGCGCTCTCTGATTTGGGGACTTCGATTATAGCGTATGGCGACGGCTCCGCCGGGCGGGTAAAATGGCGGGCTTACTGAAAAGGATGATTCCATGACCTTCAATCCCCTGGTTGCCCTTTCCCCGCTCGACGGCCGCTATGCCGGCAAGGTTGACGCCCTGCGCGAGCATTTTTCCGAATTCGGACTGATCAAGGCGCGTCTCAAGGTCGAGATCGAGTGGCTCAAGGCGCTGGCCGCTGAGCCGCACTTTTCGGAAATTGCCGCTTTTTCCCCGTCGACCGTGGCAGAGCTCGACGCGCTGGTTGCCAACTTCACGGTTGAGCAGGCGGCTGAAGTGAAGGCCGAGGAAGCCGTCACCAACCACGACGTCAAGGCGCTCGAATACTGGATCAAGAAGAACACCAAGGGCAACGCCGAGGTGACCAAGGTCAGCGAGTTCATCCACTTCGCCTGCACTTCCGAAGACATCAACAACCTGTCGCACGCGCTGATGTGCAAAGGCGCCCGCGAACAGGCCATGCTGCCATCGCTCGACAAGGTCATCGCCCGCCTCAAGGAGCTGGCCCACGTCAACGCCGAAGTGCCGATGATGAGCCGCACGCACGGCCAGCCGGCAACGCCGACGACGCTCGGCAAGGAAATGGCCAACGTCGCCTACCGTCTGGAGCGCGCCCGTGCCCGCATCGCCGCAGTCGAACTGCTCGGCAAGATCAACGGTGCGGTCGGCAACTACAACGCCCACCTGATCGCCTACCCAGGCTACGACTGGGAAGGCTTCGCCAAGCGTTTCGTCGAGTCGCTCGGCCTGACCTTCAACCCCTACACCATCCAGATCGAGCCGCACGACGCGCTGGCCGAGCTGTTCGACGCCTTCGCCCGCGCCAACAGCATCCTGATCGACCTCGACCGCGACATCTGGGGCTACATCTCGCTCGGCTTCTTCAAGCAGAAGGTCAAGGCCGGCGAAATCGGCTCGTCCACCATGCCGCACAAGGTCAATCCGATCGACTTCGAAAACTCCGAAGGCAATCTCGGCCTGGCCAATGCCGTCCTCAAGCACCTCGCCGAAAAGTTGCCGATTTCGCGCTGGCAGCGTGACCTGACCGATTCGACGGTGCTCCGCAACATGGGTGTCGGCCTCGGCTACACGCTGCTCGCCTACGATTCGCTGCTCAAGGGCATGGGCAAGCTCGAAGTCAATGCCGATAACATGAAGGCCGACCTCGACGCCAACTGGGAACTGCTCGCCGAGCCGATCCAGACCGTCATGCGCCGCTACGCCGTGCCGAATGCCTACGAAAAGCTCAAGGAACTGACCCGCGGCACCCGCGTTTCGCGCGAAGGCATGCAGGCTTTCGTGTCCACGCTGGAAATTCCGGAAGCGGCGAAGGCTGAACTGCTCAAGCTGACGCCGTGGGATTACACCGGCAAGGCGGCCGAACTGGCGCGTCGTATCTGATATGAAATGCAGCAAATGCGGGCAGGAAGTGCCGGCCGACGCCATCTACTGTCCGCATTGCACCGGTGAGCGCAAAACCTCGGATCGCGACGTGATCCGGGGGGGCATCCGGGGTGGGCTGATCGGCCTGTTTCTCGGTCTGCTGCCGGCCGCCTGGCTGCTCTTTGATTTTGGCGCCGAGCGCGGCATCAAGGCCATTGCCTTCATCTTGCCGGCCGTCACCTTTACCACCGGGCTGATCATCGGCCTGGTCAAAGCCAAACGGGAATGGAAATAATGTCTTTTGCTGAAAACCTGAAAAAACTGCCGGGCATCTCGCACCTGGCTGCCATCAACCTGCTCGACGCCGAGGGCAATGTGGTCGCCAGCATTGAAAACAAGGCGGGCAGCCAGGGTTCGCTGGCGGTGTATAACCATCTGGCGCAGACCTACGGGTCGATCAACGTCGAGGCCGCCAAAAAGGGCATGGAAATCTTTGCCGAGCACAGCGAAGACGAGCGCGCCAATCCGGGCAAACACCCGAACATTGCCCGCCTCATCGCCATCGAGCAGGGGGCGCCGACGCTGCGCGTCAAGCACGCTTTCGCTGTCTGATTCAGGCTATTCAAAATGGCTCACATGGCTGTGAAAAATGCTCACGGCAAAGATCAACGGCGATGTCATATTAGCAAGTTATAATTTTCATGGAATAAATCGCGGGTTTTGGTCGTTTACCAGACGCAGCCCACCTTTCCTCAATGAAAACGGAGAATACGCAATGAAATCCAAGCTTCTGCTCGCCCTGTTGACCGTCACCCTGGCTGGCACTGCCGCTGCTCAGGTCAAGGTTGAAGACGCCATCAAGTTCCGCCAGTCCGGTTATGCTTTCATGGCCTGGAACATGCAGCGCATCAAGATGAACGTCGAAGGTACCTACAACAAGGAAGAAGTGATCAAGGCGGCCAACGCCATCCAGGCCATTGCCAATTCCGGCATGGGCGCGCTCTATGTGCCGGGTAGCGACAAGGGCAAGGGCTGGGAAGATACCCGCGCCAAGCCGGGCATCTTTACCGACAAGGAAAAGGTCGGCAAGGTTGCCACCGTCTTCAACAAGGAAGCCAACGAAATGGCCAAGGTCGCTGCCACTGGCGACGCCGCTGCTGTCGGCGCCCAACTGGGCAAGCTGAGCGACTCCTGCAAGGGTTGCCACGAAGACTTCAAGGCCAAGAAATAAAGCCGTATTTCGATCGCAGCCACGGGCACCTGCGGGTGCCTGTTTTTTTACCAAGCAAGGTAGCGCACATGAACAGCCAACGAATTCGCCTCTGGGATCTGCCCACCCGCCTGTTTCACTGGCTGCTGGCGCTCGCCGTCATCGCGGCGATCGTCAGCGGACAACTGGGCGGCAAGCTGATCGACCTGCACGGCAAGATCGGGCTGGCGATCATCGGCCTGATCGCCTTTCGTATCGTCTGGGGCTTCGCCGGCTCGACCTATGCGCGCTTCGCCCAGTTCTTCCCGACGCCGGCCAAAATCAAGGTCTATCTGAAAGGCGAATGGCGCGGCGTGGGCCACAATCCGCTTGGCGGACTTTCCGTTTTTAGCCTTATTTTCCTGTTGACCGTACAAGTCCTCAGCGGCCTGTTCGCCAACGACGACATCGCCTTCGTCGGCCCTTTGTTTGAACTGATCGACAAGTCGCTGAGCGATCGCCTGAGCGGTATTCACGAACTGCTCTCCAATGTGCTGATCGCCCTCGTCGTCCTCCATGTTGTTGCCGTTGCCTTCCATGGTCACTTCAAGAAAGACAACCTGGTCAAGCCGATGATTACAGGCTGGAAGGAAGGGGTATCCGGCGAGTCAGCCAAGGGTGGCGGAATGGTCGCCTTGGTCGTTGCCGTGAGCATCGCTGGTGCAGTGGTCTATGGCGCCAGTGGGGCCTGGTTACCTGAGCCTCCACCCCTCCTGCCAGCGGTGGAAACGCCGAGCTGGTGATTGGGCGTGAAGGCAGTGGGCGTGCCGTGATTTAAGCCGGGGCCGAGATCGGCAGTTTCTGCCGGCAAAGCTTCGGTCAGGCGACGTCACAAATTAGGTGAATAGCCCCAAAAAGAGAAACTTTCCCGGGAGCCGACTCCCGCAACGAACCAGCACACCAAACCCGGTGTGCTGGACGGCTGAAAGCACGCTATCCCGCTTGGCGATATCGGCGCACACTAAGGCTTGTTTCTTGCGTGTATGTGAACCAGGAAAAGGGCTAGGGGGAGCGCTTCCTTTATCGCCGTTGGAGGTTTTATGTCAGCCAGCAATGTAACGAATGCAAATATCAAGCTTGCGCTTTCCAGTCTGGGTCGCAGTAGCGATCAAACGTCCACAGGCGGGACCGGGCAGCGTATGGATTCGGTGCAGGGCGTCTCTTTTTCGGATATTGCGCTGCGTGTTGCCAGTCTCCAGGAGCAAACGCTTGGCGCGCTGATGAATTCATCCTCGACGGCTGGGCTGGCCAACGATTCAGGCGGTCTGAACGCGCTGCTGGCTTCGCTGAATTCGCCGGTGACTACGGTAGCGTCGTCGAGCGCTGGCGGCTCAATCAACAGTTTGTCGGCGACGGGCCGCGTTAGCGCGCTTTCCGCACCCGAAGCGGCTTACCAGTTGATGACCTTTATCAACAAACAGGAGCTTGCCTACCAATCGCAGTTTTCTGAATTGAGCCAGATGCAGTCTGCCCTTTCCGAGATGCAGCAGAATGCCCAGAACCTCGACGGCATCGGTACATCAACCGATAACGAAAATATCAAATCGCAGCTGCAGAAATTCGCAAGCCAGTACAACGACTGGGTCAAGCGCTTCGATGCGGACATGCAGACTGACGGGATTCTGGCCGGCACCCAGGCCGCGCAGGTGTCCCGCTATGAGTTGGAGCAAAGTGTTTCGACTGTTTTAAATGGTCGGAATGGCGTACGTGGCTTGAGCGACATGGGCCTCACCATTGACCCCGGCAGCAAACTGGTGGTGCTCGATACAGCCCGTCTGGACTCTGCGCTGGCCAGCAACAAGACCGGGGTCGTGAATACCCTGCACGAGTTCAGTGCGAATTTCGCCAAATCGGCGGAAATGCTGAATTCTGACGGCAACTTCATCAAGAACCGGCTGGATAACTTGAGCCGTGCGATTAACTTCATCAGCGAAAACAAACCCGCCCTGCAGAGCGAATTCGGGCTAGGTGACACGCCTCAGTCCTCCAGCCCGATTACGCAGGCCGCCGCAGCCTACAAGCTGCTTTACGGAGTTTAGTCGCAGTCTCACCCCAAAGAAAAAGCCGCCAATTTCAATTTGGCGGCTTTTTTACGTTTCACGTAGTAAACCCGGTTGACCGCAGGATTCGCTTAAACGACAGCTCCATCCTCGTTGGCACCTTCGATGACCTTGGTCTTGGTGATGAACTGTTCGCGCGAAACGCCCAGCCACATGACCAGCGGGCTGGCGACGAGGACTGAGGAGTAGATGCCGAAGCAGATGCCGATGGTCAGAGCCATGGCGAAATAGTGCAGGGTTTCGCCGCCGAAGATCAGCATCGACAGCACCATGAGCTGCGTACAGCCGTGGGTGATGATGGTCCGGCTGATCGTGCTCGTGATGGCGTGGTCGAGGACTTGCGGCGTGGTCAGGCCACGCACCTTCTTGAAGGTTTCGCGCACCCGGTCGAAGACGACGACCGACTCGTTGACCGAGTAGCCGAGCACGGCAAGGACGGCAGCCAGCACGGACAGCGAGAACTCCCACTGGAAGAAGGCGAAGAAGCCGAGAATGATCACCACGTCGTGCAGGTTGGCGATGATGGCCGATACCGAGAAGCGCCATTCGAAGCGGAAAGCGAGGTAGATGACGATGCCGATGACGACGAGCAGCAGTGCCATCGCACCGTTTTCGGCGAGTTCCTTGCCGACCTGCGGGCCGACGAATTCGACGCGACGCAATTCGGCGCCCGGCGCTTCGGCTTCCAGCGACTTCATGACCGATTCACCAATCTGGTTGGTGTTCTGGTCGCTCTTCAGCGGCAGACGGATCATGACGTCCTGCGACGAACCGAAGTTCTGCACGGCATAGTCGGAGAAACCAGCCTTGCCCAGCGCGCCGCGAATTTTTTCAAGATCGGCGGCCTGCTGGTAATGGGTTTCGATCAACGTGCCGCCGGTGAATTCGACCGACAGGTGCAGGCCCTTGGTGAACAGGAAGACGACGGCGAGGACGAAGGTGAGGAGCGAGATGACATTGAACTTCAGCGCATGGCGCATGAAGGGAATGTCTTTGTGAATGCGGAAAAATTCCATTTTCGTTTTTCCTTGTTATTTGCCGTTGACCGTGCGGTTGCCGGTACTCGTGCCGGGCTTCCACAGTTGACCGATGGCGACCTTGGTCAGCTTCTTCTGGCGGCCGTAGATCAGATTGACCAGGCCGCGCGAAACGACCACCGACGAGAAGATCGAGGTCAGAATGCCCAGGCAGTGCACCACGGCAAAGCCGCGGATCGGGCCGGAGCCGAAGATGAGCAGGGCAAGGCCGGCGATCAATGTCGTGATGTTGGAGTCGAGAATGGTCCCGAAGGCGCGTTCGTAACCTTCCGAAATCGCTGCTTGCGGCGGCATGCCGGCACGCAGTTCCTCGCGCACCCGCTCGTTGATCAGCACGTTGGCGTCAATCGCCATACCCAGGGTCAGCGCGATAGCGGCGATGCCGGGCAGGGTCAGCGTCGCCTGCAGCAGCGACAGGATGGCGACCAGGAAGAGCAGGTTGGAAGCCAGTGCGATGACCGAAACGACACCAAAGATCTGGTAGTAGGCAATCATGAACAGGGCGATCGCAGCAAAGCCCCACATCGTCGAGTGGAAGCCTTTCCTGATGTTGTCGGCGCCGAGCGACGGGCCGATGGTCCGTTCCTCGATGATGTCCATCGGCGCGGCCAGCGAGCCGGCGCGCAGCAGCAGTGCCGTGTCGTTGGCTTCCATGGTGCTCATGCGGCCGGAAATCTGCACGCGGCCGCCGCCGATTTCGCTGCGGATGACCGGTGCGGTGACGACTTCGCCCTTGCCTTTTTCGATGAGCAGGATGGCCATGCGCTTGCCGACGTTCTCGCGCGTAATGTCCTTGAAGATGCGGGCGCCGGCCGAGTCGAGCGTCAGATGGACGGCGGCTTCGTTGGTCTGGTTGTCGAAGCCGGGCTGGGCGTCGGTCAGGCGGTCGCCGGTCAGCACGACCTGCTTCTTGACGAGCAGCGGCTGGCCGCCACGTTCGGTATAAACCTCGGTGCCGAACGGCGGGTTGCCGGCTAGGGCGGCTTCCAGGGCGCCGGTCGAGTCGTCGACCATGCGGATTTCAAGGGTCGCCGTGCGGCCTAGGATGTCCTTGGCCTTGGCCGTGTCCTGCACGCCGGGCAACTGGACGACGATGCGGTCGGCGCCCTGCTGCTGGATTACCGGCTCGGCGACGCCGAGTTCGTTGATCCGGTTGTGCAGGGTCGTGATGTTCTGCTTGAGGGCGAATTCGCCGAGCTTGTTTTGGGCTTCCGGCTTCAGGGTAGCGACCAACCTCGGTTCGCTGGCATCGCCAGCTTCGGTGACCAGCAGGTCGGGCTGGCTGTCGCCGATGGCGAAGCGGGCCTTGTCGCGGGTTTCAACATCGCGGAATTTGACGACGATGCGGTCGCCTTCGCGGTTCACTCCGCCGTGGCGCAGATTCTTGTCGCGCATGACGGTGCGCAGGTCGGCCGAGGTCGAATCGAGCTTCTTGGTCAGCGCGCCCTTCATGTCGACTTGCAGCAGGAAGTGCACACCGCCGCGCAGGTCGAGGCCGAGGTACATCGGCAGCGCATGCAGCGAAGTCAGCCATTGCGGCGAGGCGGCCAGCAGGTTGAGGGCAACGACGTATTGCGGGTCGGCGGCATCCGGGTTGAAGGTCTTTTCCAGGATGTCCTTGGCCTTCAACTGAACATCGGTGCTGGTCAGGCGGACTTTGACGCCGACGTTGTCGAGCTGGATGCCATCGTGCGTGATGCCGGCGGTTTGCAGTGCGTCCTCGACACGGGCCTGGGCTTTGGCATCGATCTTGATCGTGACCTTGGCGCTGGACAGCTGCACGGCCGGCGATTCGCCGAAGAAATTGGGCAGGGTATAGACGAAGCCCAGCAACAGCGCGATGGCGATGGTGATGTACTTCCAGAGTGGGTAGCGATTCATGGCGGCTTCAAAGCAACAAAGGCGGCACAGGGCCGCCTTCTGGGGTGATTACAGCGACTTCAGCGTGCCCTTGGGCAGAACCAGGCCGATCGACGGCTTTTGCACGACAACTTCGGTGCCGGTGGCGATTTCGACGGAAACGTAGCTGTCGCCCACCTTGGTCACCTTGCCGACGATGCCGCCCTGGGTGACGACTTCGTCGCCCTTGGCCAGCGCGGCGAGCAGCGCCTTGTGTTCCTTGGCTTTTTTCATTTGCGGACGAATCATGAAGAACCACAGCACGACGAACATCAGGATCATCGGCAGCATCTGCATCAGGCCGCCCGTCGGGTCGGCGGAGGCTGCAGCGGTCTGGGCGTGGGCAAAGCTAATCATTGTGGTAACTCCGGATAACTAAGAAATTCAGAACGCGCGATTCTATCACTCGCCGGATGACCGTTTGCGGACAAACTCGTCCGACCACTCGGTGAACGTGCCGGACTCAATGGCGGCACGCATTTCGGCCATGATCACCTGATAGAAATGCAGGTTGTGGATGGTGTTGAGCATGCCGCCCAGGATTTCGCCATGGCGGAAGAGGTGGTGCAGGTAGCTGCGCGTGAACTGGCTGCAGGTGTAGCAGTTGCAACTCGGGTCGAGCGGGCCGGTGTCCAGCTTGTAGCGGGCGTTCTTGATCTTGACGTCGCCGAAACGCGTGAACAGGTGGCCGTTGCGGGCGTTGCGCGTCGGCATCACGCAGTCGAACATGTCGATGCCGGCCTTGACCGAGCGGACGAGGTCTTCCGGCGTGCCAACGCCCATCAGGTAGCGTGGTTTGTGGGTCGGCATGCGGGGGGCGACGTGAGCGAGGACGCGGACCATGTCCTCCTTCGGTTCGCCAACCGACAGACCGCCGATGGCCATGCCGTCGAAGCCGATGTCGTCCAGTCCGGCCAGCGATTCGTCGCGCAGGTCTTCGTACATGCCGCCCTGGATGATGCCGAACAACGCATTGCCGTTTTCCAGCCTGTTGTGTTCGTCGCGCGAACGTTGCGCCCAGCGCATGCTCATGCGCATCGACTTGGCCGCTTCTTCGTGCGTTGCCGGGTAGGGCGTGCATTCGTCGAAGATCATGACAATGTCGGAGTTGAGCACCTTCTGGATCTGCATCGAGATTTCGGGGGTCAGGAAAAGCTTGGCGCCATCGTGCGGCGAGCTGAACTTGACGCCTTCCTCGGTGATCTTGCGCATGGCGCCGAGCGAGAAAACCTGGAAACCGCCCGAGTCGGTGAGGATCGGCTTCTGCCAGTTCATGAAATCGTGCAGGCCGTTGTGCGCCTTGATGACATCGAGCCCCGGCCGCAACCACAGGTGAAAAGTGTTGCCGAGGCAGATCTGCGCGCCAATGTCGTGCAGCGATTGCGGCGTCATGGCCTTGACCGTGCCGTAGGTGCCGACCGGCATGAAGACGGGGGTCTGGACCTGGCCGTGAGCCAATGTCAGCGTGCCGCGGCGGGCGGCGCCGTCGGTTTTGAGGAGTTCAAATTGCATCGGATGGTTGTCCAGTTCGTTCCAGAAGCATGGCGTCGCCATAGCTGAAGAAGCGGTAGCGCTCGGCCACGGCGTGGGCGTAGGCGGCGCGGATGTTGGCGTAGCCGGCAAAGGCGGAAACGAGCATGAGCAGCGTCGATTTCGGCAGATGGAAATTGGTGATCAGCCGGTCGACGACCTTGAAGCGGTAGCCGGGGGTGATGAAAATGCTCGTTTCGGCCGCGCCGACGCGCACCGTGCCATCATCGTTACCGGCTGATTCGAGGGCGCGCAGGCTGGTCGTGCCGACGGCGATAACCCGGCCGCCGGCAGCTCTGGTCGCGGCGATGGCCTCGGCGGTCGCCGGCGGAATCTCGAAGCGCTCGCTGTGCATGCGGTGATCGGCGATCTTCTCGACGCGCATCGGCCGGTAGGTGCCGGCGCCGACATGCAGGGTCAGGAAAGCAGTATTGACGCCTTGGGCCCGCAGCTTGGCCAGCATGGCCTCATCGAAATGCAGGCCGGCCGTGGGCGCGGCAACGGCGCCTGGTTGGCGGGCATAGACTGTCTGATAGCGCGTTTCATCGGCGCCCTCAGCCGGATGCTCGATGTAGGGCGGCAGCGGCAGCTTGCCATGCTGCTCGGCCAGTTCCCAGAAATCGCCCGTAGCGTCTACCAGTTCCAGAGCAAAAAAATCGCCATCGGTACCAGCGCGGCCGGTCATGCGCACTTCGAAAGCATCGCCCAGCAACAAGATGCTGCCTGCCTTGGGCGCCTTGCTGGCGCGGATCTGGCAGATGGCGTGCGTGGCATCGACGATGCGTTCGAGCATGACTTCGATCAACCCGCCGGTTTCCTTGCAGCCGAAAAATCGCGCATTGATCACGCGGGTATCGTTGAAAACCAGCAGGTCGCCGGCTTTAAGCAACTCCGGCAGGTTTTCAAATTTGCGGTCAAATTCCAGTTGACCGCAGACATGCAGCAGGCGGCTGCCCGTGCGTTCGGCGGCCGGGTGCTGGGCGATCAGTTCGGGCGGGAGGGGGAAGTCGAAGTCGTCGACGGTCAACGACATGGTCTGAATCCAAGTGGAAACTTGAACGGCCTTGCGCAGGGAAAGCCGTTTTGTCGTTGTCGGGCCGGGGCTTCATCGCACCAATCAACGGGCAGGCTGTCCAATCGAAAGTCGTTTCGGTTGGTCAATAAAATAGGCCCGGATTCTACCATTTGCCGGATCAAGCCTGGCAGCAAACACTCCCCGTTACACAATCACCGGTATTTGAGTGTGGACCTCTGACAGGAACTCGTCGGATACTGTCGGGCTTGCTACACTATTTCCAATATTCCAATATCGAGGTGCTTCATGCTCAAGGGATTTCGGCTTGCGCTATTGTCCTGTCTGATTGTTTTGCCCGTCTTTCAAACGGCCAGCGCCGATGAACTGAAGATTGGCTACGTCAATCTGGAACGGGTTTTCCGGGAAGCTCCGGCTGCCATCAAGGCCAGCAAGAAAATGCAGGCGGAGTTCGAAGGGCGCCGGCAGGATTTGCTGCGCATCGAAAACGACCTCAAGGCGCGTCAGGCTGCGCTAGTGGAGAAGGGCGCCTCGCTGTCGGATAGCCAGCGGCGAGCCAAGGAAGCAGAATTGGCCGAGATCTCGGTGAGTTTCCAGCGCAAGCAGCAGGAGTTCAAGGAGGACCTCAAACTTCGGCAGAACGAAGAGACGTCGGCCGTGCTTGAGAAGGCCAACAAGGCCATCTTCGATCTGGCCAAGTCCGAGCATTGGGACCTCATCGTGCAAGAGGCGGTTTCCGTCAGCAGCCGAATCGATGTGACGGATAAAGTCATCAAGAAAATGACCGGGGACTGAACTACTCGAGTCCACAGAGAAGGCCGGGTTTTTCCCGGCCTTTTTTTGTACTTGTCGGCAAGGCGAACGCTTGTTTGCGTACTCGACCCTTCTTTGCCGGCGGCGGCAACGGTTGCCGCACTACCCCCGAATGTCGATGAGCGTGCCGAGAATCTGATCGCCGGTTTTGATGACGCTTGCCGCTGCCTTGGCTTCGATTTCTCCCTGGCGCATGGCCACCATTTTCCCGGCAAATTCCTCGTTTTCGACGTTCAGGCCGCTTCCGGCGATGGCCGTACGGTTGATGCCGGCTTGCAAACTTTGCAGGCCACTGGACATGATTGAACTGATGGACATGGCTACCTCGATTGACTGTGACCTTGGTGCACAGCAGATCCCGTGCCAGAAACGGGCGGCGGTGATGCTCAGTTTTTTCCAGCTTCCTCCAATGCCTTGTTTCTCGCCTCAGCTTCCTTGTTCACCGCTTCAAGGCTGGCTTTCATGGCGTCCATGTTCTCTTTTGCCTGCTTGGCCTGGTCGGCTTGAAGCTTTCCAACGGTCGCCGCGCTTCCCGCGGTTTCAAGACCGCAGCCGGAGAGAAGCAGGGCGGCAAGAGCAATCAGCGTTTTCATTTTCCGCTCCCTTTGGTCAGGTGGGGGTGACGTTCTGAAGAGGCCAAGTTAAACATTCAGGGCGTGTCAGTCATTCTGGACCGTGCTGGAACGAAAGGCGACAAAAAACCCGCACGTGGGCGGGTTCTATGGACTTGCCTGGACTGCTTGAAGTTGTTTCCTGGTGCCCGGGCCTTAATCGAACTAATGGTGGAAACCGTTGCGGGACAATGCTTTTCGTTTTGCGAAAATCATAGTTACCCCCAAAGTTACCCCCAGCGGAACGATGCTGCCTGTTCAACCCGTAAAAACAACGTGTGGCTTTCCCGATGGAAGCCATCGGTTTAGAGGGGCCGGATTCTACCATTGCAATGGCTTGCACCTCGTGAATCAACCAAGGCGCAATCGGACAATTTGCGCAAAACGAACGTATGAATCAAAAAAGGTGCCCGATTTGGGATAGACGCGGCTAGCCATCGATGGCCGGTATTTTCCCCCGAAGGTTCGCCAGGCGATCCGCCGTATAGGTATGCCAGCAGTCCCGGGCAATGCACATAGCCGGGGGCGGTGCATACATCTGCATATCGGGTGAGCTTTAGGAAACAGGCGGCAAAGGCCGCGCCATTTTCCGCGTGGGGAGGGGCGGCAGTAGATCAAACGCGCGCGCAAAACATGCCCAAATTGGCGCCCTGGTGTGCCCAGGTTCGCCCGATTCTGCCTCCTCGGTATGGTTGGTCGGCACGGTGGTCTTTGATTGGCTGTGCCCGGTGCCGATGTCGGCATAAAACGCCGGAAATCATTGCGGCTCATGGCGCCGCGTGATTTATGGGTGTCGATCAGGCGCCAAAGTTGGGCACAGTGGGCACATTGGACTTGCCCCTATTATTGATGAAGTGTGCCCACGGGAATCATTGCAGCACAAGGCGCTTGACGGATTGGGCACAGTGGGCACACTGGGCACAGTAGATTTTCAAGGGGGGGAAGTCCAGACGAGGCAGAGCACAGGGAAGGCGGCAAGCAAAGAAGAAACTAAGCGGCGATGACGGCGGCAAACATGGGCGGCAGTGGGGTGGAAAATATCGGTGTCGAATGATCTGAGAGTGTGGGTGAAAAGTTTCTGTCAATGAGTGCACTAAGTGAATATGGCAACAATTCTCTAACCCCTCCCCCCTTCCCAAAACTTCCCCCATAAAAGTAGCCATAACCGGTCGGTGTCCGGACTATAGGGCTTGGACTTTTAACCCCCCCTCCCTTGCCGGTATCCATCGCTCATAGCTCTGGCATTCAGGAGGAGCTATCCAGATACGTTCAGTGGCCCGGCCCGTCTCCAGGATCAGATAGCCGAGGCCACAAGCCCAATGGAATTGCCGGCGTCCACCTTTTTCTGCCATCTGTCTTGTGGTCAGGTGCTTGCACATGGTGCAGTCAAGGCCAGAGGAAGGAGCAGGGATCATCAATACTTCCCAAGGTTTAAGGCCACCCTCGATACAAGCCGAGCTCCAATACCTCACTTGCTCACCTGGTGAAACTGTATGGAGACTGAGCAGAATCGAAGCTCTCTCTTCGTTGCTTGCCTTCACCGTTCTGCAGTACGCCAAGGCCAGAATTACAGCCGCTGGATGCAGCGCAAATTCATTTCTGACCGCACCCCCACCCGGTGCGCCGTATCCCTTCTGACCTTCCCCCCCTTGAAAATCTACTGTGCCCAGTGTGCCCACTGTGCCCAATCCGTCAAACGCCTTGTGCCGCAATGATTCCCGTGGGCACACTTCATCAAAAACAGGGGTAAGTCCATTGTGCCCACTGTGCCCAACTTCTCCCCCGTCGATACGCGGTGAATCTGGCGTTATGCTTGATGGCTCAAGGCGTTCCGCTGTTTTTGTGGCATTGGAAGCGCCGGGCACAGTAGCAGGCGTGGTGTCTGCAAACAGGGCGTCAAGATCAAGCATCGGCGCCTCCTTCGAAGAGTGCCGGCGTGATGTGATAAACCAGCATCTGGCCTTTGCCTGGTATGCGCTGCTTCGATTGAAAGCGCCCCTTGTTGTGGCGAAGAATGCCCAGCTTGGAGAGCAGTGCATTAACCGCTTTGTAGTCCAGCCCCTTGCATACCCGGTTTCGCCACGGCCCTTCAAAGACAAAGAATTCCGTCTGAAATTCGGCGCCGTTGGTGCCTTCCTCAATCTGGCCAGCCTTGGCAATCGGAGCGCCATCGGGCTGCAGCCAGCGACGAATACCGGCCGCATCTGCCGTGCGTGGGCTGCGATCATCGCCAACGCGGTGCCACAGGTCAAAGGCGCCATCACCATGACGCTCGAAGAATTCACGCACCTGGTTGAGCATGCTGGTTTCTTCCTGGTTGCCTTCGCCGCCTCGCCCGGCCAGCCATGCGCGGTAGCACGATCCGGCAGCGGCCAACGCTTCGCCAGCATCCCAGCCGGTCAAGCCCCACTTGGTGGCCAGTTCGCCGCCCATCGCTACCAGGGCAAAGCGATCAGCCACGCGGCGGGCCTGTCCGCTGGCATCGTCGGTCAGGTGCTGCGCCTCGAATAGCTTCTGAGCCTTGCGCAGCTCTTCGGCAAGGTCGGCTGGGCTGCGTGTCAGCTTATCCAGGAACGCGGCCAGCGGGGCGCCGTAATAGCGCTTGGTGGCCTGATCCAATGCCCGCGAGAAGTCGGCGCCGTTTGCATAGTCGTGCAGTGTTTCCCAAGCACCAAGGCCCGCCCCCGCATCGGCGGCAATATCAACCAGGCGTATTTCCTGTCCGGCTCTCGTTGTCCGGTTGGCTTCGGCCATGTGCTGTGCCAGGCTGATCTCACCCGCCGACAGGAAGAGCACTCGCCAGAATGCCCGCTCCCTTGCTCCTCCTGTCCGTGCGGCGCGGGTCTTGCCCGCTCCGTTGGCGAGCATGTAAGCGGTCTCCCCTGCTACCTTGGGGTCAAGCTGGGCCAACTCGTCAAGGGCGAGCAGCGAATCACAGTGCTGCATTGCCAGTGCCTCAAGGCCGTTATCAGTCGCTCGCCAGCGCTGCATATAGCCGCCATCGCCACAGACAGAGCACGCCACACGTAGCGCTGTGGTCTTGCCGTCGCTGGAATTACTGCGGTAGTGAAAACCGCCCGACTCACCGCCCACCAGGTGCAACAGCGGGGAAGCGAAGGCCACGGACACGGCAAATAGCAGGCGGGAATTGCCACGGCACAGGCGCCCCACGTGGTCTCGCCATTCGTCCGCCGTGCCTTTGGCCTTGAAGGCATGCACACTGCTGCCTTCTGCCTCATACAGCCATTCGTCGGCTTCGTTTCCAAAGGCTCGATTTGGCAACACATAGACGGCCGGGCCGTCGCTTGTGGCATGCCACCCGGTGCGGCTGGTGATCCGGGCCCGGGCATCCGGTCGGGCGCTCTGCAGGTAGGCAATAACCTTCTGCCGGCCGCCCGTCGCCATGGTCAGGCCAGCATCCAACAGCATGCCAGCCACTTCGAGACCATCGCCGCGAAATAGCGTCATCGGAATAACCAGCTTGTGCTCTACCTTGTCGGCGTCGTAGAGGCGGACCAGCAAGCCCCAGCCCTGGTTATCCGGGTTACGCACACGGGCGACGGGCTCAAGGTAAGAGCAAATCCACTTTGGAGCGCCCTGGTTGCCGTCGCGATCCGTGTCGGTGAAATACACGCCACCCACCTCAAGGCTGTAGCAGGTGCGGGGCCCGCCTGCCGGAGCGCCGCCCTTGTCCGGCTTGCTCGCCTTGGCGCCGGGCGCTTCGGTTTTTGCTGGCTTTGGTACGTCGACCGCAGCACGCCACGCGACGCTAGTGCATACGTCTGCGCAGCGTGCAGCATCCCAGCCCAGCAAATCGGCAGCATCGTCACCCTTGTCACTCAGGCCAAAGGCTTGCGGCTGCACCTGGTAGAGCGCGGCCGGCGCCTTGGCGAGGGTTGAGAGGATGCCTGTCAGCTTGGCCATGCATGCCGCCCCCGGTTCGTCCAGGTCAGGCCACAAGGTGACGTCACGGCCCGCCAGCGGAAGCCAGCCGGCCTTATCCACGGCATTGGAACCACCCGGCCAGCTCACACAAACGAAGCCGGGAAACAGCGGGCGGGCGGCGTCGGCGGCCTTCTCGCCTTCGCACACGATGACCGGCGCATCCGGCCGGGCGGCGAGCAGATCAAGGCCATACAGCAGGCGCGGGGCCGGTGGCGATTTCCAGCGCCATTCAGTGCGGCCGGCTGCGTTCCGCCAAAACGTAAGCTGGGCAAAACTCTTACCATCCTTGCCCTGATAGCGATCAATGAAGAAGCCGAGGCGGCCGGCTTCCGTCCGGTATTCATAGCGGATCGATGGCTGGCCTTGGCGTGGATTCGCAACAGGAGGGGCGGCTGCATCTTCAGGAGCTGGAATAACGCATTCCCAGCCGTCGGCATCCGGCGCAGGCTTGCGGCTGGGGGCGGCTGGGGCTGGTTTTCTCGGGGCGGTCGCTGTGTTGGTGTTGCCGGCCGGGCGTTCGCCGCTTGTGGCGCGTTTCTGGCGGTTCGGCTTTTGAATGCCGAGGAGGTCGGCGAGGCGCTCTGCTGCATCCATCTGGGAGCAGTCAAAGCGCCATGCTGTCATCGCTACCAAGTCGCCCCAAGTCTCGCCGGTTGCGAAGTCACCACCCGCCCCCGTGTCGCGATTGGTCGAGAGACTGCCCAGTTTGCTATCTGAGCGCTTGGGGTTGAGTGCCAGGTATTCACGGGCCTGGTCTTTGCCGCCGGCCATGCCGCAATGCTCCATGACGGTGTCGAAGTTGGCGAGGGCGGAGGCGACAACTTGCGTAATGAACGGCTCAGCCATTGGCGTTGAGCTCCTTTTCTAGTTCTTGTAGCGCTTCGGTGTGACGTTGGGCGGCTTGTAGTGCGGCAATCAAGGCGGGAAGCATGTCCGGTTCAACGTGCAGACCACGCATGAAGCGGCGAGCGCCAGCACATCCCGGCCGAATAGCGATAGCTCTTCCGCTGTGACGCCTGAAGCATTCTTGAACACGAAGTGTCTGGCTGGTTTCCGGCTCTATTGCATCGCCGTAGGTTCTTCCGAAGGCTGTAGCGGCTTTCATGCGGACTCCCAAAGATGACGAGTGCGGATCAGATCCAAGTCAGTGAAGCGGTAGCGGCCGCGATAGACCACTGCCTGGTCGCGATCAATAACCGGCTCACGGTGTGCAGGTATCGCCAGCCCTTTGCGGCGCAGCACAGCGATGGCGTCCGGGACATTTGAGGCGCCAGCTATGGCGTCCAGTTCTTCGCGGGTGCGTGCCCCTGTAGCCAGCGCACGGATGATGCGTAGCTCTCTTTGGTTGTTCGTGTTGAATGGTGCCAAGGAGGGTAACGGTATGCCGTCGAGAGGCATCTGTCCGGGTGGGGTGCAGCCGGCCCCACACTGCATTTTTGATGTGCACATGGCGCCCCCTTACGCAGTCTTGCGACTGGCTTCGACACGGGATGCAATGAAAGCCTCGATTTCGTGCTCAAGCCACCCAACCGAGCGCCCGCCGCCTAGATCAATAGGCGCTGGAAACGAACCATCTGCAATACGTCGATAGATGGTCGAAACTGAAAGGCCAGTGCGTGCCTCTACTTGGCCGCGTCGAAGAATAACAAGCGGCTTTTGATTCTCTTGCATTTGCGTGACTCCTAGTAGGTATTCATGCGATTGCATGAACTAGGATTCACATATTCATTACCTCTTTTTGTTGTGTATTCCCGCAAAGTTTGCGGAAATTGTGGGAATGGCGGTAGCCCTTATCGATCCAAGTATTTTTTTGCGCGGTAGTACGCTTTCTCGGCTTCCGTTTTTCCTACAGGTGGGGTTGTCGATTTTCCGACTCGCTCAAAGAAAGCCGCATCAATTGGTGTGCTAGGTTCCTCGCTTTGTATCGATGTGGCGATATTCCAGGCGGACAAATCCACCATGCGTCTCTTTTTTACCGAGTTTTTGTGAGTGCCTGTCTTGTATGGTTTTCCAAATGCCAATGGGTCATCCCAGCTTATTGCTCTCCCATTATTTACGGCGTCATAGCGCCTATTGAAGGCGTAAGCCAACCACTTCGGGGCGACTAAACCATTTGTTACGCAGATTCGGATACACGTCAAAACCGCAAACCCATCGCCGTTTTCAATGCTGCCCTTGGCTTGCTTTACTCTCTCTGCCCCTGCCCATTGGAATAATGGTCCGGTCGGGTCATTGAGGCCATATTCCGATGACTCATGTGCCGCCTTGGCTTCGTTAAACGTAGATTCCCATGGATTGAACATGCGGCGCCTCTTTGTGCACTCCCTCAAAAGAAGCCACCCAGGCGGGCGAAGGATTCCCGCTTTTCGTCTGGCCGGACTAGGGGGGCGGCGTGCTCAGCTATCTCGCGAACGGCCCTTGGGGCGGGATGTTGAATTGGGGTACAAACTTGGGGCGAGACCAGATCAGGCGAAGCGCTGAGCGTCGCACATCTGCAGCTTGGCTGCGAGCAAGGCGAAGAGGCCCGTCTATCCTTGGCGGGCGGGGTAGTGATTTCATTTTTGCCTCCCATACTTCATCTGCGCGCCACGACAATGCCAACCGTTGCTCACCAAGCTCATCGGGGATGGTGACTGATAGGCGGTATTTCTTGCCCGCGCATCGTTCAATCAGTTTAGTGCCAGCCCCGTGGTTTTTTTCTGAACCTTGCGGAAGCGAACCATTTGGGAGAATGGTTACTCTGGTTTTTCGCATGCCGGGAAAACCGGGGAAGTAGCCTGCAGGTACAAGGCCGGCAGCGACCAGGGCTTCAGCGGTACCCATGAAATCATCTGTCCAAAACATTTCTTTTCGTTGAATTCCGGGGGAGAAGTACTCCCAGTCACCAACCCCAAAGCTTTTCTCTCTCCCGGGAAACTGGATTGACGCGCAGAAAATGTCCGGCCCACTGTGCCATGATTTTCTGATCCTGCACCTGAATCCTCGCGGGTCAATTACGTTGAGCGTTCTTTTTGGTCCCCCCTCTTCGCCAGGGAAAGCCATTCCAATACCTATGCCGATTTTCTGCAGTAGATGCTTTGTGCCATGGATCAGGTCGCCCCAAACGAGCTCGTTGTACTCGAAGAACTCATCTGGGTTTGCCGTAGAATTTGACGAAGCCATGATTCACTCCAATTAAGTGATGATTGGTCAGGGCCCGGTCGGGGCTGCAACCCCTTCTTGGCCCGCTTTGCCTGATTCCGTCAGGCGCGGTTACTCATCCTGTTTGCGCTCAATTAGGCCGGCCGCAATCTGCGCAGCACGGCTCCCTTCAAGCGGTTCATCATCTAGTGATTCAAGGCGCTGGCGGGGCGGGGCAGAGACAAACGCATCATGCAGACACTTGATGCCGAGTAGCGCACCAATGTATTCCGAAACCCACAAGGGGGCGCCATCGGCCGCCCACCCGCTCACGGTGTTTCGATGCACGCCCAACTTTCGGACAATGTCGGCTTGCTTCCACCCCAGGGCGGCTAGCGCTCCTTTGAACTCTTCACCTGTCATCGTTCCATTTTCCTCTTCGTGCGCGCGAGACTTTGCAAACTATAGAGCATTCACATCAAGTGTGCAATTTAATCAATAAACGTCACAAATAATGTGCATTTGTATTTAACATAACGCTAGTTATGCGTGCATTCGTCTGTGGATAAATTTTCGTCATCCTTCGAAAATCATTGCCGCGCAAGGCTTTCCGGGTGTTGCTGATTTGCTTAAATAATAGGCAATAATTTTCATGTGATTATGTGCAAAGTTATCCACAGGGTTACGCGGCGCTACCGTGAAGCGGAATGACGTCCGCCCCCGCCTTCAGCTTGTCCAAGTAGTCAGCCCATAGCTGCATCATCGCCTTGCGCTCCTTCAGGAACTTGGTGCGGTTGTAGGCGGTGCCCAGGGCATCCGAAACGCTGTGAGCTAGCTGGTGTTCAATGACTTCCGGCTTTTGGTGCAGTTCTTCATGCAGGATGGTGCGGGCCATCGCCCGGAAACCGTGCCCGGTAATTTCGGTCTTTGTGTCGTACCCCATGCGGCGCAGGGCTGCATTGACGGCAGCATCACTCATGGGCAATTGGGGATCGCGGCCGGGGAATACGTAGCGGCCGTGTCCGGTCAGGGCGTGCAGTTCTCGCAGGATGGCCACGGCTTGCGCAGCCAGCGGGACCAGATGTTCCGTCTTTGTCTTGTTGATGAAGTAGCGCCACTCCCCCTTGTCCAGGTCGAAGCCATCCCAATCGGCCTTGCGTAGCTCGCCAGGGCGCACGAACAGCAGCGGGGCGAGTAGCAGGGCGCAGCGGACAACGAACGTGCCTTTGAATCCATCGATAGCCCGTAGCAGCTCGCTTACGCCCTTGGGGTCGGTGATGGATGGACGATTGTCCTCCTTGGGGGCGGGAATGGCCCCCCGCAGGTCTGGGCACGGGTCGCGTTCTGCCCGGCCGGTGGCGATGGCGTAGCGGAAACACTGGCTGATTTCGCTTTTCACCTTGTGGGCGGTGTAGCGGGCGCCCCGTGCATCGATCCGGCGAAGGGTGGTCAGTACCTCGGGGGCGGTGATTTCGGCAATTGGCCGGCTTCCCATCCAGGGGAAAACATCCTTCGCGAGACGGGCAAGGGCTTTCTTGTATTGCGCCTCTTCAACGTTGCTGCGCTTGTTCTCAAGCCATTCGCGGCAGATGACCTCGAAACTATTGGCGGACAACTCCACCCGGGCCGCTTTGGTTGCCTTTCTATGCTGGCTGGGGTCAATGCCAATGGCCAGCATCTTCCGGGCGTCGTCACGATCCGCCCGGGCCTTTTTCAAACCAATATCCGGGTACGTGCCAAGCGACAGGAGCTTTTCTTTGCCGTCGACACGGAATTTCAGGCGCCACCACTTGGAGCCGCTGGGGTTGATCAGCAGAAATAACCCCTTTTCGTCTGCCAGCTTGTAGGGTTTTTCGCCCGGTTTCGCTGTGCGAATAGCTACTTCGGTCAATGGCATGGCTGTTACTCCGTCGAAACGTCGAAGATGCGCCGTAGCCAGTGGGGGTAAGTGTTTGGGGGTAACACCCTTGGGGGTAGGTGCTGTTACCCCCTGAGTTACCCCCACAAGGGCTAGGATGGTATGGGAATATCCTAGAACCTATGAGAACGAAAGGCAATAAAAAACCCGCATTTACGCGGGTTCTTGGGTGCTTCTGATGTTGCTTGGAAATGCTATTTGGTGCCCCGGGCCGGACTCGAACCGGCACACCTTTCGGCGGCGGATTTTGAATCCGCTGCGTCTACCGATTCCGCCACCGGGGCATTCGGAGCGCGGATTATCCACGAATCACTTCTTTGGTTCAAGTGAATCGCTGCAGGGGAAGGCTTTGGCCAGTGCGCCGGCGACCAGTGTGGCCGGGCTGACGGTCGTGTTGGGCGGTACGCGTTCGACATGGATGACGACGGCACGGACGAGGCGCATCGACAGGTCGGGGTCTTTCGGCAGGCAGAAGGCGTTGAGTTTGACGCCGACCTGTTCGGCCAGATAGTCACTGACCCCGTAGCTGTCGGCAAAGCCGGCGACGTAGGCGATGCAGCGGGCGCTGCGAATGGCCTGGAAAGGGTCGCTGGACTTTTGTCCGGCGTACATTTCATTTGCCACCTGGCAGTCGCCGCGCAGTTCCTGGCCGGTATAGGCCTGCGCCGAGGTGGCGAAGAGGAGGGCGATAAGCCAGAGAAGTTTCATTGTTTTTCGAACCAGTTGAGTTTTTCGTGCAGGCCGACGACGCTGCCGACGACGATCAGTGCCGGTGGCTTGATGCCAGATTCGGCAATGCGATGGGGCAGGGTGCCGAGCGTGGCCAGCAGGGTTTTCTGATCGGCCTGGGTGCCGTTGCGAATCACCGCGGCCGGGGTCAGCGAGGGCAGGCCGTGGTTGATCATCTGCCGGCAGATTTCTTCGACGGCACCGATGCCCATGTAGAAGACGACGGTCTGCCGCGGCCGGGCCAGCGCCGGCCAGTCGAGATTGACCGTGCCGTCCTTGAGATGCCCGGTGACAAAGGTGACCGATTGGGCGTGATCGCGGTGGGTGAGCGGGAAGCCGGAATAGGCGGCGCAGCCGGCAGCGGCGGTAACGCCGGGGACGACTTCGAAGGGAATTCCGGAGGCGACCAGGGTTTCGAGTTCTTCGCCGCCGCGGCCGAAAATGAACGGGTCGCCGCCCTTGAGGCGGACGACCGAGAGGCCTTCCCGGGCGAGTTTGACCAGCAATTCGTTGATCGAATCCTGGGGCAGCGTGTGCTTCGACGCTTCCTTGCCGGCGTAGATGCGACGGGCATCGGCGCGGGCCAGATCCATGATTCCATCGCTGACCAGATGGTCGTAGACGAGTGCATCGGCGGCCGCTATCAGGCGCGCCGCCTTGACGGTCAGCAAGTCCGGATCGCCGGGGCCGGCGCCAACCAGCCAGACTTTTCCGGCTGCGAGTTTGTTCAGCTTGTTCATGCGTAATCCCTGCCTTTGGGCGGCCATCCTAATGCGGGACAGGGCGCCTGCCAATAGCGGGAAGTCAATGAATGATCGATATACACCTAAAGTATTAATTATGTAGTTATAAATAACTATAACCATTTGAATGTAATGGATTTATCTGCTGGAAAAGATTGATGAGCATCAAGGATGCAGAAGGGGCTCAGGTTCAACCTTGCGGACATCGCGTTGAGGGAGATGGGCGCGAATTATTTCGATCCAGGAGATAGAAAGATGAAGAAAACAGTAGTGGGGATGCTTGCACTTAGCGCCATGGTTGTTGCCATGGGTTCGGCCTTCGCTCAGGAAACCGCCAAGGCGGCACCGAGCATGACGGCTGCTGAAAAAGAAACCGCCAAGAAGATTTACTTCGAACGTTGCGCCGGTTGCCACGGCGTGCTGCGCAAGGGCGCCACCGGCAAGAACCTGGAGCCGCACTGGTCGAAGAAGGACAAGGACGGCAACGTGACCGAAGGCGGCACGCTCAAGCTCGGCCAGAACCGGCTTGAAAAGATCATCGGCTACGGTACCGATGGTGGCATGGTCAATTTCGACGACATCCTGACCAAGGAAGAACTGTCGCTGATGGCCAAGTATATCCAGAACACGCCGGACGTTCCGCCGGAGTACAGCTTCAAGGAAACACTCGATTCGTGGAAGGTCATCGTGCCGGTCGATCAGCGTCCGACCAAGCAGATGAACAAGTACAACCTCAAGAACATGTTCTCGGTCACCCTGCGCGATACCGGCGAAGTGGCCCTGATCGACGGCGATACCAAGGAAATCCGCAGTATCGTCAAGACCGGCTACGCGGTGCACATTTCGCGTCTGTCCGCTTCCGGCCGTTATGTTTACGTGATCGGTCGCGATGGCCGTCTGTCGCTGATCGACCTGTGGATGGAAAATCCGGCGGTGGTGGCTGAAGTCAAGATCGGCTTCGATGCCCGCTCGGTCGATACCTCCAAGTTCAAGGGCTTTGAAGACAAGTACGCCGTGGCAGGCTCCTACTGGCCGCCCCAGTACGTGATCATGGACGGCGACACGCTCAAGCCGCGCAAGGTCGTGTCCACCCGTGGCATGACCGTCGATGGCGAATACCATCCGGAGCCGCGCGTCGCCTCGATCGTCGCCTCCTTCATCAAGCCGGAATGGGTTATCAACATCAAGGAAACCGGTCAGATTCTGCTGGTCGATTATTCCGATATCGAAAACCTCAAGACGACCACGGTCGGTTCCGCCAAGTTCCTGCATGACGGCGGCTGGGATGCTTCCAAGCGTTACTTCCTGGTGGCCGCCAACGCCTCCAACAAGATCGCTGCGGTTGATACCAAGACCGGCAAGCTGGCTGCGCTGGTCGATACCGCCAAGATCCCGCACCCGGGTCGTGGCGCCAACTTTACCCATCCGAAATTCGGTCCGGTATGGACGACGGGGCACCTCGGTGCCGATGTCCTGACCCTGATCAGTACGCCGTCGGATAAGAAGTCGGATGCCAAGTTCAAGGAGTTCAACTGGAAGGTGGTTCAGGAAGTCAAACACGTACCGGGCAACCTGTTCGTCAAGACCCATCCGAAGTCCAAGCACCTGTGGGCTGACTCGCCACAGAACCCGGACAAGACGCTGGCTGAATCCGTCGCCATCTGGGACGTGGCTGACCTGTCCAAACCGGTCAAGGTGATCAACGTGGCGAAGGATTCCGGCCTGCCGGAAACCAAGGCCACCAAGCGCGCCGTGCATCCGGAATACAGCGCCGACGGCAAGGAAGTCTGGATCTCGCTGTGGGGTGGCAAGGCTGACCAGTCGGCCATCGTCGTCTATGACGATGCGACGCTGACCCTGAAGAAGGTCATCACCGATCCGAAGATGATCACGCCGACCGGCAAGTTCAACGTCTACAACACCCAGCACGACATCTATTGATCGACTGCTGATTGTTTGATGTGACTTAAAGCTACGGGGGCGCAAGCCCCCGTAGCATATGAAACAGCAGCAATTTGCGCAGGGGGACACGGCCTGCGTGGTGAGCAAATTATTTTGGTGGAGATAAGCACGATGAAAAAGAATCTCGTTTCCCTGGCAGTGTTTGGCGCCTTTGTCGCCCTCGGTTCGCAATCGGCCATCGCGGCGCCGGACTGGAACAAGGCTGCCAAGAGCACGATCCACGTTTTCCACCCGGGCGCTGCGCCGATCGAGTGGATTCAGGGCAAGGGTGAGCACAGCGGTGCCAGCGGCCTGAAAAAAGGCGAAACCTGCGCCGGCTGCCACGTCGAGGACGGCAAGCTGAGTCTTGATCTGAAACGCCTGGCCAGCAAGGAAATGGAGCCGAAGGGCGCGCCCAAGACGATGAGCTACCCGGTTACCGTGCAGGCTGCCTACGATGCCAGCAATCTATATGTTCGCCTGACCTTCAAGGCGCCGACGGGCGGCTTCGACAAGTCCGACAAGGACAACGAGCTCAAGGCTACCGTCATGTTCCCGAACGACAAGGTGCCGCTGGGCGATCAGGCCGGTTGCTGGGCAGCCTGCCATGAAGACGCCAAGGGCATGCCTAAGGGCAAGGACAAGACCAAGTATGTCTCCGCCGGCGCCATGGACCTGGTGCAGTGGAAGAGCAGTGGCAAGTCGGCTGACGGTTTCGTCGCCGACAAGCGCAGCATGGAAGGCGGCAAGGCAGGGGCGACGGCGGAAGGCGCCAAGGCGGGCGATACCTACACCGTGACCTTCACCCGCAAGCTGGCTGGTAACGCCGTTCTGGCCCCGGGCAAGGCTGTGCCGTTCGGCATCGCCATTCACGCCGACAACGCCGGCGGTCGTTTCCATCACGTTTCCTTCGGCCACACGATTGGTCTGGGTGCCGACGGCGATGTGAAGGCTGCCAAGCAGTAAAGCCAAATGCCATCCGGACTCGTCATGCATCCCGGATGGCTGTGCCTGAAAAGAGCGCCGCTTGTGCTGGCGCTCTTTTCTTTTTCCGTGCTGGCCGAAAACGTGGCCGAGGTGCGGATCGAGGGCTACAAATACCTGCCGGCCGAAGTGAGCATCAAGGCGGGCGACAGCGTGCGGTGGACCAATCACGAAAAGCGGACCAGCCATTCGGTTGTTTTCCCGGCCGAAGGCGGACTGGAGTCCGAGCGGATGTTCCCCGAAGAAAGCTGGCAGCGTCGTTTCGATAAGCCGGGTCGCTACCCTTATCACTGTGGGCCGCACCCTGAAATGGAAGGGGTCGTCCTTGTCGCCGAGTAATTTCATTTTTGGCCTTTTTTTCCTGTCGACCGTGGGATTGGCCGGCGAACCGGAAGCGTCACGCCAGAAGGAACTCGTGCACCTCGTCCGCCAGGATTGCGGCTCCTGCCACGGCATGACGCTCAAAGGCGGGCTTGGTCCGGCGCTGCTGCCCGAAACCCTGCGCGACAAGCCGGCCGAGGGCCTCGCCGCGACGATCTACTACGGCCGCCCCGGCACGCCGATGCCGCCGTGGAAAGCCTTCCTATCCGAAGCCGAAGCGGCGTGGATAGTCGATAAACTGATGACCGAATTCCCCCAGTGAGAACGCCATGCGCCTGCTGCTGATCGCCTTGTTTGCCCTCGTGCTAAATGCCTGCGCCGGGCCGCAACTTCGCGGCACCGGCGACCTCGGCCTGATCATCGAGCGGGCCAGTGGATACGTCACCCTGGTCAACACCACGGCGCGTCAGCCCTATGCTCGCATCGGCGGCCTTGGCGACCTCTCGCACGCCTCCGCCGTCTATTCGCGCGATGGCCGCTACGCCTTCATCTTCGGCCGCGACGGCGGGCTGACCAAGATCGATCTGCTTGAAGCGAAAATCGTCAAACGCATCATCCAGTCCGGCAACGCCATCGGCGGCTCGATTTCGCAGGACGGCCGCATCGTCGTCGCCCAGAACTACACGCCGGGCGGCATCAAGGCTTTCGACAGCGACACGCTCGAACTGCTCTCCGAAGTGCCGGCTGAATTCGCGCCCGGCCAGTTCTCCAAGGTCGTCGGCCTGGCCGATACAGGCGGCAACAAGTTTGCCTACGCGTTGTTCGACGGTGGCGAAATCCGCGTCACCGACTTCAGCAACCCGCGGAAACCTACAACGCAACGCTTCCCGGCCGGCAGCCAGCCCTACGACGGCCTCGTCACGCCGGACGGCCGCTATTTCCTGGCTGGCCTGTTCGGCGAGGACGGTGTCGCCATGCTCGACCTCTGGCAGCCGGAAAAGGGGGCGAAGAAGATTCTCGAAAACTACGGCCGCGGGCAGGAAAAATTGCCCGTCTTCAAGATGCCGCACCTGCGCGGCTGGTCGGTGGCGCAGGGCAAGGCCTATCTGCCGGCGATCGGTCGCCACGAAGTGCTGGTCGTCGATGTCGTGACCTGGAAGGAAGTTGGCCGCATTCCCGTGCGCGGCCAGCCGGTCTTCGTCATGGCCCGCCCCGATGGCCGCCAGATCTGGGTCAATCTCGCCTTCCCGGACAACGCCAAGGTCGATGTCATCGACACCCTCGTCGGCAAAGTCACGCACCAGATGGAGCCGGGCAAGGGCATCCTGCACATGGAATTCGCCCCGCGCGGTGAAAACGTCTGGCTCTCGGCGCGCGATGACAACAAGGTTTTGATTTACAACACCGAAAATTTTGCCAAACTGGGCGAAATTCCGGCCGAAAGCCCGTCCGGCATTTTCTTCACCTCGCGCGCCGTGCGCATCGGTTTCTGATGGACGCTTTGGCCATGAACAGCAGCAGCCTCGACTTCCAGTTGCTCAACGATTTCCAGCGCGACTTTCCGCTGGTCTCGGCGCCGTTTGCCGAATTGGCAGCACGTCTCGGCGTGGCGGAAAAGGTCGTTCTCGGCCGCCTCGAAAACCTGCGCCGCGAAGGCAAGATTTCGCGCGTCGGTGCCGTCTTCGCCCCCAAGCGCATCGGCGCCTCGACGCTGGCGGCGATGGCCGTGCCGCCGGAAAAGCTCGAAGCCGTGGCGGCTGCGGTCAACCGCTTCCCCGAGGTCAATCACAACTACGAACGCGAGCACCGCTACAACCTGTGGTTCGTCGTCACCGCCGCGACCGAAGGGCGCCTGCAGGCCAGCCTCGGTGCCATCGAGAAGGCGGCCGGTTACCCGCTGCTGGCGCTGCCGCTGCTCGAAGAGTTTCACATCGATCTCGGTTTCTGCCTGAATGGCGACAAGAAAAAATGCGTTGCCACGGCTCAGCCGGTGCAGCCGACGGCCCTCATCGACGAGGCCGAGCGTCGTCTCGTTTCCGTGTTGCAGGAAGGCCTGCCGCTGTTCATCCGGCCCTTCGCGCTGATCGCCGAGCGCATCGGCGCCTCGGAACCGGAAGTCCTCGGCCGCATTCGCCGCTGGCTCGAAGAGGGCGCCATCAAGCGCTTCGGCGTCGTCGTTCGCCACCAGGAGCTCGGTTACCGTGCCAACGCCATGCTGGTTCATGACATTCCGGACGAGCAGGTCAGCGACATCGGCCGCGCCCTGGCCGAAGAGCCGGCGGTGACGCTGTGCTACCGCCGGCCGCGCCGCCTGCCCGACTGGCCGTACAACCTGTTCTGCATGATCCACGGTCGCGAACGCGGCGAAGTCGAGACCATCATCGCCGACTTGCGCCAGCGCCACGGCCTTGAAACGGCCGCCCACGAGGTGCTGTTCTCGCTGACCCGCTTCAAGCAGAACGGCGCACGCTATGCGTGAGCTTTCCACGGTCGACCGGAAAATTCTCGCAAAATTGCAAGGTGATTTCCCGATCTGCGAACGCCCCTACGCCGAGGCCGCCGGGCAACTGGGCATCAGCGAGGAGGAATTGCTGCAGAGAATCGGGCAATTGTTGGCAGATAAAGTACTGACCCGCTTCGGCCCGATGTTCCAGATCGAAGAAATGGGCGGCGCCTTCGTGCTGGCCGCCCTGGCCGCCCCGGAGGCGCGTTACGACGAGGTGACGGCGCTGGTCAACGAATTGCCCGCGGTCGCCCATAACTACCGCCGCGAACACGCGCTCAACATGTGGTTCGTGCTCGCTACCGAAACGAAGGACGGCATTGCCGAAGCCATTGCCCGCATCGAGCGCGACACGGGCCTGGCGGTCTATGCCTTCCCCAAGGAACGCGAATTTTTCGTCGAAATGAAACTCGAGGCCCGGCTGTGATCGACGATATCGATCGCGCCCTGATCGTCGCCACCCAGGGCGGCTTGCCACTGGTGGCGCGCCCCTATCAAGCCATCGCCGAGCAACTGGGTTTGCCGGCCGACGAAGTCATGAGCCGGCTGAAAGGCATGCTCGAAACCGGCGTCATCCGCCGCATCGGTGCCGTCCCCAATCACTACGCCATCGGCTGGACGGCCAACGGCATGACGGTGTGGGATGTCGCGGACGAATTGGTCGACGAATTCGGCGAGCGCATCGGCGCCCTCGGTTTTGTCACCCACTGCTACCGCCGCCCGCGCGCCCTGCCAGCCTGGCCGTACAACCTGTTCGCCATGGTGCACGGCGCATCGCGCGATGAATGCGCGACCAAGGCTGGCGAAATCCGCCGCTTGCTCGGTGAGGCCTGCCGCGGAAACGACATTCTCTACTCGACTCGAATCCTCAAAAAGACCGGGCTGAGGATAGGCAGCTAAGGACAGGCCCGCATCCGGTTTTCCGCAGCGCGATAGGATGCCGCCGAGTCGATTTGCTGTTGTGCGGCATTGATCCCTTCCTTGAGCCTGTCCAGCAGGCTGGCGAGTTGGTGGTCGGCGCGTTGGCGCAGCACGGATTCGGCTTCACCGATGCTGGAAAAATAAGCCGCCTGGCCGAGCGACTGGCGTAGCGCAACCGGCATCAGCCGGGCGCCTATCCTGAGATGGTTGCGCCAGACCGTGACGTGCTCCTGCTCGTGTTCGTCCACGATGCGCCGCCGGCAGGGATGGGGGCCAAGTTCCCGGGCAAGAAGGACCTCGAAACTCGAAAAGCCGAGTTTTAGTTGCAGCGACGGTACGGCGCACACCCGGCCATCGCGATTGCTCAAGGTGCGGACGGAAAGCGCCATGCTGGCGGCCGGTTCGGCCCGCGTTACACCCAGCGTGCTGTGGTTCAGGCTGCTGCCCGCCTTGGCAAAGCGCGCCAGGTCAGCCATCCGGATGCCGTCGTCGCGACTTACCGGCCTGTCCTCGAATACGGCCGTGAAATTTGCTTCCGCCGCCAGTTTTTCGCAGCGCACCTTGAAACTGTCGTTGTCGGCCCCGGCGACAGCGCTGGCGAGCAGGAGCAGGAGGGCAAGGAGGGGTTTCATGCGGCAGGTCTGGTTCAGGCGACAGGGGCATTCTGCGTCGGCAATGTGAAATGCCGTTGACGGTGGATCACCGGCAAACCCAGCGCTGAATGCAGAAAGCCCGGACTGGCCGGGCTTTCTGGGACGGGCGCCTGACGGCGGTCAGCGTGCTTCGCCGATCCGCTGGGCGATATGCGCCAGTGCCTCTTCGACCTGGTCGATCAGGATCAGGCAGAGGTCGCCCGGCTGCAGGCGGGCCAGCGCCGTATCGATGGCGATGAATTCGCCGGTGATGGCGTCGATCTGCTTGGTGCGGCGGGCATTGGCCAGACCTTCGCGCAACAGGCCGATCACTTCGCCGTCTTGGCGGCCGCGCTGGCAGGCGTCCTGGTAAAGAATCACGTCGTCGAAGGCATCGCCGAGGATTTCGGTCTGCTGGCGGATGTCATCGTCACGCCGGTCGCCGGCGCCGCTGATCACCACCGAGCGGCGTACCGCCGGCATGTTGTTGATGGCGCCGACCAGCGCCTGGATGGCGTCCGGGTTGTGGCCGTAGTCGGCGATCAGCGTCGCGCCCTTGTAGTCGAAAACGTTGAAACGGCCAGGGGCGGTCGCCGCATCGCTGACGAAATTGGCCAGGGCGCGCTCGATGACTTCCCAGGCATAGCCAAGTGCCCAGCCAGTGGCGATGGCAGCCATGGCGTTCTCGACCTGGAAGCCGATGGTGCCGTTGCGGGTCAGCGGGATATTGGCCAGCGGGATGCGCTGTTTCTTGCGGCCTTCGCTGCAGATGATGGCGTCGCGCTCGACATGGACGACTCGCTTGCCCTGGGCACGGTGGGTGGCGAGCACCGGGTTCATGCGGTCGCGGGCGAAGAAGATGACGTCGCCGTGGCAGTGGTGGGCCATCGAAGCCACCACCGGGTCGGCCGCGTTGAGTACTGCCGTGCCGTTCGGCGCGACATTTTCGACAATGACGCGTTTGACCACGGCCAGTTCGTCGACCGTCGTGATGTAGTTGAGGCCGAGATGGTCGCCAAGGCCGATGTTGGTGATGACCGCCACGTCGCACATGTCGAAGCCGAGGCCTTCGCGCAGCACGCCGCCACGCGCCGTTTCGAAAACGGCGGCATCGACATCGGGGTGCATCAGGACGTTGCGGGCGCTGCGCGGGCCGGAGCAGTCGCCGGTATCGATGCGGCGACCTTCGACGTAGATGCCGTCGGTGCTGGTCATGCCGACACGCAGGCCGTTCGACTCGAAAATGCGGCCGATCAGGCGGCTGGTCGTCGTCTTGCCGTTGGTGCCGGCGATGGCGACGACCGGGATGCGGGCATTGTCGCCATCCGGGAACATCATGCCGACGATGGCTTCACCGACAGCGCGGCCCTTGCCGAAGGATGGGTCGAGGTGCATGCGCAGGCCGGGGGCGGCATTGCATTCGACGATGCCGCCGCCTTGCTCTTCGAGCGGCTTGTGCATGGTGTCGCAAACGACGTCGATGCCGCAGATGTCGAGGCCGACGGTCTGGGCGGCAGCGACGGCGGCGGCAGCGAGTTCGGGATGGACGTCGTCGGTGACATCGGTGGCGGTGCCGCCGGTCGACAGGTTGGCGTTGTTGCGCAGGACAACGCGAACGCCGCGGCCGGGCACGGAATCGGCGCTGTAGCCTTGCTCTTCGAGGCGGGCGAGGGCGATTTCGTCAAAGCGGATCTTGGTCAGTGAGGTGGCATGGCCATCCGAACGGCGCGGGTCGCGATTGACGATGTCGACCAGTTCGCGGACGGTATGCGTGCCGTCGCCGATGACCAGTGGCGGGTCGCGGCGGGCGGCGGCGATCAGCTTGTCGCCGATGACCAGCAGACGCCAGTCGTGGCCGGAGAGGAATTTCTCGACCATGATGTCGTCGCGGAATTCGATGGCGACGCGGTAGGCGCGACGGACTTGTTCCTCGGTCGTCAGATTGACCGAAATACCCTTGCCCTGATTGCCGTCCTGCGGCTTGACGACGACCGGCAGGCCGACTTCAAGTGCGGCGACCCAGGCGTCGTCTTCGTCTTCGACCGGGCGGCCATGAGGCACGGCAACGCCGGAGGCGTGCAGCAGTTTCTTGGTCAGTTCCTTGTCCTGGGCAATCGATTCGCCGATGGCGCTGGTCAGGCTGGTTTCGGCGGCCTGGATGCGCTTCTGCTTGCTGCCCCAGCCGAATTGGACGAGGCTGCCCTGCGTCAGGCGGCGGATCGGGATGCCACGGGCCAGAGCAGCCGAGACGATGGCACCGGTCGACGGGCCGAGGCGGATGTCTTCGTCGAGGTCGCGCAGTTCCTTGAGGACACCGTCCAGATCGAAAGGCGTGTCGTTGAGGGCGGCGAGGCAAAGCTGCTCGGCACGCTCGAAGGCCAGGCGGCCGACGTCTTCCTCGGTGTATTCGACGACGACCTGATATACGCCCTGATCGACGGTTTGTGCCGTCCGGCTGAAAGTGACCGGGCAACCGGCCTGGGCTTGCAGACCGAGCGCAGCGAATTCCAGCGCGTGGGCCATCGACACGGTGTCGAGGTGATCGGAGGGAATCAGGTCGCCAAGTTCCGGGAAGCGTTCGCGCAGGCGTGCTTCGAAATTGGGCAGATTGGCGATAGCGACTTCGCCACCTTCACAGGTGACGATGGCCTGAATGGCGGTGTGCCGGCTCCACAGATTGGGGCCGCGCAGGGCGCGAATGCGGGAAACGTCCATGACGCTTTATTCCTCGTTATTTCCGGGCGGTGGCCGGCTTCTTGGGTTGCGACTTTTTGGCGGGCTGCTGTATCAGCGAGGCAGGGTCGATCAGTTCGAGACCGAAGGTCTTGAGACCCGTCGTCATCACTTCCTGGCTCAGCCCCATGGCCCAGCCGGCAGCGATGCCGGCCAGCACGTTGGCAATGTTTTTCGGCTGCTTGGCCTTGCCGATATACGGCGCATCGACCAGACGGCAGAGGCGTGTTTCATCAGCGCCCGAGCGCAGCACGATGCGGTTGTCGGCGACGGTGACGCCCCGCTTGCCGGCCGCCAGATGGGCGAGCAGCGTCGGGTTGGCCGGGTTGCAGGCAAAGAAGATCACCTCGCCGTCGCACAATTCGGCAAAGTCGGCGACCAGTTCATCTTCGGCGTTGAGCACGGCGTGGCCGCTGGGCAGCACGACATCGACCTGCGTCCGGTAGATCGAACGCGGCGTCGTGTAGTACTCGCCGCCGGTCGGCTGGGTATCCCAGCGCGACAGGTCTTCTTCATCCGAGACGATGTTGGTGACGATGCCGACCGAGCAGCGGTCGTAGGGCAGGCCTTCGCCGAGAATGACTGAGGAGCCGTTTTCGATCACCGCGGCCTGAACCGAGCGGTTGAGGAGCAGGCGGCGACCGCCTTCCCAGTTGGCGGCGTTGGTTTTCTGGACCTGGCGGCGGCCGAGGTAAATGCCGTCCTTGCAGGCCAGGCCGCCTTGCTGGCCGGAAAGGTAGATGAGGTGGGCGACCATCTTGGCGACAGCGTTCTTGCCGTGGGTGCCGGTGACGCCGACCAGCGGCACGCGGCCGCTCTCGTTTTCGGCGAACAGGTTGTTGACGATGGCCTGGCCGACCGGGCGCGGCTTGCCGATGCCCGGCTTGATGTGCATGAGCAGGCTGGGGCCGGCATTGACTTCAACGATGGCGCCGCCCTGTTCGGCCAGCGGCTTCGAGACATCCTGGCAAACCAGGTCGATGCCGGCGATGTCGAGTCCGACGACACGGGCCGCCAGCGCGGCGACCTGGGCAGTTTCGGGGTGGACTTCGTCGGTGCAGTCGAAGGCGTGGTTGGCGTTGCGCTGGATCAGCACTTCGCGCTCGCTGGCCGGGACGCTATCGGCGCTGAGGCCCTGGCGTTCGAGTTCGATCCTGGCGGCAGTGTCGATCTTGATGATTGACAGCGGATGCAGTTCGGTCGTGCCGCGGCGCGGGTCGACGTTGACCTGGCTGTCGATCAGCGACTGAACGGTGGATTTGCCGTCGCCGATGACAGTGATCAGGTCGCTGCGATTGGCCGCGACCAGCTTGCCGCCGACGACCAGCAGACGATGTTCGATGCCCTGGATGGAGCGTTCGACGAGCACGCCGGAGCCTTCCTCGACGGCGATGGCGTAGGCCTTGGCGACTTCCTCTTTGGTCGTCAGGTCGATGAAGACGCCGCGACCGTGGTTGCCGTCGGTCGGCTTGACGACGACCGGCACGCCGATGTCTTCGGCGGCATCCCAGGCGTCGTCGGCGCTGTTAACTTCGCGGCCTTCCGGCACCGGGACGCCGACCGAGGAGATCAGCTCCTTGGTCAAATCCTTGTCGCGCGAAATGGTTTCGGCGATGGCGCTGGTCTGGTCGGTTTCGGCCGTCCAGATGCGGCGCATGGCGGCACCGTAGCCGAGCTGGACGAGGTTGCCGTCGTCGAGCAGGCGGATGTGCGGAATGCCGCGCTTCTCGCCGGCCTGCACGATGGCGGCGGTCGATGGGCCGAGGTATTTGCGGTCAACCTTGCGGCGCAGCAGCCTGACGGCTTCGTCGAGGTCGTAGGGCTGGCTGTCGATGGCGGCGAGCAGCAGTTCGCGGCCGACGTCGAGCGCCATGCGGGTGACTTCTTCGTGGAAGTTGGAGACGACCAGCTTGTAGACGCCGCGCGTCGTGGTTTCGCGGGTGCGGCCGAAACCGTCGGGCAAACCGGCCAGGGTCATCAGTTCGAGCACGATGTGTTCGAGGATGTGGCCGGCCCAGGTGCCTTCTTCGAGACGGCGCAGGAAGCCGCCGCGTTCGTCGTAGCTGCAGCGATGTTCGACGAGGCCCGGTAGCCAGGCGCTCAGGCGCTCGTAGAGGCCGGGTATCTTGCTTGAGGGAAAGTCTTCGAGTTCGCCGATGTCGATCCAGGTCTCGATGACCGGGGGGTAGGTCCAGATATTGGGGCCACGCAGTGAAATCGTGTCCCGGAAAATGATGTCCTTTTTCTTCATGCTCTTGGCTCTGGCTCCGTTGGCCTGCGGTGATGAATGTTTGAGTGCAGCATTATTAACGCTTTAGTCCGCTTGCGGCTGACGGCCGTCTAAAAATGTCACGCACGCGGACAAAGCGTTACAGGAAGCGGTCGAGAAGCTTGCGGCTGTGCCGGTCGAGCGTGCTCAGATCGCGGATCAGGAACTGGATTCCATGGGCGTCGGCGATGAGCAGACGCGTCTGGCTCAGGCGGCGGATGTCTTCCTCGCCTTTGAGGATCAGCTCGGCCGGGCCGCGATTGGTCCGTAGCCGCCAGGTGCTGGGGCAGGCGAAGCTCGAAACATCCTCGATGCCTTCGATTTCCGGCACGAACTCGCGACTGGCGAGATCGGCCTCGATCAAGGCGGCTATGCTTGGCGGCAGGTCGGCAAGGCTGTCGATCCAGGCGACTTCGTGGCCTTCGTAATTGACCAGCGACAGGCCTTCGTCGGGGGCGGCGATGGGAAAGGCGCGCACCGGTGTGACGCCGGCGTGGATGATTCCATTTTCGGCCGTTAATACCAGTCGACCGTAGGAGTCGCGTTGCAGCTGGAAATTGGGGTTCGACATGGTTATTCCGCGTGAGATTTGGGCTGGCTGGTCGAGCGCGGCAGCATGGGTTCGGTGTCGACGTTGCGGGCCTGGGCCATGTAGAGCTTGAAGTAATGGCCTTCAACGGCCATCAGTTGGTCGTGGTTGCCGACTTCGACGATGCGGCCACGGTCCATGACGACCAGCCGGTCGGCCTTGCGCAGCGTGCTCAGGCGGTGAGCGATGGCGATGGTGGTGCGACCCTTGACCAGATTGTCGAGCGCTTTCTGGATTTCCTTCTCGGTCTCGGTGTCGACGGCCGAAGTCGCTTCGTCGAGGATCAGGATGCGTGGGTCAATCAACAGGGCTCGCGCGATGGAGATGCGCTGGCGCTCGCCGCCGGACAGGCCCTGGCCGCGTTCGCCGACCAGCGAGTCGTAGCCGTGCGGCAGGCGCAGGATGAACTCGTGGGCGTGGGCGGCACGGGCGGCGGCGATGACTTCCTGGCGCGTCGCTTTCGGCTTGCCGTAGGCGATGTTGTCGGCGATGGTGCCGAAGAAGAGGAAGGGTTCCTGCAGCACCAGGCCGATGTGCTGGCGGAATTCGGCGACCGGCACGGAACGGACATCGACGCCGTCGATCAGGACCTGGCCTTCGGAGACGTCGTAGAAGCGGCAGATCAGATTGACCAGCGTCGATTTGCCGGAGCCGGAATGGCCAACCAGACCGATCATTTCGCCGGGCTGGATGACCAGATCGACGTCGCGGGTGACCGAGCGCGTGCCGTAGCGGAAGCTGGCTTTCTTGAGTTCGAGCTGGCCGGTGACTTTTTCGAGGTGCACCGGGTTGGTCGGTTCGGGGACGCTCGACACGTGGTCGAGAATGTCGAAGATCCGCTTGGTGCTCGACGCGGCGCGCTGGGTGGCCGAGACGATGCGGCTCATTGAATCGAGGCGGGTGTAGAAGCGGCCGATGTAGGCGAGGAAGGCGGTAAGCACGCCGACGGTGCTGGCCCCCTTGGAAATTTGCCAGATGCCGAAGACCCAGACGACAAGCAGGCCGACTTCGGTGAGCAGCGTCACGGTCGGCGTGAACAGCGACCAGGTCTTGTTGAGCTTGTCGTTCATCTGCAGGTTGTGCTCGTTGGCGGCGCGGAAACGCTCGCCTTCGCGTTTTTCCTGGGCAAATGCCTTGACGACGCGAATACCGGGAATGGTGTCGGCCAGCACGTTGGTCACTTCGGCCCAGACGCGGTCGATTTTCTCGAAACCGGTACGCAGCTTTTCGCGGACGAAGTGGATGAGCCAGCCGATGATCGGCAGCGGCAGCAGGGTGACGAGCGCCAGCCACGGGTTGATGCTGAACAGGATGACCGCGGTCATCACGATCATCAGCACGTCGGTGGCGAAGTTGAGCAGGTCAAGCGAGAGGAAGATGTTGATGCGGTCGGTTTCGTTGCCGATGCGCGCCATGAGGTCGCCGGTCCGTTTGCCACCGAAATATTCGAGCGAGAGGCCCAACAGGTGGTCGTAGGTCTGCGTGCGCAGGTCGCGGCCCATGCGTTCAGAAACGAGCGACAGGATGTAGGTGCGGATCCAGCCGAGGCCCCAGGCCAGCACGGCGGCGCCGAACAGGCCGCCAAGGTAGGTGAGGACCAGCGGCCAGTCGATTGGTTTGCCGTTCTGGAAGGGAATCAGCACCTCGTCCATGAGCGGCATGGTCAGGTAGGGCGGAACGAGCTGGGCGGCAGTCGACGCCAGGGTCAGGGCAAAACCTGTAATCAGTTGCCAGCGGTAGGGGCGGGCAAAACGCCAGAGGCGGAACAGTGTCCATGTAGATGGGGCAACCGTCGCTTCGCGATTGCATACCGGACATTCGTCTTCGCCGGGTGGCAGCGGCGCCTTGCATTGCGGGCAGCAATCTTCGTCGCTTGCCCTGAGCACGGCCTGGCCGCTGACGATGCTGTCGCGATTGAGGTCGAATTCGTTGATGACGCGCAGGGCGGCGAGGTTCTTGGCCAGCGTGTAGCGCCAGGTAGCGAGCAGGCCCTTTTCGTCGATCAGTTCGAGCGCGCCGACGCCGGCGTGATCGTTGTGGTTGAGCGTCAGCCCGCCGCGTAGCGGCCATTCCTGCCAACTGGTATCGCCCGGTGCGTAGGCGAGGAACCGCCGGTCGGTGACGAGGACCAGGCCGGAAGCGAACCGCAGCCGATTGTCGAGGTCTATCTCGACCCAGGCCTGGGTCTTTTCACCAGCGGCCAGCTTTGCCTCTACCTCGGCCGCCCAGTGGCTTGGGAGGGTCGGCTCGTTGCCGGCTAAATTCTGTGCGTTCGGATTCATCGGTGAAGTATACCGCAGGGCTTGGGGTGCCCATCTAACGCCTCATTATTCCAGCGGTTGACTCGTATCAAGGAATGAGGGGGCTGGCTGCCGTTGAATGGCCGAAAGCCCAGAACAAGGACGTTCATGTTTCGCATCTCCCAATACATGCAGGAAATCGCCGCGCCGACCCCGCTCGGCCCCAAGCGCAATCCGCCCGGTCCGGTGGTGATCTGGAACCTGATTCGGCGCTGTAACCTGACTTGCAAGCATTGTTATTCAATTTCGGCCGACACCAATTTCCCAGGCGAGCTGAATACCGAGCAGGTTTTCACGGTGATGGACGACCTCAGGGGCTTCAAGGTGCCGGTGCTTATTCTGTCCGGCGGTGAACCGCTGCTCCGGCCGGATATCTACGACATCGCCAAGCGGGCCAAGGCCAAGGGGTTCTACGTCGGGCTGTCGTCGAACGGCACCTTGATCGATGAAAGCAATATCGAGCGGATCGCCGAGTGCGATTTCAACTACGTTGGTGTGTCACTCGACGGCATTGGTGAAACTCATGACAAGTTTCGCCGTATGGAAGGCGCTTTTGCGGCTTCGCTGAAGGGGATTCGGCTGTGCCGCGATCTCGGTTTGAAGATCGGCGTCCGCTTCACGATGACGCAGGACAATGCGCACGACTTGCCGGACTTGCTCAAACTGGTCGAGGAAGAGGGCATCGACCGCTTCTACTTTTCTCACCTCAACTATGCCGGGCGCGGCAACAAGAACCGCAAGGACGACGCGCAATACCAGCTAACGCGCTCGGCGATGGACCTGCTGTTCGAGACCTGCTGGGAATACAACCAGCGCGGGCTCAACAAGGAGTTCACGACCGGCAACAACGATGCCGACGGCGTCTATTTCCTGCACTGGGTGCGCCGGCGTTTCCCGGAAAGCGCGGCGCATGTCGAGGCCAAGCTGCGCCAGTGGGGCGGCAACTCGTCGGGCGTCAATGTCGCCAATATCGACAACCTCGGCAACGTCCATCCGGACACCATGTGGTGGCACCACAACCTGGGCAACGTCAAGGATCGGCCTTTTTCGCAGATCTGGCCGGATACCTCGGATGCGCTGATGGCCGGCCTGAAACAGCAGCCGCGGGCGGTCAAGGGGCGCTGCGGGGCTTGTGCTTATCTCGGCATCTGCAACGGCAACACCCGCGTTCGCGCGCAGCAGATGACCGGTGATGCCTGGGCGGAAGATCCCGGCTGCTACCTGTCCGACGAGGAAATCGGGCTATGAAAATCCGGGCGTCGGGGCTTTTCATTTTTGGCCTTTTTTTCCAGTTGACCGTAGCAAACAGCGCCGGGGCGGCCGATGTTGGCGAAAACTTCAAGCAGCACTGCGCCGCCTGTCATGGTGCTGACCGGCTGGGCGGCATCGGCCCGGCCCTGATCCCGGAGAACCTCGCCCGCCTGCGCAAGCCTGAGGCCGAAAAGGTCATCCGTGACGGCCGGCCGGCGACGCAGATGCTCGGCATTGGCCAGACCTTGGCGGCCGACGAGATCAAGGCGCTGGTCGATTACGTCTATACGCCGATCAAGCCGATGCCGGCCTGGGGCGAGAAGGAAATCAACGCCTCGCGTATCGTCAACTACGCGCCGGGCAGCCTGCCCGACAAACCGCAGTTCACGGCCGATCCGCTCAACCTGTTTGTCGTCGTCGAAAGCGGCGATCACCATGTGTCCATCCTTGACGGCGACAAGCTCGAACCGATCCATCGCTTCCAGTCCCGCTTCGCCTTGCACGGCGGGCCGAAATTCACGCCGGATGGGCGCTACGTCTTTTTTGCCTCGCGCGACGGCTGGATCACTAAATTCGACCTCTGGAACCTCAAGGTCGTCGCCGAAGTGCGCGCCGGCATCAACACGCGCAATGCCGCAGTGTCGGGCGACGGCAAGTGGGTGGCGGTGGCCAACTATCTGCCGCACAGCCTGGTCATTCTCGACGCCGATCTCAAGCTGCAGAAAATCCTGCCGGTCAGTGAGAAGGACGGCAAGGTATCGTCGCGCGTCTCGGCCGTCTACGACGCTTCGCCGCGCCAGAGCTTCGTCGCCGCGCTGAAGGATGTAAAAGAGGTCTGGGAAATCTCGTACAACCCGAAAGCCGATGCCATTCCGGCCGGCATGATCCACGACTACAAGTATCAGGAAGGCGCGTTCATCCCAGGCTTCCTCAATCCGCAACGTACGCAGCTCGACGACTACCTCGACGATTTCTATTTCACTCAGGGCTACGACGAGGTGATGGGCGCTTCGCGCAATGATGCCAAGGCGGCAGTGACCGGCCAGGTGGTCAATCTCGACGCGCGCAAGAAAATTGCCGACCTCGAATTGCCAGGCATGCCGCACCTCGGTTCCGGCATCAGCTGGACATGGCAGGGTAAAACGGTGATGGCAACGCCGAATCTCAACGAAGGCCTGATCAGCATCATCGACATGCAGACCTGGCAGACCATCAAGCAGATCAAGACGCGCGGTCCCGGCTTCTTCATGCGCAGCCACGAAAACAGCCGCTACGCGTGGACCGATTCGATGATGAGCAAGGAGTTCAAGGACACCATGCAGATCATCGACAAGGAAACGCTGGAGATCGTCGCCGAACTGAAGCCGGAACCGGGCAAGACCTTCGCCCACGTCGAGTTCACCAAGGATGGCAAGTACGTGCTGGCCAGCCTGTGGGAAATGGACGGCGCGCTGATCATCTACGATGCCGTGACGCTCAAGGAGGTGAAGCGTCTGCCGATGAAGAAGCCGGTCGGCAAGTACAACGTCTGGAACAAGATCACGAAATCAGAGGGCACCAGCCATTGAGTGGCATTTCAATTTCGGGCAAAAATTCCGGTTGACCGTGGAAGGCTTGGTTTCGTCAGCCATGACTGACAATTTTGACGTAAATGGCCGAGGTTTTTCATCTGTAATTTTTCAGGTTGTTGATTTTTAATGATTTAGTTCTTTGTTATGCTTTTGGCACGTATCTGGCTATAAAACTCTCCGGAAGCTGGCAGTACCCAAAGGCGCCTCTTCCTTTCCTCCCAGGGGAAGAGGTGCCGAACCACCGCCATTGAAATTCGACGACTTTTTCCTGACCACGCTGCGAACCGGAAATGCGTCACAGCAGGGGAATGCCGGCTTCCAACCCGAGTGCCTCGGCGAACACGAAGAGGTGTTCGGGGTGTTGCATCAGCTCGGCTCAGGTGTCCGTTGACCTGCCGGAGGGCCGGGTAGTTCGTGTCATTTCTGGCAGTGCAATATTATTGATTGACATAACTGGCAGTCATGCGCGTTCGTAAAGCCTGATGTTTCGCCAGCGGAAAAGTGGCGAATCACCGTCACGAAAGCCTTGGCCAACAGCCGGGCAGCCTGTCGTGCTGCCGAATTCGGCAGACCCCATTATTTCCTGCCGAGTCGTTTCCCGGTCGCCACCGTCTGGCATTTTTGTCCTGGCGCGCACCGGGCATATGTCTTGCACATAAACGCCGGCAGCAAAACGAATTCATCCCTATTCACCATTTACTGGAGAAGACTCATGGCATGGGAACTCTTATTCACGTCCGACATCGGCATACTCAGCTTGATCACCATTGGCTTCATTCTGGTCATGGCAGTCTACATCTGGCGCTACGCAATGCAGCACGCCAAGCAGGAGGAGAAGGAGCTCAGCTCGCACAAGCACGTGGCTGGTGTTCATTAGGCTGAGTGCCGACAAGCAAAGGCCAGGAGGCCGGGGAGAATGAGAAAAATCAAACCCCGCTGCTCCTGGTCCTGCCGGCTATTCGTCTGAGTCGGTAGATCAATAGCGCCGAACGGCGCCGCCGTTGTCTATGTGCAGGCGGTCGCCGACGCGCAGATCGACGAAATCGGTGTTCTGGATCAAGGTCTGGTAGCCGCCGTTTTCCATTCGGATGGTCAGCCGGAACTGGTCGCCCTGCGGCTGGTTCGCTTTCTCAATCTGATGTCCGATCAAGGCGCCGCCCGCTGCGCCGATCACCGTAGCTGCCGTGTTGCCGCTGCCTTCGCCAACCTGATGGCCGATCAACCCGCCGATCACGGCGCCGGCAACGGCCCCGACGCCAATGCCGCTGTTTTGCTCGGGGCGAACCAGGTCGATGGCATATACCGAGCCGTAGCCCGGATAAAGGTCGCGCGAATAGGCTACCGGCGGGTAGTCACGCTCCCAGCCCGGGCCGTGCATCGGCGCGCAGCCGGTGAGGGCGAGCATGCCGGCCAGGCCCAATGCGGCCGCGGATTTTCTCACTGCAGTCACGATCGTTTCCTCCTTGACCCGGCCATTCAAGGCAGCCGGTGAATTTGTATGTTTTGGGCGAAGCGCCCGGCGATCCGGCTGGCGAATTCAAGTGCATCCTCATGGTGCCGCATGTGCCCTGCAATGTCGATTGCCGCGGCTTGCTTTAACCGGCCGGGCTTCCCTTGCTCGCCAGCGCCTTCTCGATGCGCCTGTCGGGAATCAGCCAGACCAGTGCCAGCAACACGTACAGGCCTTGCGCCAGGGAGGGCGACCAGAAGGCCGCCACCATGGCAACGGCGTAGACCGCTGGTGAAGACTTCCCCTTCCAGTCCCGCCCCAGCGCCTTGCGCAACAGGGAGTTGTCGCCTTGCGAGGCGACGATGGTTTCCTGCAGTATCCAGTAGGCAACCGCGGCCATGAACAGCACCCCGCCGTAAAGTGCCGACGGTACGGCCGCGAAGTGGTTTTCGCCCATCCAGCCGGTAGCAAACGGGAACAGCGATAGCCAGAAAAGCAAATGCAGGTTGGCCCAGAGGATAGGCCCGGTGACCTTTTGCGCCGTGTGCAGCATGTGGTGATGGTTGTTCCAGTAAATGCCGACGTACACGAAGCTCAGCACGTAACTGAAAAACACCGGAATCAAGGCGGTTAGCGTATCGAGGCGTTCGCCATGCGGCACCTTGAGTTCCAGAACCATGATCGTGATGATGATGGCCATGACGCCATCGCTGAATGCCTCCAGGCGGCCTTTGCCCATGTTTCCCCCGTGCGCTGATGATTGTCCTGGCTCAGAGACCACAGCGCCGAAGATAAGTGCCGTTTTCCGCGGAAAATCAACTGGGTTGGCCATCTTTGCTCCTCGATGCTGACCAAAGGCAGAGATAGGAATTGAATTTGAGGGACCGGTATTCGGGAATGACACCGCTCAAATGGCTCGAATTTCGTTCGAGCGCAGGGGTTTCCCGTTCATGTCCGAAGACTAAGATTCTCGGTAAGGTTTCGGAGATAATGGCGCAATTCAGATTGAATCACTGAGCGAAAAATGCAGATTCAACCGTTGGCGTCTGGTACTCCAATTAAGCAAATCGACGATGTCATAGTCAAGGGCTGGTTAGTCGGCTATTCGCCGGAAGTATTTTGGGCGGCCGGCCTGACGCTCATTTTGGTATTTGGCCAGATGCTTCCGGCGGCAAAGCTCTTTGACTCACCCTCGAATTACTTGCCGCTGCATACCCTCCTCGAATTCATCGCTATGGCAGTTTCGGCGATGGTATTTGCGCTGGCGTGGAACCTTCGAAACCAAGGCATAAACAGTCATCGAGTCATACTCGGCGCCGGATTTCTTGCCGTTGCCCTCGTCGATTTTGCTCACGCCCTGTCTTATGCCGGAATGCCGGCCCTGCTGACACCAAGCAGCCCGGAGAAGGCCATCAACTTTTGGCTGGCTGGACGTTATATCGCAGCAGGAGTGCTTCTCGCAGTGGCTGTATTGCCGCCAAGGCAATGGCCATCTACAACCAGTAATGCTGTTATTGGATCAGCTCTCGCCCTTGCCGCCACGATCTGGTGGGTCGGTTTGGGTCATGCTGAGTGGCTGCCTCGTACGTTCATTGAGGGGCAAGGACTTACGGCATTCAAGATCGGTTTCGAATATCTTCTTGCCGCGGTCTATGGCATGGCAGCCATTCGGTTTTATGTGATTAGCCGTCATACCGACAATAAGGATTTGCGTTGGCTCGCGGCCGCCGCCTGGATTCAGGGGTTGGCCGAAATGTTCTTTACGATCTACGCAGACGTAACCGATGTTTTCAATCTGTTAGGCCATGTATATAAGGCAATTGCCTATGTGATGATTTATCGCGCCTTGTTTGTTGCGGGAGTCCAGGCACCGTATCGCGAACTCGATATTGAACGTTCTCGGCTGCGACAGAGCGAGCGCGACCTCAGGTCGATCCTCGATAACCTGCCCTCGATGATCGGTTACTGGGATGCAACTTTACACAACCGATTTGCCAATCACGCCTACGCCACCTGGTTTGGAATCAATCCCGAACAGATTCCCGGCAAGCATATCCGCGACGTCATCGGCGAAGAGCGTTTCCGCCTCAACCTTCCGTATATCGAGGCCGCGTTGCGAGGCGAACCGCAGATTTTCGAGCGTGATATTCCCGCGCCAGACGGCTCGGTCGTACGACATTCCCAAGCGCATTACATTCCGGATGCACAGGATGGAGAAGTACGAGGCTTTTATGTCCTGGTGTCGGACATTACGCCCCTCAAGCTAGCCCAGGCCGAACTTGAGAATCACCGAAAACACCTCGAAGGGCTCGTCAAAAAGCGCACTGCCGATTTGGAACGTGCCAGGGAGGCTGCCGAAGCTTCCAATGTCGCCAAGAGCACGTTTCTGGCCAACATGAGCCACGAGTTGCGTACACCCATGAACGCCGTTATCGGCATGACCGCACTGGCATTGCGCCACGCCCGCGACCCGAAACTCATCGACCAACTGACCAAAGTCACGAACGCCTCCCATCACCTGCTTCGGGTCATCAACGACATCCTCGACATTTCAAAGATCGAGGCCGACCATCTGACGCTGGAAAAGAGGAGCTTCAAGCTTGGCGAAGTTCTGGAAAATCTCCTGAGCTTGGTCAGCCATCGCTTCCAGGAGAAGGGGATCAAGCTACAGGTCGATTTGCCAGCAGAAGTTGCTCATCTTTCAATGAAAGGAGATCCTCTGCGCCTCGGCCAGATTCTGCTCAACCTGACCGGGAACGCCCTCAAATTTACTACGCATGGATCAGTCACTATTCGCATCAGGGTGGCCGAAGAAAGCCCGGACGACTTAATGCTGCGCTTCGAGATACAGGACACCGGTATCGGCATCTCGGCTGAGAATCAAAAACGCATCTTTAATGCCTTCGAGCAGGCTGATGGCTCCATGACGCGCAAGTATGGAGGTACGGGCCTCGGGCTGGCGATCAGCAAGCGGCTTGTGCATCTGATGGCGGGCGATATCGGGGTCGAGAGCGTGCCAGGTTCGGGAAGCACGTTCTGGTTCACCGCCAGGATGGATAACTCGACAGAAGTCGTTATGCCGGTACAGGCGAAAAACATTCATTCCGCAGAAGATCGCTTGAGAATCGAGCATGCCAACACACGCATTCTGTTGGCGGAGGACGAGCCGATTAATCAAGAGGTCGCAAGGGAGCTGTTGGAAGATGTTGGTCTGGTTGTCGATCTGGCCGAAGACGGAAAAAAGGCCGTAGAGCTGGCTAAACAAAATCGTTACGCCCTAATCCTGATGGATATGCAGATGCCCAACCTCAACGGCGTTGATGCGACACGGGAAATCCGTGCCCTGCCCGGATACCAGGGCACCCCGATTCTGGCCATAACGGCCAACGCATTCGACGAAGATCGTAGAGGCTGCCTGAACGCAGGAATGAACGACCATATCGGCAAGCCGGTTGACCCCGAACAACTGTTCGAGATTTTGCTGAAGTGGCTGCCTAGGTCTCAGGCCTGAGCAAGCGAAAAGTCCCGGTTTGTAGAGGGTGGCGGTCAAAGGGTATGTAAATATCTTTTTCGCATTTTTTGCGCACTGCCGTTATCTGACGATGCCGATGCCGATGCCGATGCCGATGCCGATGCCGAGCGGCAGAAATCTGAGTGGACCGGCTGCTGGCTATTCGTTTGCCATCTTGCCGCCAATCCCACGGTCAACCGGGGAAAACGGCCAAAATTGAAATGTACTTAGTAGCGGTTGCGGCGGCGGGTGCTGATATGCCGCAGTGATGCGCATTGATTTGGCATGGGTTGGCGTCAGGCGAGACGCGACGCGGGGCCGGGCATAAAATTGGCGAGTCCCACGGTCGACGGGAAAAATCGGCCAAAAATGAAATCATCGATCACCTTTCCGAGTTGCCCGCATGCCGCCGTCGCCTACAACCGTCTCTTCGCCAATCGCTGCATCGTCTCGGCAATTGATCCTCGTCGTTGCACCAGCTTGGAACAGCAAGGCTGCGCAGTTGCAGCGCTTCGAGCGCACGGGGTACGACGGCGACTGGCAGCCAGTCGGGCCGGCGATTGCGGTGAGCCTCGGCCGCGCCGGGCTGGCCTGGGGGCGTGGCTTTCACCCGCCGGTCGAGGGTCGGGAAAAGAGCGAGGGCGATGGTTGTGCGCCGGCCGGCATATTCGCCATCACGGCGCTGTTTGGTTACGCCGCGCCGGACAGCCCGTTTGCCCGTGCTGCCAAGCTGACCTACCTGGCCGCGACGCCTGACCTCAAGGCCATCGACGACCCGGCTTCGGCGCATTACAACCGGATCGTCGATCAATCCACCGTGGCCGACCCCGACTGGGCGTCGTGCGAGGACATGCTGAGGCCTGACGAACGCTATGCCGTCGGTGCCGTCGTCGCCCATAATGCCGAGCCGTCGGTGCCCGGCGCCGGCTCGTGCATCTTCCTGCATGTCTGGGCGGGGCAGGGCGTGCCGACCGCCGGCTGCACGGCGATGGCGCTGGCCGACATGAGCGAAATCGCCGGCTGGCTCGATGCTTCGGCGGCGCCTTTGCTGGTCCAACTGCCGCAGGCGGAATACGCAGCCCGGCGCGCTGCCTGGGGTTTGCCAACCTGCTCGATGCCAATGCGGTGACAGTCCTCGGCCGGCCGGCTAGACTGGCTGCCTTTCAACCATCCCGCGTCGCCGCCTGTGCTCAATAAAATCTGGGTCGCCTTCATCCTCGTCGGCTTCGTTGCGGCGGTGGCGCAGTTGCTGCAGGGCGACCTCGACATCTTCACGCGCGTCCTGACCGGGCTGTTCGATACGGCCAAAACCGGTTTCGACATTTCGCTCGGCCTGGTCGGCGTCATGAGCCTGTGGCTGGGCATCATGAAAATCGGTGAAAAGGGCGGGCTGATCGAACTCTTCAGCCGCCTCGTCGCGCCTTTCTTCCGCCGCGTTTTTCCCGACATTCCGGCTGGCCATCCGGCCAGCGGCAGCATCGTCATGAACGTCAGCGCCAACATGCTCGGCCTCGACAACGCGGCGACCCCGCTCGGTCTCAAGGCCATGCGCGAACTGCAGGAAATCAACCCGCAGAAGGACACCGCCAGCAACCCGATGATCATGTTCCTGGTCCTCAATACGGCCGGCATCACGCTGATCCCGACGACGGTCATCGCCATCCGCCAGAGTATCGCCCTCAAGCAGGGCTTGGTCGGCTTCAACGCTGCCGACATCTTTCTGCCGACGCTCCTCGGCACCTTCGTTTCCTTCTGCGCCGGGCTGATCGCCGTCGCCATCTGGCAGCGCATCAATCTGTTCTGCAAACCGGTTCTCGCCTTCTTCGCCGGCTTCGCGGCACTCATGGGCGGGCTGTATTTCTGTCTGGCCGGCATGCCGCCGGAACAAATGGCGCAAATGATCGGCCTGCTCGGCAGCGGTTTGATCGTCTCGATCATCGCCCTTTTTGTCGCGGTTGCCGCGTGGCGCGGCATCGACGTCTACGAAAGCTTCGTCGAGGGCGCCAAGGAAGGTTTCGGCGTCGCAGTGCAGATCATCCCCTACCTGATCGCCATGCTCGTTGCCATCTCGGTTTTTCGCACGACCGGCGGCATGGATTACCTGATCGGCGCCATCCGCAGCCTCGTCCTGGCGCTCGGCATGAACGACGATTTCGTCCCGGCGCTGCCGGTCGGCCTCATGAAAACGCTCTCCGGCAGCGGCGCCCGTGGCCTCATGGTCGACGTCATGACCACCTACGGCGTCGATTCCTTCCAGGGCAAACTCGCCGCCATCATCCAGGGTTCGACCGAAACCACCTTCTACGTCCTGGCTGTCTATTTCGGCAGCGTGAATATCACCAAAACCCGCTACGCCCTGGCCTGTGGCCTGATCGCCGACGCCGTCGGGCTGGTCGGCGCCATTCTGATCGGCTACGCCTTCTACCACTAGCAAGGGTTTGCTACGGTCAACTGGAAAAAACGGCCAAAAACGAAATACCGATCTCGCACTCCGCGACTAGAATAGATACAAACAACCGTAAAGGTGATGGCTCGTCATGACTAAATGCATGCCGACAACGTTCGGGAGGGCGTTGATTATCCTGTTGCTGGTTTTAGGCAACGGGCCGGGTTGGCTGGCGCACGCCGCCGAACGTGGCGAGCCGCTGGTTATCGCCCACGTCGCGCCGACCACCGGGCGTTTCGCCCTGCACGCCGAGGCCGACCGCCGTGGCAGCGAGTTGGCGATTGAAGAATTCAACCAGCGCGGCGGTGTTCTCGGACGCGAAATCATCCTCGTTGCGCGCGACCCGAGCCTGGATGGAAAACAGGCGGCACGGGTCGCCGATGAACTGATTACCCGGACCAAGGCGGCCTTTCTCGTCGGAGCCATCAGTTCCGGCGTGGCCGCCAGCATGTCGGCCGTTTGCCAGAAATACGGCACCATTTTCATCAATACCAATTCCTCGGCGCCTTCCGAATCGGTCGAGAACGCCCATCGCACAAAGTTTGTTTTCGACGCGCATGGAGCCAATGTTTATCGCGCCCTGATCAAGTACGCCCTAGCCAATCGCCAGTCAAAACGGGTGGTGCTGCTGACCGAGGACAATGTCTGGGGCAAGGACAACGCGGCCGCCAGCCGTCAATACATCGCCGAATCCGGCGGCACGGTGGTTGGCGAAGTGCTGGCCCCCGAGACCTTGCCCGACCCGACTGCGATCCTGACCAAAGTCGCCGCCATCCCGGCTGATGCGGTGGTAACCAGCATCAGCGGCGACAACCAGATCAAGCTTTTTGCCCAGATTGATCCGCAAGTTCTTGAACGGCAATCTTGGATCGTCGGCGAAGTGGACTGGGAGGAGCTCTATCCGGCGCCAGGAACGCCACGACCGCTGTTTGCCACGACCTGGGCCTGGAACCTGAAAACCCCGGGCACCGCCGAATTCGTCGCGCGTTATCGCCAGCGCTATGGCCACACCAAGCTGGATTATCCGGGCGATGTGACCCACGCCGCCTATCTCGCCACCAAGGCCCTGCTCGCCGCGATTGAAAAAGCCGGGACGACTGACAACCATGCCGTCATCGCCCAACTCGAAAAATACCGGCGGACGGCGCGGGACGGCATGCAGGATTCCGATGCCTTCATGGATCCGGTCAGCCACCACGTTCAACAGAGCATCTACATTGCCCGCTGGAACCCGCGGGCAGCCCGCCCTGAGCTCGGTCTGGAAATTCTCGGCCATATTCCGCCCGAGCAATCCCGCTTCGAGGGTGAAACCGCAACACGTCTGGAGCCGCTGAGCAGCACGCCCCGCAACACCCCATGAAAATTTTCCATTTTGGTCTCATCGCCCGCATCGCCTTGCTCGTCATCGGTGTCGAACTTGCCGCCTTTGGCGCTCTCGGCGGCTTCTACATCGACCGCTACAGCACCGCCGCCGATGAGTATCTCCAGTCGCGCCTCCAATTGCTCGGGCGCATGATCAGTAACGATGAACTGGCACCAACCGCCCTGTCGCGGCGCGAACTGATCGGCCAATTGCTCGCTGCGCCCTGCACCCAGGCGGTTGTTGTCGGCGGCAATGGCCGCGTCATTATCTCGACCGACCCGGTTCATCTCGGCCGCAAGGCAGGCAGTGTTCCCGGATTCGACGAGCGCTGGCTGGCCGCCGACGCCCCCGATCAGCAGTCGATAATCAACGGCGATAGTCTGACCGCCGTCATGCATATCCATCATCCGGTCAGCAACGCGCTTCTCTATATCGCCGCGTTCCAGATCGATATCAGCGCAATCAACGCCCAAAAGCGCTCAATCGCCCAGTGGGGCATCTTCGGCTCGGCGCTGTTCATTTTGCTCAGTTCGCTGGCCATCCTGTTTTTCGCCCAACGCCTGGTCACCCGCCGCATTCGGCACTCGCTCACCATCCTCAAACAGGTCGAGGGTGGCAACCTAGATGCCCGCATCCCTGTATCGACAAACGACGAGTTGGGCGAATTGCAGTACGGCATCAACTCGATGACCGAAAAGGTCGGCGAATTGCTCAAGCAACACCGCCGCAACGAAGAGGAAATCCGTAGTTCCAGCCATCTGCTCAATTCGATCATCGAAAATATCCCCAACATGATCTTCCTGAAGCGTGCCGACGATTTGCGCTTCGTGCTCTTCAACAAGGCCGGGGAACAATTGCTCGGCTATGACCGCCAGGAACTCCTGGGCAAGAACGACCACGACTTCTTCACCAAGGAACAGGCTGACTTCTTTTCCAGCAAGGATCGCGAAGTACTCGCCTCGACCGCGCTCACCGACATTCCGGAAGAAAACATCACGCCGCGCCACGGTCAACCGCGCATCCTGCACACCAAGAAATTGGCACTACGCAATGCCGAAGGTAAGCCTGTGTTCCTGCTCGGCATTTCCGAGGACATCACCGATGTCAAGCATGCCGCCGAGGAACTCGAACGCTACCGGGTTCATCTCGAACAACTGGTCGCCGTGCGCACGGCCGAACTCTCGCAGGCCAAGGAAGAGGCCGAAGCTGCCAATATCGCGAAGAGCACATTCCTGGCCAACATGTCGCACGAAATCCGCACACCGCTCAACGCCATTACCGGCCTCGCCCACATGATCCGGCGCGGCGGCCTGACACCCGAACAGAGCGAGCGCCTCGACAAGCTGCAAGGGGCCAGCACCCACCTGCTCAATATCATCAACACCATTCTGGATATCTCGAAAGTCGAGGCTGGTAAATTCGAGCTGGAAGAGTCGGCGGTCAAGATCGAGGCCATTCTCGGCAATGTTGCCTCCATGCTGCGCGAACAGGTCGAGGCCAAAGGTCTGGATCTGCGCAGCGAAGTCGACCCGCTGCCGGCCCACCTGTTGGGTGACGTCACCCGGCTGCAACAGGCGCTGCTCAATTACGCCATCAACGCCGTCAAGTTCACCGAAACCGGCAGTGTCACGCTCCGGGTAAAACTGGTTGATGAAGCTGACGACAGCGTCATGCTACGTTTCGAAGTCGTCGATACCGGTATCGGTATCGCCAAGGAAGCCATGGGCCGGCTGTTCTCGGCTTTCGAGCAGGCCGACAACAGCACCACCCGGAAATACGGCGGCACCGGACTGGGGCTGGCCATTACCAAGCGACTGGCCAGGTTGATGGGCGGTGAGGCCGGGGCCGAAAGTCGCCAGGGGGTCGGCAGCACCTTCTGGTTCACCGTGCGACTCCGCAAGAACCCGGCTGGCAATGAAGAGGTGGTTCAAGCTCCCTTGCCCGATGCCGCAGAACTTCGCCTCAAGCACGACTACCCGGCGCTGTCAGTCCTGCTCGCCGAGGACGAACCGATCAACCAGGAAATCACCAGGGAACTGCTGACCGATATCGACTGGCAGGTGGACACCGCAGCCGATGGTGTCGAGGCCCTGGCTCTGGCCGGGAAAAACAACTACGCGCTGATCCTGATGGACATGCAGATGCCCAATATGGACGGCATCGAAGCCACGCAGCGTATCCGGCGCCTGGCCAAGTGCGCAACCACGCCCATCCTGGCCATGACCGCCAACACCTTTGCGGAAGACAAGGTGAAATGTCTGGATGCCGGGATGAACGATTTCATCAGCAAGCCGGTCAGTCCGGAACATCTCTACGCAACCCTGTACAAATGGGTTGCGAAAAGCGGGGGCGGGAAAGAATCAGCCAATGACAAAATTTCCAAGGCAACGCCACCTCATGTGGCGGCGGTGTGAATTGCTCTCCTTGTCGATGAAAAGCGAATTGATGAGTGCTCTTGCAAACTTTTTTCTCGCCAAGGGGCTTAACGGCGCGCCGATTTCCCGCTAGAATCGCGCCCCTTCCTCGATGTACAAAACACGCAAGCATCCCCGGATGCCGTAGCCTTGGTGGTGAAATTGGTAGACACGCTATCTTGAGGGGGTAGTGGCGCAAGCTGTGCGAGTTCGAGTCTCGCCCAAGGCACCAATAACTAGTTTTATGCAGTACGTTGAAGTCCTGATAACCCGCCTAAGTGCGGGTTTTTTATCGCCTATTTATCCGGTAAGCGGGGACTTCGTCCAACAGCACCCGCACTTTGTCAGGGGTAACTCTATGGGGTAACTCATGATAGCCAAAGGGAGCTACCAGCGCCGCTTACCGATTCGGCCATACGCAATGCCAAGCCTGGAAAGAAAGGGCCATGGCATTTTTGAATGGAATGCCATGCGCATTGAGTTGTTATTGGGGCGGCCTCATTTTCGCCACATACTCTGTCGCTTCTCGAGTTCGCTCAGCAAGTTTCCGGACTTCGTCGGCAACAACGGCAAAGCCCCGGCCCCATTCTCCGGCTCGAGCAGCTTCAATTGCGGCATTAAGGGCCAAGAGATTAGTCTGATTAGCTATATCTTTAATTGTCAGCATAATCTCAGACACCTTTGCAAGGTGGTTTTCGAGCTGAATACGCTGCGTCATTTCGCTTTGTTGAAGCTCTTGTTCATGCCTTGCTGCCTGGATATTTGTTAAAGCTCCCACTACACGTAGCGGCGTCCCATCTGGACCGCGCCTCGTCTGCCCCTTGGCCCTAAACCAACGATAGGCGCCATCTTTACAACAGATACGGTATTCGATGTCATAAGGTGTTCTACCGGTTCGATCCGAAAGATGCTGAGTAAATGCGTCTAGAACCTCCTTTTTATCGTCTGGATGGACTTTGGACAACCAACTGTCCAGGACATCTGGAAATTCTTCAACAGTTGCATACCCCAATAGTCTTCGCAGTTGATTTGACCACCAGAATGCATTTTTTGAATTGACTGGATCTCCGGCAACCACCTCCATATCCCACAAGCCATCACTTAACATTTCCAAGGAAAGTTCAAAGCGCGTCAATGCAGTGTCCAATTCCTTTCTAGACGCCATTTCATCCGAAATGTCGGTCATCGAGCCAGCAACCCGCAAAGGTTTTCCCGAGCTATCGCGAATCGTTTCCCCGCGCGCCCTGAACCAGCGGTATTCACCACTTTTTGTGGCGAGCCGGTAAGTGACATCGTATGGTGTCCGACCAGAGTAATCGTTTAGATGAGATGAAAAAGCCGATAGTGCCATCGACCTATCTTCTGGATGCAATCTCTCGGCCCAGCTATTTAGTACATTAGGAAATTCTTCCTCGCATTGAAATCCGAGTAAATTTCGGAGCTGATCTGACCACCAAATTTCATGCTCCATACCAATTGGTTGCGTTGGATTTAGCATGTCCCAGAGACCATCGTTGGTCGCACGAAGTATTAGATCCAGTCTGGTTTGGAGAAGCTCCTTCTCGGCCTCTAGCGCCATTACCCGTCCAGATAGGATATGGTTATTTTTCAACGCATCAACTACCGCAAGCCTCGCATCGCGGAGATTTCCCAAAGTCTTATTGGATGCCTCCACTAAGAGGCTAGTAACCCCGGCTTTTGCTTCACCTTGAATAATCTCCTCTTGAAGCAATGCCGTAGCAGCCTTCTCCAAGGAGGAGTTCAAGGTTTTTCGTCTTACCCACATTATTATCTCCTTTGGTGTGATATATATTCTTGGCGCATCGAATCGCGCTTCTAATTGATTTCTAGTAACTAATTCCATCTCCGGATACGCGCGGCCAATTGATAACTTAGCGAACGGTTATATTAAATAGGCAATCTTTTGGACGAGACTTAGTAATTCCCGCAAAAGCGGGAGTGACGGATTTTATTTCCGGGTTAATAACGACCGCTTGCAGACTGCGACAATGTTTTTCAGTGCTGCGATACCGGCTAAGTGTATGTTTGCCGTTTTCCCAAACCCTTGACTTGTATGTTCCATCCATCTAGTTGAATAGCGGATGAATGGCTACTTGGCGTGTTATGGCTTAGCCAGCAGATAGTCGGTAAAGGGAAAGGTGTATCTTTTAGCTGTCTAGAAGCTTTGCTTGAAAGATTTTCAAAAGCCCCTTTTATATCTTCAACCTCGGCCTGACTTAAGTCCCGAACAATAAAAACTAGCCGGCCTCGATGATCAACAAAAGGGCTTTGGGTTGGCCATTTTGCGAGATTGATGGGAGGGTAGGCGACGTCTTGCACGCAGTGGATTACACGTGGAAGTGGGTCGCCAATTATGTCCATAAGGCCTTTGACCCTGAGTATTCGAGTACCGTATGTTGCAAGGACATGGCCCATGGCTTGCGCGAACTCGTACCAAGGAGTTTGCGTGTTGAACTCGACAACAAAACTCTTGACCGAGTTGTCATGTCTTCCCGCATTGTGCCTATTTTCCTGTGTTACACGTGTTCCCTTGCCTCGCCAGTTCAACGGGCCATTTAGTTCGGCTTGACGGATATTCTGATCGCGAATTTGTTCTTCCCCGAGCCAAGTCGCGACATCAGATACTTTGCCGACTGACGTGTAGATGCCGCATCCAAATAATGCATCCGGGCTAACACGGCCATGCGGAACCTCGATTCTTTTTGCGCTTGGATTAAGGGTGTCTAGCTTTCTGTTTAGCTCTAATCGGGTGTTGGTATCAGCAAGGTCGCCTTTGGTAATCAGCAATCGATCAGCCATTGCAACCTGGCGCACGGCTTCAGGATGGGACTCCAGTTGCATCGTGGCATGCGTGGCGTCAACTGCAGTTATGACGCCATCGCAGCGGTAGCGGGCCGAGATGAACCATTCCTGCATAAGCGTGTAAATCACCGGTATGGGATCGGCAAGCCCCGTGGTTTCGATGAGTACTCTAGATACAGGGGGGATTTCACGTTTTGAGCTTCTGTCAGCAAGATTCTTGAGTGCCTTTAGCAGATCTCCTTGAACGCTGCAGCACAGACAACCCGAGTCAAGAATCATTAAGGTCTCATCTACCTTATCGACCAGATGATGGTCGATTCCAATCTCTCCAAATTCATTGATCAATACCGCTGCACCAGTCATCTCCGGAAGGTGTACGAGATGGTTAAGCAGTGTGGTTTTTCCTGCGCCGAGGAAACCGGTGAGCAGGGTCACAGGTATTCGTTTGTCTTCCAAGGTGGATGGACGAGGGCTGGCGGAGAGAGAATCTGTGTTCATTTTGTATGCCTTTTATCTCTGGCCTGGCTAACCACAAGCAAAAGAAAAAAAGCCGGGGCTTAGCCCCGGCGAAACTGCCATAGACCAGCCGAGGGGCAAGGCCTAGCAGAGGAGACAGATGTGGTGAGGGGCAAACGCCGGATTCACCCTCCCCCATAAACAGCAAGACGTGTGCCGGCATCAATGTGCATTCGCCTTGGTCGGCTTACGAAATTGATTCTTATGGAAAAATCGAATCGTTTGCCTTGTGGGCGGATTTTGCTCGTCCATCCCCACGCGTAGGACTTCCGGACATTTTCGTACGCCAGTGACCAATTTCCGGTCGTGGATGCGGGCGTTGGTCAATGTCCTCGGCAGGCCGGATTGTTGGCGCGAATGGCCATCCAACAATCGGACGCTCATCCGGAAATCGGACGCCAGAAATTCTTATTCAGGATGACGTTGATTAAATTAAATTCAGTTAATTCAATTAGTTGCGATTTAAGTGTGCCGTGGCACGCCCTTTGCGAAAGGGTGTGTGACCCAGCCGGTGACTGAATCGGATGGACAAGACCCAGACCCGGAAACTCACAGCGTTCACACGGTTTACCTCTTGGGGTGCGGTGATACGGGCAAGGAAACTAATTAGCAAACCTTGGTAGGAGGAAATGCAGGATGGGATTGCAAATCAATATAGATAACGGTGGAACGCTTACCGATATCTGCATCATTCAGGATGGATCAGTCAGTAAAACCAAAGTTCTGACTACTCCATATGATTTGAGCAAATGCTTTTTTGATGGACTCACAAAGGCTTCTGGTGTCATCTATGGTGAGCAGGATGTTGCTCGCTTGCTGGAAGAAGTCGACTTGATCCGCTATTCGACGACGCAGGGCACGAATGCTATCTGCGAGCGTAAAGGGTCGCGTTTGGGGCTGATCTACTGCGGTCCGGCCAATGATCTGGCGGTTCGTCTGGCAGAGCAGGATGAGGAACTCTACGCAGCATTGGTGGGCGACCGGGTTGTTCATCTTGATCCTGATGCGATGCAGCGTGACGATGCGCAGATGGTCGCGGTTAAGGCGATCAATAAACTCACAGCAGCGGGTGCGAACCGTCTTGTTATCAGTTTTGATGGCAAATCTTTTATCGAGGGTGAAAACCTGTTCCGGAAGATTGCCCTCCGCAAATATCCTCGCCATCTTCTCGGGGCCGTGCCAATTCTTTATGGCAGCGACCTTGGTTCCGACCGTGATGTGGTCCGCCGTACCTGGACAGCGCTCATTAACTCCTTCCTGCATCCTGCGATGGAAGCCTTCCTGTTCAACGCGGAAAATCGCCTGCGTGAATATCGGACAAAGAATCCGTTGCTCATCTTCCGTAATGATGGCGACTCGTCGCGCGTTGCCAAGACTGTAGCAATTAAGACCTATAGCTCTGGTCCTCGGGGTGGTATGGAGGGTATGAAATCCTTCTCCCGCCTGTATGGTTTTTCCGATGTTGTGGCTATCGATATTGGTGGCACAACCACCGACATCGGTCAGTATGTAAACGGCACGGTTGCCGAGCAGCGCCGTGGTCATGTCGAGGGTATTTCGGTTTCTTTCCCTCTGTGCGAGGTCATGAGCGCCGGTGTTGGTGGTAGTTCGATTTTCAAGGCCCATGAAGGACGCATTGTGATTGGCCCTGAAAGCGTTGGTGCAGTTCCTGGCCCGGCCTCTTTTGGTCGAGGCGGCAAGGAAGCGACCATTACCGATGCCAGCCTGCTGTGCGGCATTCTCGATCCAAAGTCGTATTTTGGCGGCGATTTAGCTCTGGACATTGATCGAGCTGCAACTGCTGTTCATCTCAATATCGCTCAGCCACTTGGCCTCGGCTTGGATGATGCCTTGTTGCATATGCAGCACGCGTATGAGGAAAAGGTGGCCATTGAGCTGCATCGATTTACCAAAGTATCGCCAGACACGAAGCTTCTCGCTTTTGGTGGTGCGGGCCCGCTAAATGCCTGTGGTATTGCTGAAAAAGCCGGTATCAGCAGCGTTGCCGTGCCGAAGATGGCGGCCGTATTTAGTGCCTACGGCATTGGCGAGTGCGATATCTCTCACCACTACGCCGCAACCCTTCATGACTGCGACAACAAGGGCTTGCGCGAGGCATTTTCGGCGCTGAAGACCAAGGCATCTCGCGACATGTTCGCCGAAGGTTTCGCCGAGGGTAGCTATGACATCCGTGCTCGTTTGGTTGTTTTGGTCGATGGCAAAGAGGTCGGTTACGACCTGGGTGAAGACGCTGTTATCCCGGACGCCCTTAAGGGGACTGCGCTGATGGAACTGGAGTTGAGCGCAGTGAAGGAGCTGCGCACTGAGAACCAGAAGCAGGCCACGTTTGTTGCGGGCAAAAAAGCAAATGCAGATGGCACGCGGACTCTTCTTACGAAAGGTAAGGGGCGAGTTGAGGTGCCCGTCTACAAGCTGTCAAGCATGAAGACTGGTGACACCGGTGTTGGTCCCGCCATTATCGAAGAAGACTTCTTTACCTGCCGAGTGCTGGATGGCTGGGGCTTTGTCATCAGCGACGCGGGCGACATCCTGCTGAACAAGAAAGGCTGAAAAAAATGAAAGTATTGATGACCGAATATCTCCGTATCGATCTGGAGAAAGAGCAATGGGAATGCAGGGTTTGTAATCACGTTGTTGGCCCGGCTACCAAGAGCTACAAGGAAGGGATGCTGGTCCATAACCGCGACCCGCGTGAAATCCATCCGCCGATTATCGACCCTGATAAGTACCGATTTACGTTTAGTCCGGATCCGGAGTGGGTTCGTATTCTTGAGTACTACTGCCCGTCTTGCGGAACCATGGTGGAAAACGAATATGCCATCCCTGGCCATCCGCCCCTCTACGACATGGAGGTTGATCTCCCTGCCCTGAAGGCGCAGTGGTCGACCCGTGAAGAGGTCCCTGAACCGGTGGTTGGGCCTGAGGTCGTCCGCGGTACTGGACATGGCAACCACTAAAACTGACCGGGCAAATGGCTTCCCTGTTGAAGGGGGCAAGCGCAGCCCGGAGCGAGGAATCAAGGAGATAATATGAGGCGAGTTTCTGTTGATATCGGTGGTACCTTCACCGATTGTTTCGTGGTTTGGGATGGCAAATACATTGAAGCCAAAGCCCTGACTACTCACCATAATCTGGCGCTGGGCTTCAACGAGGCCCTTAGCAAGGCGTATCACGTCCTGGGCTTGGAGCTTGAGGAAATCCTGGCTGAAGTGGACTCTGTCCGTTACGCCACGACCTTGGGTACCAACGCGCTGATTGAGCACAAAGGCCCGAAAATTGGCATGCTGGTTACTGCCGGTTTTGAAGCAACTGTTCCCCTTAGCCGCGCTCGCGGATATGGCGAAGGTCTCGATGGCCTGGGTCAGTCAGATATGCCAAATGCGTGCCGCCCGGATCCGCTCGTCCTGGCTCATATGATTCGGGGGGTTCGGGAGCGTGTCGACTTTCAGGGCAAATTGGTCATGGCTCTGGATGAAGACGATGTCCGTGTTCAAATTCGATCCTTGGTTGACAAGGGTGCTGAAATCATCGTGGTGGCGCTGGTCAACAGTGTGGTTAATCCGGCTCATGAGCAGCGTATCGAGGAAATCCTGCTTGAAGAGTACCCATCGCATCTGCTTGGCGCGATCCCGGTAATCCTCTCTCATCAGGTGGCTGGCCGGAAGGGTGAATATGTCCGCGCTACCTCTGCCATTGTTGATGGCTATCTGCACTCGACCATGTATCACGCACTTTCTGCCCTTGAGCAAAACCTGCGTGCGCACCGCTATGAAAAGCCGATGCTGGTGATTCATAACTCTGGGGGTATGGCGCAGCTGAATTCGACAGATGCTCTGCAGACGATCCACTCCGGTCCGGTTTCCGGTATTGCCGCTTCTGAGCATCTGGCAATGCAGGCAGGCCTGGGGAACGTGGTAGCCACCGATATGGGGGGTACTAGTTACGACATCGGTATCGTGGTTGACGGCGGTATCAAGCACTATGACTTCAATCCGGTCATCGACCGCTGGTTGGTGTCTGTGCCAATGGTCCACTTGGTCACACTCGGTGCCGGTGGCGGCTCGATCGCCAGCTATGACCGCATGTACGATACCGTCAAGTGTGGTCCGCAAAGTGCTGGCTCCGATCCAGGGCCGGCCTGCTACGACCGCGGCGGTATGAATCCGACCGTGACAGATGCAGACCTTGTGCTCGGCTACCTTGATGCCAAGAATTACGCCGGCGGATCGATTCCGCTAAATGCTCGGCGTGCTGCATCGGCGATTGAAGATGCGCTGTGTGACGATCTCGATTGTTCCGTTATCGAAGCTGCAATGCTTATTCGGGAAAAGGTCGATGACAATATGGCCAATGGCCTGTTCACCGAACTCCGTGCGCGTGGCTACGATCCCAAGGATTTCACCATGCTGGCCTATGGTGGCAATGGTCCGCTGCACTGTTGCGGGATTGCTCGAAACCTGGGTATCGAAAAGATTTTGGCTCCCCCGTTTAGCTCGGTGTTTTCTGCGGTGGGTGCTGGAAATATGCATCAGCTACACATCCATGAGCAATCGCTGTACATGGTATTGTATGACTCCAATACGCGCCACATCTTTGACGATTACGATCGCTTTAACGATATCGTTGCCGAACTGAAGGAGCTGGGAACCCAGGATCTTCTCCGTCAGGGGGTGCCGCGTGAGCAGATTTTCCACAGCCTTGAGCTTGACCTGCGTTATGGCAACCAATTAGTTCAGACCACGGCTGTGATTCCTGCGCATGAAGTGCACGGCCCAGCCGATGTGCTGGCGATTATTTCCCAGTTCTCGAACGACTATGGCAAGCGTTTTGGTGAAGGTAGCCAGGCGCCGGAGGCTGGTATTCGTATCAACACCATTCGCGTGGCTGCCTTCGTCCGCCTTGAGACAGTGCAATTCGAAGATATCAAACCAGTGCCTTCGCATGAGCGTAAAGGGCCACCGGCACCGGCTTCTACCCGCAAGTGCTACTTCGTTGGCCATAAGGAGTCTTTCGACGTCCCTGTTTGGGATCGGGCCGCGATTGTCCCGGGAGTCCAGATTCCTGGCCCCGCCATCATCGCTTCGGAAGTGACCACCTATCTGGTTGATCCGGGCTGGAACTTTGTGTCCGCGAAGCAGGGTGCCTCTTGGTTCCTTCGAGCCTGATCGATGCCGGTTAGACGGACCTTAAATAATTGCAAGGATTAAAAATGAGCGATATGAAAATGCCGAATGCGGCCAAAACGTTGAGCCCTGAGGATGTCAAGCTGGTTAAGAAGTTCCTCAGTGATACGACGCTTTTCCTGGGTCCTGACCCGGAAATTATGCAAAACCATGACTTGATGCCACGAACGGATGTTGAAGATAAGTGCATCAAGAAGGTCAACGAAACCCACATGATCGCCAAGATTCGCGACCGCATTCAAGCGGGTTGTGATGAGGGCTATGAAATGGTGGAGCAGATGGGTGCAGCTCCGGGGGCAAAGTGGGGTGACGTCATTACCGGCGTGTACTCTGCTTCAGGTGACCTCGCCATCGCAAGTGCGGGCGGCGTTCTGATCTTTTCTACCCTGGTCCATCACCCGATCAAGTTCATTATCAAGAACTGGATGAACGATCCGACGGTCGGTGTGCGCGAAGGTGATGGTTTCATCCACAACGACTCGCGCTACGGCAATGTTCATAACACCGATCAAAGCATGATTCTCCCCATTTTCCACAAAGGGGAGCTGGTGTGCTGGGTTGCATCGACGGTGCATGAAGGTGAGAACGGCGCTATCGAGCCGGGCGGTATGCCTTCCATGGCAGAAAGTCCTTGCGACGAAGGTTTGAAGATGAGCCCGTTCCGCGTTGTTGAAAACTATCAGATCAAGCGCGACATTCTGACCTTCCTGCAAAACTCCGTGCGTGAGCCGAAGCTGCAGTACGAGGATATGAAGGTCAAACTCTATGCCTGTCTGCGGATTAAGCAGCGCGTCGAGGAAACCCTGAATACCGATGGTCCTGAAGCGCTTATTTCGACGCTGCGCCTAACCATGGAGAATGTCCGAGCTGAGGTTGTTCGTCGCGTCAGCGAATGGCCGGACATGACAGTGCGTACTTACATCATTCAGGATTCGACCCTGCGCGAGAATTGTGTCGTCAAGATCAACTGTAAACTGACCAAGACCGGTGATCGACTCATCTTTGACTTCCGGGGATCCAGTCCGGAGTTCACAAACCGAGCGACTAACACCATTGTGGCTGGCCTCAAGGGCATGCTGGCACAGGTGTTCCTCTGCTACGTGTGGCCGGACTTGCCGCGTGGTCAGGCTGCTTTCGCGCCAATCGAAGTGATTACCGATCCGCATTCGATCGTTAATTGCTCGTACGATGCGCCGAACTCGCAGAGCCTGATGTCGATTTTTACCGGCTTCACCGCCGGCCAGCATGCTGTGGCAAAGTTCCTGTACAGTTGCCCAGAGAAGTACACCAAGGTTCACGCGCCGACCTTTAACATGATCAACACCTTCATTTGGGGTGGTGTCAGTCAGCATGGCGAGACACTGGGCAACCTCTGCGCTGACTTGAACGGCATGGGTGCAGGCGCTCGTTCCGACATGGATGGCGAGCACGCCTTGGCTCCGATTTTTGCCACAATGGCCGATATCGGTGAACAGGAACTGAATGAGGAAGACGTACCTTTCCTGCAACTGGTCTCGAAAAAGATGACCATGGATGCTGTTGCTCCAGGCAAGTATCGGGGCGGACAGGGCTACACCATGATGGTTTCGACCAAGGATAGCGAGCAGTGGGGCTTCATGACTGTTTGCCAGGGAGCCAAGATTCCTCCCATCCAAGGGCTGTTTGGCGGCTATGCCTGCGGCGCCTATCCGCTGTGCAAGGTTAAGGATGTGAATGTCTATGATGTTCTGCTGAACGAGCCTGAGAAGTTCAAGCATTCGATCGCCGAAATCATGAACGAGCAGCCATTTGAAGGCGCTAGCTATACCACCCACCACATGGGTATGGGCTTCGAAATTTCCAAGAAGGGCGAGCTGTTCATGATCTCGCAGGGGGCTGGTGCAGGTTATGGCGACCTGCTTGAGCGGAACCCGGATGCTGTCATCAAGGATATTGAAGAGCACTTGATCTCCCAAGGGGTGGCTGAGCAGCTCTACAAGGTGAAATTCGACCCAGTGACCTTGTCCGTGAATTATGACGCCACCAAGGCTGCCCGCAACGATGAACGAAAGGCTCGTCTGGCTCGTGGGGTTCCGTTCGCTGAATTTATCAAGACTTGGAACCAGCCGAAGCCACCAGCTTACCTGCAATATTTTGGATGCTGGGGTGATGATGTGGACACCCTATACGCAGGCGGTCCTGACATTACTCGCAAGGCAAACGAACCGCGTCCGAACTACATGCGCAATCCCAAAGATGTTCGGATTGATGAACTGGAAGCTCGCTTGGCAGCTCTTGGCGCACACGGGGACGAAAAGAAATGAGCCAAAGCCTCGCCGACCTCATAAGCGCTGATGGCGTCCCTACCGGGATCCGGATGTGGCTTAAGTCTTCTGCCTATACCCGACGCCTTCTTCTTGGAGCATCGGGTGATCCGTGGGAGAGCGCAAGTCAATACCTTTCCTATTTCTCTCAGGCCCAAGGCTTGCTGAAGCCGGATGTGGCAGTGATTGAGGTCGGCGAGCTCTTTGATTCTTGGTTGAGTCGAAATCCGGAGTTGAAGCCTGAACTGGGAGGGAAGCGGAAGCTTTCCTTCCCGCTGCGGAAGCTCCTTGAACAGACTCAACCACGTGCGCTATTAGCTGAAGTTGTCGAAGCCGTTCTGGCTCATCTGCGGGGCCAAAAACCACTGGTATTGGCAATGCCGTCCCCTCGGCATTGGCTGCAACATGCTAATGGGTTGGCTGGGCGTGGTGCAATGGAGGTTGACTCAGACAGCGTCGAGGATGCCGCAATGTATATCGCTGATCTGGCTCGTGCTGTTTCGGTTTATGAGGTTGGTGGTCTTTTATTCGAAGAGGCGGTGGGCGATCAATCCTCAGAGCCGATCGATCTTGAGTTGTATCGTCCAATCATCAACGTGGCGAAGCACTATCGTTGGCCTTTGGCGGTTCGTCTTGGAGATGCAGGGCTGGTCGCCAATACTGCGCTATCCGAGATTGACGTCTTGATTACTGAATTTGGACTAGAAAGGAGTGGCATGGCGCAGGGAGTGAACGTGAGTTCCACCCTCTGGAGCAATGAACAGCTTATTCCGCTAATGGCAAACCAGTTCTACTTCGCCGAAGTGCCCAGCGATGAACGTCCTGAGCATGTTTTGGACTGCCTAGCCCGATTACGGGGTTAGCTCCAGCATAAGGCGCATGGAGGGTAGGCTGTTGCAGTAGTTGGACGATGTCATGTCCGGTGATTTAACTGCACGATAAGTATCAGCGAGCGGGCTGTCGGATTTTCCGACGGCCCGTTTTGCTTTGCGTGGGTTTTTAGGGGCAATCGAAAGAGATTCCACCCCAGCGGAATGCAGTCCTTCCTCGATACCGTTCGGCGACGTAACGGATTGCATCTACTGTAATTTTCGCCGTCCGGTAATCAAACGTTTCCCTCCTTGAGCGTCCGACTTGCATCGGAATTGCTGCGACGCAATATCCTTTTTGTGGCCAATTTAATATCCCAAGTGAATTTAATTTGTTTAATAAAAACAATTTGTTATGCGAATGTTTCTCGATTTGTTTTTGTTTGGCATCTAGGTTGCTATTGGTTATGGCGGGGATGGCTATGTCCCCAACGAATGTTAGGGCGAGTTGGGCGGCGGCAGCTGGCTATTTCGTACGCAATTCGGCAGTAGCCAATCAGGCATTTGATGGTCATGAAGGGGAGGGTAAATGCTACCAAGATTTGAAAATTTCGACAGTCAGGCTCGGGTGGGGGTGACCATCGCGACATCATTGATCCCGATCGCAGTTATCGGTGCGCTGCTGTATGCCGCATTTTTTGTAAAAGCAACGGCCGAGGTGTCTTCAGTGAAGCCGCCCGAAATCGAACGACGCGATCGCTTTCTTGGCGTCGCAATGCCAACTGAGAATGTTATTTGGGCAGCTGGCAGCAATGGCAAGGTGGTTCGTAGCGACGATGCTGGAAAGACTTGGGCCGCCCAGTCAATTCCGACTGTGGAAAATCTGCAGGGGATTGCTGCCTGGGACGTAAATCGGGCAATTGCGGTTGGCGGAAACGGGGTTCTCATTCAAACCGATGATGCAGGCAAGACCTGGCGTGAAATTCAGGTCCCAAAATCAGAGGTGGCAAATAAGCTACTTAGCGTCCGAGCCTACGACAACGGAAAGGCCTGGGCGGTTGGTGAGTTGGGTGCGGCGCTGCAAACACTCGACTTTGGCCATACCTGGAAACGGGTATTCCCGGAAAAAGACCAGGCTTGGAACGATGTCAGTTTCTCTGGCAATTTTGGACTACTGGTCGGTGAGTTCGGCCAGGCCATGAAAACAGCTGATGGTGGGGCAACTTGGCAGGCTGCAAGTAGCGGGGTTCAGTCCAGTCTGATGTCTGTGTATCTACGCGATGAATTGAACGGCGTGGCTGTTGGACTCTCTGGCGTGATTCTGGTTACCCGTGACGGTGGGCGGCAATGGGCTTCCGTGGAGCGTCAGACTCGAGAACATCTCAACAATGTGATTTGGGATGGAGCCCAATGGGTTGCCGTTGGTGACAAAGGGGTGATTGTCATCGGCGATGCGGATGGACGCATCTGGAAGGCATCGCGAGTTAGTGAAGGCAACTTGGGCTGGAACACACAAGTTTTGCGCGTGCCAAGCTCTGGCAAGGCTAACAACTACGTTTTGGCGGGCGCTAGCCTGGCCCTTCTAACGCCAGACCGTCTCACCGTGTACGGCCGTTCAGCAGACTGATCGACAGAGAAAATCTCATGAAAAATAAAACTTTCAAGATGGTGGGGGGGGCGATTGAGTGGTTCATTCGCCATCGGGTTCTGGTTGTCTCATTTGTCATGGCTATAACCGTGCTGATGGGCTACCTGGCCGCGCAGATTGAGGTTAAGACCGTATTCAGCGACCTTCTTCCACGCAACCATCAGTACATCAAGGTCAACGACCAGTTTAAGCAGACATTCGGTGGCTCCAACATGATCAGCATCATGTTGGAGGTTGAGGATGGCGACGTATTCCAGATGAAGGTGCTGGAGCGCGTCCAGACAATCACCAAGGCTCTTCAGCAAGTATCCAACGTCGATAGCTATCAGATCGTTTCCCTGGCCTCAAAAAAGATCAAGGAGGTCAGGGCTTCGACCGATGGAATCGAGTCGCGTCCCCTGATGTGGCCAGATCTTCCAAAAGACAGTACCGAACTGCGAGTTCTTAAGGAGTCGGTGCTGAACAATCCTTTGGTATTCGGGGCCTATGTCTCCCTGGATATGAAGGCCACACTGATTACGGTCGATTTTATAGATGCCGGTATCAATTACTCGAAGATCTATGACCAGATTAGTGCAATCACTGATGCCGCCCAAGGCGACGGTGTCAAGGTACGCATGGTTGGCGAACCTCTGCTCTATGGCATTGTTGGGCACTATCTGACGGAAACGCTGCATCTTTTCCTGATCACCGTAGCTGCACTAGTTGCCTTGCTCTTCCTGATTACCCGGAGTTGGCATGGCACGCTTCTTCCGTTGTCGGCAGGAGCGCTGAGCGCAATCTGGGCGCTGGGAGCTGCCAAGCTCATGGGCTTCCACCTTGATCCATTGGTCATCGTTGTGGCGTTTCTGATCACAGCCCAAGCGATTTCGAACTCTGTTCAACTGGTTTCGCGATTCGATGATGAAGTGGCCAATGGCACGCCTAGTGCGGCTGCTGCTGCAAAGGCCAGTTTGCAGAACTTGTTTAAACCAGGCCTGCTGGCGGTTGTTGCAGATGCTGGCTGCGTCCTGGTGGTGGCGCTGACGCCGATTCCGATGCTTGAAAAAATTTCTTATATCGGAACGGTGTGGATTTTTTCTATCGTAATTTCTGCGCTGTTGATGACCCCGGTTCTGCTCTCCTGGTTTTCGACCAGCGGCAAGAAAGTTCACCCCGTCAATATTTCTCCAGTTCTGGATGCAGTTCTCGGCGTTTGTATCCATGTCGTATCTACTCGCTGGCGCTATGTGGTCCTCTGTGTCACTGGTATTGCCTTCGTCCTGACAGGAATTTACGCGTTCAACTTGAAGGTTGGTGATGCCAACCCTGGTTCTCCCATCCTTTGGCCAGACTCTAGATATAACCAGGATGCCGCGGCAATCAATGGCAAATTCCAGGGTTCCGATCGAATGTTTGTTGTCGTGGAAGGCAAGACGGAGGGTGCGCTCAGAGAACCTGAAGTATTGAAAGGCATGGAAAGCTTCCAGAAATACATGGAGGCCCAGCCGGAGATCGGCGGAAGCATTTCCTTGGCTGACGTCTTACCAGCTGTGAAGCGTGTAGTTCGAGAGGGCAACTCCCGCTATCAGGAGTTGGGTAACAGCGCCAATGAGAACGGCGAACTTGTGTACATGTTTGTTTCGGGGACCGACCCCGGCGACATGGATAGATTTGCCGATCCTCAAGCCAAAAACGGCGCTATTACGCTTTATTTCCGCGACCACCAAGGCGTCACCATCAGCACGGCAGTTCAGCGCATCAAGGACTACCTTGAAGCGCATCCCATGAAGGATGCCGAGATACTTCTCGCAGGTGGTTTGGTCGGCGTTCTTGCTGCGGTCAATGAGGTAATTCTGTCCGGGCAGATTGAGGCTATTGCACTGGCTTTGTTGGTGCTTGTTGCTTGTAGCGCTTTCACATATCGCTCAACCGTGGCGGGAATGTTCTTCATGGTTCCGGTGCTGTTCTCCAATACGTTGACCTTCAGTTATATGGCATGGCAGGGCATAGGCATGAACATCAATACCCTGCCAGTGGTCGCTCTCGGCATCGGGCTCGGTGTCGACTACACCTTCTACATCGTTGATGGCATTCGCGAAGAACTACATCACGGCAAGTGCACCATTGAACAGGCCATCACCAAGGCTTTGCTCAGCGCAGGCAGGGGAGTACTGGTTACCGCAATCACCCTGATTACCAGCGTGATTATCTGGAGTTTCTCTTCACTGCGTTTGCAAGCAGATATGGGAATCCTGATCGCAATCTGGCTGGGCATCTCTGCAGCATCTGCATTGTTTGTCATGCCGGCCTTGGTCTATGTGTTCAGACCAGAGTTTGTTGTAGGCAGCAAAAGGCATCCGGTGGAGATCGCTGAGCAGGAAGTTCAACCGGCATAGCCAAACCCATGGCGTTTCTCGAAGCGCTTTGTCCATGGTTATCAACGAGAAGAGGGTAAAGAAGATGAGACAAAAAAGTGGTGGTGTGTATCGAAGTATTTTGGGGGTGGCAATTTCTCTGGCACTGGCGCAATGGAATGTAGCTGCAAGCGCCGAGGGAACAAGCTCTTCCGGTTCCGATGAAAATGGCAACAGTTTTCACCTTGGTGGCTATGTCCGAGGCTGGTCTTCTTTCAATATGAAAGACCAGCCAGAAACCGCGGCCGATGACAAATGGAAGCCATCAATGTTGCGAGGGTCCTTGCTTCTAGATATGGATGCCAGGACGGGGCCATTGAAGTGGAAGGCTGTTGCCCGAGCTGATCGCGAATATAAGACCGACTATCTGAAGGATCTGGAGCAACTGCGATCAACAAACGGGACCGGAACCGGTGGTCAGTCCAGCAACATTATGGACAACTACAACAAGGCTGATCTTCGCGAGCTATGGACGGAGTTCAATCTGGGCGAAAGGGTTAGTTTTCGCATCGGTAAGCAACAGATCGTGTGGGGCGAGAGTGACTTTTTCCATGCGATGGATGTGGTGCATGGTTATGACATGAGTTGGCGCCTTTTCTTCGAGGGCGAGAACGAGGAATGGCGCAAGCCGCTTTGGCTTCTCGCAACCAAGGTTCAGGTTCCTGAAGCTAGCGGCCAGATTCATGCGTTTGTTCGCCCTGGCATAGACCAGTGCAAGGATATCGGTAATACCTACGATATTCGGGGGGGGCGCTGGTTCTTCCAGCCATATCGTGGCTATGACCTGACAGCTGTTACGGACAACGATTGTCGTCATCCGGACGGGGATATGAGGGATGTCACTGGCGGCATCAAATGGTCAGGAGAGGCTGGCCCGGTTAATTACTCGCTGGCCTACATCAGGACGTTCGCCGCAGATCCGGTCGCAAATTCGGTCTTCAAGCCGTATGAGAAAACGCCGACCGGTGCTTTTTTTGACTTGATTCATCCGGTAATCGATGTGTTTGGCGTTTCGGTAAGCGGGTATGCGCCGGCAATTGATGCTGTGTTGAGTGCCGAGGTCGCGTTCACCAAGGATCAGCCATACAACATTGGTACTGGTGGATTCGGGACGCCAAGCGTTCCTGGGAATTTTCCTGGGGTGGGTTTGGGCGGAATCATGAAGAAGGACACCCTGACGACCATGATCCGCGCGGACAAGAATATCGACTTCCAGGGTTTGCTGGGTACGAATCGTCCGTCTTTCTCGTCGATCCAGCTGTTCGACACGATGATCCTGAATTATCAGGACTCGGACGATCTGGCTCGCCTGTTTGCCTATGGATCAAAGCAAAAGGAACACAGCACTATCCTGACGGCATTTACCGTTCTTAATTTCAATAGCGACACCATTAATCCATCCTTCGCAATTGGCACTGACCTGACCAACGGTGGTGGTTTCTTCATTCCTGCTGTCGATTTTGTTCTTGGCGACAAGTGGCGACTGAAGGTGGAGGCAGATATTTTCTGGACGCAGAAGGACAGCAAAAAGCTGTTTGATACAGATGCTCCCGGAACGCAGTTGATGGGCTATTTCGCCAATAACGACCAACTTGTCGTTCGCTTGACTCGGCAGTTTTAACCAAAGGAGAGGTAAATTGACAACCATTAAGCAGAATTTTCAGCTTGGTTTGGGGGTGCGGTCTATTGCAGCAGTCCTAATAACCATGGGTCTCTCGGCAGGGATCGCCAACGCAGCGGAAGTTGCGGAAGGGACTGTCATCAGCAAGGACAATCTCGACAAAATTCGCAACGATACGTTCGAGGGCAAGACTATCGGTAGCATGATTCCGGAAAAGATGGAGTTGATGATCAAGAGCGAGGGCTTGACGCTCAAGATTGCGCATTCCAAGAAAATCCAGATGGATCCGAAGTATGTTGAGGCGACTCAGAAGCTTGCCAAAAACGTCAAATTCAACCCAGCGGACAGGACGATGAGTGGTTGGACGGCAGGGATGCCGTTTCCGCCCGACTCAATCAAGCTTGATGATCCTAATGCTGGCGACAAGGTAATCTGGAATCTTCGTGCTGCTACTTATGGTGCGACCATGGATCTGCGGAATATTTCCTTCACCTTTATCTCCGGTGACAAGGGCGTCGAACGGGTCCAGCGCTGGCAGTCGCGGCGGTATTACATGGAAGGCCGTCTTGATGGTGGGCCGACCACTGTTGGCGATGGAAGCATTGCGCAGAAAACCTATCTGTTTGCTACCAGCCCGCAGGATATCCGTGGCCTGGGAACCTTCTCTATTCGCTACAACCAGGCTGATTCCGCTAAGCCGGACGATACCTGGGCTTACCTGAAATCGGTTCGTCGTACCCGCCGCCTTTCCGGCGGCGCCTGGATGGATCCGATCGGTGGCACTGATCAGCTTTATGATGACTGGGATATTTGGGATGCTTTCCCGACCAAGTATCGTGCAAACAAACTGGTTGGCAAACGTTGGGTGTTTGCGATTGCCCATAGCCCTGAAGTTAGCGTGGATCTATCCAAGAAAGATACACTGGATGAGTTCCCGTCGATCGGTTTGAAGGATGCGCCGTACTACTTCCCCGCAAAGCATATTGTCTGGGAGCCGCGTGAGGTCTATGTAGTTGAAGGAACCCCGCCGCCACAGCACCCCTATAGCAAGAAAGTGGTTTACATGGAGGTGGATTTCCCCCGCCCGTATTTGGGGGAAATGTATGACCAGAAGGGCGAATTCTGGAAATTTATGGTTTTCCAGAACCGTCCTGACGTAGGCGAGGATGGCTACAAAGCGGTCATGCCGGTAGTTGGCCACGTCATTGACGTGAAGCGTAAGCACTCGACTACCTGGTCTTCAAATATGAAGTCCAACCCCAAGGGTGTTAAAGACACCGATGTCTCCCTTGAAAAGCTTGAGCAGGTTGCAACGGGCGGAGCTTAACTAGCGCATAAGTGGTTTTCGCCTCGGGGCATCTGTCCTGAGGCGAATTTGTCGGAAGCAAATTATGGCGATAGTGTAAAAAATAAATAAATAATTTATTTTTGATAATTATTCCGGATTTGGTCAGTTTCTGGCGTAGGTGTTATTTCTGGTAGGCTGTTACAAATATATTATTCATCAATAAGCTTACTATTTGCCGCTCAAGTAATTATTTTATTAAGTATTGATTTCTATTCGCCCTGAAAGGCAGAGGCTGATAGATCGGAAGCGGTACGGTAAATTTGATATGCGTATTGGGTTAATGGGTTGGGGTTGTGTATTTGATTTGGATTATTACGTGAGCAAGCACATCCCAATGGTCCAGGAGGCTCTGGGCGATAATTTGAAGAAAATTGATGTCGATTTTGGCCTGGTTGGGGAGGGAAATACAGACCCGGTGTTCGTGGCAATGGCGCACCTTCATTTCGAATCAATGGATTCCTTCTGGCCGTCGTGTGGCCCTCAGGCACAAAGGATCCAGGCAGATATCCCAATCTACACGGATTCGCAGCCGATCATGCAGGTTAGTGAAATACGCCGATGAAGAAGAGCCCAAGGAGAGCGGCTGCCCCCGTTTTTCTCGAAATGGTCTTGCGAGTTAAATCAATTTTTCGGGAAATTTAGTCATCGATTCGTGTTTTCATGCACGTCATTTTTTTTGAATGAACAGTGACTTCGAATGCGTTCCCGGTTTATCTATTCCCAGGTGCCTTATGGCTTTTTCATGCGCAAGCGATAAGGTTGATAAATCGGGTTTTGGCCCGCTTCGGCGGGCTTTTTTTTGTCCCCTGATTAGAACCTGGTCTTTGCAATGAGTGTGGCACAGAGCGCTCGACTCTTTGCTGATAAATATGGAGGCCAGAAGGCTTAGGGTGATGCTACCCCTGAGTTTGTTATTGGCTTATGATTGCATTATAATTAACGAATTACGAATTGATGATTTGTAAGCCTTTTTTTGATTTTTTCGGCTTGCTCGTCATTCTGCGTGATGAGGCATCCATTGATGTTTTTAGCGCACTTGCGGAAGCGCTTCGCACTCCCGCTTGGACAGTTGAATCAGCCTAATAAAAGCCAAAAATTGCTGATGATTTTGCAGTCAGGAGGAGATATATGAACTTCAGCAATGTGCGAGATATGTTCTCAAGGCCCGAGGACGACGGCAGAGTACGTGCCTCCTGGGAAAGCTTCTTGAGCAATGGCGATGCCTCCGCTGATTCGCTACGCGGCTTGGTTGAGGACTCCTGGAAACGATGCCTTGGCGCCAATGTCGACCCTTCGATTCGTCAAGCTGCCAGCCCATTGGCTGGACCCGATGTTTCCATATTGAAATATCAACTACGGGATTTGCTTGAGGCCAGTAAGCCCGTGATGGTTTTGGCGAGAGATTTTCTCTCCGAGACGGGGACTGTGATGGTCCTGACAGATCAAAAAGGGATTGTGCTTGAAGTTGAAGGTGACAGTTCCACAATGGGGCCGGCGGAAAAGGTACATCTTCTTCCCGGGGCCAGTTGGAATGAGGCTCAGTGCGGGACCAACGCTATTGGTACTGCAATTTCATTGGGGCAGCCGGTACAAATTCACTCTGAAGAGCATTTTTGCGAGGGTATCAAGCGGTGGACATGCTCTGCTGCTGTGATCCGTGATCCCGTTCATGGTCAGATACTTGGCGTCATAGATGTATCTGGTCTGAGTCGGAATTACTCGCGCCATAGTCTTTCTATGGTCGTTGCCACTGCCAATCGAATTGAGTCGTTTTTGGCCAAGAAAGAGTTGCAATTTCGAATCCGCTTGATGGACCGCTCGACAACCCAACTGAGCGCATCCGACGGGGCTGGTGCGATACTGATTGATCGACATGGGTTTCCCATAAAGCTAAACGAAAATGCACCATCCTTGCTTACCTCCTTGGGTTGTCGGATTGATCTGAATAACCCGGATCGCATCGAAGGAATTTCAACCGGTGCAGAACCGGTTGCCTGTAAAGATGCTTTGCCTGATTGGCTGCGGTCGGAATGGGTTGAGCCGATTTTCGACAACGGAGAACGAGTCGGTAGTGTGGTTAGGGTTCCTAATCGACAATCAAAATTCCGTGTGAGCAAGCCACAGTCTATTACTCATGGAGCGGCTGATGTAAAGGCTACTTTCCCTGGCGCCAAGGGAAGTAGTCCAGAGCTGCAACAGGCTATCGACAAGGCTACCCAACTCGCAAAATCACGAGTTCCAATCCTGTTGTTAGGTGAAACCGGGGTTGGGAAAGAGGTTTTTGCACAAGGAATTCACTCATTGAGCAGGTACTGCGATGGCCCATTTATCGCGCTGAATTGCGGTGGGCTCAGTCGCGAACTATTGGCAAGTGAGTTGTTCGGCCATGTCGAAGGAGCGTTTACTGGTTCTCGTCGCGGAGGTGTTGCCGGGAAAATTGAAGCCGCCGATGGTGGAACCCTCTTCCTTGATGAACTGGGGGAGATGCCTCTTGATTTGCAACCCCATTTTCTGAGGGTCTTGGAAGATGGGCAGATTTATCGATTAGGCGATACCAAGCCAAGGCAAGTACGGTTTCGCTTGATCGCTGCAACTAATCGAGATCTCCGGCAAGAGGTGGCTGAAGGCCGATTCCGGATCGATCTTTTCTATCGTGTCTCTGTGACCAGCATCCGGATTCCTGCGCTTAGGGACCGTCAAGGCGATATCAGAGAGTTGACCAAGTCGTTCATTCGACAACTATGTGAACAGCACGAAGTCGAGGAGAAAATATTCGATCCAAAGGCTCTTGAAATGCTGGAGCAATATTCCTGGCCAGGCAATGTCCGTGAGCTTCGCAATACGATTGAGGGCTTGGTGTTGACCGTTCCGGGGGATGTTATTTGTCATCATGATTTGCCGCCGGAGTTTTTGAGTGATTCGCATGGTGCCGATGATTCTCGCGATGATGTCTCTGTAGCCAACTTGAGCGGCTTAGCAAAAAGCGAATTTGAACAGATATGCAAGGTGCTACGGGAGACCTCCGGTAATGCGACGCTTGCGGCCAAGCAATTGGGGATCGCAAAAAGCACTTTGTATCTAAAGCTCAAGAAATATTCACTAGATGAGTCGATGGACTCTTGGCGCTCAACATAACCAAACTAGTGAGATTTGCTAACAGGGGCGAAGAAATGGCGCAGGTTTGATCTGCGCCATTTTCGTTTTTTAAGCTTTTTTCCGGTTGACCGTAGCATTCTCGATGCAGCCTGCTCAGGCCCCGGGGAGTTTCCCCCTTTGCACTACTGCCTTAGGTTAGTGCTTGCAATGTCCCCGGACTAGCCTTTGTATAGTCATCAATCCATTTGGATAGGCGCAGATAAGATACGTAGCGAGGCGAGTCAGTAACGGCCTCTTGGTCAAGGCGATTTTGGAGGGTGCTCAATAGATTGGCATTATTTCCAGCAAGTTGAATCGCCTCATTGATCAAGGAAGAACGCAGTTCTTCGAATGCAACGGGATTGGCTGTAGCCAATAATGACAATTCATCGAAACATAGCTCCGGCAAATTTGTGGGTAAAGTGTTCTTCAATTTACGCTCCTGCAACTGCTTGAGCGGAGCGATCGGGTAAGTCCGCCCAAGCGAAATTGCGATATCAATCGATACGGTATTGCTTAGTGGTGTCGATCAAAATTTGGGTGAGTCGAGAAGCTGGCTTCTGTATTGGCAACGATATCGTCAATGGTGACATCAGGAGCGAGTTCAGTTAGTAACAGTCCATCCGGACCTACCTCAAAGACGCAGAGGTCAGTGATGATCAAACTAACGACTTCGCTACCTGTGAGAGGGAGCGAGCACTGTTTCACGATTTTTGCCTCACCTCGAGATGAGTGCTCCATTAGGACCACCACCTTTGGTACCCCGGCAACGAGATCCATTGCGCCTCCAATCCCCTTGACCATCTTGCCCGGAACCGCCCAATTTGCGAGATCCCCTTTTTCTGAGACCTGTAGCGCGCCGAGAATGGAGAGCTGAATATGGCCACCCCGAATAATCGCAAATGAGGTTGCGCTATCGAAAAAGCTGGTTGTTGGCAAAGTTGTAATGGTTTGCTTGCCGGCGTTAATCAGGTCGGGATCTTCGTCCCCTTCAAAAGGGAAAGGCCCCATGCCTAACATCCCGTTTTCGCTCTGCAGCTGAGCAGAAATTCCTTCCGGGATGTGATTGGCGACTAGTGTTGGAATTCCTATGCCAAGGTTAACGTAGTAACCGTCACGTACTTCTTTGGCTGCTCGTGCAGCCATCTGGTCGCGAGTCCAGGCCATGAATTACTCCCTGCAATCAGTTAGGCGAGCACGCACCGTGCGTTGCTCGATCCGTTTATCTCCCGGACCGACCTCGATAATCCTTTGGACAAATATGCCCGGAGTAATGATGTGGTCTGGATCAATTTCACCTGGAGCGACGAGTTCCTCTACTTCGGCCACAGTAACTGTGCCTGCAGTTGCCATGACGGGATTGAAGTTTCTCGCAGTCATGCGAAATTGAAGGTTCCCCTCGGGATCGCCGCGCCATGCATGCACGATAGCGAGATCTGCATGAAGGCTTTTTTCCATCAGATACCTGGCTCCGTCAAATTCGCGAATGTCTTTACCCTCAGCGATCACCGTGCCGACACCCGTGCGTGTAAAAAAGGCCGGGATGCCTGCTCCGCCAGCGCGAATGCGTTCGGCAAGGGTGCCTTGTGGGTTGAATTCAACCTCAATTTCTCCCGCAAGGTATTGCTTCGCAAAAGTTGCGTTTTCTCCAATATACGAACCGATCATTTTTCGTATCTGCCCTTTGGGCAGGAGCAAACCGAGGCCGAAGTTGTCTATGCCAGGGTTGTTGGAAATGATGGTTAGATCTTTCACCCCTGAATCGCGAATTGCCTCGATTAGCAATGAAGGGATACCGCAGACCCCAAATCCTCCTGACATGATGGTCATGCCATCGCGTAATAGACCGCTCAGCGCGGATCTTGCATGTGGATAAACCTTGTTGACTGCCACCTCTTACCTCCTGATAGCTGGTGTTAGTAATAAATTGCCAACTTAAGCGCGCAGTGGCTCAAGTATGCTTACGTAGTTCGCTACGGCTGAACCGCCCATGTTGAAAACCCCGGCTAAGTTCGCATCCGGAATCTGCATCCCTCCAGCCGTTCCGGTAACCTGCATTGCTGCCAATGCGTGCATCGAAATTCCAGTTGCGCCGATCGGATGTCCTTTGGCTTTTAATCCGCCAGATGGATTGATGGGCAGCCTCCCATCCTTAAGTACCCAGCCCTCGTCAATTGCGCGCGCACCCTCACCTGGCGGTACCAGGCCCATGGCTTCGTAGGAAATTAGTTCGGCGATCGTGAAACAGTCATGTACTTCAACGAGCGAGAGTTCCTTGAGGGAAATCTGGGCAGACTGCAGAGCGCGGCTCCAGGCCATGCTGGCACCTTCAAACCGAATAGGGTTTCGGCGGCTTAATGGCATGAAGTCCGTTACTTGCTGAGTCGCCCGAAGTGCAACCGCTTTGCGCATTGACATTGCGGTCTTGATGTCAGCCAGGACTATCGCTGCTGCACCATCCGATATCGGTGCGCAGTCGGTCCGGCGCAGTGGTTGGATGACATATGGATTCTTCTCGGACACCGTGTTGCAGAATTCAAAGCCGAGATCCTTGCGCATCTGGGCGAAAGGGTTTTCCATGGCATTCGCATGATTTTTTGCGGCTATTCGTGCAAGAGAGGCACTCTTGTCACCATAGGTCTGAAAGTAGCGTTCGGCAATCCCGGCAAATATGCCAGCAAAGCCTCCCTTGGTCATGGCCTCTTCCGGACGATAGCTGCAACAGAGGAGATTTTCTCCGGCTTGCTCGGTCGGCACATCGGACATCTTCTCTACACCCGCAACCAAAGCAATGCGACCTTCGCCCGCTTTGATGAAGTTCATCCCCGCGTAAAGGGCGGCTGAACCGCTAGCGCAGGCGTTTTCGACGCGCGTAAATGGCTTGAAGCGGAGTCCCTCATTCGCTTGCAGAAGGAGGGGTGACGGAAAATCTTGTCGAGAAAAGCCAACGTTCAACATCCCAACGTAGCCTCCATCAACGTCAGAAGCGTCAATGCCGGCATCTATCAAGGCATCTGTTGCTACTGCATTGAGAAGTGACTCAATGCTTTCCTCTGGTTGCCGTCCAAAATTGCCATGGGACCATCCAATTATGCAGACCGTCATCTCTATAAACTTCCTTCTTGGCGGCAGACTTTTCTTGCAAACAGAGATGAATCCGTCACGAAGCAAAGTCGCCGGTTGAGTGGTGAGAAATGAAAGTTTTTTGGTGATGCTGGAATGGAGCGACCGTATTTCAAACACCTACTCCTTCCATTTCTCTGCCACTACACAGCAACATGAGTGCCAGTCGTGGTTTGCCAAATTAGATGACCTCCGAGTTGAGTTCTGGGCAGAATGATTTGGCGTGTATCTATCGCGCAGGTCGCTTGGATTGTTAAATAAAAACAATGCGTTATTTTCAAGCTGTTGCTCCGGCCTCAATGCCGAGAAAGATGCGAGCCGCGATCGTGTTGGGCGCGAGACGAGGTTTATCGGCTTGGTTTTGACTTGATGGGCCGTCCTATCGTCGTACGGCTGCAAGGCTGACGTGTCCGAATTCTGGGCGAAGGGAGCGGGCAGCGAACTTCGCTCCGGCCCCTATTTTTGATAGCCCGGACTTACCCGGAAAATCAACTCACACCGCGTGTTTCCTTGGCTCAGAGGGGAGAGAGCAAGATTTTCGGACCTTCTCGCACCTATCTACAGATGCGTTGCGCATGGTTTTTGCAGTGGCTTCTGGCAAAGGTGGGCCACTAAATGGAGGATGCATGAATTTGTCGAATTTGCTTTTCCGAACTGCCAAGGTCTTTCCGGATCGGCCGGCGATTGCTTGCGGTGATCGCGAGCTCTATAACTATCGTGAGTTTGCGGCTCGAGTTTTGGCTTTGTCCGGGAGCTTGCGTGGCTATTTTGGGCTACGCCGTGGCGAGCGAGTTGCGCTGTTCATGCAGAACAGTCCGCACTACCTTGAGATACTTTTCGCGATCTGGCACGCCGGCCTAACGGCGGTTCCTATCAACAATAAACTTCATCCGAAAGAGGTGGCGTTCATACTTGAAGACTCAGGAGCCACTTTGTTGTTTGTCACGGCAGGTATGGAACACGAGACTCTCTCGTCGAATAGCGCCAAACTGCTGCAGGTTATTGATGCGGACTCGAAGGAGTATTCCGAACTTTTCCACGGCGGTGAGGCCACCATGGCATCCAATGATCCGAGCGATTTGGCATGGCTGTTCTATACCTCCGGGACCACCGGAAAGCCAAAAGGGGTCATGTTGACCCACGCCAATCTATTGTCAATGACGATGTGCTATTTCACGGATGTCGATACTCCGTGTAAGGAAGGTAGCATCCTGTACGCGGCACCGATGTCTCATGGAGCAGGCTTGTACAGTTTTGCCCACGTGATTGCAGGCGCTCGCCATTTGGTTCCGGAGTCAGGCAGCTTTGTTCCTGCGGAAATATTCGAGCTATCGCAGAAATACCGCAATGTCTCAATGTTTGCGGCACCTACCATGGTGAGGCGCCTTGTTGAGCATAGTGCCAATCACGATAGTGATCCATCCAGCATTAAAACGGTGGTTTATGGTGGAGGTCCCATGTACCTGGAGGACATCCGGCGGGCGCTTGACGTGTTGGGTAATCGCTTTGTCCAGATTTACGGGCAAGGCGAAACACCAATGACCATTTCTGCCTTGTCCAAATTCCACATCGGGAACACAGGGCATCCACGTTATTTTGAGAGGCTTGGTTCAGTCGGTATTGCGCAGACAGCGGTAGAAGTGCGAATTGTCGACATCAGCGGTCAAGTGCTTCCCACGGGAGAGAGTGGAGAAATTATTGTTCGCGGAGATACGGTCATGAGCGGGTATTGGGGAAATCCAACTGCAACACTCAATACACTGCGCGATGGTTGGTTATATACCGGGGATATCGGTGTACTCGATCAGGATGGCTTCCTCTCACTGAAAGATCGCTCTAAAGACATAATCATCAGTGGCGGCTCAAATATCTACCCCAGAGAGGTTGAGGAAATACTTCTTTTGCATCCCGGCGTGGCAGAAGTCTCGGTGGTCGGTAGACCAAGCCATGAATGGGGTGAAGAGGTTATAGCGTTCATTGTTCCAGCCTCTGGCCAATCTCCGGATTTCGAAGCCCTCGACAAGCTGTGTCTAAAACACATCGCTCGCTTTAAGCGTCCCAAGGAGTACAGAATCCTTCAGAGCCTGCCCAAAAACAACTATGGAAAAGTAGTCAAAACGGAGCTCAGGCGAGCCTTGGCGGAAGAGCGATAACGCCAGAGCGGGGCCAAGTCGCGTAGCGTGGCTCGCGCATCTTTCGCCGCTGTTTTGGTCGATGGATCGACTAAACATCGTAGGCGGGAACCTTGTCGTTCGTGCTGACTCGAAAGACTGAATGGAAGCAATATGGCCATTCATGACATGTGCGGCGCCCTGACCATAATGGAATTCGATGCCGCCTGAAGTCAGGAGGCGAATAAGCGGCCTTCTGGCGTGAAAGGAAGGACGATGAGCAATTTCATCAGCAGGCTGTTCCATCTGGGCAGCGCCGAGCACCCGGCCGGCGAAATCGATCGTGGATATGTCTCGGAACACACGCAGTTCATTGATCAGTTCCTGGTTGATCATCCCGAGGCGCTGGTCGACCAGCACGACGGACGCCAGCTCTACTGGGACAAGAAGGTGGATCTGGCGGACCAGCAAAAGGCCGAGCAGGATCGTGCCGAGGCTGACGGCTACGGGTTTTACCGCTCGGCCTGGCGCGCCACGAAGCATTAGGTGCACTTCGGCAGAGCGTCGCCATGGCCATCAGTTTGAGTTTCCAACCCGTCTCGCTCGGCAGTGTGAGCGCGATTACCCCGTTCGCTGCCGGGGCATTGGTGACGACGGCAACCAGGAACGCGGTCGCCGCCGAGACGCCGTCGAGCATTGTCAGCCTCTCACCGCAGGGCCGCCTTCTGGCGGCAACGGGAACAACCGAGACCTCGCCGCAGACCACCGCCAGCCTGACCGCTCAGGTCATTGCGGTGCCTCAACAAGCCGACGCCCTGGAAGCTGACGTTCTTGCCGCCCGGCGGGACACTTCGGCAGCCCGTATTTCCCTGCAATCCCTGATCGACGACCCGGCGCAGCGCGCCATCGCCAACAGCCGGTTCAATCCGGTCTACTCGGCGCTCCTCGCCGCCGCGCACCAGGCAGATTTCATGACGCCGCAAGCACTGACCAGGGCGAATGCCATCCCGGTCGATACTCCCGCACCGGTTCTGCCGGTTGACCGGGTAGACGCCATCAGCAATTACAATCAGGCCGCCCGCGAATTTGCCCATCGACAGTCACCCGCGTATCACTGAAGGCGCCGCGCCTGATCGCTTTTGTCCGGCGTCAAGACGCCACCGAGGAGTCATGCCATGGAACCGGTCTGCAATCTGAGTGAAAAGCGCTGCACGCCCTGCGAAGGCGGCACCCTGCCGCTGTCTCAGGAGAAAATCGACCGGCTGTTGCCGAGCCTCGATGGCTGGGGGCAAACGGGTGGCGAGATCAGCAAGACATTCGAGTTCCGCAACTATTACGAAACCATGGCCTTTGTGAATGCGATTGCCTGGATCTCGCATCGCGAGAATCACCATCCCGACCTCGAGGTCGGTTACCGGCAGTGCCGGGTGCGCTACTCGACGCACGCCATCGGCGGTCTGTCGGAAAACGACTTCATCTGCGCCGCCAAGATCGAACACAGCCTGTTCAGCGTATAAACTGGCGGCCATGACCGACAGCCCCTACGTCTCGACCTTTCTCGGTCACCGTTTTTTCCTGACCCGACCGCGCATCGACGATGTCGCCATCGAGGACATCGCGCACGGTCTTGCCTATCAGTGCCGCTTCAACGGCCAGACGCGGGAATTCTATTCGGTGGCCCAGCACAGCCTGATGGTCATGCAACTGGTGCCGGCGCCGCTACGGCTGGCTGCCCTGCTGCACGACGCCGCCGAAGCCTATCTGGGCGACATGGTCAAGCCGCTGAAAAACCTGTTTCCGGAATTCACCACCATCGAAACCCGCGTCATGCAGATCATCGGTGAGCGTTTCGCTGTCGATCTTGAGCACCTGGATCCGGCGATCAAGGTCGCCGACCTGATTGCCCTGGCCACGGAAAAGCGCGACCTCATGCCGCACTCGACCGAAGCCTGGGCCAATCTTCGGGACATTCGGCCCCTGCCCGAAAGCATCCGGCCGCTGACGCCGGTGGACGCCAAGTCGGCCTTTCTCGACAGCTTTCGCCTGCTACACGCCTGAGGCGGCTTCAGAACATCGCCGCGAGCCCGTGCAGCACGCTGAGCAGGGCGGCGGAAATGATCATCAGGCCAAACCAGGCCATGACACCGGCCGCCGTCACCAGATTCGAGATGTAATGTGCCTTGCGCGCGTCGCTAACCTTGAGCAGCGGCCGTATGCCGTGCCGGATCAGCGCCGCCGAAGCGACCCAGGCTGCGGCCACGACCAGTACATTGACCGTCAGGCTGGGCACGAACAGCGCCAGTGACGACAGCCACAGCGGTACCGGTGCAATGGCCGCCAGCGTGTAGGCCTTCTCGTAACCGGGGTCGTGATCCTGGTCGCTGGTCATGCGCTGGATCAGCATGGCCATGAAGGAAACCATGGCCAGTTGTACGGCGAAGAGGATGATACCGCTGGCCAGCAACTGGCCGCCGGTCATTGCCGGTATGGAAAGCGGAAAAATCGTACCGGGATAAGCCCGCTCGGCAAAGGCGTACATCGCCGGGGGAATGATCGACAGCGGCATGACCAGACCGAACATCAGGGAACGGGCGGGCGGATGGCTGCGTTCAATATCGGACCAGCCCTCGGTTTCAGAAATCAGCATCGCCGGGAAATGAGTCAGGGACATGATGGACCTCCTTGTCGCCGCCAAATATGCCGGGGCGCCGGGTGCGGCAACGGCAGGAGCGGGACAATACTTGGACGGCTGTTGGTCCTTGCCGGTTCCGCCTTTTTCCGACCACTCCTACGGTCAACCGGAAAAATCGGCGAAAATTGAAATCCTGCCCAGTTCGTGAAACCCGCCCTCGTGTCTTCCCTCGTCCTCTTCAACAAGCCTTATGGTTTCCTCAGCCAGTTCACGCCGGAGGGCAAGTGGCGGGCGCTCGATGAATTCATCCCGGTCAAGGGCGTATACGTCGCCGGCCGGCTCGATGCCGACAGCGAAGGCCTGTTGATCCTGACTGACGACGGCAAGCTGCAGGCGTGGATCGCCGACCCGAAACACAAGCAGGAAAAAACCTACTGGGCGCAGGTCGAAGGCGTGCCGGACGAGGCGGCGCTGGACAAACTGCGCGCCGGCATCCCGCTTTCCGACTTCACCGCCAAGCCAGCCAAGGCACGGCTGATCGGCGAACCGCCCGGACTCTGGCAGCGAGATCCGCCGATTCGCTTCCGCGCCGCGATCCCGACTTCGTGGCTGGAAATCCGCATTGCCGAAGGCAAGAACCGCCAGGTACGGCGGATGACGGCGGCCATCGGTTATCCTACGCTCCGTCTGATACGGGCTGCCATCGGGGCAGCGACGCTGGACGGTCTGGCGCCGGGTGAATGGCGAAAGATCGACGGCAGTTACCTGGATTTGCAAGGAAAATTCAATGAATAAGAGACTCGCCGGCCTGCTGGCCGGACTGGCCATGAGCACCGCCTGGGCGCAGAACGCCATGCCGGTCATGGAACTGAGCGCCGGTTTCCACCGCATCGAGGCGGAAGTAGCGGCCAACGACCAGAACCGTCAGGTCGGCCTGATGAACCGCAAGGCCATGCCAACCCAGCGCGGCATGCTCTTCGTGTTCACCCAGGAAAACACCCACTGCATGTGGATGCGCAACACGCTGCTGCCGCTCTCGGTCGCCTTCATGGATGCGGAGGGCAAGATCATCAATATCGAGGACATGCAGCCGCAGACCGAAGACAACCACTGCGCCCGCCGCCCGGCCCGCTATGCGCTGGAAATGAACCTCGGCTGGTTCACCCAGCGCGGCATCAAGCCCGGCGTCAAGCTCGGCGGTCTCGACAAGGCGCCGCGTCCGCAATAATGCTTCCGAACAAATGGCGCACCCGCCCGACCGGCGGGCCGCTCGATGCTGCCCTGGCCTCCTGGCTGACCGAACCCGGTTCGTTGACGGCGCGTTGCCAGCGCAACAGCCACCAGTTTCGCGTCCGCCTGCTGCGTTACGAAAAAGGCCGGGCGCTGGCCGACGAAGGCATACTCCTCGATCAAGCACGCCACCCGGCCTGGATTCGCGAGGTGGCGCTGGAGTGCGATGGCGTCCCGGTCATTTTTGCCCACACCACGCTGTCGACCGCCAGCAACGGCCGCCTGAGCCGCTGGCTGTCCCGCCTCGGCAGCAACTCGCTCGGCTCGCTGCTGTTCACCCATCCCGGCTTTCAACGCGGTGCCATCGAATTCCGCCGACTCGACAAGCGTCACCCGCTTTTCCAGCGCGCCGCCGCTCTCGGCATGGCCGGCGACACCCTGTGGGCCCGCCGCTCGCTGCATCGCCTCGGCGCGCAGCAGGTGCTGGTCACTGAAGTGTTTCTGCCCGCCGTGGCTCTTCTCGGAGGCTGACTTTTGCCTCGTTTGGCCCGGCGGATTTCGTGCCTTTTCGCCACGAAACCTTTGCCAGTTCTATAATAAAACGATGAATTTCCGTAAATTTCTGGCAATAATGCTGGTGTCCTTGGCAGTTGCTGCTGCCTTTTGGGGTATGCGTCCCGGTGCTCCCTCGAACAAAACCGTGGTCAGCGTCGACACCCCCTCGTTGCCAGGCACACTGTCGGGTTCCGGCCCACTGTTGCCGTTGCCCCCAGTGCCGGACCTGCCGGCGGACAAAGTCGCACTTGGCAAACGCCTTTTCTTCGACCCCCGTCTTTCGCATAACGACAAGGTTTCCTGTGCCACCTGCCACCAGCTCGAAAGCGGCGGCAGCGACCGCCTGCCCGTTTCGGTCGGCATCGATGGCCGGAAAGGGGGCATCAACGCCCCGACGGTATTCAACAGCAGCCTGAATTTTGTCCAGTTCTGGGATGGTCGCGCCGCCAGCCTTGAAGAGCAGGCCGCCGGGCCGGTGCACAATCCGCTCGAGATGGCCTCCAACTGGGCCGAGGTCATACCCAAGCTGAGCCGCGACGAGAGCTATCGCCAGGACTTCAGCCGAATCTACCAGCAGGGCATGACCGGCGAAACGATCGTCGATGCGATTGCCGCCTACGAGCGCACGCTGCTCACCCCGAACAGTCGTTTTGACCGTTTCCTGCGTGGCGACAAGGCGGCGCTCGACCCGCTCGAACACGCCGGCTACCAGCGTTTTCTCGACTACGGCTGCGCCAGTTGCCATCAGGGAGTCGGCGTTGGCGGCAACATGTTCCAGCGTTTTGGCGTGATGGGCAGTTACCTCAAGGACGATGCCGGTCGTCAGGCCGACCTCGGTCGCTTCAATGTCACCGGGCTCGATCAGGACAAGAATGTGTTCAAGGTACCCAGCCTGCGCAACGTTGCGGTCACGCCACCCTATTTCCACGATGGCTCGGCCGGATCACTTGAAGAAGCGGTCATCGTCATGGGGCGCTTCCAGCTCGGCCGCGAACTGTCCACTGAGGACGTCAATGCGCTGGTCGCCTTCCTGCGCACACTGACCGGCGAGTGGGAAGGAAAACGTCTGCAATGAAGCTTTCCCAACGCTTGCTGGGCATGCCCGCACCGCGCCTCCGACTGGGGCTTGGCCTTTTTGTCGCACTCTTCGTCTCGGCGCTGAGCGGGCTGTTCATTCTGGCCGAAAGCGTCTCGCCTGAAGCGCACTTCGCCTACACGCAGAAGTTGCGTGACCTTGGCGAACTTGACGCGCGTGTCGACGGGCAAATTCTGGCCAATCGCCTTGAGCAGGTGCGCAATTACGACGCGATTACCCACTACATGCGGCGGGTCGAAGGCTTGGCCAGGGAGGTGAGCGATGCCCCGGGCTTCCTCTCCGCGGTCGACCGGGCGGCGGTTGCCACCGCCGCCGGCGAACTGTCGGCTGCACTGGGCCGCAAGGCCGGGCTGGTTGATCAGTTCAAGCGCGAGAATGCCGTCTTGCGCAATTCGATCTCCTTCTTTCCGATTGCCGCCTCAGCCTTCGTCGATGCCCAGCCCCTGCCATCGCAGCCCGGCAGCCTGCGCGGTCCGGTCGGAAAATATGCGCGAGAGGTGCTGGCTTTTGCCCATACCCCCAGCCTCGAAGGCGATGAACGCGTCGTCAAGGCACGCAACGAACTGCTCGATTTGCTGCCGGGGACGGCGCAGAAAAAAGTCGTCGACAACATCATTCTCCACGGCGACAACATAGGTGCGCGGATCCGTTTGCTCGATGCCCTGATGGCGGAAATTTCCGCCCAGGGAAGCAAGGATCGACTCGACAAGCTGATACTCGGCTACGCCGATGGCCATGCCCGGGCCTATCGCACGGCCGCCCGCTACCGCACGGCGCTGTACGCGCTGGCCATTCTGCTCACGGCCTTCCTGGCCTTTCTATTCTTCCGGCTCGAACTGGCGCGCCGCTCGCTGGCCACGGCCAACCGTGAACTTGGCGACCGCTACGCGGCGCAACTCGCCGTCGAGAAACAGCTGATCCTGCACGCCACTGCCTTCCGCAGCGCGCACGACGGCATTACGCTGACTGATGCCTCCGGCAATATTCTCGACGTCAATCCGGCCTTCTCGCGCATCACCGGCTGGGAACGCAGCGAAGTCATCGGCCGCAACCCCCGCGTCCTCAAGTCCGGTCGCCACGACCTTCAGTTCTACGAGGCGATGTGGAAGAGCATCAACGAAACCGATAGCTGGCGCGGCGAAATCTGGAATCGCAACAAATACGGCGAGGTTTACCCTGAACTGTTGTCGATCTCGGCAGTGCGCGACAGCGCCGGCAAGCTCACCAACTACGTCGCCGTCTTCTCCGACATCGGCCGCCTCAAGGCGCAGGAGTCGCAGCTCACGCAGATGGCCTACTACGATCCGCTGACCGAACTGCCTAACCGTACCCTGCTCGCCGACCGGCTCGTTCAGGGCATCGCCCAGACCCGCCGGACGGCGTCGCAGATGGCCATCTGCTATCTCGATCTCGACGGCTTCAAGCCGGTCAACGACACCTGGGGCCATAGTGCGGGCGACTTGGTGCTCATCGAAATCGCCAACCGCATGCGCCAGATCATGCGCGGCGGTGACACCGTTGCCCGCCTCGGTGGCGACGAGTTCGTCCTGCTCCTGCTCGGCTTTTCCAGCGAAAGCGAATGCCAGGAAGCGATCCGTCGGCTGCAACGACAGATCGCCATGCCGCTGACGTCCCTGCCCGAAGCCGTCAGTATTTCGGCCAGCATCGGTGTCGCGCTCTTCCCGAACGACGACGAAGACCCGGACACGCTGTTGCGCCATGCCGACCAGGCCATGTACCGCGCCAAGCAGGCCGGCAAGAACTGCTACCAGATTTTCGACGCCGAGCAGGATCGCACCACGCGCAGCCGGCGCGACCACGTCAATCGCATCCGCCAGGCGCTGGACGATCACGAATTCGTTCTCCACTACCAGCCCAAGGTCAACATGCGCCAGGGCAAGGTGACCGGTGCCGAAGCGCTGATTCGCTGGAACCACCCCGAGCGCGGCGTCCTGGCGCCGAGCGAGTTCCTGCCGCTGATCAACGACGACGTGATGATCAAGCTGATCGGCGACTGGGTCATCGAAGCCGTTCTCGCCCAGATGGAGGTGTGGCATCAGGAAGGGCTTGATCTGACGGTCAGCGTCAATGTCGCCAGCAAGCAGTTGCAGGCCCCGGAGTTCGTCGAGAAGCTCAAGGCGGCGCTGTTTCTCCACCCGGACGTGGCCCATCTGCTGGAAATGGAAATCCTCGAGACCGCTGCGCTGGAGGATGTGGCCAAGACCTCGCGGGTCATCGACGAATGCCGCGCCCTCGGCGTGCGCTTCTCGCTCGACGACTTCGGCACCGGCTATTCCTCGCTGACCTACCTCAAGCGTCTGCCGGCCGAAATCATCAAGATCGACCAGAGCTTTGTCCGCGAAATTCTCAGCGACTACAACAATCTGGTCATCGTCCAGGGCGTCATCAGCCTGGCCAGCGCCTTCCAGCGCGAGATCATCGCCGAAGGCGTCGAGACCGTCGAGCATGGCCGCCTGCTGATTCAGCTCAACTGCGATCATGCCCAGGGCTACGGCATTGCCCGGCCGATGCCGGCCGCAGTGGTGGTCGACTGGGTCAGGCAATGGCAGCCCGACCCGATGTGGCGGGCGATCGCCGATCTGTACTGGGATGCCGCCGACTACCCCATGCTGATCGCTGAGATCCAGCTGCGCAACTGGGTCAGCCAGATCGTCTATGCGACCAACGAGGGGCTTCCGGCGCCGATTCCGCACCTCGACAATGCGACCCGGTGCGAATTCGGCCGCTGGTACTTCGGTGACAGCCGGCGGCGCTACGAAATCCACCCCGTTTTCGCCGAAATCGACCGCCCGCACCGCCGCATCCACGAGATATCCAGCCAGATCGACAACTGCTGGCGCGATGGCAGGATCGAGGAATCACGCTCCCTGATTCCGGACCTCCTCGCCGCGCGCGACGAGACGCTGGCGCTGCTGCTCCAGTTGCAACGCCTGGTCGGTGTGCGCCGGAACTAGGCGGCTCAAGGCGCAGAAAGCGCGGCAAACGTCTTCTGCAACTCGACCAGTTTGCGGCCCTGATCGAGTCGCGTGTCCTGCATCCATTGCGGCACCGCGAGTGCTTCGGCCGCAGCGCCCCAGCGCGCCGTCTCCGCTGCATCGCCGCGGCCGAGCGCGGCTTCCCACAGGGTGGCGACGGCCCAGAAGCGTTTCTTCGGGTCGGCATCCTTGTCTTCGGCCGGGGCCAGGGCCAGTCGGCCAACTTCGCTGCGGACGCGGCGGGCGAGCACCGAGTCGGCAATCGCGTCGTCCTTGTTGCCGGCCTTGAGCCATTCGACCGCCCGCAGGTCGAGCAGGAAGGCGTAATTGATCCCGTTGTACCAGTCGCGGCGCAACGAAAACCCGCGTTCGTAGCCGTCGACCGCAGCATTCAGGTCGTCGGGGCGGGACTGGAGTTCCCACAGTCGCTTGTGGATGGCGCCCCACAGCCCGAGGGTTTCCGGGTCGTTGGTTGACGCCGGATCGAGCGATTGCTCCATGATGCCGCGGGCGTCGAGCAGGGCGCTTTCGGGATCGGGCTGTTTTGATTTATAGGTGGCGACGACCAGTTGCTGGGTGACGAAGGGGTCGTTCGGGCGTAGCTCGCTGACCTTCTGCAGCAGGGCGCGGGCGCCGGCAAAATCGCTGGCCTCGCCAGCCGGCGGATTGATTTTGGCCAGGGCGTCATCGAGCATGGCCTTGGGCGTGGTGACTGGTTCCGGGGCGGCGGCAACAAGCTCGTTGCCGAGTCCGGATGGGCTGGCGGCGCCAACCGTAAACATGCCGCCGCGCGCCTGCGCGGGCGTCGCCAACGTCGGGGCTGGCGCAGCCGCCAAAGCAACGGCCATTTGCGGTGGGGTCAGTTTGGGCAGAAAGGTGTAAACCGGGCTGTCGGCGCGATTGGAGGCGAGGATTTCCTCAATTGCGCTCTTCAGTTCTGCCTTGAAACGCGCCGCTTCGCGGGCGCCGATGTCCTCGCCGAGGTGCTTGTAGCGGCGGATGGCGATGTGGCCGACATCGAAGGGATTCTTGAAGCCTTCCTCGGCGACGACGATGGTGGTACGCGGCCGCAAGGCGTAGCGCACGCCGAGTTCGTAGGCGGCGTTGACGTTGTAGGTCGACAGGTCGGCAATGACCACGTCGGCCTGCAGCAGCATTTCGTACATCGGGACGTCGATCACCGTCGAGTGCTGGATTTCGTCGGCGCGTATGGATTTGAGGCCGGCCGCCTCGACCGCCTCCTTGATGATGGCGTAGGAGGCGTCAAGGTCGAGAACGCGGCCGTCGGTGTAGTCGGTCTTCTTGCCGAAGCCCTGGATGACGAAACAGGTGTTCATGCGAAGCCCCGCAGGTGCTTGAGGCTGACGTTCCTGGCGGCATAGGCGACGCCGACGCGCTGGATTTCCGGCATGTGCTTGACCGAATCCATGACCTGGACCTGTTCCGCCTTGATGTCGGCGAGGCCGAGCTTGTTGAGGCCGTCCTGCGAGACATCCGGGTCGTAGCGAACGTAGGCGAACTGCTTGGGAATCGTCGAGGTGATCGGGCAGGACTCGCTCGGCACCAGGTCCTCGATTTCACGGTCGATCTGCGGGCCGAAACGGCAGTCGCCGATGACCCGGCAGGCCATGTCCCAGCCCGCCGAGGCGGCATTCATGAGGGCGCCGGGCAGGTTCTTGGCGTTGTCGAGCAGCCACAGGTCGTCGGCGTCGACATTCGGCCGCGCCTTGGCGGCGCTGCCGGTGCCGACCGAGACGATGAGCAGCCGGTCGTCGCCGGTCGGCCAGCTGATCCGGTAGGGGGCGGCGGTGACCATCTGGAAGGCGAGAAAGGCCGGGTTGTTGTAGGTCGTGACGCCGCCGTCGACAAAGATGAATTCGTAGGTTTTGGCCGTGCCCTCGCCGAAGGTGACGACCTCCGGCGGGAAGAAGACGGGGGCGGCCGTGCTGGCGCGGACCAGTTGCCAGAGCGGCAGCTTGAGGTTGCAGTCGGGGCGCGCCGCATCGTTGTATTTGGCCAGCGGATTGTTGCTGACCGGCCACGGCGAATCGGTGTTCACGTTGCGCATGACCATCATCAGTAGCGTGCGCAGCCCGGCGTCGCCCAGCGTGGCATTCGGGGTTGCGGCGCTGGCGGTGTGATGCAGCGCCTTGTCGAGTTCTTCGCGCAGTTTCCTGGCCAGTGGTTCGTCGTTGTAGCTGTATTTCAGGCGCTTGAGCAAGGAGGCCTTGTCGAACATCTGCTTGCCGCTGGCCGTGTAAAAGCTGCGGATCTGGTCCGTGCTCATGCCGGTCGAAATGCAGCTGGCGATGATCGCGCCGGTGCTCGTGCCGCAGACGAAATCGAAATAGTCGGCGAGGACGAGGTCGGGCTTGGCGAAGCGGGTGCGCAGATCAGCTTCGAGCTTGGCGAGGATTTCGACGCTGATCAGACCAAGGATGCCGCCGCCGTCGCAGGCGAGGATCTTTTTCGGGCCGGTGGATTTCATGCGGGCGAGGACTTGTTGATTCACGGGAGTCTCCTTTTATTGGGGCTGAGGAACGGCGTTGGGGACCGTTGCTGACGGGAACAGGGCGGCCAGGATGTCGGCTGGCTTGAGGCCGGCCTTGTCGTGTTCATCGAGCCAGACAAAGCGGTCGGCCGGCGCCCCGGCCACTGCGGCCTGGGCGGCGTCACGCTCGGTCGCCTGGTTGGTCAGGATGACGACGCGGGCAATTTTTTGGGCGCTGGCCAGCACGCCGAGTTCATGGATGCAGCCTGCGTTCTTCGCCTTGAAATTGCGCAAGTCCATGAGTGCCACGTCGCTGATGCCGACCAGGCGGTCGAGCGCCTGTTGCCAGGTGTTGTCGTGGCAATAGCATTCGTTGATCCGGTAGCGTCCTTCGACGTCGGGCTGGAATTCGAACTGCTCGAGACGGGTTTCTATGTCGCTGGCGTGAGAGACAAAGCGCTCGGCCAGTCGTCCGTCGAGGAAGGTGAAAATGTCTTCGGCGTCGATGGTCCGGTCGGCCACGTCGGTGCCGGCGATCAGTACGGTGTTGCCGCTCAGGCGCCAGCGTTCGATGACGCGGTCGAAGATGGCCTGGGCGTTGGCATCCTGCTGAAAAACGCGCAGTACGAGCAGGGTCGGTGGGTTGCCGATCATCGCCTGGGCCGCAAAGCGCTTCATGAGCATGGCGCCGAGCGGAATCCACAGCAGCGGCGCGAAACAGACGATGGCCCACCAGCCGAGGTCATGGATGGCGCCGAGCGCCGGGCCGACTAGCGCGATGGTCCATACGGCGGTGAACAGGTAGAACAGCTCCGAAATCTGCCGTTCCCGGTACCCCCGGGCCAGCCAGCGACCAAGGGCGCGGGCCGGCCACCAGGCGATCAGCCAGGGCAGCACGGCGAACAGGGTGAAGGCGGTGGTGGCGCCCATCCAGCTGGCCAGCCACACGATGAACGGGCTTTTCGCCTCGATCATGGCGGCTAGCAAATCGAGGCCGAGCTGTGACGAGCCGCTGAGCACGATGAACACGGGCACCAACCAGGGGCCGACAGCGCGCGTCGCGCCGCCCAGGCAAAGTGCGGTGACGACGATGAGCGGCAGCCCGGTGTCGAACAGCATCCAGCCGACCACCTGGGCAAAACTGATGTTCTCGTTGGTCCGCCAGCTCAGCAACAGGATAGCCAGCACCAGCCAGCCGAGCATGGCGCCGACGAAGCGCGGGCGCGACCAGCGGCCGATCACGGCGAGCACGGGCAGGACTGGCCAGGCGTAGGCGGCGCCGAGGGTGGCGACGGTTTTGAGGGTGATCGGGCCGTCGGCGATGAACTGCGTCAGCAGCGTTCGCGTCAGGGCGATGACCAGGGTCAGGCCGATGAAGGAAAACAGCAGCCGACGGTGCGCTTCGTTGTTGTCGTCGAGCGTTGGCAAGTGCGCTGAGCGCGCCAGCGTCGGCGGCGTGGGGGGGCGGTCCGGCGCATCGGCTGCCTGGGGCTCGGCGACCGGCGCTTTCATCAGGCGCTGCATGCTCCGCCGGTAGCTGCGCGCGACGACCCAGGCGCCGATCAGGGCGAGCAGCGTGGCGACGACGAGCAGGAAGAAAAGCTTGCCGGGGAGCATGGTTCAGGCCATGGCGGTGGCACGCAGGCCGGGTACGTAGACCATCTTGCCGTGGTCAGCGATGTAGCTCAGCAATTGCCGGCGGTTTTCGCCGCTGCCCGGCGCCTTGAGCGAGATGTGCACCCAGCCCGAGTTGGGGCCTTTGGCCGGGTCGTAGCACTCGCAGATGATCTGGTCGAAAGTCTTGAGGTTGTCCTTCGCCCAGTTGGCCAGGGCCAGCGTGCTCATGCCGACGATCTCGATGTCGCAGGCTTCGCCGCGCGAATGCTGGCTGGTGCTGAGCCAGCTCGCCGGCTTGTTCTTGAGCGCCCGTTCGAGCGGGTGGCCGCGGAAAACGCTGTTCGGCGTGAAACTGCCGAACTTGTCGCGGATCGGCTGGAGAACTTCGCGGGCGAGATGGATGGCGGCGCGCAGCTCCTGGTCGGAGGCGAAGTTATTGGGGATGCCGCGCCGGTCGGCGAGCTCCGAACGGGTCAGTTCATAGACCAGGAAGTTGGGCGCGACGCGTGTGTCGTGGCTGACGTTGGCCAGGGTGAATTCTGAAATTGGCTCATTTTTCCGGTCGACCGTGGGATTGGCCGAGCGGCTGGCCGAACGCGAGGCGCCGCGCGATCTGGTGGGCGTCGGGCTGACGGCAGGCGGCGGAAGCGGCGTGGCGCGGGGCTTTGGCGATCTCGTGGCAGCAGTTTGTTTCAGAGCTGCCGGCTTTGGTGCCGCCTGTTTCATAGGCAATTTGGTCGCGGTTTTGGCGCCGGCCTCGGCGGCCGCTGGCGCAACGCTGGCCGCGGTCCGGCGCCGGATGGTCGTCTTGGCCGCCCCCTGGGCGGCAACGGGGGCCGCCTGGCGCGGCTTGGCCGGGGTTTGGCGGGGGCTCATGCGAGGTCCTCCTTGATCTGGTCTATCAGTCCGCTCAGCGGGTCGTCATCGGGGAAATTCAGGCGCAGGAAGTCGAGGTGCTCGGTGACCGACGAACGCTCGCGCAGGCTGGCTCCGCGCTGGATGGCCTGACGATAGGTCTGGCGCGCCGCCTCGCCGGGAGCCGCTGCAGCTTTCCGGCTGCGTGGGCTTTCGGCCAGGGCGAGCACGAGGTCGAGATCGGCCAGGCTGGTGCTGTCCCAGAAATTCGGGGCGCTCGCGTTGCGCTTGTCGAGTTCCTTGCGCAGGCGGGCGACGTCCTGTTTCAGCGTGGCCAGCCCGAGCAGCGGCGGCTGGTCGGCCGGCTGTTCCGGGTAGAAGCGACGAATGAGCAGGGCGGCGCTGGCCCAGTTGGTGAAGGCGTAGGCCTTGCCTTCGCGGGCGTAGGCATCGCGGTAGTGCTCGGCCATGTTGACCAGCGCTTCGCAGCGTCCGCCGGCGGCTTCGATGATGGCCAGCCGCTTGTAGGCGCCGCCGAGCAGGCTGAGCCGCTCGCTGGTCGGGCCGCTGGCGCACAGCCCGGCGAGCCGGGCGATGGCCTGTTCGATGTCCTGGCGCAGGGCGGCGCGCAGGGCGTTGTCGCGCTGGCCGTCGGCGGCGGCCAGCCAACGGCTGCCGGCCAGGCGCACTTCGTAATTGGCCAGTTGCTCGATGACGCGCACGCTGCATTGCCCGGACTCGGCGGCGATGGCGGTGCGCAGGCTGGCGATGGCTTTTTCCCATTCGCCGGCTTCGCCCCAGACAAAGCCGAGCGCCGCCGCCACATCGGCCCGCTTGGTCCACCCTTTCTGGGCGGACGGGATGCGCTTGAGGCGGCGTTCGACGTGCTCGGCGATATCCGCGCTGTCGTTGCCGTCGCGCAGGCCGCAGGCCAGGTTGTCGAGATCAACGGCCAGTTCGTGCGGCGTCGTGTAGGGCGGTGCCTCGGCGTAGTGCGTCACGCCGTCGCGCGACAGGCGGAAATTGGGGTCGCCGTAGCACTGGTAGGCGCCCCAGGTATTGACGTTGTCGCAGACCACGAAAATCTCTTCGCGGGCGGCCCGTACCGCTTCGCCGAAGAAGCCGCCGACCATCATGTGGCGGTAGAAAGCGTCGGCGAAGGCCTTGCCGGCCACGTCGTCAACGGCCCAGCCGGCCGCGATGACGGCCTTGACGCCCATGTTGATGAACTGCTCGGCGAGGTTGGCGGCGAGCACGCCGGGCTCGGTCTTGCCCAGACCGTCGATGCGCCCGAGGTGGCAGCAGTTGATGAAGACCAGTTCGGGCACCCAGCGCATCTGCTCGATGTCGCCCGGGGTCAGGATGGTGTCGAGGCCGATGACCATGCCCGAACGGGCGACGGCCATCCTGGCCGATTTGTATTCATGCACGCCGTGCCCGGCCAGGTGGAGGATGCGCCATTTCTCGCGGTGCAGCGCTTCGAGGATGGCCGGCGTCTGCTCGCCAATGCGGTCGGTGACGTCGTAGCCGGCATTGGCCAGGGTGCCGACGACGCTCAGCGCCTCGTCGCGGGCGCCGGGCAGATCAGCGAAGTCGGGCGAGTTGCCGAGGTCCGGGTTGCCGATGACGAGCGCCGTGTCGTTCGGCGCGTAGGCCGGCCGGGCGCGGAAGTTTCTCGTCTTGAACTGGCGGATCATCCCGGCATTGACCGCCGGCGGGCGCGGGCTGCTGCCCCAGCGGTCCTCGAGCAATTCCCACGGATAGCGCGCCGAACGCTTGTCGACGAGGACCACGAGGTTGCCCTGCTGGGCCGACAGTTCCTTGACGCGGACCGGCAGCAGCAGCTCGAACAGGGTTTTGGCCGCCTCGGCGTTGCGGTTGGTGTCCTGGCTGGCCATTTCGATGAAGGAGTCGGCCAGCGACAACTGGCCGGTGGCCATGGTTTCCTCGGCACGCGCCTTGTCGGTCGGGAAAATGAAGCGCAGCGACTGGTCGTTGTGCTCGTCCTCGATGATTTCCAGACGGTGCCACCATTCCGGCGCCTCGTCGGCGCGCAGCCGGTGCTGGCCAGCCTGGCCGCCTTCGATGGCCATCGCTTTCCAGCGCAGGCTGCCGGCCAGATCGACGTTGTCGATGGCCTTGCGCAGGGCGTGGGCGGCCGAGATGGCGAGGTCTTCGTAGAGTTCGACGAACTCGACGCGGTCGATCACCACCCGGCCGTCCATTTCGTTGTCGGCCAGCCGGGCATTGGCGGCAATCGCCGCGCGCAGCACCGACTCGACGGCGTCGCTGATCGGCACGCCGCCGGCCCCCGTGCCGATGAGCAGGCAGCTGATGGCGGCCGAGCGCGGCCGGCTGGCTTCGCCGAAGCGCTCGTCCGGCCAGTGGACGACGCGCAGCGCATAGTCGAGCAGGGCGCTGCGCATGGCTTCTTCGAGCTGGCCGGGGCCGAGCTTGCCGACTTCGCCGAGGCCGACGACCAGGGCGCCGGCCGGCTTGGCCGTCGGGCTGTCGTTGAAGAAAGTGGTGCAGGTGCCGAGCGGGCCGGGGTAGATGCCGAGATCGGCGCGGCCCGACAGGGCGCCGCCCAATTGGCGGTCGAGCGCCTTCTCGGCACTGACGATGGTGTCGCCCTGGTAGTGGCCGACGACCACCGGGTGCCTGGCGTAGGCCAGGCTGCCGTGGGTGATGCCGATATCGATGGTGATGCCGGGTTTTTCGGCAATGTTACGGTCAACCGGAATTCCGCCCGAAAATCCAAATGTGCCGATCTCGTCCGGCCCGGGAATGCTGTCGGCCAGCGGCATGCTGGGCAGGACAAAGCGGTCCTCGCTGCTGGCCGCACGCGATTGGGCCGGCGGGGCGGCGGGGAGCAGTGTCGTACTGCCCTTGACGAGCAGGTCGAGATAGCCGGGGAAGGCCTTGGGCTGGGCGCACAGGGCGTCGTGCGCGGTGTCCTCGACATACCACATGGGGACGCCGGGCAGGCGGCCGGAATCCCAGCTCACCGTGCCGTCGCCGGAGGCGGTGGCGATGAATTCGAGCTTCTTGCGCTGGCTGGGCGGCTCGTCTTCGCGGCTGACTAGCTGGTAGTCGATGACGGTGGCCGGCTGGCAACCGGCGACGTAGCACATCAGCGGGTCGGCCGGTGCGGCGCGCAGGCGTTGCCACGAGACGGCCGCCTCCTTGAGCGCGGCGGTATCGGCCAGTTGCCAGTCGGCCTCGGTGCTTTCCCTGATCGCCTGCCAGTGCGTGAGGTCGGTGAAATCGGGGTCGCGCGGCGCGAAGGGGAGCAGTTCGAGCAGGCCGGCATAGCCGCGGACGAGGTCGATGATCTCGTCGGTGCCGTGCGTGATGTCGAGCAGGGAGAGCTTGGCCTGCGTCGGATTGAAGCCGGTCAGCCAGCGCACCGCCTCGTAGGAGCCGAGGTTGGGCGTGCCGAGCATCAGGAAGCGGCTGCCCGGCAGGCGCGAGATGCGCTGCCAGAGGGCGGCGCCAGGGCCCTTGTCGGCGATCATCGAACGGACGACGAGGCCGCCCATCGAGTGGGCGACGAGGCGCAAGGGCTGTTGCGTGCGCTCGGCGCGGTCGACGAGCGGGGCCAGGGTTTCGGCGAGCCGCGCCGCTGCGTCGCGGATCGAATGGCGCCAGTCGTAGGGGAAAATTTCGACGTCGTGGCTACGGGCCAGGAATTCAACGAGCGGGCCATAGAAGTCTTCGACCAGGCCGACCGGCGTGATGTCCGGCTTGCCCATTTTGAGCTTGCCCAGGCCGCCGGCGAACAGCGACGCGTAATTGAGCCAGACCTCATCGTCGCCGGCCTTCAGTTGGCTACCCATGGTGCCGGGCAGGACGACGGCGATCGGCCGTGGCGCGCTGTCGGCCCGGCGGCGGATGAACGGCCCGCGGGCAATGGCGGAACGGCTCTTTCCGGCATTTTCAATGGGCAGGAAGCCGCCGCTCTCCTGATCGCCGCGGGTCAATGCGGCGCGCAGCCAGTTGATGCTCGAACCATTGGTGAAATAGCGGAAATGATTGACCTTGGCCCCCTGATCCTTGCGGTAGCGGGCGCCGCCGTTAAGACGCGGCAGGCCGCCGAGCATCGAGGCGGTATCGACGACGAGGTCATGTTCGTTCTTGTAGAACCAGTCGGTGGCCAACACTTTCAGCGAGTTCCACAGCGAGTCGCCGCCCTCGATGTCGCCGGCGATGACCGCCAGATCGGAATCTGTGGCCAGTTCGGGCAGGCTGTTGAGCAGCCGGGTCAGGGCCGAGCCGGGAACCATCGCCTCGACGCCGGGCAAGGTGCGCGGGTCGGTGCGCTCGGCGACGATGGCCTGCATGAAATCGACGGCGCCGCCGATCACGCCGTTGCCAAGCGAGGTGAAGGACAGATAGTCGAGCACCGACAGCCAGCGGTCGAGCCGCCCCGAGGCCAGCGTCGTGCCACGGGCCGGGCAGCCGACGCGGGCAAAGCGGCTGACGCGGATTTTCTTTTTGCCGAGCAGCGCGACGAATTTGCCGAGCAGGTCGCGGTCGGCGGCGTAGGCAGCGTTGCGCGCCTTCTCTTCGTCGGCCGACAGCGGCGCCAGGCCCATTTGCGGGGCAATGCTACGGTCAACGGCAAAAAAGGTCTGAATTTGAAGTGGCGTCAGCACCTCGGCCAGCTTGGCGCAGCCCGACAGGCAGAGCAGTTCGCCGACCAGGCCGCCGCGCGAGTGCGAGACGAGATGGACGTCGGCGCCCTCGGGCAGCCGCTCGAGCAGGGCCATGGCGTTCTGGATCGGGCTTTCGGTCAGCGTCCGGTGTTCGAGGCCGAAAATCCGGTCGCCGTAGGTCGTCGTCAGGCTGGCGCACAGCTTCAGGGCATCGGCGTTACGCGGGTCCCACAGCTTGCTGTAGCTGCCTATGGTGCTCGACGCCGTGCCGTGGATGAAAACCAGCATCGGCCCCTGGGCGGCGGGGAGCGGGCCGCTGCCGGGAACCGGGGTGAGCGCCAGTTTGTCGCCGGCGGCAAAGCGGTAGAGGCCCGGTCCCTTGTCGTGCAGTTTCTTGTCTTCGAGCACCTTGCCGAGCTTGCCGGCGACTTTCTTGCCGATATCGACGCCGAAAAATTCCAGCACGCGGATGGCCAGCCCGGCCGCCCCGCGTTCGCTGACCACCGCCCGACGTGGCGTCAGGCGGGTGAATTCCCAGGCGCCGCCGGCACCGCGCGGCGGCGGGCTGCCGTATTCGCGGGTCAGGTCGTCGGCCCGGCTCCACAGCACGAAACCGTTTTCAAGGGCGACGCGCACCACCGTTTCCGGCTTGACCTCGATCTCCTCGCCGGCCCCATCGCGGGCGCTGCCCGGGGCGAGACGAAAAAGCGGCTCCGGCCCGCCGGGCTGGCTGGCCCCCCGGCTACCGGCACCGACCTTGGTGCCGCGTATGCGTATCGTGCGTGTTGTCATGTTGGGTCTCCTCAACTGCTTACCGGGAAATGCGTTTGTTTCAGGTCAATGCCTTGCGCGTCTTGGCGGCGCCCGTGCCGAACAGCTGCGGCGTCTGCGGATAACTGGCCGAGGGCAGGCTTTTGAGAATCGCCTTGTACCAGTCGTTGTAGGTCGCCTCCGGCTTGAGCGCCTTGAGCGCTTTGAGTGCGTAGTAGGTGAAGGCGCCGTTGTAGCGGCCGGCGATTTTGGCGTCGTAGCTGTAGTTGTTCGGGCCCTCCTTGCAGCCGGCCAGCAGCAGGTCGCCGACCTGCTTGACCAGGGCGCTGGCCAGCGGCGAGGTACCAATCGGCGCGACCATGGTTTGCGCCGTCTTGCCGGCGAAATTCTTGGGCAGGCGGCTGGCCGGCAGCCAGTTGCCCATCGGCATGAAGCGTGGTCGGGTGTCGGCATCCTTGTCGGCCTTGGCGGCGCGGGTCACGGTGCCGGAGTGGCAGCTGTCGGAAATGAGCAGCAGGCGGGCGCCGCCCTTGCGCGTAGCGAAAATAGCCTTGATCTCGTCATCAGTCAGCGCCGCCCCGCTGGTCTGCAGGTCGTAGGGGCAGAGCGCCTCGTCGAGGCCGTCGACCTCGTCGCCGTCTTCGTCCGGCTGGTAAGTGCCGTGGCCGGAGAAGGTGATGATCAGGCTGTCGCCCTTGCCGCCGCCGGCGATGAGCTTGGCCATGGCGTCGACCATGGCGGCTTTGGTCGCCTTGTCGTCGAGCAGCAATGTGGTCTTGTAGCCGCGGGCGGCGAGAACGCCCGCCCAGTCCTGCGCGTCATTGACGCAGCCCTGCAGGTCCATGTGCGTGCCGGGGTAGTTGTTGATGCCGATGCAGAGTGCCGTCTTCTTGGCCATGATTCGTCTCCTTTATGGTTGGTTCGCGAAGCGCTACAAACAACAGGGTGAATCAAAAAAATGACATTCAGATTACCGGAGCTGGCGTGTGTCCAGCCAGTGGACCTGGCCGGTTCGTCGTTTGACCTCGCGCACCATGTCCGCCGTGCCGCCCGCGCCATCGCCGCCGCCGCCGTTCCACAGGCAGATGAAGCGGACGCGGCTCAGACCCTGGGTCAGTGCGCTGTAGAGCAGCCACAGGTTGCAGCGCTCGAAGGCATTCGTTTCGCGTCCCTCGCGGTCGCGCGGCAGCGGGCCGAGTTCGTCGGGCATGATGCGCGGCGCCAGGGTGAGCCTGTCGCGCAGGGCGAGATAGCGCTGGCGCCAGGCTTCGCCGTTGGCCGAGGGGAGAACTGAGGCTTCGATGAAGTCCGGCTCGTCGAGCGGCAGCAGCATCTGGAAAGGCACGCTGCGGGCCAGGCAGGCTTCGGCAAAGAGGATGTCGCCACCGGCGGCGCCCTGGGCGAAAGCCAGGTCGTCAGGTCCGGCGCCGAGGCTGTCGAGCAGTTCGCCGATGCGGGCGGCGGCGATGGACTCCTTGTCGGCCGGAAAACGTGGCTCGGCGCGGTCGGGGCTGTCGATCATGTGGCCGGAGAAGAGAAAGACCTTGTCCGGCTGGCGCTGGCTGGTCGGCGGCTTCATGCGCTGCATCGCCCGCTCCAGCGTGGCGAGGGCCATCTTGACGTTGTCCGGGCGAAAACCGAGCTCGGCGAGCAGGGCCATGTGCTTCCAGGTCGCTTCGAGCGCCAGCCAGTCGTTGTCGACGTGGGCGATGGCCTCGCGGAAGGCGCTGCCGACGGCGGCCGGGTCCTGGTCGATGATGGCCAGGGCGCCGAGATTGGTCAGCGCCCAGAAACGGTTGGCATCGTCGCGCTCGCACGAGGCCGCCCAGGCCACGCCGCCGGCCATGATGGCCGCTTCCCTGGCGTAGCGCGGGTCGCCGGTCAGGTCTTGATAGACGTGCATCATCATGACGGCGTTGATGCCCGACAGGTAGTGGCCCGGACTGGCGCGAAAGGCGCGGCTGTAACTGAGGATGGTGTCGCGCAGCAGGGCGTCTTCGTAGGCGGCGTCGCTGCGCATCTGCTCGGGCGTGTGGCCCTCGATGCGCCAGGCATTGACCCATTCCTCCTTGTCTAGTCTGCCGAGCAGTTCCCAGGCTTCGATGTCGTCCTCGTTGTCGTTGATGAGCGTCTTGAAGGCCGCCCGCGCTTCTTCGGTGCGCCCGAGGCGTTGCAGGCAGACGCCTCGCTGGCGGGCGGCTTCGTGGTTGCCCGGGGCGAATTCGAGGGCCAGGTCGCATTGCTCGAGGGCAAAATGAAAATGCTCCATGCGCCGCAATGCCTCGCCGGCCTTGAGGTGGGCTTCGACGCGCAGCGGCGTGGCCGGGGCTTCGTCGGCCAGCACGAGAATGTCTTCCGGCCGGTTGGCGTTGCGTGCGACCTCGATGCGAGTCGCCCATTCGTCGTGGTTTTCCCAGTATTCCAGCGCGTTGCCGACGCGCAAACGCCGCCAGTCCGGTTCTTCGAGGTTCGGTAGCAGGCTGTACACCGGGCTGGTCTTGCGGCCACGCCAGGCGTTCAGCGTGTTCTTCGCCATCGTCGCCAGTGCCGCGATGTCGGCGGCCAGGGTTTGCGGGTTGGGGGCACCATCCTGCAGATGGTAGGTCAGCTTGCGGTCGGTGTAGATGTCGAAGGGCTGGGTGGCCCGCGGCCCCTGGACGAGGATCACGCCGCGCGCCCGCAAGGCGTGGCGGACGCCGAGTTCGTACCAGACATTGGGGTTGTCGAGCGTCAGGTCGGCGACCACGAGGTCGGCCATCAGCAGTTCCTGGAAAAGGTCCGCGCGAATGTCGCCGGCGCATTGTTCCTCGTCGGCCCGCAGGACTTCGAGCCCGACGCTCTCCAGCGCCGGCCGGATCAGTTCGGCATAAACCCGGTCGAAATCGATCAGCCGCCCGTCATCGGCGGCTTTGCTGCCGAACGGCATGGCGACGAAGACATGCAGACTCATGTGCGCCCCTCTGTTGGCCTACCTTACAGCCGACCCCCGCTACGATCTTTGGTTCATCGCTGGCGGGCGGTTGGCGGCTTTTTTTGAAGCAATACGGACTTGCCTGCATGCAAGTCGTTGAGTCATCTTAGACCGATGATCGTGTCATGCCAAGCACCTTTGTCTGGCCATCGTTGTGATGGATTTCACGGTCAACCGGAAAAAACGGCCAAAATTGAAATGGCCGGATGAGAGATCAAATCGTCAATGTGTCGGCCGACCCTCCAGGCAAGGGGGCTCAGGGCTCGAAGCGGTAACCGACGCCAATCTCGGTCAGGATGTGGCGCGGGCGCGCCGTGTGTTCTTCGATTTTCTGGCGCAGGTGGCCGACATAAACCCGGAGGTACTGATGGTTGTCGGCCGCCTGGCCGCCCCAGATTTGCGTCAGAAGGTGGCGATGGGTCAGCACCCGGCCTGGGTTGGCGGCCAGGAAGACGAGCAGGCGGTATTCGATCTGTGACAGATGCAGCGGTTCGCCACGGCGCTCGACGGTGCGATTGACGCAATTGATCTCGACATCACCGAAGCAGATTTTCGGCTCCGAAATCTGCTCGCGAACTTGCGGCCGACGCAACAGGACGCGTACCCGGGCCAGCATTTCGGCAACCCCGAACGGTTTGGTCAGATAGTCATCGGCGCCGGCGTCGAGTGCTTCGACCTTGGAGCTTTCCTGCGTGCGGGCCGACAGCACGAGAATAGGAATTTGCGACCAGGCGCGGTAATCGCGGATGAAATCGACGCCGTCGCGATCCGGCAAACCGAGGTCGAGGATGACCAGATCCGGACGCCGTGCCCCGGCCTCGACGGCGGCCTGGCCGGCCGTGCTCGCCTGGCAGACGGTGAAGCCTTCGCACTCGAGGGCCGTTGCCACCGCCTCACGAATCTGGCGTTCGTCCTCGACGAGCAGGATGGTCGCGGTTTCGCTCACTGATTTTTCTCCTCGGCCAGCAGGTCAGGCGGGTCGCCAATCGGCAACGAAACCTTGAAACAGGCGCCGCCGCCGAGGCGGTTGGTCGCCGAAATTTTGCCATCGTGCGCTTCGACAATCGTGCGCGCGATGGACAGGCCGAGGCCGATGCCGGCAATGTTCGATTCCTTGCTGCCGCGCTGGAAGGCGTTGAATAGCTTGCCGGTCGCGTCGCCTTCCGGCAATCCCGGCCCCGAGTCACTGACGCAGATTTCAATGAACTGTCCAGCCTTGTGGATGGCCAGTTCCGTCGTCGTGTCGCTGGGCGAAAACTTGATGGCGTTTTCCAGCAGGTTCCACAGCACCCGTTCGATCAGCACGGCATCGATGTCTATGGGTGGCAGGTCCGGCGCAATATCGACGCTGATCTCGCGATCCTTCCATTGCGTGCGGGCCAGTTGCAGCACCGATCCGACCACTTCGTCGACGGGCTGCCAGGCGCGGTGGAGTTCGATTGTTCCGGAACTCAGGCGGGCCATTTCGAGCAGATTGATCATCTGCTGACCGATCGACATGGCCTGGTTGCGGATCGACTCCAACAGGTGTTTTTGCCGTTCCGGCGAGGCCTTGCCCAGGGCTGCCGTATCCGCCATGCTGACCAGTGCCGCCAGCGGGGTCCTCAGATCATGCGACAAAGCACCGAGGATGGAGCTGCGCAGGAGTTCGTCGGCATGCTTGACCTCGGTTTCGCGGGCGATTTCGGCAAAGCGCGAACGTTCCAGGGCGACGGAAATCACCGAGGCCAGGGTCTCGATGTATTCGAGGGAGTCCTCGTTGTGCAGCGCGGTGGCCGCAATGTCGACACCGAGTACACCCTGGATGCCGCTCGCCGCACTGAGCGGTAGCAGGACGTAGAAACGCCCGGACTGCGTTGGTTTTGACATGACCTCGCGGCGCTCGACGCAGGCGGCAATAAGTTCGGGATTGGCCGGGGCGGGCGGAGCTGCAAAGCGGTCGGGGAAAATGATGTCGCAGTGCCCGGCACCGAGCGATTCAGCGAGAAAACTAGCGGTGATTTCCTGCACCGATTGCGTCGTCCGGGCCCCCGACAGTGCCTGGGAAAAGGCATACAGCGTCTTGCTCTGCAGCGATTTCCGTTCGGCAAAATCGACGTGCTGTTTGAGCTTCGAAGTGATGTGGCTGACCATCAGCGCCACCACCAGCATGATGACGGCAGTCAGCAGGTATTGCGATTCGGTAATCGCCAGCGAGAAGTGCGGCGGAACGAAGACATAGGCAAAAATCACCGTCGCGACAATCGCGTTCACCACCGCCGGGCCCCGCCCCGAGCGGGTCGCCGTCAGGACGACCGACAATACATAGAGCAGGGCAACGTTGGAAAGATCGATGGACAGGCGGAACGGCAAAACCAGAAAGGTCCCGGCCAGCGGGATGAGCGCTGACCAGAGATAGGCAGTGAACAGGTTTTGGGGAACAGCCAACGGACGATCCTCTGGACAGGCGGCGGATGCGAACAGCCTGTCGGGCCAGTGATGGAAAGCGCAGAGGCGTTTTTCCTGCATCCTTGGCCAGTCTACCGGAAAGACTGGCTCGCCACTTTCGTTCAGTCTGGCCATCAGAACGGAAAAAGTGACACCGTTTACCGGATCAGTGGGTCGACAAGAACTGGCGTATCCGCTCAGTTGTCGCTTGCCACAGTGTTGTCGCGGCGCAACACGGCTTTGGGATCGCAGATGACGCGCCGATAGATTTCCACCCGGTCGCCCGGCTTCAACGGGTCGTCGAGCTGTTTCAGGCGGCCGAACACCCCGACCTTCTGGCTGTCCAGATCAATGAGCGGAAACAGCTTGAGGATGCCAGAGCGCTCGATGGCGGCGCGCACGTCGGCATCTTCGGGAACGTCGAAGGAGAGCCAGGTTTGCTCGCTGGGTTCCGAATAGGTCACGCTGATTTGCATGTCAGGTCAATCCGCTCAATTGTTGGTCGGTAGGGGCGCCCCGCGGCGGTCGCGACCATAGATGCGGGGCTTGAAGTAGGTGTCGATGATCGGCGTCAGCGAGTTCATGAGCAGCACGGCGAAGGCCATTCCCTCGGGGTAGCCGGCCCAGGTGCGGATGATGTAGGTGAGCAGGCCGCAACCGGCTCCGAACACCAGCTTGCCGACCGGCGAGTTGGGCGAGGTGACGTAGTCGGTGGCGATGAAGAAGGCGCCGAGCATGGCGCCGCCCGACAGCAGGTGGCTGCCCATGTCGAGATAGCGGGCCGGATCGGCTGCATGCAGGATGGCGGCCGGCAGGCCGATGCCGACCAGCATGGCGACCGGGATGTGCCAGCTGATGATACGCAGGAAGAGCATGACCAGGCCACCGCCGCCGATCAGCCAGGCCGCCGTTTCGCCCAGACTGCCCGAACGGTTGCCGAAGAACGACAGGGCTGGCGCCTGGGCTGCCGATTGCAGCAGATCGACGCCGCGCGACAATTCGGTCTTGGCAAAGCCCAGGGTTGTCGCGCTGCTCAGCGCATCGTAGGCTGGCGTGATGCCCTTGAAAAAGATCATCAGACCGTCGATTGCCCCCGGCGCGGCAGCGCTGAACAGCGGCGCCGGGCTGACCCAGGCGGTCATCTGCACGGGGAAGGAGATGAGCAGTGCCACCCGGGCGACCATGGCCGGGTTGAACAGGTTCTGGCCCAGCCCGCCAAAGGCCTGTTTGCCCAGCGTGGTAGCGAACAGGCCGCCGAACGCGCCAATCCACCACGGTGCCCAAGGCGGTAGCGAGACGGCGAGCAACCAGCCGGTCAGCACTGCCGAACCGTCGAGCAGGACCGGCGTCGCATCCTTGTCGCGCAGGCGCAGGAAGAACAATTCGCCGAACAGGGCGGCGGCGATGGTGATCAGCCACAGGTAGATCGACGGCCAGCCGTACAGCCAGAAACCGTAGAGTGTCGATGGGGCAAGGGCCAGCATGACGGTGGCCATGATGCGCGTGGTGTTGTTGCTTGTGGTTGCGTGCGGTGCAGCGACCGGCGTGCCGAAGTCCTGGCTCATGCGGTTTCTCCTTGGGCTTGCTGGCTGGCGGCCTCGGCTGCTGCCTTGGCAGCTTCGCGTTCAGCCTTCCGTTTGGCAGCGGCTGCCGCTTTTTCCTGGTTTTCCCGTTCGATGCGGGCCATCTTGGCCTCGGTCAGGCGTTTGGTGGCTTCGCCGCGCAGCTTGGCGCGCTCGTTGTTCGAGAGTTCGCCCTTGGCGTGGCTGAAATACTGGACGAGCGGGATGTGCGACGGGCAGACGTAGGCGCAGCAGCCGCAGGAGATGCAGTCGGCAAGGGCAAAGGTTTCGGCCCCCTCGAGGTCGTGCACGCGGATGCGGGCGGCCATTTCCATGGGCAGCAGACCCATCGGGCAGGCATCGGCGCAGGTGCCGCAGCGGATGCACGGGCCGGCGTCGGGCTTGCTGGCTTCGCGGGCATTGAAGGCAAGAATGCCGGAGGCGCCCTTGACCAGCGGGATGCGGTCATGGAGCAGCGGGGTGCCCATCATCGGGCCGCCGAGAATGAGGCGGGCCGGCGTTTCCTTGAGGCCGACAAAGGCCAGCAGGTCGCCGATCATCGTGCCGAGCGGGGCGTAGATATTGCCGGGCTGGGCGATGGCGCCGCCGTTCAGGGTGACGATGCGTTCGACGAGTGGTTGACCGAGGCGGATGGCCTTATGGACGGCCGCGCAGGTCGACACGTTGTGCACCAGCACGCCGACTTCGGCGGCACGCGCGTCGGAGGGCACTTCCTTGCCGGTCAGGGTCTGGATCAACTGCTTGTCCGAACCCATCGGATAGCGCGTCGGCACCGGGCAGATCTTCACTTCGGGATAAGGCGCGGCGGCCTTGCGCATGGCGGCGGTGGCTTCCGGCTTGTTGTCCTCGATGCCGACCAGCGCTTCGCGGGCGCCGATGGCATGCATGACCAGGCGGGCGCCATCAACCACCTGGTCGGCGAAGTCGCGCATGATGCGGTCGTCGCTGGACAGATAGGGTTCGCACTCGCCGCCATTGACGATCAGTGTCGAGACCTTGAGGCGCTTGCCGAGGGCGAACTTGACCGCTGAGGGGAAGGTGGCGCCGCCCAGACCGACGACGCCGGCCGCGGCGGCGCGTTTGGCGATGTCTTCCGGGGCGAGGGCGAACGGGTCGGCCGGGATGTCGGCCTCGACCCAGTCGTTGCGGAAGTCGGCATCGATGGTGATGGCCTTGAGCGGGAGTCCGGACGGGTGTGGCGCGGTGACGTCGCCGATGGCGAAGACGGTGCCGGAGACCGGGGCATGGATCGGCGCCGAGATGTTGCCCTGGGCTTCGGCGATCAGTTGCCCCTTGCGCACCTGCTGGCCAACCAGGACGACCGGCCGGGCAGCGCCGCCGACGTGCTGGTGCAGCGGCATGTAGATCCGTTCCGGGGGCGGCAGGTGGCGGAGCGGCACATCGGCCGCCGGGCGCTTGTGATCGTCGGGGTGGACACCCCAGCTCGGTTGTTTCAGGAAGCGGTCGAGAAATCCCATGATCGTTCTCAGTTCGCGGCAGAAATCGGGTGGGGCCACGTCCAGTGCTGCAGCGTGACCGGGATCGGCGTCATGCCGAGGGCTTCCGTCGGGCAGACGTCGACGCAGGACGAGCAGCCGGTGCAGGCTTCGCGGATGACGTTGTGAATCTGTTTGGCCGCGCCGATGATGGCGTCGGTCGGGCAGACCTTCATGCAGCGGCAGCAGCCGATGCAGAGTTCTTCGGTGACCTGGGCGATTTGCGGCCCCCTGTCCTCGACCGCCGACAGGTCGACCTTGATGCCGAGCTTGGCCGCCAGGGCTTCGGCTGTCGCCTTGCCGCCCGGCGGGCAGAGCGTGACCGCCGCTTCGCCCTTGGCCAGGGCGGCAGCGGCCTGGGCGCAGCCAACATAACCGCACTGGCCGCATTGCGAGCCGGGCAACATGGCCTGCAATTCGGCCTCGATGGGGTTTTCCTCGACGGCGAGGTAGCGTGATGCGGCGCCGAGCAGGCTGCCGAGTACCAAACCCATGGTGGCGAGGCTTCCGACGGACATCAACATGGCGGTTCTCCCTGTGTTTGTGTGATTAGCTGGCGGCAATGCCGGAAAAGCCCATGAAGGCCATGGCAAGGAAACCGGCGACGATGAAGGCGATGGGTGGCCCGGCGAACAGGCGCGGCACGTCGACCAGAACGAGGCGTTCGCGCAGGCCGGCGAAGATGACCATGACCAGGCTGTAGCCGAGCGACGAGGCGAAGGCGAACAGCGTGGCGTAGAGGAAGCCCATGTGGCCTTCGACGAGCAGTAGCGCGACGCCGAGGACGGCGCAGTTGGTGGTGATCAGCGGCAGGTAGATGCCGAGCATCTGGAACAGGCTGGGCGACACCTTCTTGATCGTCATTTCGGTGAATTGCACGGCGCTGGCGATGACCAGAATGAAGGTCACGGTGCGCAGGAAACCGAGGTTGTAGGCGTCGAGCAGGTAGCGCTGGACAGCCCAGTCGGCCATCGACGACACGGTGATGACGAAGGTGGTGGCGAGGCCCATGCCGGCCGCCGTGTCAACCCGGGTGGTGACCCCCATGAACGAGCACAAACCGAGGAAGCGGGCGAGGATCACGTTGTTCACCAGCGCCGCGCCGATCATCATCAAGGCAAAATCTTTCATGGTCTGTCCTAGCTGTTGCAGGTTTCACCGGGGCGGGCCCGGCGGATCAGGTGGGGTGTCAGATCGCCGCGCGACGCAAGGTAATTGGCGCCGAAGCGGGCGGCGAGCAGGCCGATGGCGAGGCCGGCGACCATCCAGACCATGGTCGTCGCGTCGTCTCCGAAAAGGTCCTGGCCGACACTGCCGCCAACGATGGCGAAGAACATGGGCACGGCGAAGGCAACGAGCGAGGCCTTGATCAACGAGCGGCTGCTGACGGCGATGATGACGCGGTCGCCGACGCTCAGTTCCATTGGGCCATGCGGGTTGTCGAGCGTGAAACGGCGGGCCTGGATGCGGTTGGTCACCGTGCCGATGCCCGGTTCCTGCCCGGCCGTGCCGCAGGCCGCCGCGCCGGCGCAGGAGCCACAGCTGGCCGTCTGTTCCGGCTCCAGCCAGACCATCTCGCCATCCAGCCGGACGACGCGGGCGATGCCTTCGACGGTGTTGCTCAGGGAGGGGTTGGCGTTGTTCATTGGGGTGGCCTCAAGCGCTGTGGGCGCCAGCCATCTGGATTTCCTTGCCGGCGCGCAGGTCGAGTACGCGCTTGGCGACGACGAGCAGGCCGGTGACGATGAAGCCGCCGGGCGGCAGGATCATCATCAGGACGCCCATGTCGGCCGGCAGAACGCGGAACTCGATGGCCTTGAAGGTCGGGCCGAGGAGCAGCGAGGCATCGGCGAACAAGGTGCCGGAACCGATGATCTCGCGCACGGCACCGATGACGGTCAGGGCGATGGTGAAGCCGAGGCCCATGAACAGGCCGTCGAGGAAGGCCGGCAGCGGCGGCTGCTTGGCGGCAAAGGCTTCAAGCCGGGCGAGCGGCAGGCAGTTGGAGACGATGAGCGGGATGAACAGGCCGAGCACCTTGTACAGCTCATGCATCCAGGCGTTCATGCCGAGGTCGACGACCGTCACCATGGCGGCGACGATCAGGATATAGACCGGAATCCGCACCTCGCTGGTGATCCGGTTGCGGAAGACGGCGACCAGGTAGCTCGATGCCGCCATCACCACGGCGGTGGCGATGCCCATGCCGAAACCGTTGGTGGCGCTTGTCGTCATCGCCATCGTCGGGCACATGCCGAGCAGCATGCTGAAGACGCCGTTGTTGTCCCACAGGCCGTCCTTGGCGATGGTCTTGTATTGGTTCGACATCAGTGCGCCTCCGTCAGGGTTTGCTTGTTCTCGGCGAAGAATTCCAGGCCACTGCGAATGGCAGCGAGGACGCCGCGCGGCGTGATGGTGGCGCCGGCAAATTGGTCGAAGTCGCCGCCGTCCTTCTTGACCCGCCAGCGTTCGAGCGGCGGTTTGCCGAGCGACAGGCCGGTGAAGCGCTCGATCCAGTCGGTTTTCTTGACTTCGATCTTGTCGCCGAGGCCCGGCGTTTCCTTGTGCGCCAGAACGCGCACGCCGAGCAGACGGCCGTCGGCGGCAATACCCATCATCAGGCGGATTTCGCCGGCGTATCCGGTGCCGAAGATTTCGTAGGCAACGCCGGTTATCTGGCCGCCCTTGCTGGCGCGATAGACGGTGAGCTCCTTGCCTTCCTTGTTCCTGGTCGTGAGGGTGTCGGTCACCGGGTTGTTGTCGTGGATGTCATCCGGCAGCACCTGGCTCAACGAGTTCTGCTTGTCCTCCATCGCCCGAGCCGCGATGTCGTCCAGGGTAATTGCGTCGGTAATGGCGAGCAGCAGACCAAAGCCAAGGCAGAAGGCGAACAGAATAAGGCCGTGAAAGTAGGGGGCGGGCTTCTTTTTCGGCGAGGCGGCAGGAAGAACTGGCAGGGCGTCCATGATTGGCTATTGGAATGGCTTGCCTGTCAATCAGCAGCATTTGTGCCAAACATCCACGGCAAAGGCCGAACGGTTGATTTGCAACGGTATTCAGCGGTTTGACGCGTGGGCGTTGGTTTGGCATCGCTGCCATGTTGCGCCGCGCTGTCGACATAAATACAGTATCAAAGCATAAAAATTACAAATCACAAGTATTTGAATTAAAAGTATTGTTGTTTATTTTGCGTATAAAAACGTGGCTTGGTCAGCTGGCTTTTGCCGGGGCGCATTTCCACGGTCAACCGGAAAAATTGGCCAAAAATGAAATGGCCCTTGCGCCTCACTTCGGGGTCGTGCTATCAGTTGCTGATGATCTTCACCTTACATTTCGCTCCACTTCACCAGTCTGCCCTGCGATGAACCCCCGTCCAACCCGCCGTCTCCTGGCCCAGGAGCTTGCCGCGGCCGCTGCCGCCTATCAGGCTGCTGTCGTCATCCCGCACTGCGCCGAGTGCTCGAAGCCTTGCTGTCGGCTCGACCCGCTCGTCCTCGAACTCGAGTGGAAGCAGCTCAAGACCCTCTGGCAGATCGAAGAGTCGCGCAACGCCTTCGACCGGAGGCTAGTCTCGGGCCAGGGCCCCGAGGAGATCAGAGCGGGGAACGGGCTCTATTACGCCCATGGCAAAGCCTGCCCCGCCTACGACCAAGCGCAGGGCTCGTGCCGGGTTTATGGTCAGGAGGTCAAGCCGGTTGGGTGCTCCGACTTCCCGGTTTACGAGGATCAGGGCAGCATCGTCGCCGACCTGCGCTGCGAAGCCGTGGACCTCAAGGCGCTGGTGGCCTGGATGGCACGCGCTGTCGGACCGGAGTTTCGCATTGTCCACTCGGCCGACGAGGAGTTCCCTTTTTTGGTCACGCTGTCGGTGAAGAAGGCGACAGGCAACGCTCGCGGCGGCAAGCGGACGCGTTATTAAATGAGACGGTGAGGGCTGAGAAATAACGGATCAAAGAGGTCAGAGACATTTCGTTTTTAATGTTTTTTCCGGTCGGTGACAGGACTGAATAAAAGCAAATGTATCCGCCCCTTTTAGACTTGCCGGCGGGCGGTTAACGGCATTTTTTCGAAGCAATGCGACCTGCCTGCAGGCAAGGCGTTGAATCATCTTGGGCTGATGAATGTGTCATGCCGGGTGTTAAAATGTGTTTGCGGGTGAAGGCGACGACTTGCCGGCCGAATGGGGGATTTTCGGAGCTAATTGTCGACAGGAATACACTGTTTTCGTGTTGCGTTTCTCCTGATTTTTTCGGGCTTTCAGTGAACTTTCCGGGGTTGAATATCTCGATTTATTTTCCCGTGACTTTACTTTTGGCATAGAGTTCACGAATGTTTCGACGACATCGCTTAAATGCCCAATTTTCTTCTCAACAATAAGATCAGGCTTTCCGGCTTTGTGGATGGCAACCCGGTGGCGACCTTCATTCTTGACGCCGAGCATCGCGTTGTTTGCTGGAACAAGGCTTGTGAAGCATTGACCGGAATTCCTGCTGAACGGGTCGTCGGCACCCGGGATCATTGGCGGGCGTTCTATGCCAGCGAGCGCCCCATCATGGCCGACCTGATCCTGGATGGCGCCGAAGAAGCCGATATCCAGTATTTCTACCGCGACAAGTTTCATGCCTCGCCATTGATTGACGGCGCCTGCGAGGCCGAAGACTTTTTCGCCGATTTCGGGGACTGCGGTCGCTGGTTGCATTTCACCGCAGCTCCCGTTCTCGACGAAGATGGCGAGATGGTTGGCGCCATTGAAACATTGCAGGACATCACTGAACGACGCTATGCCGAGGCCGCTTTGCGTGAGAAGGAGGCGTTCGTTTCGCAGGTGGTGGAGAGCAATTCGGTGCCCACCATGGTTATCGACCACGAGCATCGCATCACGCACTGGAACCGGGCCTGCGAAGCGCTGACCGGGCTGCCTGCGGAGAGCGTTCGTTTGTCCCGGGATCGCTGGCACCCTTCGTTTTCTGATGCTCGTCCCTTTCTGGCGGATCTCATCCTGGACGGGGCCATCGAAGCCGATTTTCATCGCTTCTACCGCGGCAATCTCCGAAAATCCACGCTGGTGGATGGCGCTTTCGAAGCAGAGGAATTTGTTAAGGGGCTCGATGGGGAGGGGAAATGGCTGTTTTTCACGGCCACGGCACTACGCAATAGCGATGGTTTGGTGATAGGCGCCATTGAAACCATGCAGGATGTGACTGAGCGCCGCCTGGCCGAGGAATCCCTGCGTGAGAGCGAGGAACGTTATCGTCAACTGAGCCTCACCGACTCGTTGACCCAGCTCAGCAATGCGCGCCAGTTCAACCTCGCCCTCAATCAGGAACTGGAACGCGCAACCCGGTACCGCCGCCCAATGACCTTGCTGATCGTGGATGTGGACGACTTCAAGCTGGTTAACGATACGTGGGGGCACGCGGAAGGCGACCGGGTTCTGCAGGTGCTGGCGGGCATTATCCAGTCCTGCCTGCGCCATAGCGACAGTGCCTATCGCTATGGCGGCGAGGAGTTCGCCGTCCTGATGCCAGAGACGGATGCCGCAGCGGGTGTCGTGTTTGGCGAGCGCCTGCGCCTTTGTTTCATGGAAAGCTCTCCGATGCTTTCCTGCGGCACGGTGCTCAATGTCAGCGTCAGTATCGGCGTTTCGGAATACCTTCCTGGTGACGATGTGCACAGCCTTTTTTGCCGGGCGGACGACGGGATGTACCAGGCCAAACGCCTTGGCAAGAACCGCGTGGTGGTTGTCGAGCCACCGAGCGGTCCCTGACGCTCAGGGGGCCACCACAAAAAAAGGCCCGGGAGAGGTTTCTCCCGGGCCTTTTTTCTGTGCCTGAAAATCAGGCGAAGTTGGCTTCAGCGAACGACCAGTTAACCATCGAAGCCAGGTAGGTTTCGACGAACTTCGGACGCATGTTGCGGTAGTCGATGTAGTAGGCGTGTTCCCAGACGTCGACGCAGAGCAGGGCCTTGTCACCGGTGGTCAGCGGGGTGCCGGCGGCGCCCATGTTGACGATGTCGACAGAGCCGTCGGCCTTCTTGACCAGCCAGGTCCAGCCGGAACCGAAGTTGCCGACGGCAGAGGTCTGGAATGCCGTCTTGAAGGCATCGAGCGAACCCCACTTGGCGTCGATGGCGGCAGCCAAAGCACCCTTCGGAGCGCCGCCGCCGTTCGGGGTCAGGCAGTTCCAGAAGAAGGTGTGGTTCCAGACCTGGGCTGCGTTGTTGTACACGCCGCCAGCCGGGGCCTTCTTGACGATGGCTTCGAGATCGAGGTTTTCGTATTCGGTGCCCTTGATCAGGTTGTTCAGGTTGGTGACATAGGCCTGATGGTGCTTGCTGTAGTGGTAGTCAAAGGTCTCGGCCGACATGTGCGGGGCGAGGGCGTCTTTGGCAAACGGCAGGGCGGGCAGTTGGTGTTCCATTTATGTTCTCCGTTGGGTTTGATGAGGGGTAAATTGAAAATTCTAGTCAGCTTCCGGGCCTGCGACAACCTGATTCACGGTGGCCTCGGCCGAACCGCTGGCGAAGCGCAGCTTGAGCAGGTCGCCGGAGCTGAGCCGGGAGGCGTCGCGGATGGCCCGGCCGTCGGAATCTATGGCAAGTGTATAACCTCGCGACAGGACGGCATGGGGATCAAGCTGGGTCAGACTGCTGCCGAGCGAATTTAGTTTCCCTGAATATTGAGAAATTGCCCATTGGCTCTGCCGCGACAGGCGGTATTGCAGGTGGGCGATGCCTTCGGCCAGCTTTTCCGGGCGCGGCCGGGCGCTGGCGTGGCGCAGGCCGAGGGACTGCAGGCGGACGGCGCAGTGCTCGGTTTGTCGGCGCAGGGCGTGGTGCAGGCGCGAGCCGAGGGTTTCGGTTTCGCGCTGACGCTGGCGGATGCGCTCGGCCGGGTGTACGAGGCGGGTGGCCAGCCAGTCGAGACGTTGCAGCTGATCGGAGAGCGTGCGGTCGATGCGTCGGCCGAGATGGTTTTCGAGCTGGGTCAGGCGGTCGAGCAGGGCGTCACGGTCCGGGCTGGCCAGTTCGGCGGCGGCGGTCGGGGTCGGGGCGCGCAGGTCGGCGGCGAAGTCGGCAATGGTGAAGTCGGTTTCGTGGCCGACGCCGGAAATGACCGGAATGGCCGAAGCGTTGATGGCGCGCGCAACACTTTCTTCATTAAAGGCCCAAAGATCTTCGATGCTGCCGCCGCCACGACAGAGGATGATCGCATCGCAATCGCTGTTGGCCGCCTGGGCGATGGCTTCGGCGATTTTGGCGCTGGCGCCTTCGCCTTGGACGGGGGTGGGGAAGAGTGTGATGGCAACGTGCGGGGCGCGCCGGTGCAGCGTGGTCAGGACGTCGCGCAGGGCAGCTGCTTGCGGGCTGGTGACGATGGCGAGGCAGCGCGGGAAGCTGGGCAGTGCTTTCTTGCGGTCAACGGCAAAAATGCCCTCATTTTCAAGTTTGGCCTTGAGTTGCAGGAAGCGCTCGAAAAGGTCGCCCTGGCCGGCCCGGCGGATGGCTTCGACGTTGAGCTGGAATTCGCCGCGCGGCTCGTAGAAGGAAACGAGCACACGGGCTTCGATCTTCTGGCCGTTCTCCAGCCGCCAGCCAAGCACTTGCGCCCGGCTCCGCCACATGACGCAACGGACCTGGGCGTTGGCGTCCTTGAGCGAGAAGTAAACGTGGCCGGAGGCGGCGTAGGTCAGGTTGGATATTTCGCCGCTGACCCAGGTCAGCGGGAAGGCTGATTCGAGGCAATCCCTGACCTGTCTATTCAGGCTGGATACGCTGAGGACAGAGTTACCGACAGGTTGAATGGCATTTTGCATTTGTCAATTGTAACCCGTGCCTTTATTTTGCTGTCAGTCGTTGACAGGGTTTTGTTTTCTTAAGTTATTGATTATTAAAGATGTAAAGAACATGCCTTGTTTTTTGGCAGAGTGTAAAAAGTCCTTTGCTGATTGGGGGTTAGCGCAACTGATGACACTTCATTCACAGACTTATCCACAGCTTTTGGGGATAAGCCGCGCCAGGCCCGAAATTTCGTCGCTTGCCCTGCAGCGGGGGGCAGGGCAAAATTGCGGGCTAATATTCCATCAAGGATTACCTCACGTGTTTGAGATCGTTAAGGCGGCCGGTTGGCCCATCTATCCCTTGCTACTGGCTTCGATCATTTCAGTGGCGTTGATCATCGAGCGCGTCGTCGCCCTGCGCCATGCCAAGGTTGTCCCGGCTGGCCTGCTCAAGCGGGCGGTCGGCGAGTTCAAGCGTGGCGCCAACAACGACAAGCTGCTTGAAGACCTTGACGCCCATTCGCCGCTCGGCCGCGTGCTGTCGGCCGGTCTGCGCAACGTCAATGCGTCGCGCGAAATCATGAAGGAGTCGATTGAGGAGGCCGGCTCCGCCGTTTCCCACGAGCTGAATCGCTACCTGACGACGCTCGGCACGATCGCCTCGGTCAGCCCGCTGATGGGCCTGTTCGGCACCGTGGTCGGGATGATCGAGATTTTCGGTTCGCAGTCGCCGACCGGCACCAACCCGATGCAACTGGCCCACGGTATTTCGGTGGCGCTGTACAACACCGGCTTCGGTCTGGTCATCGCCATCCCCAGCCTGATTGCCTGGCGTCATTTCCGCGCGCTGGCCGATGGCTTCGTTGTCGAGATGGAGCAGCAGGCCGTCCGCCTCGTCGAGTACATGCACGGCGACCGGAAGTAAGCGATGAATTTCCAGCGCGGCCGTAGCCGGGAAGAGCCGGAAATCAACCTGATTCCGTTGATCGACGTATTGCTGGTCATCATCATTTTCCTGATGCTGACCACCACCTACGCCAAGTTCTCCGGGCTGGAGATCAACCTGCCGACGGCCGATGCCAGCAAGCAGGCCGAGCAGCCCAACGAGGTCGATGTGGCCGTGACGGCGACTGGCCAGGTGCTGATCAACAAATCGCCGCTGGCGACCAGTGACGTCAAGAGCATCGCCGACGGTTTGCGCCGGGCCGCGGGCAGTCGCGAAGATCCGCTGATCGTCATCAACGCCGATGCCAAGGCGACGCATCAAAGCGTCGTCGATGTCATGCAGGCGGCGCAGACGGCCGGTTACCCACACATTTCCTTCGCCACCCAGAATCGCTGATGCTGGCGCGCTGGTTACAGCGACAGTGGTTTGAACAACGCCGGCTGACGCCGGCGTTGTGGCTTTTGCTGCCGCTGAGTTGGCTCTACAGCCTGTTGAGCGCGCTCAATCGCCGGCAGGCCAAGCCAGTGCGACTGCCTGTTCCGGTCGTCGTCGTCGGCAACCTGATCGTCGGTGGCGCCGGCAAGACACCGCTGACCCTCTGGCTGGCGCAGCAACTCAAGGCGTGCGGCTGGCGGCCGGGGATTATCAGCCGGGGTTACGGACGCAGCGGTGATGGCGTTGTCTCGGTGCGCACCAATTCTCTGCCGGAAGAAGTGGGCGACGAGCCCTTGCTTCTCGCCCGGCGCAGCAGGGTTCCGGTCTATGTCGGCCGACAGCGCGCGGCCGCTGGCGCTGCCCTGCTGGCGGCACACCCCGAGGTCAATGTCCTGCTCTGCGACGACGGCCTGCAACACTACGCGCTGGCCCGCGATGTCGAACTCGTTGTTTTCGACGGGCGCGGCGCCGGCAACGGCTGGCGCCTGCCGGTCGGGCCGCTGCGCGAACCGCTGGGGCGGCTTGCCACGGTCGACGCGATTATTGGCAATAATTTGAAATCCCGGTTTGCCGCCGCGGCGCCGACTTTCGATATGACTTTGCAGCCGGGCAGCTTCTATCGGCTCGACGATCCGCAGCAAACCTGTTCGGCTGACAGCCTTCGCAACCGCGGCCAGCTGCATGCCCTGGCCGGCATCGGCAATCCGGGGCGCTTCTTTCAGACGCTGGAATCGCTGGGATTGAACTGCGAAAATCACCCGTTTCCCGACCATCATCACTATTCGGCCGCCGATCTGGCTTTCGCCAAGGATGGCATCCTGCTGATGACCGAGAAGGATGCAGTAAAATGCGCCGCATTGACGGTGGGTGAAACCTGGGTTCTGCCCGTCGAAGCCGAGCTTTCGCCGGCCCTTATTGAACTGATTTTGGAGAAACTCCATGGACGCCAGGCTGCTTGATATTCTCGTCTGCCCTATTTGCAAGGGTAATCTCGAACACCGCAAGGCTGAGAAGGAACTGGTCTGCAAACCGTGCAAGCTGGCCTTCCCGATCCGCGACGACATCCCGATCATGCTCGAGGACGAAGCGCGCCAGCTCAACGCGGACGGGCAGTAATGTCCGGCCTCGCCTTCAAGGTCGTTATCCCGGCGCGTTACGCGTCGACCCGCTTGCCGGGCAAGCCGCTGCTCGATCTTGGCGGCAAGCCGATGGTCGTCCGGGTGGCCGAGCGGGCGCGGTTGTCGGGGGCCGAGGAAATCTGGGTGGCGACCGATCATCCGGATGTCTGGGCCGCGGCCGAGGCGCATGAAGTCGCCGCGCTGATGACGCGCAGCGACCATCCGACCGGTACCGACCGCCTGGCCGAAGTCGTTGAGCAGCGTGGCTGGGGCGGCGACACCATCATCGTCAACGTCCAGGGCGACGAACCCTTGATCGAGCCTGAAGTCATCCTGCAGACGGCGCGCCAACTGGCGGCCTCTGGCGCCGACATTGCCACCGTCGCCCACCCGATCACCGATCCGGCCGATTTCTTCAATCCGAACGTGGTCAAGGTCGTCTGCCGGGCCGATGGCGACGCCGCCTATTTCTCCCGCGCGCCGATTCCCTATGCCCGTGACCATTTCGCCAAAGAGGCCGGTGGCGAAACCCTGCCGGCCGATTTTCCGGCCTATCGGCACGTCGGCCTTTACGCCTACCGCGCTTCGTTTTTGAAGGCTTTTTCCGGGTTGACCGTGGCACCCACCGAACATTTCGAGTCGCTCGAGCAGTTGCGCGCCCTATGGCATGGTTACCGGATCAGCGTGACGCTGATCGACGCGGCTCCGGCGCCCGGCGTCGATACGCCCGAAGATGCCGAGCGGATGCGCAAACTGTTTGACCGCCCCGGAAATAACGGGTAATTTTCCGCTCCTAGAGAACGGCCGCCAGTGAAGCCGATAAAAAGAATTTTTTAGACAAACCCGAGGGACTATATTCATGAAATTGATTCTGTTGGGCGCCCCTGGCGCCGGCAAGGGAACGCAAGCCACATTCATCTCCAAGGAATTTGGCATCCCGCAGATTTCCACCGGCGACATGCTGCGCGCGCAAGTCAAGGCTGGCACCGCGCTCGGTCTGGAAGCCAAGAAGCACATGGATGCCGGCGGTCTGGTCCCGGACGCCGTCATTATCGGCATGGTCAAGGATCGCCTGACCCAGGACGATTGCAAGAACGGTTACCTGTTCGACGGCTTTCCGCGCACCATTCCCCAGGCTCAGGCCATGCGTGATGCTGGCGTGCCGCTTGATGTCGTGCTTGAAATCGACGTGCCGGACAGCGATATCATCGAGCGCATGGCGGGCCGTCGCGCTCACCTGGCTTCCGGCCGCACCTACCACGTCAAGTTCAACCCGCCGAAGGTCGAAGGCAAGGATGACGTGACCGGTGAGCCGCTGGTTCAGCGTGACGACGACAAGGAAGAAACCGTCAAGAAGCGCCTAGAAATCTACCATTCGCAAACCAAGCCACTGGTCGATTTCTATAGCAAGTGGGCGGCCGAAGGCGATGCCAAGGCCCCGAAGGTACGCAAGGTGGCCGGCGTCGGCAGTGTCGACGGGATCACCAAGAGCGTTTTTGACGCTCTGAAATAAGGCAGCATATGACGGTGAAAAACGCCTTCTACGCACAGTCAGGGGGCGTTACCGCCGTCATCAATGCGACGGCGTGCGGCCTGATCCAGGAAGCACGTCGTCATAGCGACAAGATCGGGAAAGTTTACGCCGGCCGCGATGGCATCATCGGCGCGCTGACTGAAGATCTGATCGATACCAGCCTCGAATCCGACGAGGATATTGCCCGCCTGCGCTCGACGCCGGGTGGCGCCTTCGGTTCCTGCCGCTACAAACTGAAAAGCCTGGAAGAGCATCGCGCCCAGTACGAGCGCCTGATCGATGTCTTCAAGGCGCACGACATCGGCTATTTCTTCTACAACGGTGGCAACGATTCGATGGACACCGCCTGGAAGGTGTCGCAGATCGCCGAGAAGATGGGTTATCCCGTGGTTTGCGTCGGGGTGCCGAAGACCGTCGACAACGATCTGCCGCTGACCGATTGCTGCCCGGGTTTTGGTTCGGTCGCCAAGTATGTTGCCACCTCGATCCGTGAGGCCGGCTACGACGTCGCCTCGATGGCGCGGACTTCCACCAAGATTTTTGTCCTCGAAGTCATGGGTCGCCACGCCGGCTGGATTACCGCCGCCTGTGGCCTGGCCTCGGAAAATGTCGGCGAACCGCCGCACATCCTGCTTTTTCCCGAAGTTCCGTTTGATCCGGAGCGCTTCGTGGCGCGGGCCGATGAATGCGTCAAGCTGTATGGCTATTGCACCGTCGCTGTTTCCGAAGGCTTGTCCGACGCTTCCGGCAAACTGATCGCCGAATCCGGTACCAAGGATGCCTTCGGGCATTCCCAGCTGGGTGGCGTCGGACAGATCGTGGCGCAGCTGATCAAGGACCGGCTCGGCTATAAATACCACTGGGCGCTGGCTGACTACCTGCAACGCTCGGCCCGCCACTTGGCATCGCGAACTGACATCGAACAGGCCCATGCTTTGGGCGTTGCTGCGGTGGACCTCGCTTTGCAGGGCAAAAACGCCGTGATGGCGACCATCAATCGCCTGGCCGATGCGCCGTATCGCTGGGAAATCGGCGATGCGCCGCTCAAGGACATCGCCAATGTCGAACGCAAGATGCCCCCCGAATTCATCTCGGCAGATGGTTTTCACATCACCGATGCCTGCCGTGCCTACCTGCAACCGCTGATCGAAGGCGAGGAGCCGCCGCCGTACCGTAAGGGGCTCCCCGATTATGTGCGTTTGAAGAACGTTTCCATTACTAGAAAGCTGGGGGCGTTCAACGTGTAGTTCCATCAATCTAGGGAGGGAGTGTATGTCTACACCGTTGTGGTTGGCGCTTGGATGCGCCGTTCTAGCAGTGTTGTACGGCTGGGTGTCCAGTCAGCAGATCCTCGCGTTGCCGGCCGGCAACGAGCGCATGAAAGAAATTGCCAAGGCAATTCAGGAAGGCGCGGAGGCATACCTCAGCCGACAGTACAAGACCATCGCCATGGTCGGTATTGTCCTCTTCCTGGTGATCGGTTTCATTCCCAAGCTGGGCTGGCTGACCGCCTTCGGTTTCCTGATCGGCGCCGTGCTTTCCGGCGCCGCCGGTTTTATCGGCATGAACGTTTCGGTGCGGGCCAATGTGCGTACGGCCGAAGCTGCGCGTAGCGGCATTTCGGCCGCGCTTGATGTCGCCTTCAAGGGAGGGGCGATTACCGGCATGCTGGTGGTCGGGCTCGGCCTGCTTGGTGTCGCTGGTTACTTCGCTTTTCTCAAGTCGGCCAATGGCCCCGGCGCCGACTTGCACCATGTCATCGAACCGCTGGTTGGCCTGGCCTTCGGCTCGTCGCTGATTTCGATCTTCGCCCGTCTGGGCGGCGGTATCTTCACCAAGGGGGCTGACGTTGGCGCCGACCTGGTGGGCAAGGTCGAGGCCGGTATTCCCGAGGACGACCCGCGCAACCCGGCGGTGATCGCCGACAACGTCGGTGACAACGTTGGCGACTGCGCCGGCATGGCCGCCGACCTGTTCGAAACCTACGTCGTGACCGTGGTGGCAACCATGGTCCTGGCCGCGCTGATCATCAAGACAGCAACGGGTTTGGGCGAAAACCTGGTGCTTTATCCGCTGGCACTGGGCGCGGTGTCGATCATCGCCTCCATCGTCGGTTGCTATTTCGTCAAGGCGACCGAAGGCGGCAAGATCATGGCCGCGCTCTATCGCGGCCTCATTGTTGCCGGCGTGCTGGCCCTGGTCTTTTATTACCCGGTGACTTCCTGGCTGATCGGCGCCGGCGCCACGCTGCCCGACGGTAGTGTGATCAACACCATGACCATGTTCGGCTGCTCCGTCGTCGGCCTGGTGCTGACCGCTGCGCTGGTCTGGATCACCGAGTACTACACCGGCACCGACTACGCTCCGGTGAAACACGTTGCCGCTGCTTGTCAGACCGGCCACGCCACCAACATCATCGCCGGGATCGGTGTTTCGATGAAGGCGACCGCCTGGCCAGTGCTTTCGGTCTGTGCCGCAATCTATGCGGCCTTCGCCATGGGCGGGCTGTTCGGTATCGCCATTGCTGCCACCTCGATGCTGTCGATGGCCGGTATCGTCGTCGCGCTTGATGCCTACGGTCCGATCACCGACAACGCCGGTGGTATCGCCGAAATGGCCGAACTGCCGAAGGAAGTCCGCAACGTTACCGATCCGCTCGATGCCGTCGGCAACACGACCAAGGCCGTGACCAAGGGCTATGCCATCGGTTCTGCCGGTCTGGCTGCTCTGGTGCTCTTCGCTGACTACACCCATGGTCTGGAGGCGGTCTCGGGCAAGGTCTTCACCTTTGACCTGTCCAACCATCTGGTCATCATCGGCCTCTTCATCGGCGGCCTGATTCCTTTCCTGTTCGGTGCAATGGCCATGGAAGCGGTGGGTCGTTCGGCCAGTGCAGTGGTCGTCGAGGTCCGCCGGCAGTTCAAGGAAATCCCGGGCATCATGGAAGGTACGGCCAAGCCGGATTATTCGCGTGCCGTGGATATGTTGACCGTGGCGGCGATCAAGGAAATGATGATTCCGTCGATCCTGCCGGTCGCCGTGCCGATCGTGGTTGGTCTGGTTCTCGGTCCGGTCGCTCTCGGTGGCTTGTTGGTCGGTACCATCGTGACTGGCCTGTTCGTCGCCATTTCGATGACGACGGGTGGCGGCGCCTGGGACAATGCCAAGAAGTACATTGAAGATGGTCACTTCGGCGGCAAGGGCTCGGATGCGCACAAGGCGGCCGTGACGGGCGATACGGTCGGCGATCCCTATAAGGATACGGCCGGGCCAGCCGTTAATCCGCTGATCAAGATCATCAATCTGGTTGCCTTGCTGATCGTTCCGCTGATTGCTTGATTGACGGTGTTGTTTTGAAAAAGGCGGCTTCGGCCGCCTTTTTTACATTTCTTTGATTTGCGATTTTCAAGCCAAGTTAGAATCTGTGCAAAGAAATCGGGGAGTGGCATGAGCGAAGTTGCAAGCAGTTCCGCCGGCGTCGGCAATTCCGGTGTGCGGGAGGATCTCCTGCACCATGATCCTTTGCTCGACTGTCTGGTCGAGCTGACCCGTATTTACGGGCGTCCGAGTACGCGGGCCGCGCTGGTGGCCGGGCTGCCCCTGGAGAAAGGCTCGCTGACGCCTTCATTGTTTGGCCGTGCTGCAAGTCGTGCCGGGCTTTCAGCCAAGGTGGTCAAGCGTTCGCTGGATCGCATCAATGATGCGCTTCTTCCTGCCGTGCTATTGCTCGATGGTGATGAGGCCTGCGTTTTGCTCGGCTGGGACGAGTCCGGCCAAACAGCCCGCTTGCTGTTTCCGGAAACCGGTCAAGGCTCTCACCAGATGGCGCGCGAGGACTTGGCTCGTCGCTATGTGGGCATTGCGATATTTGCCCGGCCGCATTTCCGCTTTGACAGTCGCACCCCGCAGGTCGGCGATGTCAAGCTTCGTCACTGGTTCTGGGGCGCTTTGGCTGAGCAGATGCCGATCTACCGTGATGTTCTCGGTGCCGCCTTGCTGATCAACGTGATGGCTCTGGCCATGCCGTTGTTCACGATGAATGTCTATGATCGCGTCGTTCCCAACCGGGCGATGGAAACCCTCTGGGTGCTGGCACTGGGGATAGTCTTGATCATCGGCGTCGACATGGTTCTGCGCTCCTTGCGTGGTTATTTCATCGATCTGGCCGGGGCTCGCATCGACATGAAGCTTTCCGCCTCGATCATGGAGCGCGTGCTTGGCGTACGCATGGAGGCCCGGCCGGCGGCGGTTGGCGCATTTGCCTCGAATCTACGCTCCTTTGAGTCGGTGCGGGATTTCATTACGTCGGCGTCGGTCACGGCGTTCATCGATCTACCGTTTGCCCTGCTTTTCGTTCTGGTGATTGCCCTGATTGCCTGGCAACTGATCATTCCGGTGTTGCTGGCCATCGTGTTTGTCGTGATCTATGCCTACGTGCTCCAGCACAAGATGCACGCGCTTTCGGAATCGACCTATCGGGCCGGAGCATTGCGCAATGCGACCCTGATCGAAAGCCTGACCGCGCTGGAAACCATCAAGACGCAAGGTGCTGAAGGGCTGATGCAGGCCAAGTGGGAAAAGACAGTTTCCTACGTCGCCGGGATAAACAATCAGATGCGTTTTCTGTCTGCCGCCGCAACCAACGGGGCAATGGAAATCCAGCAGATCGTCAATGTCGTGGTCGTCATCGCCGGCGTTTACCTGATTGGCGATGGGCGGCTCAGCATGGGTGGCCTGATTGCCTGCACGATGCTGACTTCGCGGGCGGTGGCGCCCCTGGGGCAGATGGTCGGGCTGCTGATGCAATATCACAATGCCAAGGTGGCGCTCACCTCGCTTGAGCAGATCATGCACAACCCGGTTGAACGACCAGCCGATGCCAATTTTGTCCATCGTCCGGAATTGAAGGGAAATATCGAATTCCGCGATGTCCAGTTCAGCTATCCGAATTGCCAGATTGCGGCCTTGAAAGGTTTGAGCTGCAAGATCAGCGAAGGCGAAAAGGTCGTGGTCATCGGCCGTATCGGGTCGGGCAAGACGACTTTGCAGAAATTGCTGCTCGGTCTATATCAGCCGACCGGCGGGGCGGTCAGCATTGACGGCGTCGATCTTCGCCAGCTCGACCCAGCTGACCTTCGACGCAATATCGGCTACGTCGCGCAGGATGTCACTTTGTTCTATGGCACGCTGCGCGAGAATATTTCGATTGGTGCGCCCTACGCCGACGATGCTGCCATCATGGCAGCTGCCGAGGCAGGCGGCTTGACGGAGTTCGTCAATCGTCATCCAGATGGTTTCGACATGATGATCGGCGAGCGGGGCGATTCGCTCTCTGGTGGCCAGCGGCAAGGGGTGGCGATTGCCCGCGCCTTCCTCATGGATCCGCCGATCCTGTTGCTTGACGAGCCAACCAGCGCGATGGACTTTTCCTCGGAACAGCAATTCAAGGAGCGCCTGAAGGTCATGGCAGCGCACAAGACGGTCTTGATCGTTACCCATCGCAACAGCTTGCTTGATCTTGCCACCCGGGTGCTCGTCGTCGATGACGGTCGTATCGTTGCCGATGGTCCGCGCGACCAGGTCATTCAGGCGCTGCAGAGCGGCCGGATCGGGAGGGCGTCATGAAGCGCCTGAAAGCGATTCTGGGGGTGATCCATGCGTGGCTGGAGAGCGTTGCCGGAAGGGGGGCGCCGTATGTCGAGCGCGTCCTCGGTCGCCTGCCGAACAAGGAAGAAATTGAAGTCGTTGATTTCGCTACTGATGCCGATCTGGCGATGCTGCGCCAGGAACCTCTCCGGGCGCGCGTTCTCTTGCGTTCGATCGGGATTGTTTTTGCGGTTTTCGTCCTGTGGTCGGCCGTCGCTCAACTCGACGAAGTGACGCGCGGCGAGGGCAAGGTCATCCCTTCCCGGCAGGTTCAGGTATTGCAAAGCATCGATGGCGGCCTTGTGTCCGAGATACTGGTGCGCGAAGGTGAGATTGTTCAACCCGAGCAGTTGCTGATCAAAATTGATGAAACCCGGTTCGTTTCTTCCGTGAAGGAAAATCAGGCTCAATATCTCGGGTTGGTGGCCAGAGCGGCCCGCCTGCGCGCCATTTCAGAGGGCAAGCCCTTCGTTCCTCCGCAGGAAGTCATGAAGGCCGATCCTTCAATTGTCGAGCAGGAACGTCAGTTTTATGAAGCGAGAAACAGCGAGCTGACGGCATCGGTTTCAATCGCGCGCCAGCAACTCAGTCAGCGCCAGCAGGAACTGAACGAAGCACAGGCGAAGCGCGCCCAGGCCTCACAAGGTTATGAACTGACTTCAAAAGAGCTTGCTGTAACGCGTCCGCTGATCAATTCGGGAGCTATCTCCGAAGTCGAGTTGTTGCGTCTGGAACGCGATGTCTCCCGCTATCGCGGCGAGCGTGACATGGCTTCAGCCCAGATTTCCCGGGTCCAGTCATCGATCAACGAGGCACAACGCAAGATCGAGGAGGTCGAACTGACCTTCCGCAACGATGCCAGCAAGGAGCTTTCCGAAGTCATGTCCAAGCTGAACAGCCTGGCTGAAGGAAGTGTTGCCCTGACTGACCGGGTCAAGCAGTCGTCTATTCGCTCACCCGTCAAGGGAACGGTCAAGCGTCTGCTGGTCAATACCGTCGGCGGGGTGATCCAGCCGGGCAAGGACATGATCGAGATTGTCCCTCTCGAAGACACCTTGTTGCTCGAAGCGCGCGTCTTGCCGCGGGATATTGCCTTCCTGCGGCCGGGGCAGCCGGTGATTGTCAAATTCACTGCCTATGACTTTTCAATCTATGGCGGCCTTGATGGAACGCTCGAACATATCGGCGCCGATACAGTGATGGACGATAAAGGAAATGCCTTCTACACGGTGCGGGTCCGCACCAGCAAACCCGGCTTCGGCGATGCCAACCTGCCGATTATTCCCGGCATGATTGCCGAGGTCGATATTTTGACGGGCAAGAAGAGTGTTCTTGCCTATATGCTCAAGCCGGTCCTGCGGGCCAAGAGTGTCGCGTTGACGGAGCGTTGATGATTCATTGCTTTGTTGACCGCGATGCACAGGCGCTGCCATCGTGGCTTGAGGCCTTTCCGCAGGCGCGAGTGGTGCGCCGTCAAGAGGCACAGGAGTCTGTTCCCGGTGGCCCCGGTATTCTCTGGTGCCGTTGCCGGCCGCAGGAAGATCTCGCGGCGATTTTGGGCGCCTTGACCATTTCGCCGACCCAGATAGTCGTCGTCCTGGCCGACGAGCCGGGTGATGCCATCATTGCCGAAGCCTGCGCACTGGGTGCCTCCGGCTGCTGCAATTCCTACGCGGCGCCCGAAGTGCTGCGTCAGGTAGCACTCGTTGTCGAAAATGGCGGGCTGTGGATTGGTCAATCCTTGCTGCAACGACTGGTCGGCAGCACCTCCAGGGCTCTCGAGGCACGTCCCGAGGCAAAGGTGGATACCTGGTCGGCCCTTCTTTCCGAGCGCGAGTTGCAAGCGGCGAAGCTTGTTGCCGGCGGCGCCAGCAACAAGGAAATCGCCGACCAGCTGGCGATTACGGAAAGAACGGTCAAGGCACATTTGTCGGCGATTTTCGAGAAACTTGGCGTGCGCGACCGTCTCCAGCTTTCCTTGCGCATCAACGGCGTCAAGCTTTAGGGGGCCAAGCTTCAGTGCGTTGGCGCTCCGCCTTGGTAGCCTGATGCTTCGATTTTCACGGTCAACCGGAAATATTTGCCAAATTTGAAATTTACAAGAAGCGAAAATTTCCCGGGAAAGTCTCTCTGAAAGCCCCGGAAATGACCTGCAGGCGTGAAATAGCTCACATTTAGTGGCCATACTGTACTTTGGTTCAATAGCTTGCCGACCTTGATGCCTTTACACTTTTGGTATTGCTAATAGTGTCTGGAGTATCACCATGGCTCAAGCCCAAGTTATCGCCCAAGTATCCGTTCTCTCTGGTCAAGCATTTGCGCGGGATAGCGCAGGAAATACCCGCCGCCTGAAGCTTGGAGATTCGATACGCGAAGGCGAGAGCGTGGTCGCTGCAGATGGCGCCAAGGTGGTCCTGACGCTGGCCGATGGCCGCGAGATCGATGTGCGTCCGGGCGAAACGGCAAGGATTGACGCGGAAGTAGCCGCAACGATCAAGCCGGACGCTGCCGATAGCGCCATTGTCAATAATCAGGAGGGCTTCAAGAAGATTGCCTCGGCCATTCAAGCAGGCAGCGATCTCGATGCGCTGCTGGACGAAGAAGCGCCGGCCGCTGGTCTGGCTGGTCAGGGCGGTAACGAAGGCCACACCTTTGTCGAATTCCTCCGGATCGTTGAAACCGTTGATCCGCTGGCATATCAGTTTGGAACCGAGCGTGGTCGGCCGTTGGAGACCATCGAAGGGGCTCCGGGAACGCAGAGTATCGCTCCGGTTGTTAGCACCATCCTCTCCGTGGATGACCCGCTCGACCCGGGCGTCAACAGCGTCACCGTGCCGGAAGGTAACGAAGCAGTGTTCACCGTCACTATCTCCAACGCATCGAGCACGGCCACCAGCTACGACCTGTCCTTGGCCTCCGGCAGCGCCACGCTGGGTGGTGATTTTACCAACGCTCTGGGGTTCAGCAATGGCGTCACCTACGACAGCAGCACCGGACAAGTCAGCGTCCCGGCTGGCGTCACCAGCTTCACGGTCACCGTTCCGACCAGCAATGACGGGGTTCACGAAACTTCGGAAAACTTCACCCTGACCGTCGGCGGCGTTGTAGGCACCGGCATCATCACCGACAACGACGACCGTCCGGTCTTCAACATGGGCTCGGACTTCGTGGTAGACGAAGCGGCCGGCACCATCACCTTCACGGTGACCAAGAGCGGCGCCACCGATCTCGCCTCCAGCGTCAACTTCAATACTGTCGACGGCAGCGCCGTCGCCGGAGAAGACTACGCTGCGAGCAGCGGCACGCTCAACTTTGCCGCCGGCGAAACGGTCAAGACCGTCACCGTCGCCATCACCAACGACGCCATCTTCGAAGGCGCCCAGGACTTCAGCCTCCAGCTCAGTGCCCCGAGCAACGCCACCCTTGGTGACAACACGCAAGTTGCCACCATCGTCGATGACGGTCGTACCCTGCCGGGCGGCCCGGCCAACGACGACCGTCCGAGCCTGAGCATCGGCAGCGACGTCATCATCGACGAAGCCGCCGGTACGGTCACCTTCACGGTGACCAAGACGGGGGTCACCGAACAGCCGGTCACTGTCGACTTCGCCACCGCCAACGGCAGCGCCACGGCCGGAGCCGACTACACCGGGCAAAGCGGCACGCTGAGCTTTGCCGCCGGCGAGACGGTGAAGACCATCACCATTGCCATCGCCAACGACACGCAATACGAAATCTCGGAAGACTTCAGCGTCTCGATCAGCAACCCGGTGAACGCCGTCCTCGGCACCAGCAGCGCCACCGGCACCATCGTTGATGACGGCCGCAGCCTGCCCGGTGGCGGCACCGCCAACGACGACCGTCCGGGCTTCTCGATCAACGACCTGACCATCGACGAAGCCGCCGGCACCGTCACCTTCACGGTCACCCGGACGGGCGACCTGAGCCAAAGCGCCGCCGTCGACTACGCCGGACAAGACAACACGGCGACCGGCGCCGACTACGGCGTTGCCGCCGGCACGCTCAACTTTGCGGCGGGCATCGCCAGCCAGACCATCACCGTCGCCATCGCCAACGACGGCACCTTCGAAGGGGCCGAACAATTCAACCTCAACCTCGCCAACCCGGTTGGTGCCGTCATTGTTGACGGCCAGGGTGTTGGCACCATTGTTGATGATGGTCGTACCCTGCCGCCGGGCGTTCCGGCCAACGACGACCGTCCGGTCTTCAACATGGGCTCGGACTTCGTGGTAGACGAAGCGGCCGGCACCATCACCTTCACGGTGACCAAGAGCGGCGCCACCGATCTCGCCTCCAGCGTCAACTTCAATACTGTCGACGGCAGCGCCGTCGCCGGAGAAGACTACGCTGCGAGCAGCGGCACGCTCAACTTTGCCGCCGGCGAAACGGTCAAGACCGTCACCGTCGCCATCACCAACGACGCCATCTTCGAAGGCGCCCAGGACTTCAGCCTCCAGCTCAGTGCCCCGAGCAACGCCACCCTTGGTGACAACACGCAAGTTGCCACCATCGTCGATGACGGTCGTACCCTGCCGGGCGGCCCGGCCAACGACGACCGTCCGAGCCTGAGCATCGGCAGCGACGTCATCATCGACGAAGCCGCCGGTACGGTCACCTTCACGGTGACCAAGACGGGGGTCACCGAACAGCCGGTCACTGTCGACTTCGCCACCGCCAACGGCAGCGCCACGGCCGGAGCCGACTACACCGGGCAAAGCGGCACGCTGAGCTTTGCCGCCGGCGAGACGGTGAAGACCATCACCATTGCCATCGCCAACGACACGCAATACGAAATCTCGGAAGACTTCAGCGTCTCGATCAGCAACCCGGTGAACGCCGTCCTCGGCACCAGCAGCGCCACCGGCACCATCGTTGATGACGGCCGCAGCCTGCCCGGTGGCGGCACCGCCAACGACGACCGTCCGGGCTTCTCGATCAACGACCTGACCATCGACGAAGCCGCCGGCACCGTCACCTTCACGGTCACCCGGACGGGCGACCTGAGCCAAAGCGCCGCCGTCGACTACGCCGGACAAGACAACACGGCGACCGGCGCCGACTACAGCGTTGCCGCCGGCACCCTGAGCTTTGCCGCCGGCATCGCCAGCCAGACCATCACCGTCGCCATCGCCAACGACGGCACCTTCGAAGGCGCCGAACAATTCAACCTCAACCTCGCCAACCCGGTCGGTGCCGTCATTGTTGACGGCCAGGGTGTTGGCACCATTGTTGATGATGGCCGTACCCTGCCGGGTGGCCCGGCCAACGACGACCGTCCGGTCTTCAACATGGGCTCGGACTTCGTGGTAGACGAAGCGGCCGGCACCATCACCTTCACGGTGACCAAGAGCGGTGCCACCGATCTGGCGTCCAGCGTCAACTTCAATACTATCGACGGCAGCGCCGTCGCCGGAGAAGACTACGCTGCGAGCAGCGGCACGCTCAACTTTGCGGCGGGAGAAACGGTCAAGACCGTCACCGTCGCCATCACCAACGACGCCATCTTCGAAGGCGCCCAGGACTTCAGTGTCCAGCTCAGCGCCCCGAGCAACGCCACCCTTGGTGACAACACCCAGGTCGCCACCATTGTGGACGACGGCCGTACCCTGCCGGGCGGCCCGGCCAACGACGACCGGCCGAGCCTGAGCATCGGCAGCGACGTCATCATCGACGAAGCGGCCGGCACCGTCACCTTCACGGTGACCAAGACGGGGGGCAGCGAACAGCCGGTCAGCGTCGACTTCGCCACCGCCAACGGCAGCGCCACGGCCGGAGCCGACTACACCGGGCAAAGCGGCACGCTGAGCTTTGCCGCCGGCGAGACGGTGAAGACCATCACCATTGCCATCGCCAACGACACGCAATACGAAATCTCGGAAGACTTCAGCGTCTCGATCAGCAACCCGGTGAACGCCGTGCTCGGCACCAGCAGCGCCACCGGCACCATCGTTGATGACGGCCGCAGCCTGCCCGGTGGCGGCACCGCCAACGACGACCGTCCGGGCTTCTCGATCAACGACCTGACCATCGACGAAGCCGCCGGCACCGTCACCTTCACGGTCACCCGGACGGGCGACCTGAGCCAAAGCGCCGCCGTCGACTACGCCGGACAAGACAACACGGCGACCGGCGCCGACTACGGCGTTGCCGCCGGCACCCTGAGCTTTGCCGCCGGCATCGCCAGCCAGACCATCACCGTCGCCATCGCCAACGACGGCACCTTCGAAGGGGCCGAACAATTCAACCTCAACCTCGCCAACCCGGTTGGTGCCGTCATTGTTGACGGCCAGGGTGTTGGCACCATTGTTGATGATGGTCGTACCCTGCCGCCGGGCGTTCCGGCCAACGACGACCGTCCGGTCTTCAACATGGGCTCGGACTTCGTGGTAGACGAAGCGGCCGGCACCATCACCTTCACGGTGACCAAGAGCGGCGCCACCGATCTCGCCTCCAGCGTCAACTTCAATACTGTCGACGGCAGCGCCGTCGCCGGAGAAGACTACGCTGCGAGCAGCGGCACGCTCAACTTTGCCGCCGGCGAAACGGTCAAGACCGTCACCGTCGCCATCACCAACGACGCCATCTTCGAAGGCGCCCAGGACTTCAGCCTCCAGCTCAGTGCCCCGAGCAACGCCACCCTTGGTGACAACACGCAAGTTGCCACCATCGTCGATGACGGTCGTACCCTGCCGGGCGGCCCGGCCAACGACGACCGTCCGAGCCTGAGCATCGGCAGCGACGTCATCATCGACGAAGCCGCCGGTACGGTCACCTTCACGGTGACCAAGACGGGGGTCACCGAACAGCCGGTCACTGTCGACTTCGCCACCGCCAACGGCAGCGCCACGGCCGGAGCCGACTACACCGGGCAAAGCGGCACGCTGAGCTTTGCCGCCGGCGAGACGGTGAAGACCATCACCATTGCCATCGCCAACGACACGCAATACGAAATCTCGGAAGACTTCAGCGTCTCGATCAGCAACCCGGTGAACGCCGTCCTCGGCACCAGCAGCGCCACCGGCACCATCGTTGATGACGGCCGCAGCCTGCCCGGTGGCGGCACCGCCAACGACGACCGTCCGGGCTTCTCGATCAACGACCTGACCATCGACGAAGCCGCCGGCACCGTCACCTTCACGGTCACCCGGACGGGCGACCTGAGCCAAAGCGCCGCCGTCGACTACGCCGGACAAGACAACACGGCGACCGGCGCCGACTACAGCGTTGCCGCCGGCACCCTGAGCTTTGCCGCCGGCATCGCCAGCCAGACCATCACCGTCGCCATCGCCAACGACGGCACCTTCGAAGGCGCCGAACAATTCAACCTCAACCTCGCCAACCCGGTCGGTGCCGTCATTGTTGACGGCCAGGGTGTTGGCACCATTGTTGATGATGGCCGTACCCTGCCGGGTGGCCCGGCCAACGACGACCGTCCGGTCTTCAACATGGGCTCGGACTTCGTGGTAGACGAAGCGGCCGGCACCATCACCTTCACGGTGACCAAGAGCGGTGCCACCGATCTGGCGTCCAGCGTCAACTTCAATACTATCGACGGCAGCGCCGTCGCCGGAGAAGACTACGCTGCGAGCAGCGGCACGCTCAACTTTGCGGCGGGAGAAACGGTCAAGACCGTCACCGTCGCCATCACCAACGACGCCATCTTCGAAGGCGCCCAGGACTTCAGTGTCCAGCTCAGCGCCCCGAGCAACGCCACCCTTGGTGACAACACCCAGGTCGCCACCATTGTGGACGACGGCCGTACCCTGCCGGGCGGCCCGGCCAACGACGACCGGCCGAGCCTGAGCATCGGCAGCGACGTCATCATCGACGAAGCGGCCGGCACCGTCACCTTCACGGTGACCAAGACGGGGGGCAGCGAACAGCCGGTCAGCGTCGACTTCGCCACCGCCAACGGCAGCGCCACGGCCGGAGCCGACTACACCGGGCAAAGCGGCACGCTGAGCTTTGCCGCCGGCGAGACGGTGAAGACCATCACCATTGCCATCGCCAACGACACGCAATACGAAATCTCGGAAGACTTCAGCGTCTCGATCAGCAACCCGGTGAACGCCGTGCTCGGCACCAGCAGCGCCACCGGCACCATCGTTGATGACGGCCGCAGCCTGCCCGGTGGCGGCACCGCCAACGACGACCGTCCGGGCTTCTCGATCAACGACCTGACCATCGACGAAGCCGCCGGCACCGTCACCTTCACGGTTACCCGGACGGGCGACCTGACGCAAAGCGCCGCCGTCGACTACGCCGGACAAGACAACACGGCGACCGGCGCCGACTACAGCGTTGCCGCCGGCACCCTGAGCTTTGCCGCCGGCATCGCCAGCCAGACCATCACCGTCGCCATCGCCAACGACGGCACCTTCGAAGGCGCCGAACAATTCAACCTCAACCTCGCCAACCCGGTCGGTGCCGTCATTGTTGACGGCCAGGGTGTTGGCACCATTGTTGATGATGGCCGTACCCTGCCGGGTGTTCCGGCCAACGATGACCGTCCGACCCTGAGCATCGACAGCCCGACGGTCAGCGAAGGCGGCTACGCTACTTTCACGGCGACCTTGAGCAACGCCAGCACGACGGCCGTGACCTTCACGCCGAGCCTGACTGGTGGCACGGCAACGCTGGGTACCGATACCAGCGCCGCCAGCACGCTGCAGTACTACAACGGCACGGCCTGGGTCTTGGCCACCGGTGGGGTGAGCATCCCGGCCGGCAGCACCAGCGTGCAGCTGCGCCTGCAGACGACGGATGACCTGCTGGACGAGCCGGCCGAGAATTTCTCGCTGACCGGCACGGTGACCAGCGGCAATACGGCCAATGCATCGGCAACCGGTACCGCCTCGATTACCGACAACGATCCGACGCCGAGCTTCTCGATCAACGACATCACGGTCAATGAAGCCGCTGGCACGGCAACCTTCACGGTCAGCCTGTCGGCCGCCAGTGGCCAGGCGACCAGTGTCAACTGGGGTCTGTCGAACGGGACGGCCCTGTCGGGTAGCGACTACACGATGGGTAGCGGTACGCTGAACTTTGCAGCGGGGATCACCAGCCAGACCATTACGGTCAGCATCTTGAACGACACGCCGCGCGTGTATGAAGGTTCCGAAACCTTCAATGTTAATCTGAGTTCTTCGGTCAACGCCACGATTGCCGACAATCTGGGTGTTGGCACCATTATGGACAACGGCACGGGTGGTGGTGGATCGGACGACGACCGTCCGACCCTGAGCATCGACAGCCCGACGGTCACTGAAGGCGGCTACGCCACCTTCACGGCAACCTTGAGCAACGCCAGCACGACGGCCGTGACCTTTACGCCGAGCCTGACTGGTGGCACGGCAACGCTGGGTACCGATACCAGCGCCGCCAGCACGCTGGAGTACTACAACGGTACTGCCTGGGTGTCGGCCACCGGCGGGGTGAGCATCCCGGCCGGCAGCACCAGCGTGCAACTGCGCCTGCAGACGACGGATGACCTGCTGGACGAGCCGGCCGAGAATTTCTCGCTGACCGGTACGGTGACCAGCGGCAATACGGCCAATGCATCGGCAACCGGTACCGCCTCGATTACCGATAACGATCCGACGCCGAGCTTCTCGATCAACGACATCACGGTCAATGAAGCCGCCGGGACGGCCACCTTCACCGTCACCCTGTCGGCGGCCAGTGGTCAGGCGACCAGCGTCAATTGGGGCTTGTCGAATGGCACGGCCCTGGCCGGTTCGGATTACACGAACAACAGCGGCACCCTGAACTTTGCTCCGGGTGTCACGACGCAGACCATCACCGTCGCCATCCTTAACGACAGCCCTCGCGTGTATGAAGGTTCCGAAACCTTCAATGTTAATCTGAGTTCTGCGGTCAACGCCACGATTGCCGACAATCTGGGTGTTGGCACCATTATGGACAACGGCACGGGTGGTGGTGGATCGGACGATGACCGTCCGACCTTGAGCATCGACAGCCCGACGGTCACTGAAGGCGGCTACGCTACTTTCACGGCGACCTTGAGCAACGCCAGCACGACGGCCGTGACCTTCACGCCGAGCCTGACTGGTGGCACGGCAACGCTGGGTACCGATACCAGCGCCGCCAGCACGCTGCAGTACTACAACGGTACGGCCTGGGTGTCGGCCACCGGCGGGGTAAGCATCCCGGCCGGCAGCACCAGCGTGCAGCTGCGTCTGCAGACGACGGATGACCTGCTGGACGAGCCGGCCGAGAATTTCTCGCTGACCGGCACGGTGACCAGCGGCAATACGGCCAATGCTTCGGCAACCGGTACTGCCTCGATTACCGATAATGACACGACACCGACGGTTGGTACTGCTGGCGCTGTCCTCTCGGAAGAGGGGCTGACCGGCGGCATTGCAGATACCACGGGCAATACCGATACGACCGACGTGCGGACGATCACCGGCACCATTCCGGTTGCCGATGCTGATGGCAACGCGCTGACGGTAACGCTCACTGCACCGCTAACTGCGCTGACCTCCAATGGTCAGCCGGTAACCTGGAGCGGTTCGGGAACCCAGACGCTGATTGGTTCGGCCGGTGGCAACGAAGTGATTCGCGTCAGTGTCGACAATGCTGGAAATTACACGGCAACCTTGAGCAAGGCAGTTGATCATCCGCTGAACAGCCAGGAGGATGTGCTCAGTTTCAATGTGGGGGTTACCGCGAGCGACAGTGCGCAAAGTGGTACCGGAACGCTGACCATTTCCATTGAAGATGACATGCCGACGGCCATTCCTGGCACGCAAACAGTGGTTCTGCCTTCGCAGGACACCAACATCATGCTGATTCTCGATGTCTCCGGCTCCATGAGCGATGACGCGGATGGCGTGGCCGGTGGTCCGACGCGTCTGGATGTCATGAAGAGCTCGGTCAACATGATGCTGGATCAGTACGATAACCTCGGTGACATCAAGGTTCGTATCGTCACTTTCTCCAGCAATGCTGCCGAGCGGGATGCAGTTTGGGTGGATGTTACCCGGGCCAAGCAAATCGTGAATGGCCTGACGGCCAATGGAAGCACCAATTACGATGCGGCCTTGGTTACCGCACAGGGAGCATTTACCGATAGCGGCAAGATTGTCGGTGCCAAGAATGTTTCGTACTTCCTGACGGATGGACAGCCTACAGCAGCCAGCGATTGGGACGGCAGCGGTCCGCTGACCAGCCAGAACGGCATTCAGTCCGGCGAGGAGACTTTGTGGGTCAATTTCCTGACTGCCAACCAGATCAACTCGATGGCCTATGGCATGGGCACCGGGGCAACGCAGGTCAACATGAATCCGGTGGCCTACGACGGGATCAATCAGGTCAATACCAACGCGATTGTTGTGGCCAATCCGGCGGTTGATCTGCCGCCGATCCTGCGCGACTCGATTGTGATGCCGACAGTTGGCGAACTGGTCAATGGCTCCCTCGGGGCTGGTTCGGGTATTGGTGCTGATGGCGGCGTTTTGGCAGCCTTTGTCCTGAACGGTACGACCTACAGCAGCGGTGGCGCAGTTTCGGGTACCAACCGGGGTACTTACGATGCCGCCACCAACTCCTGGACCGTGACGTCCACGGCGGGTGGCAAGTTTGCGGTCGACATGGATAACAGCCAATACACCTATACGCCGCCGGCTTCGACCGCGACCCAATACAGCGAAAGTATCGCTTATACCCTGCGTGACAATGATGGCGATAGCGCCTCTTCGGTGCTGACCATCGATGTCATGCCGCCGCAGGTCGTTACCCTGACCAGTACCAATGCCAGCATTACCGGTCTGAACATGGGGCTGTCCGGCGAGTATTTCGGCTACAACGAATACCGGGACGGTACGGCTAGCGACCCGGCCTACGAGGGATCGACAACGGTTCGTCTGCATTCCGATGACGGTACGGCCGATGCCGGTAGCGCCAACAACGTCGACCGCCTGGCCGATGTCGAGGCGATCATCGAGGGACGCAACAACAACACCAACCTGATCAACAACGCCATTCTTTCTGATCCGACCAAGGCCGATGCCACTTTCTCGGTCAACAAGGTGGAGTTTGGCCTGCCGGCTGGTTCCAACACGCCGCTGTTCAGCAACGACCTTGGCCAGAACGGCAAGGTGACCAGCGGCGCGATCGGTGCTACGGCGGGAGGGAATACCAATAACCTTTATACCTTCCTCAAGGTTTCCTCCGGCAACGTGGATGGACTGGCGGCAACCAGCGGTCTTGGTGATACCACCGATGCCGTTATCCGGATGGTTGGCTACATCTACATCCCGGCGGGCGGTGTCTACGATATGCGGGTGACGGCGGACGACGGCTATCGTGTGCTGATCAATGGCCAGAATCTTGGTCAGGCCGACTTTATCCAGTCGACCGCTACCCAGGTCTACAGCGGTGTCACGCTGTCGGAAGGTCTCCAGCCGATCGAAATTCTTTATTGGGATCAGGCCGGTCACGCCAGCCTGCGTGTCGAGTTCAAGGCCAGCGGAGCAGCCGATAGCACATACAAGATCATCGGCAACGACGAATATGCCTTGTTCTCGCCGAGCGATGTGCCTGCACTGGGCGCCAACGAGGACATCGTTGAGTCGACAACCAACGGTGTATGGCAGATTCGCGAGGGGGAGACCTACAACGGTACCAATATTCCTGAAAAGATTGTCGGCAGCGATGGCAAGGACACTATCCATGCCGGTGGCGGCAACGACATCGTTCAAGGCGGTTCCGGCTCCGATCTGATCTCTGGCGGCGCTGGCGACGACGTTCTGAGCGGTGGCCTGGGTTCGGATACGTTTGCCTGGACGCTGGCTGATCAGGGCAGCGTTGGCCTGCCGGCAAAGGACATCATTGCAGACTTCAATGTGGCGTCGAAGGCGGCAGGCGGCGATGTGCTCGATCTGCGCGATCTGTTGCCGACAGCTACAACCGGGGCTGCGCTGGATGGTTACCTGAACTTCAGCACGTCTGGCAGCGACACGGTAATCGATGTGAAACCGGATGGTGCCAACGTGACGCAGCAGATCGTGCTGGCCGGCGTTGATCTGGGGGCAACGGGTGCCAATGATGTGACGATCATCAATGACCTGCTGACCAAGGGCAAGCTCATTACCGACTAAGCTGCAGCACCCCAAGGGTACTTCCTGCGGGGCGCGATCGGCGACAAAAAGGGGCGATTTTGATCGCCCCTTTTTTATTTCATTTTTACCTGTTTTTCCCGGTTGACCGTAGCAACCCTGCCCTGAACGCAGTTACTCGTGCTGACGCAGCTTGGTAGCGTTCGGGATGTGGATCTTCCGGCCTTCGACGACGATCAGCCCGAGCTCGGTCAGCTCGTGCAGGATGCGCGAGAAATGTTCCTGGGTCAGGTTGAGGCGGGAGGCGATGACGCCCTTGTTGGTTGGTAGCGTGATGGCCACGTTGATGCCGTCGTGCTCGGCCTCGGGCAGTTCGCGCAGCAGGTAGCCGATGATGCGCTGCTTGCCGGAGTGCAGCGAATACGACTCGACGTCGTTCATCAGTTGATGCAGGCGCATGGCCATGCCGGCCAGCATCTTGCGGCACAGGTTGTGGTCGCGCTGCAACTCCTCAAAGACTACGCCTTTCGAGATATGCAGCAGCAGGCAGTCGGTCAGCGCCTGGGCGAAGACGATGTAGGGCTTTTCCATGAACATGATGGCTTCACCGAAGCTCTGCCCCTGGCTGATGATCTCGACGACCTTCTCGCTGCCTTGCGATGAGGTGAAGGCCAGCTTGACCTGACCGTACACGAGCAGGTGGAAACCGTTGCAGGGGTCGCCCTTGTGGAAGAGAATTTCCCCCTTGTTGGGGTGCATCTCGCGGGTGCCACGGGCGATGCGGCTCAACTCCTCCGGTGCCAGTCCCTGAAAGAGCGGAACGTGCGTCAGAAGGGCTTCTATGTTGATTGGGTGGCTGCCGTGCATGATCTTTGCGCAATAACGATAACGTCTAATACTGGCATTCGACCGATGCCAAAGCAATACGACTTTATGACTATCTACTGACGGGTAAGTTGCACATAAAGGAGGGGGAGCCGGCTGGGCAACTCCTCCGGTTTGCGGATGACGCAGAACCCGGCCGGGCCGAAAAGATAGGGCAGGTAAGCGCCCGCTTCACGGTCGATGGTCACGCAGAAGGGCGTCAGACCAAGGCGCCGGGCTTCATGGACGGCCATCCTGGTGTCTTCGATGCCGTAGCGCGAGTCGTAGATGTCGAGGTCGTTCGGTTTGCCGTCAGTAATGATCAGCAACAGGCGGCGACTGGCCGGTTGCTCGGCGAGGATGCTGGCGGCCTGGCGGATGGCGGCGCCCATGCGCGTGTAGTAGCCGGGTTTGATGGCCAGGATACGGCCACGGGCGGCGGCGTCATATTTGCCATTGAAGTCCTTGAGCAGATGGAAACGGATGTTCTGGCGGCGTAGCGACGAAAAGCCGTAGATGCCGAAGCGGTCGCCGGTGGCGGTCAGCGCTTCGGAAAACAGCAGCAGCGAATCGCGGATGACATCGACGATGCGGTGCGAGTCGGAAATGAACGCGTCGGTGGACATCGACAGGTCGGCCAGCAGCATGCAGGCCAGATCGCGTTCGCAACGAGCCTGGGCGAGGTAGCCGCCAGCTTCCGGCGTGTGACCCGAGGCGCGGTCGGCGTGGTTGCGCACGCAGGAATCGACGTCGAGTTCAGGCCCGTCGGGCTGGCCCTTGAGCCAGCGGCGTTGCGGGGCGAGGGCGGCGAACTGGCCGCGCAGTTTCTTGGCCGTCGCAGCCAGTTCGAGTGGCAGTGCGGCGGGCCCGGCATCGTGGGCGACCATTGGCTGCAGCAGGCAATGCGCCGGCTGCATCGCGTTCTTGCGGTAATCCCACTCGGGTAGCGCAATGCCGGGGCCGATCGGGGTGTCGTCCTCGGCGGCGGAGGGCAGGTCGAGGTCGAACTTGACGCGCGACTTGGCGGTTTCGCCGTCGCGGGTCAGCGACAGTTTGTCGAGGTCGTTGGCCGCGTCGCTGGCGTTCGGGTTTTCGTCCTCGTCGAAGGCGCGATTGACCCGGACGTATTCGGCCCAGGTCGGCAGGCTTTCGGCGCGGAACATGGCGAGCATGGGATTCTTGTTGTCCGGCGTCTCGACCTGCTCGGCCTTGTGCGCCTCCTTGGCGGTTTCGGTGTTTCCGCCGCTGCCTTCGGGCGGCAGATTGTCGTTCGGGTCAGCGAGTTTGGCGCCGGCCTCGGGCTCCTCTGCGCCAATCAACCAGAGCAGCACAGGCTGCGGCGGCCGGGATTTCATCGTGTTGAGCGGTGGCAGGCCGGCGACCGAACCCGGCTGTTCCAGCGCCTGACGAATGGCATTTTCCTGCGCTGCTTCGTCGGCCTGCATGGCGCCGGGTTCGATGCGGCCGGCGAGATGGGCGGCGACCAGGCGCCGGTAGCGCTCGTTGAGGCCCGGATAGCGTTCGAGGGCAGTTCGGCTGGCGGTCTGATTGCGGATGAACCACGGCTGCTCGGGCGCCACGTCGCTGGCGGCCAGGGCGGCCAGCCACAGGTAGAGGTCACGGTTCAGCGATTTTTCGGGAAAGGCAGCGATTTCCGGCGGCAGGCGGAGGGTTTCGGCATCGCGCCGGCCCTGGGCGATACGCTCGTTGCTACCGGCGACACGCTGCAGCCAGGTGCGCCGGGCGCCATGGTCTTCCGAGGTGGCGGCGGCAACCTTGAGGCCGGGATCGCCGCCGAAGGCGCGAAACAGGATACCGGCCGTTTTTTCGACCTCGCCCAGTTTGACGGCGGCTTCCGGGTAATGTCCGGCGGCGGCCTTGGTGACCCAGTTGTGCCAGAGTTTGCCGATGAATTCTTCCATGGCTCAGAGTTTCCCACCGGCGTCTTCGTCGGTATTTGATAAGGACGAAAAACCGGCTTCGTTACGCCGGGCGTCTTCGTTGCTGACCCAGCGCAGGAGCTGGCCATTCGGATTGGCGCGGTTGACCGTATTGCAGGCTGAAATGCACTGGCCGCATTGGGTGCAGGCGAACATCCAGCGTTTGACGTTGCGCGGTTTGAGGCGCATCGGGCAGACGGCGTCGCACGCACTTCCCGAAGGCGAGGCAAATTCGTTGCCGCTTTCGCGCAGGGCCTGCCGGGCGAGCAGGGTGTGGCCGGCGCTGCCGGCGCCTTGCTGGCAACTGGCACAGTCGGTCAGGCGTTTGCGGTCGAAGCCGACGACCATGGCCTTCTTGTTCACGATCCACGCAAAGCTCTGGAAGATGCCGATGGCGCAGCCGTAGCGGCAGAACAGGTGGCGGGCGAAGAGGAATTCGAGGCTCAGCACCGTGGTGGCGGCGGCGAGGAAAATCACTTCCTTGGTGTAGAGCGTGAAGGTGAACAGGCCGTGGTAGACCTGAAACGGCGGCATCAGGTAGGTCAGGCCGACCAGCGCCCAGGCGAAGGCGAAACCGATGGCGGCGGGGACGACGAGCAGCCAGTAACGCTTGTCGCGCTTGGCCGGCGTGCCATCCGGTTCCCACGGCGGGGTTTGTTTCTTGTCCCAGACCGAGTGCTTGCCGCTGGCGATGAGCATCAGGCGGTTGATCGTTTCGACCACGGAAAAATGCGGGCACAGCCAGCCGCAATAGAGACGGCCCCATTTCCAGGCGACCCCGATGATCAGCGCACCTGCCCCGAGGACGGGCAGGAACAGGTAGAGGATGATGTTGATGACCGCCGTGCTCGCTTCGCCGGTGCCGGCCATCAGTTCGTCGATGCCGAGGTGCCACGGATAGGTCAGGAAATAGGCGTGGCGCTCGGTGAGGTCGTAGCGGAACAGGTCGAAGATGGGCGTCACGGTGAACAGCGTGAAAAAGCCCATCTGCGCCAGCAGACGGTAACGCTGCAGCCTTTCAATTTTCACGGTTTTTTCCAGTTGACCGTGGAATCGCCGGACCGATGAGTGGGAAACGCCACATCTGCCCGTTCATGGCCTTGATCAGCGCATACATGCCGAACAGCACGAGCGTCGAGTGGATGCAGGTGAAATAGAGGATCAACGTCACCCAGGTCCATTCCCAGTCCAGGCCGCCGAGGCCGAGGATGAGGCCGGACAGCGTGACGATGAGCAGGCCACCGACCAGGCTGACGATAGTGGTTTGCTTGAGGTGCTGGCGGGCCAGCGGCGGGGCGCTGTCCTTGAATTTGAACCACAGGCCGACGAGGAGCAGGAAGGCCAGCCCGGGCAGCAACAGCAGGTTGATCAGATAGAGGGCTTCGGCGAGGACGGCCAGGTTTTGCCCGGCCTTTTCTTCCTCGAAACCAAAGTGAGTCTCCCCGAGCTGAAGCTCGGTGCTTCCTCGCCACGAGTTTGGGGCACCTTCGGTGCCAGGTTGGACTGTCTTGCTCACCTCGCCATGAATGGCGCGGCTTTCGCTCGACCCGTGGTCATCGTCCGAAAGTGGCATTGACGATTTCCATGAGCGCCTCGACGGTCTCTTCGTCGTCGGTCAGGCTTTCGACCAGTGCGGCGCGGCAGGCGGCGGTGACGTCGAAGCCGGATTTGATGAGCGTCGCGGCATAGACGAGGAGGCGGGTGCTGGCGACTTCTTCGAGATCGCGGTCCTTGAGGGCGCGGAAAGCCTTGGCGATGCCGACCAGACGCTTGGCGAGGTCGGCGTCGCAGCCGGTTTCGCCGATCAGGATGGAGATTTCGCGCTCGGCGCCGGGGAAGTCGAAGCGCATCGAGACGAAACGCTGGCGGGTCGAGGGCTTCAGGCCTTTCAAAAGATTCTGGTAGCCTGGGTTGTAGGAGACGACCAGCATGAAATTGGCCGGCGCCTGGAGGGTTTCGCCGGTGCGGTCGATGGGCAGGATGCGGCGGTCGTCGGCCAGCGGGTGGAGGACGACGGTGGTGTCCTTGCGCGCCTCGACCACTTCGTCGAGGTAGCAGATGCCGCCTTCGCGCACGGCGCGGGTCAGCGGGCCGTCGGACCAGTAGGTGCCCTTGTCGGAAATGAGGTGGCGGCCGACGAGGTCGGCGGCGGTCAGGTCGTCGTGGCAGGCAACGGTATACAGCGGCAGCTTGAGGCGGGCCGCCATGTGGGCGACGAAGCGCGTCTTGCCGCAGCCGGTCGGGCCCTTGATGAGCAGCGGCAGGCGCTGCTGGAAGGCGTGTTCGAAGAGCGAGATTTCGTTGCCGGAGGGTTCGTAGAAGGGCAGTTCGGTCATTTGAGAGAGATCCAGTAGGCAAGCAGAATCAGGCTGGAGACGACGATCAGCCAGCCTTCGAGCAGGACGCGCCACATCATCGGCGCCGCGCGCAGTTCCATGAAATCGAGGATGACCAGCCGGCCCTTGACGAAGGCAATGACCAGCATGGCGACGATGGCCCAGGTGCCGGCGGCGCCGACTTCACCGAGATACCAGGTGATGCCGGTGGCGACCATGAGGACGAGCCAGGCGCGGTGGGCGGAATTTTTGAGGGCGGCGATCATCAGCGCATCACATAAACGAGCGGGAAAAGGACGATCCACAGCAGGTCGACCATGTGCCAGTAGGCGGCGCCGCTTTCCAGTCCGTGCGCGTTGTGGCCGCCGTAAGCGCCGTTTCTGGCCTGGAACCAGAGGACGGTCAGGATGACCATGCCGAGGATGACGTGCATGAAGTGGAAGAAGGTCAGCGAGATGTAGAACATGTAAAAGGTGTTGGTCGACATCGAGATGCCGGCGCCGAACTTGGCGGCATATTCGATCACCTTGACGACCAGAAAGCCGCCGCCGCACAGCCAGCCGAGCAGGATGTTGGGCGGCACGGCCTTGATGTCATCGCGATGCGCCGCCTGCACGGCACGGACGACGAACCACGAACCGGTGATGAGGAGCAGCGTATTGAGGGCACCGAGATTGCGGTCCAGCGTCTGCTGGTAGAGGTTGAATTCCTCGACATGGCTGGCCCGGGCGAAGGCGTAGGCGGAAAAGAACACCGCGAAGGCGAGCAGTTCGGCGAGGATGAAGAACCAGATGGCGAGGTCGCCGGGCAGGCGTTTGTCGACCGGGGCTGGCGCGGGGAGGGTGATGTTGCTCATTGCCTGCATGGTAGCGGGGCCTTGATCGGCACAAATTGATATGCCCCAAAAACGGGGAATAAGACTAGTTCTCACACCGGAAGGGCAGATGCGCCGCCGCCTGATCGCGATAGTTGGCCACCGCGTCGCCCTGCACGTCGAGGTGGCGGCCGATCAGCTTGCGCATGGCTGGATCGGCGATCCAGTGGGCGGAATGGACCACGGTTGGCGTGAAGCCGCGGGCGATCTTGTGTTCGCCGCCGGCACCGGGTTCGAAGCGTTGCAGGCCGTGGCGCAGGCAGTAGGCGATGCCCTGATAGAAACAGAGTTCGAAATGCAGGCTGTGATATTGGCCGTTACAACCCCAGTAGCGGCCGTAGAGCGTTTCATCGCTGCGGAAACAGAGCGAGACGGCCACCGCTTGGCCGCCGTCGCGGGCGATGAAAACGACCATGCGGCGGCCCAGCGCCGGCGCCAGATCGGCGAAGCAGGCCGCGGTGAACACGGCGTGGTTGTTGAATTTATCGAAGGTTGAGGCGTAGAGGGCGTGCAGGGCAGGCCATTCGGCCGGATCGATTTCGTTGCCGTGGCGCACTTCAATATTGAGCCCGCTGGCCGCCACCTTGCGTCGCTCGGCCCGGACCTTGCGCCGCTTGTCGGCGGCAAAGGTGGCCAGATAGCCGTCGAAGTCGCCACAGCCGCTGTCCAGCCACTGGAACTGGACGTTGTGGCTGATCAGCATGCCGGCTGCCCGCAGCTCGTTGCAGTCATCCTCGTTCGGAAAGGCGACGTGCCACGATGACATGTTGTGCGCGCTGGCCACCGACTGGGCGCCATCGATCAGGGCCCGGCGAATCGTCGACGCTTGCGGACCTTCAGCCACCAGCAGGCGCGGCCCGGTGGCCGGGGTATGCGGCAGGCCGCTCAGCAATTTCGGGAAGTAGCTGCGGCCGAGCTGCTGGTAAACGGATGCCCACGACCAGTCATGGATGAAGTCGCCGTGCGAGTTGAAGCGGACGTAGAGAGGCAGGATGCCGATGATGCGGCCTTGTTCGTCGCTCGCCGTCAGATGACATGGCACCCAGCCCCAGTCCGGCCCGGCGGCACCATGGCGTTCGATGATGGCGAGAAAATCGGCGTTGAGAAAAGGGTCGCCGGGCGGGCAAAGACGATCCCATGCCTCGCGCGGGATGGCGTCGGTGGAATCAACGGAAGAGATCGTCAGGGCTGGCATCGGGGCATTTTCTGTGGCGGCACTTAAGCGGACCGTTGGACTGGCCATCGGTTCCCTGCCATTCGTCATGGGTAAGCCAAATTTCCTGCTTGCCCTTGCCGCGGGCAATGCATCAAGCTTGCCCTTCGCTGCAGAGGAGAGAGTGGCCGTGAACGAAGATGAATCGAGCCTCAAGGATATATCCGGACTGACGCTGGCCTATTACAACCAGCGTGCCGAGGAATTTCGGGCCGGTACGCGCGATCACGATGTAAGCCAGAACATCGAAGCGTTGCTGCGCCATATCGTCGGCCAGGCGCCGCTTACGCTGCTTGATTTCGGCTGCGGGCCGGGGCGCGACCTCAAGGCTTTAGCCGGGCTGGGTCACCGGGTCATCGGGCTGGATGGCGCCGCGGCATTTGCCGAGATGGCGCGGGCCGATACCGGCTGTGAGGTCTGGCATCAGGATTTTCTCAATCTCGAACTGCCTGACGGGCGTTTCGACGGCATCTTCGCCAATGCCTCGCTGTTCCACGTTCCCGGCCGCGAACTGCCCCGCGTCCTGCGCCAGTTGCACACCACGCTCAAGGCTGGCGGCGTGCTGTTCTGCTCAAACCCGCACGGACCCAATGTCGAAGGCTGGAACGGCGGGCGTTACGGGGCGTATCTCGATCTTGAAACCTGGCGTTGTCGCCTGACGGAAGCCGGGTTCGTCGAACTCGAGTACTACTATCGGCCAGCCGGCATGCCGCGCGAAAAGCAGCCCTGGCTGGCCAGCGTCTGGCGGAAAGCGGATTGACGTCGAGAAGTCTGAATGTGGCGTGATTGCTACGGTCAACCGGAAATTTCGGCGAAAATTGAAATCCCGATCTGCGGCGCTTGAGGCCACAGACGTTTCGCTTTCAGGATCAGGGAAATTCCATGTACTACATCGTCGATAGCGACAAATCGTTTTACGAGGCCACCACCGATCTCGTCCCGGTCATCCAGCGTCTGGGCTTGAGTGTGTTGCAAGTGCACGACCTGGGCGGCATGCTGGACAGCAAGGAGATCGAATTCGACGACGAATGCCAGGTCTTCGAAGTCGGCAATCCCCGGTTGGTCGAGAAAATGCTGGCCATCGACATGCGCCTCAGCGCGGCGCTGCCCTGGCGCATTTCGGTCTATACCGAGGACGGCAACACGAAAATCGCCCTGACCCGGCCGCTGCCGCTGCTCGCCGCGCTGTCGCCCGATGTCACGCTGGTCCGGCTGGCCCAGGAGCTGGAAGAAAAACTCATCCAGATCGTCGACGAGACGCGTTAAGCGGATAGCATCGCCGCAATCACTGTCGAAGTCAGCAAGACGGAACAAGTCTGCCATCACCTTGATAGTGATCGTCTATCAACTGTATCCAGCCAATCAATTGGTGCTAAACAAGTCGTTTTCCTAATATCAGTTTGAACGTTTTCCTGAACGTCATTCACCGAGGAGAGTAGAGATGGATACCAATCAAACGAAGACTGCCGGCAAATGTCCGGTCATGCATGGCGCCAACACGGCCAGCGCCGATACCAACATGGCGTGGTGGCCGAAGGCGCTGAACTTCGACATCCTGCATCAGCACGACAGCAAGACCAATCCGCTGGGCCAGGGCTTCAACTACCGCGAGGAGGTCAAAAAGCTCGACGTCGCCGCCCTCAAGAAGGATTTGCTCGCCCTGCTCACTGACAGCCAGGACTGGTGGCCGGCCGACTGGGGCCACTATGGAGGCCTGATGATCCGCATGGCCTGGCACTCGGCCGGTTCGTACCGGGTGGCCGATGGCCGCGGCGGCGCCGGCACCGGCAACCAGCGTTTTGCCCCACTTAACTCCTGGCCCGATAACGTCAACCTCGACAAGGCGCGTCGCCTGTTGTGGCCGATCAAGAAAAAATACGGCAACAAACTGAGCTGGGCCGACCTGATCATCCTCGCCGGCAACGCGGCCTATGAATCGATGGGCCTCAAGACTTTCGGCTTCGCCTTCGGTCGCGAGGACATCTGGCATCCCGAAAAGGACATTTACTGGGGTTCCGAAAAGGAATGGCTGGCGCCCACCGATAATCCGAACAGCCGTTATTCCGGCGAACGGGAACTGGAAAACCCGTTGGCCGCCGTGATGATGGGGCTGATCTACGTTAACCCGGAAGGCGTGGACGGCAAGCCCGATCCGCTAAAAACAGCCCACGACGTGCGCATCACCTTTGCCCGGATGGCGATGAATGACGAAGAAACCGTCGCCCTGACCGCCGGCGGTCACACCGTCGGCAAGGCCCACGGCAACGGCGATGCCAAACGTCTGGGGCCGGCTCCCGAAGCGGCCGATGTTGAAGAACAGGGCCTGGGCTGGAACAACCACAGCAGCCGGAGCATTGGTCGCGATACCGTGACCAGCGGCCTCGAAGGCGCCTGGACCACTCACCCGACCCGGTGGGACAACGGCTATTTCGACATGCTGCTCAACCACGACTGGGAACTGAAAAAGAGCCCGGCCGGCGCCTGGCAGTGGGAACCGGTCAGCATCAGGGAAGAAGACCGGCCGGTCGATGTCGAGGATGCCGCTATCCGCCACAACCCGATCATGACCGATGCCGACATGGCGATGAAGATGGATCCGGCTTATCGGGAAATTGCCGAGCGCTTCGCCAAGGATCAGGCCTATTTCTCGGAAGTCTTCGCCCGCGCCTGGTTCAAGCTGACGCACCGCGACATGGGGCCGAAGGCCCGCTACATCGGACCCGACGTGCCGCAGGAAGACCTGATCTGGCAGGATCCGGTGCCGGTCGGTCGGGCCGGCTACGACGTGGCCACGGTCAAGGCTGAAATCGCCGCTAGTGGATTGAGCATAGGCGACATGGTGGCAACGGCCTGGGACAGCGCCCGGACTTTTCGTGGTTCCGACATGCGCGGCGGGGCCAACGGCGCGCGCATCCGCTTGGTGCCGCAAAAGGACTGGGAAGGCAATGAGCCGGCCCGGCTGGCCCGGGTGCTCTCCGTTCTCGAAAGCATTGCGGCGCAGACCGGGGTCAGCGTCGCCGATGTGATCGTGCTGGCCGGCAACCTTGGCGTCGAGCAGGCGGCAAAGGCGGCGGGTGTCGACATCACCGTTCCCTTCGCCCCGGGTCGTGGCGATGCCAGCCAGGCGATGACCGACGTCGAGTCCTTCGAGTTCCTCGAACCGGTGGCCGACGGCTACCGCAACTGGCTCAAGAAGGACTACGTGGTCAGTGCCGAGGAGTTGCTGCTTGATCGCACGCAGTTGCTTGGTTTGACCGCCCATGAAATGACCGTGCTCGTCGGCGGCCTGCGCGTGTTGGGTACCAACCATGGCGGCACCCGGCATGGCGTTCTGACCGATCGCGTCGGGGCGTTGACCAACGACTTCTTCGTCAATCTGACCGATATGGCTTACACCTGGAAGCCGGTGGGTTGGAATCTCTACGAAATCCGCGATCGCAAGACCGGCGCGGTCAAGTGGACGGCGACCCGGGTCGATCTGGTGTTCGGGTCAAACGCCATCCTTCGCGCCTACGCCGAGGTTTATGCGCAGGATGACAACAAGGAGAAATTCGTTCAGGACTTCGTTGCCGCCTGGACCAAGGTCATGAATGCCGACCGTTTCGATCTGGGATAAAACCGGATAGCCATAAAAAAGGCGCGGTTCCGAAGAACCGCGCCTTGGCTAGCTACTTGACCAAACTACTGGTCAGGCTGCCTTTTCTTCTTTGCCACCAACAAAAAAGCTGGTGATGTAGATGATCAGGCCAATCAGGAAGATTACACCGGCCCACTCGCGCATCCAGTAGAACAGCGCGATCTTGTCCTGCGCCACCATGAACGGCAGCGGGGTGTCGGATACGCGTTGCAGCCAGACTTGCAGGATGCCGGCGGCGGTCAGGAACAGCGTAATGAAGACGATGGCTGTGGTCATCAGCCAGAACGACCACATTTCCAGCACTTGCGACTTGTTGCTGTTGGCAGCACGGCCGCGCAGGATGGGCATGGCATACGAGATCATCATCAGGTTGACCATGGCGTAGGCGCCATAGAAAGCCATGTGGCCGTGCGCCGCGGTGATCTGCGTGCCGTGCGTGTAGTAGTTGACCGGAGCCAGGGTGTGCAGGAAGCCCCACACGCCAGCGCCCAGGAAAGCCATTACACCGGTGCCCAGCGCCCACAGAACGGCAGCCTTGTTCGGATGCTCGCGACGACGACGGTTCACCATGTTGAAGGCAAAGACGGTCATGGCGAAGAAGGGAATCGGCTCCAGAGCGGAGAAGATGGAACCCCACCACTGCCAGTATTCCGGCGTACCGATCCAGAAGTAGTGGTGACCCGTACCGATGATGCCGGTAATCAGCGTCAGGGTGACGATGACGTAGAGCCACTTTTCGATCACTTCACGGTCAACGCCGGTCGTCTTGATCAGCACGAAAGCCAGGAAGGAGCCAAGAATCAGTTCCCATACGCCTTCCACCCAGAGGTGCACCGTCCACCACCAGAAGAACTTGTCGAGAACGACGTTCACCGGGTTGTAGAAAGAGAACAGGAAGAAGACAGCCAAGCCCCACAGACCAATCATCAGCACCATGGAAATGGCAGTCTTCTTGCCCTTCAGCATGGTCATGGTCAGGTTGAACAGGAAGCCCAGTGCAACAATCACGATACCGACTTTGGTTGGCAGCGGCTGTTCGAGGAACTCGCGGCCCATGGTTTCGATGATGTTGTTACCGGTCAGCTCAGCCAGCGTGGCGTACGGCACGGCCAGATAGCCGACGATGGTCAGCGCCCCGGCGACCAGGAAGGTCCAGAACAGGATCAGCGCCAGTTTCGGGCTGAACAGTTCAGTCTCGGATTCTTCCGGGATCATGTAGTAGGCGCCACCCATGAAGCCAAAGAGCAGCCACACGATGAGCAGGTTGGTGTGGACCATGCGGGCCACGTTGAACGGAATGGCGGGGAACAGGAAGTCGCCGAGCACATACTGCAGGCCAAGAATCAGGCCGAACAGGATCTGACCGACAAACAGACCGATTGCCGCGATGAAGTAGGGTTTTGCAACCGCTTGGGATTTATATTGCATGTTCAGTTCTCCTCTCGATCAGCCCTGGCTGTTAGGCGGCCAGTTGGCGGTGTTGATCGAATTGACGTGCTTCAGGAAGGCCACGATGGCATTCAGCTGCTCGTCGGTGAAATTGAACTGAGGCATGCTGCGGCGACCCGGGATGCCTTCTTTCGGACGACTCTGGATGAAAGCCTTGACGCCTTCGTCGCCGTAGCGAACGATGACGTTACCCAGTTCCGGGGCGAAATAGGCACCTTCACCCAACAGGGTGTGGCAACCGATACAGTTATTGACTTCCCATAGCTTCTTGCCTTCGGCGATTTGCGGCGTGATATTGGCCCGCATGTCGCGTTTAGGCAGTTGCGTATGGGTGTCGAAGGACAGCGCGAGGAACAACAGGAAGAAGAAGACGGTCCCCCCGTAAAATATGTTCCGCGCCATCGATTTGGTGAAAGCGCCACTCATTGTTTTCCCCCTTTCGGAAATTGTTTGGCCGACGGATGGTAGGTCGCGGGGGCAGGCGCAATCTTTGATGCCCGCTAAAAAAGCGGAATTACTTGAGGCATCGGGGAGAACGGTGTCGGCGGTATACTGACGCCTCTTCAAGTTGAAAGCATTCCATGGCCGCAGCCAACGACAACGCCAGCATGGCGCTCTTTTGTGATTTCGAAAACGTTGCCCTTGGCGTCCGCGATGCCAATTACGAGAAGTTCGATATCAAGCCGATTCTCGAGCGCCTGCTCGCCAAGGGCAGCATTGTGGTCAAGAAAGCCTATTGCGACTGGGATCGTTACAAGGCCTTCAAGTCGGCCATGCACGAAGCCAATTTCGAGCTCATCGAAATCCCGCACGTCCGCCAGTCCGGCAAGAACTCGGCCGACATCCGCATGGTCGTCGATGCCCTCGACCTCTGCTACACCAAGGCCCACGTCGATACCTTCGTGATCATCTCCGGCGACTCCGATTTTTCGCCGCTCGTCTCCAAACTGCGCGAAAACGCCAAGAAAGTCATCGGTGTCGGTGTCAAGCAGTCGTGTTCCGACCTGCTCGTCACCAACTGCGACGAGTTCATCTACTACGACGACCTCGTCCGCGACCGCGAAAGCCGTGGCAACGCGCGGCGTGACCGCGAAGCGCCCAAGCGCTCGCCGGAAGAAGAAGCCAAGCGCAGCCAGAAGCAGGAAGAACGCAAGACCAAGGCGGTTGATCTCGTCGCCGCCACCTTCGTCGACCTGATGGCCGACCGCGGTGAAAGCGAGCGCATCTGGGCCTCGGTCCTCAAGGAGGTCGTCAAGCGCCGCAACCCCGGATTCAACGAAAGCTATTACGGTTTCAGGACCTTCGGCAATCTGCTCGAAGAAGCCGCCAGCCGTGGCTTGCTCGGCTTTGGTCGCGACGACAAGGGCGCCTTCGTCTTCCGCGGGCAGGGCCGACCGGCTTCGGGTGAGGCCGAAATGGGTGCCGAGTTGCCGGTCGAGCAGGTTCTTACGGTCAACCCGGAAAATGAGCCAAAAATGGAATCGCCGGCAGCCGAGCCGGAAGTCTCCGGCAACGCCCGCCGTCGTGGCGGTCGGCGTTCGCGCGGTGGCAAGGATCGTGCGGTCAGCGAGCCGGTCGAGCCGGCGTTTTCTGCGCCTGAAGTTTTGCCGGTCAGTGCGGCCTCTGACAGCCACTCTCAGCCGGCAGTCGCCGACGCTGCGCCCGCTGAAAAGGCGGAAAGCAAGCCGCGCCGCGGCGGTCGCCGTCCGCGCAAGACGGATGCGATGAAAGAGTCTGCCGCCCCGGTTGCCGAGTCGCCTGTCGTGGTCGCCGTAAGCTCTGCCACCGGAGTCGAGGGCGAGGCGAAACCGGCCAAGGCCAAGCGTCCGTCACGTCCGCGCAAGGCGAAGGTGGCGGCTGAACCTTCGGAAAGCTGAGATTAGACGGGGCCGCTTGCGGCCCCGTCTTTGTCAGATAACGGCGAGCAGCTTGGCGCGCAGGCTTTCCGCCTCGCGCTTGCCTTCGCGTGACATCACAATGGCGTGATACCACTCGTCGTACATGGCACGTAGCTCGATATGGCCACTCGCCTGTTCGATGCGGTCGAGCAGAGAACTGTTGCCGAGGGCGCCGACGAAGGCATTGAGCGTGTTGCTCATGAAATTGCGTGCCTTTTGCAGGCGAACCGGATCGTGGCTGGCCGGCAGTTCGCCGAAGGCAGTGATCGACGCCAGCGGCACCTGGGGCGCCACGGGTTTTCCGGCAGCGTTGGAGACGCTGGCCAGTTCGATGTAGCCCTCTTCTTCCAGCGCGCCCAGCGTGTGCTGCAAGTCGTCCGACTGCAACATTCCGCGCAGGTCGTCGACGGTCCTTTTTCCATCAACGAAAATCAATACCCGTCTGACCCGCGGCGACAGCCCGCCGGTCTTCGAGGTGATTTCGTCATGCCCCTTCGGGGTCTTGGCGAAAACAATGCCCATGTTTGTCTCCACGATCGATGTAGATTTTTGAATTTATGTAAATTTTTTTGATGTATTTTACACAAAAGAAAAACCCGCCGAGCGGCGGGTTTTCAATGGGCATGAATTACTTTTGCGATCAGGCGGCGGCTTGCACCGGAATCTTGTGACCGCGCCGCGTGATGCGGTTCTGCGAATCGACGTAGATCAGATCGGGTTCGTGACGGGCCAGTTCGACCTCGTTATAGACGGCGAAGGTGGCGATGATCAGGATGTCACCCGGCGCGGCGCGGCGGGCAGCTGAACCATTGACGGAGATGACGCCCGATCCGCGTTCGGCACGGATGGCATAGGTGGTGAAACGCTCGCCGTTGTTTACGTTCCAGATGTCGATCTGTTCGTATTCCTTGATGTTTGCCGCTTCAAGCAGGTCTTCATCGATGGCGCAGGAACCCTCGTAGTGCAGGTCGGCGTGGGTTGCGGTCACGCGGTGCAACTTGGATTTCAGCATTGTTCTCTGCATGGTTTCACTCATCCAGACAGTTGGGGGAAGCGCATTGTAACGACAATGGCCCGGCTGTCAATGGCCGTAATTATGGATACTCTTGCCGCGTCAAATCTCAATGTTATCAATGAGCCGCGTCGTTCCCAGGCGACTGGCGGCAAGCACCACCAGCGGGGCGTTTACGCCTTTTGGCATAGACAGGTCGGCTTGTTGTCGCACTGCAACATAATCAGTCATCCAGCCGGCTGCGGCCAGTGTCGAAAGGGCGGCATTTTCCAGTTTGACGGTGTCGTTTTCGCCGGCCCGGATAGCGGCGCGGATTTCGTTGAGCAAGCGATACAGGCGCGGCGCTTCGGCGCGCTCGCTCGCGTTCAGGTAGCCGTTGCGTGAAGAAAGGGCCAGGCCATCCTCGGCGCGCACCGTTTCGCCGCCGATGATGTCGATCGGCAAGGCCAGCTGGCGGGTCATGTTGCGGATGACCATGAGCTGCTGATAATCCTTCTTGCCAAAGACGGCGGCCTGCGGCTGGACAATATTGAATAGCTTGAGCACGACGGTGGCGACGCCGCGGAAATGGCCGGGGCGGAATTCGCCGTCGAGGATGTTCTGGATGGCCGGCGGCTCGACCGTGTACTCCTGTGGCTCGGGGTAAAGATCGGTTTCTGTCGGCGCGAACAGGACATCGACGCCGGCTGCCGCCAGCTTGTCGCAGTCGGCCTGGAAAGTGCGCGGGTACTTGTCGAAATCCTCGTTCGGGCCGAATTGCAGGCGGTTGACGAAGATCGAGGCGACAACAGTATCGCCGTGGGCCCGGGCTTGTTCCATCAGGCTGATGTGGCCGGCGTGCAGATTGCCCATGGTCGGCACGAAAACGACGCGGCCGCGCCCCTTGAGCGCCGCACGCAGGTCGGCGATGGCGGAAATGATTTGCATGGCTTTAAGCTGAGTAAGTGTGTTCCGGGCCCGGATAGCTGCCGTCCTTGACGGCGGCAACGGCGCGGCAGGCAGCATCGTGAATGCTGCCGGCGCCGTCCATGAAATTCTTGACGAACTTGGCCTTCTTGCCGGGCGGGATATCGAAAGCGTCGTGCAGCACCATGACCTGGCCGGAGCAGTCCTTGCCGGCGCCGATGCCGATGGTGATGATATGCAGGCTGGCGGTGACTTCGGCGGCCAGCACGGCCGGAATGGCTTCGAGGACGATCATCGTGGCGCCGGCATCCTGCACGGCCAAGGCGTCGTCCTTGAGCTTTTGCGCCGCCGCTTCGCCCTTGCCCTGGACCTTGTAGCCGCCCAGTGCATGGACCGATTGCGGCGTCAGGCCGACGTGCGCGCAGACCGGAATGCCACGGTCAACCAGAAATTTGACCGTTTTTGCCATTTCCTGGCCGCCTTCGAGCTTGACCATCTGGGCGCCGGCCGCCATCAGCGTGACGGCGTTGCGGAAGGCCTGCTCCGGCGATTCCTGATAGCTGCCGAAAGGCATGTCGGCGATGATGAAAGCGTGGTCCGAGCCGCGTTTGACGCAGGCGGTGTGGTAGGCGATGTCGGCGACGGTGACCGGTAGCGTCGTGTCGTGGCCCTGGATGACATTGCCCAGCGAGTCGCCGATCAGGATCGAGTCGACCCCGGCGCCATCGAGCAGACGGGCGAAGCTGGCGTCGTAGCAGGTGAACATGACGACCTTCTCGCCGGCTTGATAGAGCTTGGCGAGATCGGCCTGGGTCAGGCGGCGGGTAGCGACTTGGGCAGACATTCAGGTCCTGAAAACGAAATAGACGGCGCCTAGGATACACAGAGCTGCCCACAAGTAGTCAAGCTTGAGCGGCTGGTTCATGTAAAAGACGACGAAGGGCACGAAGACGGCCAGCGTGATGACTTCCTGCAGGATCTTGAGCTGGCCGAGGCTGAGCTCGGTATTGCCGATACGGTTGGCCGGCACCTGCAGCAGGTATTCGAACAGCGCGATGCCCCACGAAATCAGCGCGGCGATCCACCATGGCTTGTCGTTGAGGTGCTTGAGATGCGAATACCAGGCGAAAGTCATGAAGACGTTCGACAGGGCCAGCAACGTCACCGTCTGCCAGAGCACGGGGATGTGGAAACCGAAAATGCTCATAGCCGGACGATACCCTGGTTGGCGACGGCGGGCAGCCAGGCGGCGACGGTGCCGCGCCCGGGAATGGCGAGTTGCGGCGCGATTTCAGCCAGTGGCTGGAGCACAAATGCGCGCAGATGCAGACGCGGGTGCGGCAGGGTCAGGCGCGGCAGATCGACGAACTGGTCGTTGTAGAGCAGCAGATCGAGATCGAGCGTGCGCGGACCGTTCTTTTCAGCGCGGATGCGGCCGAAGCGTTCTTCGATGTCAAACAGTGCCGCGAGCAGGGCTTCCGGGGCCAGTGTGGTTTCCAGTTCGGCTACCGCATTGACGAATTCGGGCTGATCGGTGAGCCCGACCGGCGCCGTCCGGTACAACGAGGAGCTATGGGTGACGCGGCTTTCCGGCAGGTTGGCCAGGGCGGCGAAGGCAGCGAGCACGGTGGCCGCCGGGTCGCCCAGATTGGCGCCCAGCGCAACGTAGGCAGTGTTCATTCTGCGGGGGTGGGCGAGCTACCTTCGGCGGCCGGTTTTTTCTTGCGGCGACGGCGCTTCTTGTCACCGGCCTGCTCGGGTTGCAGCATTTCGGCGCGCTCTTCGCCATCGACCTTCTGGAAGCGCGTCCACCACTCGGCCAGTTCGATGTCGACTTCGCCGGATTCGGCGCGCAGGACGAGGAAATCGTAGCCGGCGCGGAAGCGCGGCTGTTCGAGCAGGGCGTAGGGACGCTTGCCGGCGCGCGCTTCAAAGCGCGGTTGCAGGGCCCAGATGTCCTTGATGTCGCCAGCGATACGGCGCGTGATGGCGAGTTTTTCGCCCTGCACGTCGATGACGGTGTCCATCGCCTGGTAGAGCGCCGGAATCTTTGCCTCGCCCTTGGCCTTGAGCTTTTCCCAGTGAGCCAGGACTTCGTGCCAGAGCAGTGTGGCGAACAGGAAGCCGGGTGAGACGCCTTTTTCCTGACGGATGCGGTCGTCGGTATTTTTCAGCGAGAGCATGACGAACTTCTCGCCCATCGGCTGTTCGAGAATGACGTCGAGCAGCGGCAGCAGGCCGTGGTGCAGGCCTTCGTCGCGCAACTGGGTGATGCATTTGACCGAATGCCCTGAGGTCAGCAGCTTGAGCATTTCGTCGAAGAGGCGGGCGGCCGGCACGTTTTCGAGCAGGCTGGCCATTTCGCGGATCGGCTTTTTGGCTTCCGGGTCGATGAACAGGCCGAGCTTGGCGGCGAGGCGGACGGCGCGCAGCATGCGGACCGGGTCTTCGCGATAGCGGGCGCGCGGCTCGCCGATCATGCGCAGGGTTTTCTGTTTGAGGTCGCCGACGCCGTGGTGATAGTCGATGACGGCTTCGGTGGCCGGGTCGTAATACAGCGCGTTGGCCGTGAAATCGCGGCGGGCGGCGTCGTCGGCATGGCTGCCGAAAACATTGTCGTGGAGCACGCGGCCGTGTTCGTCGGTCTTCGTCTTTTCGTCGAGCATGCCGCGGAAGGTGGTCACCTCCAACGTTTCCTGACCCATCATGACGTGCACGATCTGGAAGCGGCGGCCGATGATGCGCGAACGGCGGAAAGCGCGGCGGATTTCTTCCGGCGTCGCGTTGGTGGCGATGTCGAAGTCCTTGGGCACGGCGCCGATCAGCAGGTCGCGTACGGCGCCGCCGACGACGTAGGCCTTGAAGCCTTGACCCTGCAGGGTTTCGCAAACGCGCCGGCTGCCGCTGCTAATGCGGTCGCGGGTGATGCCGTGACTGGAGACGGGAATGACGGCCGGTTCGTGCTTGCCGGCCTTGGGCTTCTTGCCGCTGAAAACGCGGGATATGAATTTGCGGATCACGTATTACCGTTCAATGAGCGTTCTGGACGCTACGGGAAAAGGCGGATTCTACCGCAAAGTAATGATTTTCCAGCCCATTTGACTGGCATGCGCGTGCAGCTTTTCATCCGGATCGACGGCCACCGGCGTGCTGACCTTGGTCATCAGCGGCAGGTCGTTATGCGAGTCGCTGTAGAAATAACTGTCGGCGAAGCTGCCCCACCACAGGCCGAGCGATTCGAGCCAGGCTTCGACGCGTTCGATCTTGCCTTCGCGGAAAGACGGCGTGCCGCTGGGCGATCCTGAAAATTGGCCATTTTCCGGGTTGACCGCAGGAATGGTGCCGATCAGGTGCGGAATGCCGAATTCGCGGCAAATTGCCCCGGTGACGAAGCTGTTGGTGGCGGTGACGATGGCGCACAGGTCGCCGGCGTCGAGATGGCGTTTGACCAGGGCGCGGGCTGGCTGGCCGATGATCGGCAGGATGTGTCGGGTCATGTATTCACCATGCCAGGCGTCGAGTTCTTCACGCGCATGGCGGGTCAGCGGAGCGAGCTGGAAATTCAGAAATTCGTAGATGTCGAGCGTGCCGGCCTTGTATTGCTCGTAGAACTGGATGTTCTTGGCTTCCTGCAACTCGCGGTCGACGACGCCCTTGCTGATCAGGAATTGCGCCCATTCAAAATCGGAGTCGCCGGTGAGCAGGGTGTTGTCGAGGTCGAAGAGGGCAAGGTTCATGGGTTTTGGGGCAAGTTTTGATTGGTAGGTAGTTTACCGGGGACGGCGCAATTCGTTGAGCAGATCGAGCTGGACTTCCTGGATTTCGATCATGCGTTCCCATTGGTGCGACAGCAGATGGTCGATTTTTTCATGCAACTGGCGGATTTCGAGCTCGGCCTTGAGATTGACCTGGTAGTCATTGCGGGCACGCAGGCGGTCTTTCGCCTCCTGCCGGTTCTGGCTCATCATGATCACCGGCGCCTGGACGGCGGCCAGGCAGGAGAGCACGAGATTGAGCAGGATGAACGGGAAGGGATCGACCGGGCGCCAGTACAGGACCAGCGAGTTGATCATGATCCAGGCGGCGATGAACAGGCCGAAGATGATCAGGAAGGTCCAGCTGCCGCCAAAGGTGGCGATCCGGTCGGCCAGACGCTCGCCGAGATTCCATTTTTCGGCATAATCGCTTTCGATATCGGCGGCTAGTGTCTGGTGGGTTTGCAGGCTGTGCAGAACCTCGTGTTCCAGGTCCGATAGTTCGCCTTTTTCCGAAATCAGCAGGGAGTGGATGTATTGCCCGCGATAGCGCGCCAGGTCCGGCTGGCAAATGGCGCTGGCGGGCGACCACTCGGGATGCTCGGCCCGGATGGCATTGGCGATATTGGCGCGGATCAGCGGCGCGGCGATCAGTTCTCTGGTCGGGAAGGAATTGCCGCAGACCTGGCAGGTACCGGTGGGTGACTGGCTATGACTCATGGGCGCTCCCGAGTTTGGCGTTGCGCACAGGGTAACAGCCGGCGTTGCATCAGTCCTGTGGAGATTGCAGCAGTTCGCGGAGCAGCGGCAGGGTGACGGCGCGCTTTTGTTCCAGCGTGTACTGGTCGAGGGCGACGACAATGGCCGACAGCGTGCGCATGTCGCGCGGGGCGTGGCGCATCAGGTAGTCGATGATCTCCGGCGTCAGCTTGAGGGCGCGTTCTTTGGCCTGGGTGGCCAGCGCTTCGGCCTTTTCCGCGTCGGACAGCGGTTGCAGGCGGCATATCAGGCCGGAGCCGAGGCGGGTACGCAGATCTTCGCGCAGCTTGAGGTGGGCCGGCGGCTGCGCTGCTGCGGTCAACAACATTCCGGAGGCCATTTTCAGACGGTTGAAATGGTTGAAGAGGGCGATCTGGCCGGTTTCGTCGAGGTCTTCAACGTGGTCGACAGCCAGTTGATCCGCGGTTGTTGCGCTTTTCAGCGCCGGGTCGAGGGCCGCGTCGACATAGGCAAAGCCGCTCGCCTGCAGCAAATGCGAGCATCCCGAGCCGGCTTCTCCCCACAGGCAGAACGAGGTGTCGGTTCGTGTTCCGGCCAGCCATTGGGTAAACAAGGCCACCGTTTCAGCATTGCCGCCAGCGACGAAGTTATCCAGCGTGGGCGAGCTTTCGGGCAGCAAATCGAGAATCAGCTGGCGCATCGGGATAGGGAAAGGGGACGGGGGCGAAATTCTAGCATTGCTCCCGACTACGGCACCCATTTAGACCGGTGCCGCAGTTCCCGATGGCGTTTTTCTGGCCCGTCCAGGCTTTCCTGTCCGGAAGCGAGCCCGGGTTTTATACCGAAGCGCGTGCCAGGATGGCCGCCAGCCGCGGGTAGTAGCCGGTTCGGCTGATCCTGAGATGGTGTTCCATTTCGAGCGACTCTGCGGTGCTGCGGGCTGATGGTGACTGGCTGAGCAGGTCCGGGAATGTGTCCACGGCATCGATCACGGTAAAGATGCTCGTCAGCAGGCGAGCACATGCCTGGTAATAAGCCGGGTCCAGTCGAACGAATTTTGCGCCGTTGTCGCAGGCGTCAAGGTAGTTGGCCGCTGTCGCTGAGGTTTCGGCAAGCGACCTGATTTGGCTGGGGCTTAAATAGGTCATGGCGCATCTCCTTCGGTAACTCTCTACCGGAAAATCTACCCGGTAAGTTCATTAACGTCCGGAAATGCTTCACGTTTAGTGCATTTACGCGCTGTAACACTTTGGTCCAGCACGCGTACAAAAACCGCTTACTGCCAGCTGACCAGGCCGTAGTTCTTCTTGCCGCGGCGCAGGATGGTGAAGCGGCCATACAGACGCTCCTCGTCGGCGATCTGGTGATCCAGTGCCTCGGCCTTTTGGCCGTTGATGGCGACGCTACCGCTCTGGATGAAACCGCGCGCTTCGGATTTCGATTTGGCCAGGCCGGCGGCGACGAGGGCATCGATCAGGCCGCCATTGGCTTTTTCCAGCTGGACGCCGGGCATGCCGTCCTGGGCCAGTTGCTCGAGGTCGTTTTCGGTCAAATTTTCCAGTTGACCGTGGAAGAGGCTGTCGGTGATGCGGCGGGCGGCCATCAGGGCGACTTCACCGTGCACCAGGCGGGTCGCTTCTTCGGCCAGGATGCGCTGGGCTTCCGGCTTGTTGCCGCTGGCCCTGTCGGTGGCTTCGATTTCGGCGATGCGGGCGACCGGCAGGAAGGTGAAGAAATTCATGAACTTGTAGACGTCGGCATCGCTGGTGTTGAGCCAGAACTGGTAAAAAGCGTAGGGCGAGGTCTTTTTCGGGTCGAGCCAGATGGCGCCGGATTCGGTCTTGCCGAACTTGGTGCCGTCGGCCTTGGTGATCAGCGGCAGGGTCAGGCCGAAGACGTGTTTGTGGTGCAGGCGGCGAGTCAGGTCGGTGCCGGCGACGATGTTGCCCCACTGGTCGGAACCGCCGATCTGCAGTACGCAGCCGTAGCGTTTGTTGAGTTCGGCGAAATCGTAGCCCTGGAGCAGGCTATAGGAGAACTCGGTGTAGGAAATGCCCTGGTCTTCGCGCTGCAGGCGTTGCTGCACGGATTCCTTCTTGATCATGGCGTTGACCGAGAAATGCTTGCCGATGTCGCGCATGAATTCGAGGCAGTTCATGCCGCCGAACCAGTCGTAGTTGTTGGCCATGATGGCCGCGTTGGCGCCGTCGAACTTGAGGAAGGGCTCCACCTGGCCACGTATCTTGTCGACCCAGGTGGCGATGACGTCCGGCGTGTTGAGCTTGCGCTCGGTCGCCTTGAAGCTCGGGTCGCCGATCATGCCGGTGGCGCCGCCGACCAGCGCGATCGGCTTGTGGCCGGCTTCCTGGAAGCGCTTGAGGATGAGCACGGGGACCAGGTGGCCGAGGTGCAGGCTGTCCGCCGTCGGGTCGAAGCCGCAATAGAGCGTTACCGATTCCTCAGTCAGCAGCTTGTCGAGCGCAGCTGCGTCGGTGATCTGGGCGATCAGGCCGCGATCGTGCAGATCCTGGATGAGGGGGGACTGGTACATTGAGCTTTCTCCACGGGACGGGCGCCGATGAGCAATCGGCCGGCGCCGGAAATTCGAACCCGTGATTTTAGCAGAGCGTCCGGCGGTCTTTTCGGGTCAGGCGCGCGATTTGAAATTTGGCTGTTTTTTCCGGTTGACCGTGGGAATGGACTTTTTGTGCCAGATGGCCGGAATGGCGAGGCTGGCCGGGCGGTTAGGGGAGCTTGGCGGTTTCGGGTAAAATCGCCGTTTTTTCCAGCAGCGTTTGCTGCCCCTTGGCGCCTAATTGACCATGACCCAGAACACTTCCCTCTCCTACCGTGATGCCGGCGTCGATATCGATGCGGGCGATGCCCTCGTCGAACGTATCAAGCCGCTTGCCCGCAAGACCCTGCGCGAAGGCGTGCTCGGTGGCATCGGCGGCTTCGGCGCGCTGTTCGAAGTGCCGAAGCGCTACAAGGAACCGGTTCTGGTGTCCGGGACCGACGGCGTCGGCACCAAGCTGCGCCTGGCTTTCGACCTGAACCGCCACGACACGGTGGGCCAGGATCTGGTCGCCATGAGCGTCAATGACATTCTGGTCCTCGGCGCCGAGTCGCTGTTTTTCCTCGATTACTTTGCCTGCGGCAAGCTTGATGTCGATACCGCCGCCTCCGTCGTTGGCGGCATCGCCAAGGGCTGCGAACTGGCCGGCTGCGCGCTGATCGGCGGCGAAACCGCTGAAATGCCGGGCATGTATCCGGCTGGCGAATACGATCTGGCCGGTTTCGCGGTTGGCGTCGTTGAAAAATCCAAGGCTATCGACGGCAAGTCGATCGCTGCTGGCGACGTGGTGCTTGGCCTGGCTTCCTCTGGAGCCCACTCCAACGGTTACTCGCTGGTCCGCAAGATTATCGAACGTTCCAACCCGGACATGAATGCCAAGTTTGATGGCGAGCGCACCCTGGCCGACGTCGTCATGGCGCCGACCCGCATCTACGTCAAGCAAGTGCTGGCCACGATGGAAAAGGTCGCGATCAAGGGCATGGCGCACATCACCGGCGGCGGCCTGCTCGAAAACGTGCCGCGCGTGCTGCCGGAAAATGTCGTCGCCGAGCTGAAAAAGGCCGCCTGGCCGCGTCCCAAGCTGTTCGACTGGATGCAGGCCGAAGGCAATGTGGCCGAGAACGAAATGCATCGCGTCTTCAATTGCGGTATCGGTCTGGTCATTGTTGTTGCCGCGGCTGATGCCGACGCCGCGATGGCCGAACTCAAGGCGCAGGGCGAGGCGGTTTATTGCATCGGCCAAATCCGGGCGCGCTCGGGTGACGAAGCGCAGACTATTGTCGTGTAAATGGCTGTGGCGGGTCGCGGCGATGTTCGTCTGCGGCCTGTTTTTGGTCAATGTTTCGTCGACCGTCTGGGCGGCGAGCAAGAAGCCGTCGCATAAAGTGGTGCATAAAGCGGCGGCAACCAGACATGCCAAGAAACCGGTGCGGCATTCTCCGCGCCAAACCGAGTTGGCCCCCGCATTCGGGGCGGCCGATCTGCTTGAGGATGGCGTCCCCGGCCTGCGCGGTCACGCCAGTTTTTATGGCTCGGGCTTTCAGGGGCGCAAGACTTCCAGCGGTGAACGTTTCGACGTCCAGCAATTTACCGCCGCCAGCAATCGCTTTCCGCTCGGCACCATGCTCGCGGTTCGCCGAGTGGACAACGACCGTTGCGCCATCGTCAAGGTCAATGACCGCATGCATCCCAAACACCGCAAACGCATCATCGACGTGTCGCGGAGTGTTGCCGAATACCTCAATATGGTTCGGGCTGGCGTCGTCTTCGTCAGCGTGGTGCCCTTGAAGAAGGGTTGGCAGGATGGAGGTGCCGGCTCTTGCCAGGCGGCTTTCGAGCCGGAAGGTGAAGCGGAATGTGCCTCTTGCGGTCAACCGCCAAAATTGCCCGAATTCCTGCCCGGCATCGGCGGCTGATTTTTTTCTGCGATTTCAACCGGTTCGTTACAATTCAGGCTATTGCTGACTGCCCGGTCAGTTCGAACATTTGCCGAATGCCATGAACAAAAATACCCGTTTCGGAATCATCGCCATTGCGCTTGCCGGCCTGGCTGGCCTGGGCTACTACGCCTATACCGCCAATCGGGCGCCGGCCGCCGGGCCAGCGGTGCCGACCGGAGCGCAGGGCAAGCCGGGCGGTGGTGCAGCACCGGCCAGCCCTCCGACGGCGGTTGAAGTGGCGCGAGTGGTGGCCAGCGATTTTGCCGATGACGTGGCAGCTGTCGGCACTCTGAAATCGAACGAATCCGTCGTGCTGCGCCCCGAAATAGCCGGGCGCGTGGCCTCCATTGGTTTCAAGGATGGCGCCATCGTCGCCAAGGGAACGGTGCTGGTTGTTTTCGATGCCGCGATCCAGGATGCAGAGTTGCTACAGGCCCGGGCCAATCTGGCGCTGGCCAAAAGCAGCTATGAGCGTAATGTCGAGCTGGTCGGCAAGAAATTCCTCAGTCAGCAGGCCCTCGACAGCTCGGCGGCCACACTCAAGGTCCAGGAGGCAGCTGTCCAGCTGGCCGAGGCGAAGTCCGCCAGGATGCGTATCAAGGCGCCATTCACCGGCATGGTCGGCCTGCGCAACGTCAGCGTCGGCGATTACCTCAAGGACGGCCAGGACCTGATCAATATCGAGGATGTCGCCACCTTGCGCGTCGATTTCAAGCTGCCGGAAACCTATCTCGGCCGCATCAGCAAGGGCCAGAGCGTCGAGGTGGTGACCGATGCTCTGCCCAGCGAGCGCTTCAAGGCCGTGCTCGACGCCATCGACCCACTGGTCGACCAGAACGGCCGCTCGATTTCCGCCCGCGCCCGGCTCGACAACGCCAAGGGCAAGCTGCGACCCGGCATGTTCGTTCGCGTCCGACTGCTTTTCGGCGAGCGCAAGGCCGTGCTCATGGTGCCCGAGCAAGCCATCGTGCCGGGCGGTCAGCCGGCGGTTTTCAAGGTTGTCGACGACAAGGCCAGCCTGGTCAAGGTCAAGCTCGGGGTTCGGCGGACGGCGCAGGTTGAAGTCGTGGAAGGACTGGCTGCCGGCGACCTAGTCGTCACGGCCGGCCAGTTGAAACTGCGCGAAGGCGCCGCGGTGCGTCCGGTCGGTGAGGGGGCGCCGCAGGCTTCTGTGGCCGGGACGGCAGCCAGCAAATGAAAGTTTCCGAGATCTGCATCAAGCGGCCGGTCTTCGCGACCGTGCTGTCGCTGGTCATCATGCTGCTCGGCATCGTTTCCTACACCCGGCTGCCGGTACGCGAGTATCCGAAAATCGATGAGCCGGTGGTCACGGTCAATACGACCTATCGCGGCGCCTCGGCCGAAATTATCGAGTCGCAGGTGACCAAGCCGCTTGAGGATTCGCTGGCCGGGATCGAAGGTGTGGAAGTGATCACTTCCATTTCGCGGGCTGAAAGCAGCCAGATTTCGGTGCGTTTCAAGCTCGAGCGGGCGCCCGATTCGGCCGCTTCCGATGTTCGTGACCGGGTGTCCCGCGTTCGCAACAGGTTGCCGGATGAGGTCGATGAACCGGTCATCGCCAAGGTTGAGGCCGACGCCAATCCGGTGATCTGGATCGCTTTTTCTTCCGACAAACATTCGGCGCTGGAAGTGACCGACGTCGCCACGCGCATCGTCAAGCCACGCTTGCAGACCTTGCCCGGCGCGGCCGACGTGCGGGTTTTCGGCGACCGCAAGTTTGCCATGCGCATCTGGCTCGACAAGCAGCGGCTGGCGGCTTACCAGCTGACGCCGGCCGATGTCGAGGATGCCTTGCGCAAGCAGAACGTCGAGGTGCCGGCCGGTCGTATCGAAAGCCGCGAACGCGAATTTTCCGTGGTGGCCAATACCGACCTCAAGACGACCGAGGAATTCGGGGCGGTCATCGTCAAGACGGTGAACGGCTATCCGATCCGTATCAACGATCTCGGCCGGGTCGAGATCGGCGCCGCATCGGAGCGTAGCTCCGTCCGTTTCAAGGGGCGTTCGGCCGTGGCGCTCGGCGTCATCAAGCAGGCGACGGCCAATCCGCTCGAACTGTCGAAAGCGCTGCGCGCCGATCTGCCGAAAATCACCAGCGAACTGCCGGAAGGCATGAGCGCCAATCTGTCCTACGATTCGTCGGTATTCATCGACCGCTCGATCGAATCGGTCTTCAAGACCATCGGCGAGGCCATCCTGCTGGTGCTGGCGATCATTTTCTTCTTCCTGCGCAATGTTCGGGCGACGCTGATTCCGCTGGTTACCATCCCGGTGTCGCTGATCGGTGCTTTCGGCATCATGTTTGCGCTCGGTTTCACGATCAATACGCTGACCCTGCTCGCACTGGTCCTGGCCATCGGCCTCGTCGTCGACGACGCCATCGTCATGCTGGAGAACATCTTCCGTCACATCGAGGAGGGTATGCCGCGCCTGCAGGCAGCCTTGCAGGGCTCGAAGGAAATCGGCTTCGCGGTGGTCGCCATGACCCTGACGCTGGCCGCGGTTTATGCCCCCGTCGCCTTCATGACCGGGCGCACCGGCAAACTATTCATCGAATTCGCCCTGACCCTGGCCGGCGCCGTGCTCGTCTCCGGTTTCGTCGCGCTGACCCTGTCGCCGATGATGTGCTCGGTGCTGCTCAAGCATGAAGAGAAACACGGCAAGGCCTTCCTGATGGTTGAAGGCTTTTTGAACTGGTTGAATTCTGGCTATAAACGGGTGTTGACCGCATCGCTGAACCACCGCTGGATCGTGCTCGTTGGTTTCGTCATCGTCGCCGCCTCCTGCGGCTTTCTGCTCAAGGCGCTGAAGTCCGAACTGGCGCCGGTCGAGGACCGTGGCATCATTTTCGGCATGTTCCTCGGCCCGGAGGGGGCAACGCTCGATTACACCGAAAAATACGCCCGCCAGATCGAAGGTATATACAGCCAGACCAAGGACGCAGAGCGCTATTTCGTCGTGGCCGGCAATCCGACGGTCAGCCAGGGGATTTCCATTCTCGGCCTGACCGACTGGAATGATCGCACTCGTCGTTCGCCGGAAATCGCCAAGGAGTTGTTCCCCAAATTTGCCGCTATTCCCGGTGTCATGGCCTTCCCGGTTACCCCGCCATCGCTCGGCCAGAGCCCGCGTGAACGGCCGGTCAATTTCGTCGTCGTGACCGCTGCGCCCTACGAGGAATTGCAGAAGGTGACCGGTGAGATCCTCGCCGAAGTGGCGAAGAATCCATCGCTGACCAACGTCGATACCGACCTCAAGCTCAACAAGCCGGAGCTGTCGGTGGACGTCAAGCGGGACAAGGCGGCCGACATGGGCGTGCCAGTCGAAACCATCGGCCGGACGCTGGAAACCTTCCTCGGCGGCCGGCAGGTCACGCGCTTCAAGCGCGATGGCGAGCAGTACGACGTGATCGTCCAGGTTGCCGAAGTCGAGCGGCGCAATCCGGAGGACATCCGCGATATTTATGTACGTGGTCGCGATGGCAGCATGATTTCGCTGGAAAACCTGGTCGATGTCCGGGAGACGATCAGCCCGCGCGAACTCAACCACTTCGGCCAGCGCCGCGCCGTGACGATTACCGCCAACCTGGCCCCGGGTTACACGCTGGGCGAGGCGCTGGATTATATGGATGGCGTTGCCGACCGGGTTCTCAAGCCGGGTTATGCCGCCGATTACAACGGCCAGTCGCGTGAATTCCGCCAATCATCGTCGTCGCTGCTCTTTACCTTCGGCCTGGCGCTGGCCTTCATTTACCTCGTGCTGGCCGCCCAGTTCGAAAGCTTCCGCGACCCCTTCATCATCATGCTGACGGTGCCGCTGTCGATGGCCGGCGCCTTGCTCGCCCTCTGGCTCAGTGGCGGCACGCTCAACGTCTACAGCCAGATCGGCCTGGTCACGCTGGTCGGGCTGATTACCAAGCATGGCATCCTGATCGTCGAATTCGCCAATCAGTTGCAGGAAAAGGGCATGGCGTTGAAAGAGGCGGTCATCGAATCGGCCTATCTGCGCCTGCGGCCGATTCTCATGACGACCGGCGCCATGGTCCTCGGCGCCGTCCCTCTGGCCTTCAGCGCTGGGGCGGGGGCCGAGTCACGGCAACAGATCGGCTGGGTCATCGTCGGCGGTTTGTTGCTCGGCACTTTCTTTACCCTATTCGTCGTGCCCACCGTGTATTCGCTGCTCGCCGCCCGCAAGGCGCCGACCGAGGCCTGATCGGCCGGCCTTGCCCGGTCGACTGGATATTTCGTTTTTTGGCGTTTTTCCCGGTTGACCGTAGCAGTCCTCCGTTCAGGTCGCCAGGAAGCGTGCGGTGTGCTCGGCCACCTGCTCGGTCAGCATCGGGTTCAGGCAATCAAAAGTCTCGGCTTCGAACGAGTTGGTCAGCCAGGTGATCTGGCGCTTGGCCAGCTGGCGCGTCGCGAAGATGCCGCGATCACGCAGTTCCTGGCGCGGGATTGTGCCGTCCTGCGCTTCCCAGGTCTGCCGGTAGCCGACGCAGCGCATCGAGGGCAGATTGAGGCTCAGATCGTATTTTTGGCGGAGCAGGCGCACTTCGTCGTCGAGGCCGGCCAGCAGCATTTCGTCGAAACGGCGGGCGATGCGATCGTGCAGGACGGCACGATCGGAAGGCAGCAGGCCGATGGAGAGCAAATCGTAAGGCGGCTTCTGTTTTTCGCTCTCGGCCAGCAATTCTGACATCGGCCGGCCGGTCAGCCGGCAGATTTCCAAGGCGCGTTGCAGGCGCTGGCTGTCGGTAGTGTGCAGGCGGGCGGCCGTTGTTGGGTCCAAAAGCGCCAGTTTGGCGTGCATCGCCGGCCACCCTTCAGCCGCGGCTTCGGCGTCGATTTTGGCGCGCAGGGCAGCGTCGGCCTGCGGCAGATCGGCCAGACCGTGGAGCAGGGCACGGAAATAAAGCATCGTGCCACCGACCAGCACGGGCACCTTGCTGGCCTTGGTGATTTCGTCCATTGCTACAAGGGCATCGGCGCGAAAACGGGCGGCGGAGTAGCTTTCCTCCGGCGAGATGATATCGATCAGACGGTGCGGATAGCGAGCCAGCGTGGCGCGGTCCGGCTTGGCGGTGCCGATATCCATGTCGCGGAAAACCTGGGCCGAATCGACGCTGATCAACTCGACCGGAAATCGGTCGGCCAGCGCCATGGCAACCGCCGTCTTGCCCGACGCGGTCGGACCCATGATCAGGATGGCAGGAGGCAGACGGGGTGAGTTCATGGCGGCGAATGCTAGCATGCCCGGTGCCGGTCGATCTCCGGAGCCTCCAGGTCAGGGTCGGCTGGAGGCGTCGAGTTGAATCGATCTCATGAAACACTGATTTTGCTGTTTCTGGTTATTTTTGCTAAAAATCGATGATGAGTGGACAGCTTTGCCTCAGTCCGGATAATCGGAGTGGCTGCACTACCTGCAGTGGCAAATAAAAACATGAGGAGCATGGAGACAACATGGCTACCGATTCTCCCTTTCGTATCACCCATTCCTGCGCCACTGATGCGCGGCAGGCGGCACGGGAATTTCATGCCGGGGTCGAGCAGCCCGACATGTCCATGGTCATTTTTTTCTGCTCCAGCGACTATGATCTCGAGGCTCTGGCCGACGAACTGAACCAGCTGTTTGGCAGCGTGCCCCTGATTGGTTGCACTACGGCCGGCGAAATCGGCTCTGCCGGTTACCGTGCCCAGAGCCTTTCCGGTGTCAGTTTCGCCTCAGCCGCCGGTACGGTCGCTGCCGGTTGTCTTCCCGATCTGAAAAATTTCGAAATCGCGCAGGGTCAGGTGTTTGTGCAAGGACTACTGCAGCAACTGGACAAGCACGTTTCGAAGGGGAACAGAGCCTTTGCGCTGCTCCTGATTGATGGCCTGTCCGTTCGCGAAGAACCCGTTGTGCGTGCCCTGCAAGCGGCGCTGGGGAGCATTCACCTGTGTGGCGGCTCGGCGGGCGATGATCTTAAGTTTGCCAACACCAAGGTCTTCCACGACGGTGCCTTCCGTGACAACAGCGCCGTTTTGCTGTTGGTCAGCACGCCTCTTCCGATCCGCATTTTCAAGACCCAGCATTTCACCAGCGAAAACGAACGGCTGGTGGTCACCGAGGCCGATGCCGCTCGGCGCATCGTCAAGGAAATCAATGGCCTGCCGGCGGCCGAGGAATATGCGCGGGTGCTTGGCGTGACGGTCGAAAGTCTCACCCCGGATCACTTTGCTGCTACCCCGGTGGTGGTCGTTCTTGATGGTACCGATTACGTCCGGGCTATCCAGAAAGCCAACCCGGATGGCACCCTGACCTTTTATTGCGCCATCGAGGAAGGGCTGGTCCTGCGCGTGGCGCGAGGCGGCGATATCTATGCCAACCTGGAGCAGACTTTCGACAATCTCCGCGAGGAAATCGGCCAGCCGGCGCTGACGCTTGGTTGCGATTGCATCCTGCGTAATCTGGAAATTACCCAGAAGCAGCTCAAGGGGAAAATCGGCGATTTGTTCCAGCGTAACAATACGGTCGGCTTTAGCACCTATGGCGAACAATTTGGCGGCGTCCACGTCAACCAGACCTTTACCGGTATTGCCATTGGCTCCGCTCCCGAGGGGAAACATGACTGATCCGATCGCCGCCAACGCCTTGCCGCAGGAAGCTGCGCTGCAGCGCGAGGTTGTTCGCCTCAACAAGATAGTGACCGCCCTGATGAACCGGGCGGAGCGCGACATGAGCGCGAGAGTCTCGGATTTCAGCGCCTTCCAGTCGGGTGTGGCCCTGGAAAACCAGGTCCGTGAACGGACCCAGCAACTGGAGGCGGCACTGCGCGAGAACGAGCGGGTCAACCAGGCCCTGCAAAGTGAAAAGGAAGAGCAGCGCATCCTGATCCTGAAACTGGAAGAAGCTCACAACCAGTTGCACCAGTCGGAAAAACTCGCCTCGATCGGCCAGCTCGCGGCCGGCGTGGCCCACGAAATCAACAACCCTATCGGCTTCGTCAATTCCAATCTGGGCACGCTCAAAGGCTATGTCGACCAATTGATCAAATTGATCGAGGATATGTCGACCACGATCGAACCGCTGCTCGCCAATGATCCGGAGGTCAAGAAAAGCCTTGAGGAATTGAAACGCAAGGCCGACCTTGATTTCCTGCGCGAAGACATCCGCTGTCTCATTACCGAATCGATCGACGGCGCCACCCGGGTTCGCCGGATCGTCCAGGATTTGCGCGATTTCTCGCGGACCGGGGAGGTCGGCATGGAATGGGTCGATCTCCATGCCGGCATGGAGAGTACCCTCAACGTCGTCTCGAACGAGATCAAATACAAGGCCGAGGTAGTCCGCGACTACGGCAAGCTGCCCTTGGTCGAATGCCGGCCATCGCAGATCAACCAGGTATTCATGAACCTTCTGGTCAATGCCGCCCAGGCTATCGATCAGAAGGGCAGGATTACGCTGAAGAGCGGCTGCGTCGACGACAAGGTGTGGTTTTCTGTCAGCGATACCGGCAGCGGTATCCCGCCCGAAATCGTGGCCCGCATTTTCGACCCCTTCTTCACCACCAAGCCGGTCGGCAAGGGCACCGGCCTCGGCCTTTCGGTCTCCTACGGCATCATCGAAAAACACGGCGGCAAGATCGATGTTGCCAGTCAGCCAGGGCAGGGCACAACTTTCACCATTTGGCTCCCGGCCCGCCAAGCTGAGGCAAGTCCGGCGGTGTGAGTCCGGCTGCGCTTCCGACAGTTGGCTAGGACTTACTGCGTTTGCCGGGCGTTGCCTGGCGCCGGAGTGTCGACTAGAGCAATTTCCAGATGGGCAATGGCGGCCTGATAGTCGCTCTGCATCGTTTCCCGCGAGCCGCGAGAAACCAGACTGAGTGGCCGCCACAGCGCTTCACGAATACCCGCCAGCGTCGCATGCATGCCAATCAACTGAGTGGCCGGAATCGGTGTCATGTCGCCAGGCGAATCCAGCGCCGCCATCATCGTGCCGACATGGGCAGCAAGCAGGAAAAGATGGCGCAGGCGCGGTGAGCCGACCTGTTCGATGCGCCCGGCAACCCCTTCCGGATCGATTTCAATGCGCTGGGTCAGGCCGCTGAAATCAGCGGCGGTACGTACCGGCAAACGGCTGACCGGCGCCACGCCGAGCAACTTGGCCGTTTCGTCGAGGCGGCGAATGTGCGCTTCGACCGGCCGCGATAACTGCTCCATGATTTCGGCAGGTTGTTGCCCGTAGCCGCCCAGCCACTGGCTCAGGTAGCCGTATTCAAAGCCGAGCTGGAAAACGTGCTGCGGGAAGTGCGGGTCAAGCGCCGCCTCGCGTTCTCGGGATTTTTCGGCGATCTCGGCTGCTTCGTAGGCATAGGTCCGGGCCGGGTCATTGACTGTCCAGCCGACGTGCGCCAGCTCCGCTGCGCCCCACATCCAGAATGCCTGAATGCCAAGGTAGAGCAGGGTGATGGCCACAGTCGCCAGCAGGAAGCGCCGGGGCTCGCGCCAACGGGCGTGGTGTCTGGTTGTTTCGGGGGTGAGAGTGGTCATGACAGTTTCCTGAAAATGACATTGGCAGTAGGCTAGCACCATTCAGGCAGGTCGGGAGCGAGCGATGCATGGCGGCGAACCGAGTGTGCATTTCATCAACAGCGTGCTGGTTACGGTCGTTGTCGCGCTGTTCGTGCTCTGGCGTTACCGGCTGGCCATTCTTGGCGGGATGATGCAGGGCGACAGCACGGCGCTGCCCTTGCCGGCCGAGCGTCCGCCCGCCCGGGTTGCGGTGGGTTCCGGCGACCTGGCCGCTCACGAGGGCGCGATGCGCCAGCGCATTGCCGCTGCCTGGTTGCTGACTACCGCCATTTGCGGTTTGCCGATGGCCATCGCCACCATGGTCGCCGGCGAAATGAGCACCTCGCCGACCTATGCGCTGGCGCTAACCTGCAGCTACATGATTGCCGCCTTGCCGATGATCGCGGTCTCGCTGGCTTGGCCGCCACGGCGGATCGTTACCGCCTTTGTCGCCATGATGCTGGGCTTCGCGGCGCTCTGCCTGAGCGCCGGCGTCATCGAGCGCAGCCTGCTCGGCCGGCCCCTGAGCTGGAAAATTCTTGGCCTGTTCCCGCTGTTCTTCGATATCGCCTGGAACCAGCTATGGATGGCCGGGCTGTTCTGGCTGATGTCCTGGCCGCGCCGGCTGCGCGGTGTCGTTCCGATCACCTTCGCCGCCGTGCTGGTCTTTGCCGCGGCACCCTTTGCCGGCTCCCGCCTGACTGCCGTGCTCGCCGCCACCGAGGTCGGCACGCCGTGGGTTTATACCCTTGGGCTGAATGGCGTTTTCATGCTCATTGCCCTGCCGGTCGGCTGGCTGGCCTGGTTGCGTCTGGGCAAACTGGCCGCTGACTACGAGGCCAAGCACTTTTCCGACGCCCAGTTGCTGGCCCGCACCTGGTGGCTGATGCTCGTCGTCACCATCGGCTTCGACATCCTGGCCGGCCGCGAGCGGCCGACCTTCGCACTGTTGCTGGTTATTGGCGAGATTGTGCTCTTCCCGCTGGCCAACCATTGGGTGATGCACTTGCTGGGCCTTGCCAAACTGGCCACTGCCAGGCCGGCCCCAACGCTGCTCCTGCTCCGGGTATTCGGCTACACCGCCCGCACTGAGCGCCTGTTTGACCGCGTCGCGTCACGCTGGCGTTTGCTGGGTCCGGTCACCATGATCGCCGCCCCCGACGTCACTGCCCGCACCATCGATCCCGGTGACTACCTGCGCTGGCTGACCGGGCGCATCGACGACCTGTTCGTCACGACCCGCCCCAGCCTCGACCGCAAGCTGGCGAGGCTCGATCTGGCGCCCGATCCCGACGGGCGTTTCCGCATTACCGAATTCTGCTGCCGCGACTCGACCTGGCAGACTACGGTGGTCGAACTAATGTTGCGCGCCGACGCCGTGATCATGGATGTGCGTGGTATCAGCGCAGCACGGCTCGGTTGCGAATTCGAACTGCAGCAACTGGCAAAACGCCTGCCGCCGCAGCAACTGGTGCTGGTTGTCGATGAAACGACAGGCAAGGAACGTCTGAAAGCCGTTTTCGGCCCCGCCCTGGAGCAGGTCAGGGTGATCGAAATTCGCCGCCGCCGCGATGCCGACCGGGTGTTTGATGCGCTTGTCGATGCGGCTGGAGGGGCCGGCGCACCTTCCGATGCCTCGCCTGTGACGAAAAAAGATGGCGCAGACTAAGCTGCGCCGTGGTCAAGTGCCCGCCGTCAGACGGCGGCGGACAGCGCTTCAGTTCATGGCCCGCTGGTTACGGCGGGCAACGCCGCCGACGATGGCCAGCCCGGCCAGCAGCATGGCGTAGCTTTCCGGTTCGGGAACCGGTGGTGCCGGCGTTACGGCCAGCCAGCTATTGAAAGCTCTCAGATGGTTGTTGGAGGCGTTCATCAGGCTGCCATAGGTCGTGTAAAGGTTTGAGTCCATCGGAATCAGGGCCCTGGCTGCAGTCAGGTCGGCGATATCGAGCAGTTCGATATTCTTGCCGACGGTCAGCGCGGCAAAGCTCGAGGCGCTGCCTTGCGCCACCAGGTTCTGGTAGAGCGATTGCAGCGCCGGGTTCTGGAACTGGCCGGCCGGCAGCGAGGTCAGATCGCTGATATTGAGCCCGATGGCGTTGGCTTGACCAACCAGTGCAGTGACGTGGGTGTCTTCCGATCTGGGAATGTTCTTGAACGGCATGATTGTCGGGTAGAGGGCGCCGAGCGAGCGGTACACGTCGCCAGCCAGTTTTTCTTCCTCGATCATGTAGCGCAGGATGTCGATCGCCTCGGGCGAATAGCTCTGGGCTTGCGCGACTGCGGTGCCGGTCATGTAGATGGCCAGCGCGGAAATGAGAATCTTGAACGCCTTCAAAGTGCTACCCCCTAATTTGATTTTTGTTGAAATGACGCCCAAACGCCTCTGGTAAAGACCGTTTGACGGACAGGAGGGGGATCGGGCTGACGGATGATAAGGAAGGGCTAATACTTGCGGAATGTGTCAAATTGCCGCATGTCGTGCCATCTGGTGGGCCGCTTGGTCGCGGTCGGGGAGGAGCGATTGCCGAATTGGCGAACGGCAACTTTTCGGACGATTTGACGAATATAATATCTCTGTCAAATCGGTGTTTTTTCGGGCGCTACTGTTCCGGCTGCCGATGCCATCATTTCAAGGTTCAGCCTCATGTTCGGTTTCATCAAGCGCGTCTTCGGCATGGCTGGCGAAAAGCCTGCGCCCACTGGTAGCGACCAGCCTTCCGGCGCTATGCAAATGCCCTCAGCACCAGTGCCCGCCGCTCCCGTCCACAAGGCGCCAGCCGTTGTCTTGCAGCGTGATGAGATCATCGACAGCAAGACCCGCATTGCGGGCTATCGTTTCTCGGCGCGCCGCCCCGATTCGGCGCGGTTGCCTGACCCGAGGTCTACGCTGGAAATCCTCGCCGCCAATGACGTGGCGACCTTCGCCGAGCGGCGGCTGGCGTTGATCCCGCTGACCCACGATGACTGGACGCGCCACGACTACAAGCCCCTGATCGGTCCCAAGACCTGCTTTCTCCTCGCCCTCCCGGACAACGCATTGGTTGCCGATGCCTGGAACGAGGTTGCCGCCGCCATACGCGGCGCTGGCGCGCGGATAGCGCTGGCGGGAAGCGACATTCTTGCCCACCGGCAGGCGATCCTGGCCCATGCTGATTTTCTGCTGCTCGATTTTTCGGCTTTCTCCTTGCCCGCTCTGGAGCAATTACTCAAAACCTTGCGCCAGGAAAAGCCCGCCCTTGAATTCATCGCCGACAGAGTGAGCCGTTGGCCGGAGCATCGTTACTGCGTTTCGCACGGCATCGCCTATTGCCTCGGCGCCTTTACCACCGCGCCGGACGAGGAGCAGCAGGCCAAGGAAATCGGCCAGAGCCAGTTGGTCTTGATCGAAATGCTCAATCAGCTACGCAAGGAGGCCGATCTGGCCGATATTGCCCAGATCGCCAAACGCGACCCAGGGGTTATCGTCAAGGTGATGGCCATGGCCAACTCGCCGATGGTCGGGTTGTCCCAGCCGGTAACCAGCATTGATCAGGCGATCATGGTGCTCGGCCGGGAGCAACTCTACCGCTGGCTGTCGATCGGAATGTTCCGGGCCGGCGCCGCCTCGCCACGCGACGAGGTGTTGCTCGAACTGGCACTGGCGCGCGGGCGCTTCCTTGAGGTGCTCGGTCAGGCGACGCACAACAAGCTGGAGTGTGACGAACTCTTCCTGCTCGGCCTGCTGTCCTTGCTCGACAGCCTGCTTGGCCTGCCGATGAGTGCGGTGGTCGCCAAGATCAATTTGTCGCCCGTTCTGATCAGCGCCTTGCTCAACAGCGACGGCCCGCTGGCGCGCTATCTGATGCTGAGCATCGCCGTCGAAAAGGGCCGTGTCGAGAACGTGGCGCGTCTGGCCGAACAGTTGGGCCATTCGCTCGAAGCCATCGAGTCGGCTTCTGTCGAGGCGATTGGCTGGGCTGAGGAAGCGGTCAACCTGACGAAGTGAGCCTGGCCGCTGCCTGGCTCAACAGCTCCGGCCGCCGGCCCGGGTGAAGCCGAAGCCGCCTTCGCCCGAACCGACCGGGTTGATGCAGATGCGCATGGTCAGCGAGCGGGCCGCCTTGTCGAGATCGGCCGGGAAGGGCGAGAAGGGGATGGAGCGTTCGACGACGGCTTTGACGAAGGCGATCTCGTCGACCTGATCGCCGGCATTGACGACCCTGAAGGACTTCATCGAGCCATCCGGATTGATCTTGAACTCGATGGAAGCCGGCCGCATGCCCTTGGCGCGCGGGTCATTCTTGACGAAGCTGGCGCTGCGGTTAAGGCGTCTGAGCAGGCCTTCGAGATACATTTCGAGGCTAAAGGGGTCGGGTGGGGTGGCGTTGGGGCGCAGGTCGAGCAGGGCGCTGCCGGCCGACTCTTCCCGCGCCTGCTTCCATGCTTCCTCGCGGGCCATGGCTTTTGAACGCTGGGCCAGCGTCGGCTTGGGGGCGGCCTTGGCGTTGTTGTCGAGTTCGTCGAGAAAGCGGTTCATGTCGGCCTTTTCGGCCGCCGTCCATTGCGGAGCGCTGGCCACCGAGGTTTTGCTCCGTTTGTTGGTGGTCAGCAGTCGCGGGCGTTCCGGCTTGATTTTCGCCGGCTTCTGGCGTGCCTCGGGAGCACTCGCCGTTTCGGTCGACACCGGCTTGCGCAGGCGGGCTTCCAGGCGCGGTGGACTGGATGTTTCCTCCGGATCATGCCGGGGGATCATCAGGATCAGGGCGTGGAGCAGGAGCGAGGCGGCAAACGCGTAGAGCAGTGCACGCCGGGCCGAAGAGGGATGGGACACGAACATCGCCGGTATTTTAGGCGGCGCAGCCGATGATTGGCTGTAACGATGTGTTGTTTTGTGCGCTGATCAGCGCGGGGTTGGCTAGTTTCCGGGCATTTGCCGGGCGACGATGCGCTGCATCTGGCGGCGATGGGCCGTGGTATGCATGGCGACCAGGGCATGCCAGCCGCGCAGGTCGAGCTGGCCGAACCATGGATGGGCGTGGCGCAGGGGGCTGCGCAAATCGCCGAGGCGGTCGATCAGCCGGGCATAGTCGTCGACCGCCGCGCGCAGCAGGGCGTGCTGTTCGGCGCCGGCGGTGAGTTCGGGCTTGACCTCGGCGATGCGTACTTCGCGGTCGAAGGGATTATTGTCCGAGAAGGCTTCGGCAATCTGGCGGATGCCGGTATCGACGATGACCAGATGCCGCAGCACCATATTGGCCGACCAGCCGCGGCTGCTGTCTTCCAGCCCGGCGACGCGCGGCACGAGGACTGGCTGGTTGGCCTGCGCTGCGGGCAGGCTGGCAGCCAGGGCGAGGACGGTTTCGGTCTCCCGGCGCAGCCAGCGGGTCAGCGCATCCTTGCTTAAAAAAATCCGCAAGGCGTGCAGCAGGGTGCGGGAGATCCAGCGTTCCAGGGTCGGCAGGCCGGCGCCGGGCGGGGCGAGTTGGGTGGTCATGGCTGGAGGCTGAACCTTTCAATTTTGGCCAAAATTTCCGGTTGACCGTCGGATTCCCTGGCTGGCGTCATTTCTCGCAGCCGTTGCGCCAATTGGCGACCAGCAGGTACAGCGTGCCGGCCATGAAGTTGGCGATGAGCAGCCATTTGCCCGTCGCTACCACGCCGGCGATCAGGTAGAGGGCTGGGGCATGGGTTGCCGGCTCGGCAATCAACCGGAGGTGGAGCAGGTTTTCAATGGCATCGAGCGCTGCGGCGCCTGGCATGGTCCAGCTGGAAAGGCGTCGGGTCGTCCAGTCGAGTTGCCGGAAAAGGCAGCCGTAGCGGACGAGCAGGTAGCCGAACAGGCCGTAGCTGACGAGGACCGCGAAGTCGATGCGGAAATGGCGGCGGAAAAGTTCGACGCCATCCGGACCCCACTGGGCCAGAATGGCTTTGAAGTCAGCCTCGTTGAAGGTGAATTGCAGGGCCGGAATGCCGGGCAACAAGGCCGATGAATGGACAGCCATGGCAACGAAAAGGCCGAGTGCCAAGGCGCCGGACAGCCAGAGCAGCACGGAAGCCATTCGCCGCGTCAAATTACGCCACCCTCTTTTTGCGTTTCCACCACAAGAGCCCCTCAACGCCGGCAAAGAGCACCAGCAGGCAGCCGATGATGGCGCGCGCCAGTTCAAGCTGGTTGTCGGCGTCCGGCGCCAGGGTGCCGATGGCGTATTTGGTGGCAATCACGGCCGCGACGACAAAAATCACGGCGCGCAGCGCCAGCAGGCGCCAAGCGTAGGGACGGCCGATGGCATCGGCGAGACGGCCGGCGTCGGCGATCCACGCCTCGTCGCGCAGGTTGATGGCCTGGCGATTGACCAGGGCCCGCAGATCGTCGGGCAGCGACGCCGCACTCGGCAATTCGGCACCCTGGAGCAAAACCGGGATGACCCGCTTGCCGAGTTTTAGTGCGGTGGCGATCTCGATGCGCACGAAATCGGGGTTTGACTGGTTGAGTCGGCTGTTCAGTTCGGTCAGCCATTTCTTGCCGATGAGGACGACGGTGACCTCGGTCCCGGCCAGCTCGCGCTGCAAAAAGACCGCGAAATCCTCGCCGGCCGGAATGTCGTCAGCATCGCGAAAGACGCAGGCGGCGCCGAGCAGGTTTTCCAGCGAATCGGCCAGCCGCCCGGCTTCGCCCGTCGTATCGCTGCGCCGGTAGCTGATGAAGACCGGATTAGCCATGAAAGCGCCTTGCCTCGCCGGATTTCACAGTATGCTCAAGGGTTCCCAGATGCCCCCCTTGTCGAGATGCATTTCACCGGAGACCGCGCTGGGCAGCAGGGTTTTCGCCGGTCCGGACGTGCCCTTTTTGAACTCGTAAATCAGGGCTCGGGCGCGATAGTCCTCGCCATACGGCAAGGCGCCAATTGACCCCGGCAGCGCGTGCGCCCCGCCACCGGCCCAGCCCTTGATCTTTTCGTCGCTCGGGGCCGTGGTGGACTGCACCCAGGGGGCGTCGGTGACGACAAAAACAATCGCCCGATAATTGCCGGCCGGCGCTTTGGCCAGGGCCTTGATGAAACTCGCCAGCGACAGATTGCTCACCGACGGCGTGCCGATCTTCCAGCGATCCGCGCCGGGCATCGGCGTGCCATCGGCCTTGATCTGCTCAAGCTGCGTCGCCAGCGCAAAACCGCGCGGCACGGCGTAATAGCTCCGCTGCTCGTAGTGCGCCAGACGCAGGGCCTTCTCGAACTTGTCGGCGACATTGGCCAGCCGCGTCGTCGCGCCGGTGCGCAGCCATTTGTCGGGAATTGACTGTTCGGCGGAGGCCTTGGGCGGTGGCCAGTCGAACTGCGGAATTGACGCAGATGCACTCGACCCATTGGCAGCCGCGGGCTTGGGTGGCGCCGGCGGCAGTGGTGCGGGCGCCGGCGCGGGAGCCGGTGCCGGCCTTGCTGCTGCAGGTGGCGGCGGAGGTGGCGGTTCAGCCCCGGCACTGGCGCCCTCGGGGGCGCGGGGGCTTCCGCAGGCACTCAGTCCGGCCATTACCAGAAGCGCAAAAAACAGCCGCCAGGCATGGCGGCGCCGAAAAGCAGAGACGGAAAACAGATTGAGCATGGAGGTCTCCGGCGGTCAAAAGTCTGCCGGCAAAACAGCCGGCCTTCATGGCGCGCTTCCCCCGTAAACCGGAGGGCTGATCAGGAGCCTACGAACTTTTCAGATGGGATGCAAGCATGTTGTTGGCATGGCCGTTCAGTGGGCGAATTGAAACCTGACGAGCGCCAAGCTCAGGGCAAACAGGTAGCCATACGAAAAGCGGTCAATGCGCAGCAAGGCATCGCCACGCCGGCTCCGCCAGGTGCCCATGGCGACCATGCACAAGCCGGTGGCAATCGGTGTCAGCAGCAGGTTGGCGAGGCGGGGGAGGCCGGAGGGCGTCAGATGATCTGGCAGGAAAAGCAGGCTTAGTGCTCCCGCCAGCGCGCCGAAAATTGCGTAACCGAGCGCTGCCAGCAACGGATTCGGTGGTTTCCGGAAAGGCTCGGCGAGCGAGTGAAAACCCAATTCCAGCAAAGCCTCGCCCACCGCCTGGAGCACGAACTCGCCAAGTATCTCGATCAGGAATTCAAGCATGGAGCAGGGATTTTATCGCTGGGCAAGATTTCATTTTTGGCCATTTTTTCCGGTTGACCGTGGGATTTTGGTCAGGGCTGTTTAATCGAGAAAAGAGATTTTAACAATCCCTTTGCACGCCAATTTTATGTTTACTGGATATCCAAATGGACTAATGACGTTGGGTTAGTGCTTTGCTAGCATTAAGAAGCAGGTATCTACTTAAGGGGAAAAAATGAAATTCGTATTCAAGAAACTGGCATTGGTTGGTGCCATTGCAATAGGGTTTGCAACACCGGCCATGGCGGCCGTATCCGCATCTGCGACGATCAGCGATTTTACGATTACGCTCTACGATCTGAACCCGCTGGACGGCATTGTGCCGACGATTACGTGGGCCAACGTGTCCGGCATTGATCCGAACATGGCTACTTACACCAATGCAAACGTCAGCGGGCAATATGGTACTAGCTACACCAACAATTACATGCCGGTCGGGGAGGTAAACAGCTCGATGGCAAGTATCTTCAATGCGGCTGCGAGCGCCACGATCACCACCAACTCGCTTTCTGCTTCAGGGTCTGCCACAGCAACCAGTGCGGGAGGTAACGGCAAGTCGTTCACCGCATCTGCGCAAAACTACAACGGCGGTGGCAGCTTCCAGTTGAGCGCGAATACCGCGGTTGTATTCCAAGCCAATGCTTCAACACAGGCGTCATCCACGGTCGGGTATGATTCCTCGACTGGCAACGGAGAGAGTGCCTCTGCCAATGCTGTCATGACGGTGAACGGTGTAGGTGCAAGCGGGAATGGCAGCCAAAACTCGTATGACACTACTTCTTCATTTGTCGGAAATTATTACTGGTGGTATCCGAATTCACCATCAACCCAGTCGACGTCGGTGACACTGGCTGGTGCATTTGTGAATATGTCCGCTGGTCTCCTTACCGGAACAATCCAGTTGGGGGCCAACGCTAGCGGTAGTACCAATGTTGTGGCATCCGCTATTGCTGCCGTTCCCGAGCCGGAGAGCTACGCCATGTTCCTGGCTGGTCTCGGTCTGATTGGTGCCATGGCACGTCGCCGCCAGTCGCTGTAAGCGATCTATCGTTTGCGCCCGAACCCCGCTGCGGCGGGGTTTTTCTTGCTCGCGCAGAAAGCGTTTGTCGCGTTGATCAGTGATTCATGAAGGCTGGCCCGCCGGCTTCGCTGCAGGACCGGTTTTCGTTTTTGGCCAAATTTTCCGGTTGACCGTGGGAATCAAACGGCCGCGTCGACTGCCCGCATGGGGAGGTATCCGCCCCGCTGTAACACGGCTTCGATGGCGACCGCCGAGGTCGGGCGGCCAAAGTGGTAGCCCTGCATCAGGCGGCAACCGTGGTCGAGCAGGAAGTCGGCTTGGGTGAGCTCCTCGACACCTTCGGCGATGACTTCCTTTTGCAGGCTGTCGGCGATGGCGATGATGGCCCGGACGATGGCGACATCGTCGGTATCGCCCGGCAGTTCGCGGACGAAGGACTGGTCAATCTTGATGCGGTCGAAGGGCAGACGCTTGAGGTAGGCGAGGCTGGAGTAGCCGGTGCCGAAATCGTCGATCGACAGCTTGATGCCCAGGGCGCTAAGTTCGTCGAGCACGGCGACGATGCGGTCGGTGTCGTGGATGAAGGCGCTTTCGGTGACTTCCAGCTCGAGCCAGCGGGCTTCCAGGCCGGTTTCGGCGAGGATGGCGACGATGCGTTGGGCAAGGTTGGCCTGGCGCAACTGAACGGCGGACAGGTTGACCGCCATGACTACGGGCGGCAAGCCTTGATCCTGCCACTGGCGGTTTTGCCGACAGGCTTCACGCAGCACCCAGTCGCCGATCTGGTTGATCAGGTTGCTTTCCTCGGCGATCGGGATAAAGCGCGCGGGCGGGATATTGCCAATTTCCGGATGGTTCCAGCGGACCAGTGCTTCGAGGCCGATCAGGCGGCCGCTTTGGGCGTCGACCTGCGGCTGGTAGTTGAGGTAGATGTCCTGGCCGCGCAGCGCCCGGCGCAGGGAGTCTTCCAGCATCACTCGTTCGGAGATGCGGGTGTTCATTTCGGGCGTAAAGAAGCGGTAGGCATTGCCGCCGGCGGCCTTGGCCTGGTACATCGCCGTGTCGGCGTTCTTGAGCAGGCTGCCGATGTCCTTGCCGTCCTCCGGGTAGGTGCTGATGCCGATGCTGGCGCCAACCCGCAATTCGTGCCCGGCCACCATGAAGGGCTCGCCCAGTGCGTCGATCAGTCGCTGGGCGATGCTGGCCAGGCGCGAGGGCGAGCCATAGCCCTGAATGAGCATGGCGAATTCGTCGCCGCCCTGTCGGCTGACCGTGTCGCGCGCATCGAGGCTGCGGCGCAAACGCTGGGCCGCCTCAAGCAGCAACTGGTCGCCAATCTCGTGGCCGAGGGTGTCGTTTACGTTCTTGAAATGGTCGAGGTCGAGGAACATCAGGGCGACCTCAGCCTGGGTCCCGAAGGTCAGCGCCAGCGCCTGTGACATCAGATCGGCCAGCATGCTGCGGTTGGGGAGCCGGGTCAGCTGGTCGTGTTCGGCCAGGTAGCGGATACGCTCCTGGTCCTCATGCAGTTGCGTGATGTCGCGGGCGACCCCGGCGACGCCGGTCAGTTCGCCGCGGTCGTCGAGGACCGGTGTCGAGATGAACTCGAAATGACGGATCTCGCCATCGGCCAGTTGCTGGGTGTCGGTCCGCCGCTGTTGCCGTTGTTCGGTCAGCGCCAGGGCATCCAGCCGGGTCAGCGATTCGGCTGCCTCCGCCGGCCAGATGGCGGCTACCGTCTGCCCGGGCAGGGTGTCGGCCGGTTTGCCGCAGGCCCGCGCGTAGGCGTCGTTGACGGCGATCAGACGTTGCTGGGGGTCGCTCAGCCAGGCCGGGTCGGGCAGGCTGTCGAGGAGGGCCCGGGTTTGCCGCGTGGTGTTCTCGTAGGCCCGGGTCATCCCTTGCGCCAGCGCGTGCGCCCGGTCGTAGGTGCGCAGCCAGACTGCGATCCAGCCGGCCAGAACGAAGGCCAACACCAGAATGCTGAGGACTGACCAGAGAACTTGCTGATACCAGTTGGCCAGATAGTCGCTCGGCGCGTGGCCAACCACTACGTACAACGGGTAGTGGCCGACCTGACGGGCGACATAGCGCCGCTCGACACCGTCAACCGAGGAGTGGTGGGTGAAATTGCCATACGGTCGTTTGTCGGCGATCAGCGCGGTCAGCGGCATGCCGTCGATGGCTTTGCCCTGACGTTCGGGGGCGGCCGGGTAACGGGCGATCAGGCGGCTTTCGTGGTCGACCAGCGCGATGCTCTGGCCGCTACCAAGCTTCAGGCTGGTGAAAAATTCCTGGAAATGATCGGCCCGTACCGCTGCCTGGACCAGGCCGGCAAAATTGCCTTGCGGGTCGCTGAGGCGGCGGCTCAGCGTGATCACCCAGTTGCTGGTGATGCGAGCGAACAGCGGCTCTGAGACGACCAGCGCGCTGGCGCCATCGCGATTGCGCTGAAAGTAGTCGCGGTCGCGAATATGGACGCTGGCGATTTTGCCCGAGGCGTCATGCGTGAAGTTGCCCTCGGCATTGGCCACGCGCAGGCTTTGCGATTCGCTGGCGATCAGCGCCAGATAGCTGGCCAGCGCAGTGTTGATCGCGGCAGCGTCGCCCGATTCGCCGGACAGCGTGGTGTTCAGGCGCAGCTGGCTGGCCAGCAGCACGGTGTCGATCTTGTCCACAGTGTTGTGGGCATGTGCCTCCAGTACGCGCGCCAGATTGTCGAGGTTGCGCAGGGCAAACTCGTTTTCGCGGTCCAGTGAGATTTTCAGGCCGCCGACAATGAGCCCGATATACGTCAGCAGGGCGAGAAGCCCGAGGGCGATCAGGACGTTGCGACGTTCGCCGGGGGGCGCCGAGGACGGTCGGAGCAACTGCCTGAGGGATGACATCATGAGGGCGCGGGCCGGGGCGGGTGTGAGCCGCCGAATTATTGCCCGCGCAGAAATAGTTTGTCGAGATCGTTGAGCGACAACTCCGTCCACGTCGGCCGGCCGTGATTGCATTGGCCGGCGCGTTCGGTTTCTTCCATCTGGCGAAGCAGGGCATTCATTTCGGGAACGGTGAGCAGGCGGCGGGCGCGGACGGCGCCGTGGCAGGCCATGGTAGCGAGGAGTTCGTTACGGCGCGCGGTGGCGAGTTGGGTGATGCCGTGTTCGCGCAGTTCGGCGATCAGCGATTTGGCCAGCGCGGCGGGGTCGCCGCTTTGCAGCAGGGCGGGGACGGCGCGGACGCCGAGCTGGTTGGGGCCGAGCGGGGCAATCTGGAAGCCGAGGTCGGCCAGGGCGTCGGCGTGTTCTTCGACGGCGGCGATGTCGAGTGGGTCGGCCGAGAAGACAGCCGGGATGAGCAGCGCCTGGGTGGCGATCTGACGGTTGTCGAAGGCGGTTTTGAGCTTTTCGTAGAGGATGCGCTCGTGCGCCGCGTGCATGTCGATGAGGATCAGGCCGCGGGCGTTCTGGGCGAGGATGTAGATGCCGTGCAGCTGGGCCAGGGCGTAGCCGAGCGGCGGGCCGGCGCTGTCGGGCGGCGGGCTGTCATTGCCACGGTCAACCGGAAAATTGGGCTGAAATTGAAATGTCGTGGCCGGGCCGGCGGACGATGGCGCGACCTGCTGCGCGGCACGGGCGAAGGCGAGATAGGCGGCAGCAGCCGGTTCGGCGACACCGAGGCTGCCTTGATGACGGAGCGGCGGGGCGTATTCGAAATTTGGCTGATTTTGCCGGTTGACCGTGGAAGTCTCGCGTTCGACCAGCGCCGGGGCGGCTTCGGCCTGTACCGGCGCGGCGAGGGTACGCTGGATGGCGTGGAAGACGAACTGGTGCATGGCGCGCGAATCGCGGAAGCGGACTTCGGTTTTGGCCGGGTGGACGTTGACGTCGACCAGCGCCGGGTCGATGTTCACGAACAGGCAGACGGCCGGCTGGCGGCTGCCGTGCAGGACGTCGCGATAGGCTTCGCGCAGGGCATGGCTGATGATCTTGTCGCGCACGAAACGGCCGTTGACGAAGACGTACTGGCCATCCTTGGCGTCGGTGGCGCGCGTCGGGTCGATAGCGAAGCCGGCGAGTGACAACGGGCCGGCCCCGGCATCGACAGCGCGGGCGGCGCCGAGGAAATCGTCGCCGAGGATGTCGGCAATGCGCCGCGGCGCGTCGGCGGGGGCGAGCTGGAACAGGTTGCGACCGTTGTGGGTCAGGCTGATCGCCACATCCGGGCGGGTCAGCGCCAGACGGCGGACGGCATCGGCGCAATGGGCGAATTCGGTGCTTTCCGATTTCAAAAACTTGCGGCGGGCCGGGGTGTTGAAATAAAGGTCGCGCATTTCGACGACTGTGCCGGCCATCAGGGCGGCCGGCTCTGGCTCCGCACCCGGCTCTCCTCTCAATTTCCAGGCATGCGCCGCACCGCGTTCGCGGCTGGTGATGCTCAGCCGGGCGACGGAAGCGACCGAAGCCAGCGCCTCGCCACGAAAGCCAAGGGTGCCGACCCGTTCAAGATCGTCGAGGCTGGCAATCTTGGACGTGGCATGCCGGGTCAGGGCCAGCGCCAGTTCGTCCTTGGCAATGCCGCAACCGTCGTCGGTGATGCGGATCAGCTTGACGCCGCCTTCTTCGAGATGCACCTGGATCGCCTTGCTGCCGGCATCGAGGCTGTTTTCGAGGAGTTCCTTGAGGACGGAGGCGGGTCTTTCAACCACTTCGCCAGCGGCAATCTGGCTGATCAGCAGGTCGGGGAGGCGGGCAATGGTCGGCATCCGCTGATTATCTCAGATTGCTCCGATAGGCGTACGGCAGCCAGTTAATGAGAAATTGTGTCGGAAAATTTGACACTGACCATGACGAATTAATTGTTTTGGTTTTGTGTGTTTTTGCAATCGATTGATTTTTTAGGTTAGTTTTATATTGGTCTCGATATTGCTTTGTATTTAGAACGTTAGGGTTTTTATAGAGGGCTGTATGGCAAAACTTTCGATCGCGGCGATTCTCGTAACCCTTTTTATGGGTTCGGCTCAAGCAGGAGTTATCTATTCTGAGGCTGTAAACGGCGATTTGGCCGCGCAGGATACTGTTGATCTTGGCTTTTCGATCGGCTCAAACTCGGTACTGGGCCGTAGTTCGTTTGGAACGGATGGTGTTGATTTCGATGGATTTTTATTCCATTTGGGTGTCGGCCAAACACTGACCAATGTCATATTTTCAGCATTTGATCAAGTAGTGGTAGGTCAGTCGGGCCTGACTTCCACTTGGGACCTTAAGACTGGTGGCCATTCTGGCGGTGTGTTGAGTTCTAGTACTGCCAATATTTTAGATAGTTCTGATCAAGACTTTTTTGTGGGAGCGCTACCGCTTGGCGAGGGTGTTTACGCCTTTTCTCCTGTTTCAATGACTGCTCCCGGTGGAGTCGCTAGCAGTAGTTGGAGCTACGAGATCATCTTTGACGTGCAAGGCGACAACCGGGTACCTGAACCCGAAAGCCTCGCTCTCTTTGGCTTGGGGCTGGCCGGTTTGGCCATCTCCAGGCGCAAAAAGAAGCTGGCCTGATCCTTGTTCTGAAGAACCTGAAAGCTAGACCTTTGGGTCTGGCTTTCAGACTGCTGACTCGGGCACCGTCACTACCGCTTGCGCGGGAGTGGCGGTGCCCGTTCCAATTGCGATCTGCGCACGGGTTCCACCGCTGTCGCCAGCGTGCGCTGGATGGCGTGGAAGACGAACTGTGTTGCGTGGCGCACGAGTCGCGGAAGCGGGCTTAGGTCTTGGCCGGGTGGTCGTTCACATCGACCGGCGCCAGTTCGATGTTGACGAACAGGCTGATGGCTGGCTGATCAGCAGGTCGGGGAGGCGGGCAATGGTCGGCATGCCCGGATTATCTCAGATTGCCTGGCCGGACGAGTGCCCGCTGCGCTGGCCTCAGCTGCCGTTGGCCTGAAACCAGCCGTGGGAAACCAGCGCTATCTACGGACTCGGGCTGATCTTGTAGATGGCGTTGTCGGAGAGCGAGACCACGTAGAGATTGCCATCCGGCCCCTGTTCGATGCTTGGAGTGACGCCGAAGCCGCGACCGATCAGCAGGGTCTCGCTTTCCGTGCCGTCGAACTTGCTGGCGCGGAACAGGTTGTCGGCCACCCGGTCGGCCAGTCTCGGGTCGGCGCTGGTGTCAACCGTGAGGCGATCCGCTGTGAGGCGAATCCGGTACACGCTGCCGCCGGTTCCTCCGACTTGCGAGAAGGCGCGCGCCGAGCCCATCCACAGGGTGCCGCTGTTGGCGTTCCCCAGGCTGTCGTCGCGGACGAAGGTGAGGCCGGACGGACCGATTTCGTAGCGCCAGCTCAATTCCGGGTCACGGTAGATGGCGCCCGGCAAACTGACCATGCGCGATGTGGCCAGGCTGGCAGTGTAGACCGAGCGGGTTGGCGGGTAGCGAACCTGTTGCAGCGCTCGGTTAAATTGTGTGGTTTCGATGAGTTTCCAGTTGGCGACGCGGCTCAATGGGCCGGCCAGTTGTATCCATCCGCCGTTCATGCCGGGAATGACGCGATTCAGCTCCGAATAGGCGTCGTCAGCGTTCTCGGATTCCCATAGCGAACCGGATACGGGGTCGAAGGCCATGCCGAAGCCGTTGCGGTGGCCGTAGGAAAAAATCTTCTGGATGTTCTGGCCGACTTCGCCACCAATTGCCGCACCGGAGGCAAAGAACGGATTGTCGGCCGGCGTCGAGCCATCGTCGTTGAGGCGCAGAATGACGCCGGCCAGGTGGGCAGTATCGGGAGCCGGGCCGCCGAAGGTGTCATCGAGCAAGGGGGCGGTCAGGAAGGGGCCGTTGGCCAGGTTTTGCAGCCAGCCGCGCCGGCCCTGGTCGCCCATGAAGACATAGAGCTTGTCGTCCGGGCCAAAGCGCATCACGCCGCCGTTGTGGTTGCCGAATTCGCCACCGTTGGCGGTGCCCGGGTGCCCCGGGGTTTCCACATTGTCCGTCTGACGGGAGCGAAGCCGTTGCAGGGTGCGGTCAAAAACGAGCGAGTTGCCATTCCAGACAAAGCGGTCGACCCGGTTGCCGAGCAGGGGAACCTCGTTGATCGCGGTCGAATCGGCGCCGGTCGAGCTCTCGGTCCAGTAGGCGTACATATAGGGCGTCGCCGGGAAGTCAGGGTGCAACACCAGGCTCAGCAAGCCGCGTTCAGAACTGCTATTGACCGGCAGATCGAGTACCGGTGCAGGCAGCACGACGCCGTTGGTCACCCGCTTGACCTGCCCGGAGCCCTTTTCGGGGACGAGAAAATCGTCGGGGCCAAGGAAGATGATGCCCATCGGCTGACTAAGGCCTGTGTTGAGCACTGTCGTGACCTGAAGGCCGGGGTCGAGTATTTCGACCGGGATCGAATCGGCCAGCGTCGGGGAGGCGAGGGCGAAGGCGGTAGCGAGCAGTGTCGCGCCGAGCAGAGCGCTGCGGCCGTGACGGCCAGGGCGGGGGAGTACCTGAACGTGTTTCATCGAGACCTCCTTGTGTGCTTCAGCCGGCAGAAAATGGCTGATCACCAGCCGCCGGAAAATCCTGAATGACGGGGATTAACGGCGCTGGTTGCGCCAACGAGCTGGCGTCGCGACCAGGGCGAGCAGGGCGATGCCCAGCAGCAACGAGAGCGCTGGCTCAGGTATCTCGTTCGACTCGAAACGCACGTTATCGACGCCCATCTGGGAGATGAATACGTTGTCGACTTCGGCAAAGCGCAGACGCAGTGTTTCGCCCGAATGGGCGGCGAGCAGGGCGCTGATGTCCTGGGATACGGTGAAATAGCCGTCAACCAGGACGTCGCCGATGTTGGTCTGGTACAGCGTTATCAGGATGTCGGCCGCCATGACGCTGAATGGGTCCGCACTGGTCGTCAGGATATCAACCCGGGCCTGCTGATTCAGCTCTGGCGTGCTGAAGTCCAGCGTGGCAGGGGTGTAGAAGGCATCCGCCCGATTGCCGATGAACAATTGAAAGCTCAGCGTCGCGTTACCCGCGCTGGCCACGAAATCCTGATACAGCACGTGGGAACCGGGGGCGCCTGCATCGCTCATCGCAGCCGACGTTCCTTGCGGCGGTGCAGGTACATCGGAGCCGCTGGCGGGGCTCAGGATGCCGCTCTGAACGTAGAAAGTACCGTCGCTGCCGGTCTGGTCTGCCGTGGTCCATCCGCTCAGCCCCGCCTCGAAACCGCCGTTTGACAGGCTGGGCACGGCGTGGGCTGGCGCGAGAAGCAACATCGCGAGGACCGGCGCGATGAGTAGTGAGAGAAGGTGACGAGCCGAACTGGTCATATTTGGTCCTGTCGCAAAAGTGGTGCGTATCGCAAAGCCCATTCGCTACCACCGTGCATGCGGTGTCTGTTGATGACACAAATATTGCATTCGGTGTGAATTAGTCGCCTTGACAAAGCACGCAAAAGCTGGGCCAGTTGGCAATGCGCTTATTGGCCGTTGGCGGGAGTCCAAGTCACGCCAAGGCTTGCCAAGCATCGTGCCCGGCCGGGTTGAGGTCGAACGTGGCTGCTGTGGCTATGGCGTGTAAATATTTCCGACACCCGGTTGGCTGAAATTTTCTCGCAAAATCAGAATGTTCCACCCTGGCGCTAGGCCGACTGTTTTTGGCGGCGATGCCGCGACAAATAGCCGACTCGGCGTGTGCCAGGGCCAGCGGAGTAAGGGTGACGTTGGGGTAAAATGCGGCCTCATTCAAAGCCCGGTGCGCCGCATGGAACTCCTGACCCAATTCATCGATATCGTCCTCCACCTCGACAAGCATCTGGCTGTAATGGTGCTGGACTACGGGCTGTGGATCTACGGCATCTTGTTCTTCATCATTTTCTCGGAGACCGGTTTCGTCGTCTTCCCCTTCCTGCCGGGCGATTCGCTGCTTTTCGTGGCCGGTGCGCTGGCTGCCATCGGCGAGGGCGGCATGGATATCTTCACGCTGATGGGCGTGCTGACGGCAGCGGCGGTACTCGGCAATACCGTCAATTACCAGATCGGCCGTTTCCTTGGCCCCAAGGTCTTCCACTGGGAGAATTCGCGCTTCTTCAATCGGGATGCGCTGATCAAGACGCATGCCTTCTATGAAAAACATGGCGGCAAGACGCTGATCATCTCGCGCTTCCTGCCGCTGTTCCGCACCTTCGCGCCCTTCGTCGCCGGTATCGGCTCGATGACCTACGCGCGTTTCACGATATTCAACCTGATCGGCGCCGTTAGCTGGGTCGTTTCGCTGTGCCTGGCCGGCTACTGGCTGGGCAACATGCCGTGGGTCAAGGCCAATCTGTCGGTCATCATCATCGGCATCATCGTTTCCTCGCTGATCCCCATCGGCTGGGGCTACCTCAAGAGCAAGGAAGCCTGATGCGCTGGCTGGCCGTCATCCTCGTCCTGACGCTGACAGCCTGTACGACGAAGATGGACAAGGCCGGCCGGACGGAATCCACGGTCAACCCGAAATATCTGCTCAAATCGGAAGTCGACCGTATCGCCGACACCAATCGCGCCGAAGTGGTTGATGGCCTGCTGCTCATTGCCGACAAGCTCTACAAGCGCAATCCGAAGGAATGGAAGAAGAGCGGCGCAGTGAGCCGTGAAGCAGCGGTCGAGCGCCTGCGCCAGCGCCAGTATCGCAACTGGCCGGAATTCAGCGGCCAGCGGGAAGGGGCAGTGGCCTCGCTGGCCTTCACCGAGGTCTATACCGGAGACCGCGTCACGGCCCTGATTTACGGGTTGCTCGGCATGGTCGATGCCGCCTTCGAGCACAAGGACGAGTTCTACATCCTCGACAGCCTGAACGAAATGAAGCTCTACAACAGCGCGCGCAACATGGATGTCGCCATCTGGAAGCTCGGTCATGACCGCACGGCAGCCGGCGAACTGTTTCTGCTCTCGAACGAGCTCGATCCGGCCAACCGCAACCTCTCCTACGAGCGCGAATTCGGTCGCGTCATGGGCCTGCTCGATTTCATGGCCAAGGTCGTTGCCGACCGCAATGGCCGTACCTTTTCCCGGCTGACCCAGTCCGTGGCCAGCGCCATCTTTTTACCCGTGAGTTTTTTGAAATGAAGAGAATCGTCATCCTGATTTCCGGTCGTGGCAGCAACATGGAGGCGCTGATCGCCGCCCGCGATGCCGGCAATCTGCCCGTCAATATCGTCGCCGTGATCAGCAACCGGGTCGACGCCGAGGGCCTGGAAACAGCGGCAAAATCAGGCATCACGACGCACTTCATCAATCACAAGGCCTTTGCCGGGCGCGAGGCTTTCGACAGCCGGCTGGCCCAATGCATCGACGAATTCGCGCCCGACCTCGTCGTCCTCGCCGGCTTCATGCGGATACTGTCCGACAGCTTCGTCCGCCACTATGAAGGCCGGCTGATCAACATCCACCCCTCGCTGCTGCCCTCCTTCCCCGGCTTGCACACACACCAGCGCGCGCTTGAAGAAGGCGTGCGCATCCACGGCTGTACCGTGCATTTCGTCACGCCGGCCCTCGATCACGGCCCGGTCATCATCCAGGCCGCCGTACCGGTGCTTGATAGCGATGACGAAGCCAGCCTCTCGGCCCGCGTCCTGCGCCAGGAGCACCTTGTTTACCCGCAGGCCGTGCGCTGGTTTGTCGAAGACAAATTGACGATCGAAAACGGCCGCGTCCGGATCGCCGCCGAACTGGCCGAGCCGGCCGTGCTCGTTTCCCCTGTCCTCACTTCGTCCGGGATTCGCTAGGCCGGCCATGCCGCTCGCCTTCGTCATCGCGCTTGCCGCTTCGCTCGGCATTCATGCCGCCGCGCTGTTCGGCACCGATGTCGAGATCTTCGGCGGGGCGGATGAGCCGGTGCCCTTGCGCGCCGAGCTGCAGCCGCCACCGCCGGCCGCTCCTCCGGCGGCGGAACAGAAACCAGTCGTCAAACCCCGCCCGAAGATCGTGAAGCCGGCCCCGCTGACCACCGGCAAGCCGTCGCCAAATGCCGAAACCGTGGCGCCGGAGCCGGAAAGCAAGCCTTCCGAAATTGCTCCAAATTTGCCGTCGACCGTGGCAACCAAGGCGCCGGAGCAGGCCAAGCCGCTGCTACCGGCCAAAGGCCGCATGCGTTTCGTCATCTTCTACGGCACGCAGGGGTTCCAGGTCGGCCGCGCCGAACACACTTGGGAATTCACTGAGGACGGCCGTTACCGGCTGAGCGGCACGACCGAAACGAGCGGCCTGGCCGCGCTGATCAAACCGCTCGTCTTCGAGAACGAAAGCAGCGGCAAGCTGGTCGCCGGCGGCCTGCAACCCGAAACCTACCGGACGCGCAAGAACGGCAAGGATGCCAACGAAAACGCCGATTTCGACTGGTCGGCCACCGAGGTCCGCTTGTCGCGCAGTGGCGCCGTACAGCCGATCAGCGTCGGTGCCCAGGACATCCTGTCGCTCAACTACCAGCTCGCCTACCTGCGCCACCCGGAATCGGGGGCCATAGTCGGCGTCGTTACCGGCAAGAAATACGACCGTTTCACGCTCGATTCGCTGGGCGAAGAGGAAATCGACATCCCGGCCGGCCATTTTCGCACCCTGCACCTGCGCGCCATGGGCGATACGGTGACTGAAATCTGGATTGCGCTCGATCGCCACCGCTTGCCGGTTAAAATTCGCTACACCGATAAAAAAGGCGACATCTTCGAGCAAGTCGCTACTGAAATAGGATCACCATGAAAGCCCGCTTCACACCCGCCCTGTTTGCCCACGCCGAAGCCGTCCTCGGCCTGCTGCTGCGCTTCGATTACCCGGCCGATGCCGTTGTTTCGCGCTATTTCCGCGAAAATCGCCAGCTTGGCCATGCCGACCGCGCCTTCGTCGCCGAAACCGTCTTTGCCGTCCTGCGCCGTGGGCGCAGCCTCGAAGCGCGTTGCGCCGGCAAGCTCTCCGACCGTCGTCGTTTGCTCGTCGCCCTGGCCGTGACGCGTGGCTGGAGCCAGCGCGAACTGGCCACTGTCCTCAAGGCGAGCGAAGAAGAATGGCTGGCCGCCGCCAAGGCCATGCCGGAAGCCGACTTCCCGCCAGCCGTCCGCTGCGATCTGCCGGACTGGCTGTACAACCGTCTCGAAGCCCAGTTCGGTGCCGACGAAACGCTGGCCCTGGCCCACGCCCTCAACCAGCCGGCCCCCCTAGATCTGCGCGTCAATACGCTCAAGGCCAACCGCGAAGACGTCCTCGCCAGGCTGGCTGCCGACGACATCGCCGCCATGCCCGGCCCGCTCTCGCCGATCGCCGTCCGCCTGCGCGACAAGCCGGCGTTGGCCAAGCATCCCCTATTCATCGAAGGCGCCGTCGAAGTGCAGGATGAAGGCAGCCAGCTACTTGGCTTCCTGCTCGAACCGAAGCGCGGCGAAATGGTTGTCGATTTCTGCGCTGGCGCCGGTGGCAAGACGCTGCTGCTCGGCGCCCTGATGCGCAACACCGGCCGGCTCTATGCCTACGACGTGTCCGACAAGCGCCTGGCCAACCTCAAGCCGCGGCTGGCCCGGTCCGGCTTGTCGAACGTTCATCCGGCCCGCATCGAGCATGAGCGCGACACCAAGATCAAACGTCTGGCCGGCAAGGCCGACCGCGTGCTGGTTGATGCGCCGTGTTCCGGCCTCGGCACCTTGCGCCGCAATCCCGACCTCAAATGGCGTCAGGACGAAGCCTCGGTGGCTGAACTGACCGTCAAGCAACTGTCGATTCTCGAAGCCGCATCAACCATGGTCCGCCCCGGCGGCCGTCTGGTTTATGCCACGTGCAGCCTGTTGACCGCGGAAAACGACGACATCGTCGCCGGCTTCCTGGCCAAACATCCCGACTTCACGCTGGTCCCGGCCTCGGTCATTCTCGCCAAGCAGGGCATCGCTTTCGACGGCGACATGCTGCGTCTGCTGCCCAACCAGCACAACACCGACGGCTTCTTCGCCGCTGCCTTGGAAAAGAAGGCATGAGCGAGAAAAGCCAGGCCTTGCGCCTGATCAACGACCTGGTCGCAGATTTTCGCGATCCGGATTTCGTCTGGCAGGTGGTCGCGCTGGTCGCCTGCGTCGGCCTCGCCGCGCTGATTGCAGGGTGGTGGCGTCGGCGCCGGACCGAGGGCGAGGGGCGGCTGTCCGACGCCAGTTCCCGGCTGGCTTTCCCGCTCACCGGCATGGTCCTGGCCGGCATCGCCATCGCCACGCTGGGCTCGCTCATTCACGTCAATCTGCTCAAGCTGGCCATGCCGCTGCTCGGTTCGATGGCGCTCGTGCGTGGCGTCATCTTCGTGCTCCGTCAGGCTTTCCCGCGGGCAACCTGGCTGACCACCTGGGAGCGCATCATCGCGGCCATTGTCTGGGGCTGGCTGGCGCTCTACATCACCGATCTGGCGCCCGATGTCATCGATGCCCTGGAAAGCGTGCAGTTCCACGTCGGCAAACAGCACATCGATTTGTGGACGGTGCTCCGCGGCGTCGCCACAATCTTCCTGACCGTCGTCTTCGCGCTGTGGATCGCCGGCGTCATCGAGGCGCGGTTGATGGGTGTCCATTCGCTCGACGCCAACCTGCGCATCGTCGGCGTGCGCGTCGCCAAGGCAGGCCTGACCGTTATCGCCATCCTGGCCAGCCTGGGGTTGGTCGGCATCGATATGACGGCGCTCTCGGTATTCACCGGTGCACTCGGCGTCGGCCTCGGTTTCGGCTTGCAGAAGATTGCCAGCAACTACGTTTCCGGCTTCATCATCCTGCTCGACCGGTCGATCCGCATCGGCAATGTCGTCCAGGTTGGCGCCGATGCCGGCGAGGTGACACAGATCACGACGCGCTACACGGTGCTCAAGAACCCGGGCGGCAGCGAGTTCATCGTGCCGAATGAAACGCTGATCAGCACTACGGTGCAGAACCAGACCTATTCGAACGCCCAGTTGCGCCTGGTGACCAGCGTTGGCGTCGCCTACGACAGCGACCTCGATCTCGCCGTCCGTCTGATGACCGAAGCCGCTGCCGCTCAGGAACGTGTCCTGGCCGACCCGCCGCCCAAGGTTTTCCTGACCCAGTTTGCCGACAGCAGCATCAATCTGGAACTTGGCTTCTGGATCGACGATCCGGAGAAGGGCAAGGGTAATGTTGTTTCTGATATCAACTTCGCCATCTGGCGTGCTTTCAAGGCCAACGGCGTGGCCATTCCCTTCCCGCAGCGCGAAGTGCGCCTGCTCAACCCGACGCAGGCGATATCTACCTAGTCCTTCCCCTAGGCAGGGGTTTATCGATGTTTGTTAAAATAGTGGCAGGCCGCTGATCTCGAAGCCGAATTCCTCCAGGCTGGCTGGGGGCTCACGCTTCGGGGCAGCCTGCCCGATAAATGCCGTGAATACCGATAAATTTCCCCTCTCCCAGACTTGCCTGGCCCTGTTCATCCTGAGCGCCTTGCTGCCGGCCTTTCCGGCCCACGCGCAAGAGGATGGCTACTTCTCCAGTCTGCCGGTCGTCGTCTCGGTCAGCCGCTTGCCGCAGCGTCTGGCCGATGCGCCGACTTCGGTCACCGTCATCGATCGTGAAATGATCCGCAGCCTGCCGATTCGCGATCTGAACGACGTGTTTCGACTGGTGCCGGGTTTTCAGACCTATCCCAATACGACTGAAGCCGGTCGCGTCACTTATCACGGCCTGACCGACGAGGAGTTCTCGCCGCGTCTGCAGGTTCTGGTCGACGGGCGTTCAATGTTTTCGCCGGCCTTCCGCAACGGGACGAACTGGGCACTGATTCCGGTAGCACTCGAAGATATCGAGCGCATCGAGGTGGTTCGTGGCACGAACGCCGTGTCCTATGGCTCCAACGCCTTCCTCGGCGTCATCAACATCATCACGGTTGATCCCTCGGTAGTGCGCGGGGTGTCCGTGTCGACCAACTACGGCAACCAGAATGTCCGTGACTATTCGCTGCGGACTGGCGGCAAGCTGGGCGAAGCCGGCGATTTCCGCTTCACCTTTCGCCAGCAAAATGACGACGGCTTGCGCGATCGCTACGACTGGATCGATTCCTACTATTCCAGGCTCTTCGATTTCCGCGCCGACTTTGCCCTGACCGAGCGCGACAGCCTGCAGGTCAGCGCCGGGCATGTGGATGCGGTGACGCAGCGCGGCCGCCTCGACACGACGACCTGGCAAAGCAGCCCCGGCAATCCGATTCGCGATTTCGAGCAGTCGAACAGCTTTTTGCAGCTCCAGTGGCGCCGGGCCTTGTCCATCGACTCGGATTTTCTGCTGCGCTATGCCTATTCCGTCGACAAGGGTACTGAGGCCTACCTCAATCCGGGTAATCCGGGCGGCGGCATTGCCCCTTATATCTATGACCCGTGGGGTGCCGAGGGGACTCGGAGTGAAATCGAGGCGCAACACAATCTGCGCCTGTTCGAGACCTTCCGCCTGGCCTGGGGCGGCAGCTGGCGCCAGGATAGCGTCCGGGCGCAAACCACTTTGGCCGGGCAGGGTGATGTCAGCCGGGATGTCTCACGGTTGTTCGGCAATCTGGAATGGAAACCATCCGCCTGGCTGACCGGCAACCTCGGCCTGTCTGGCGAAGAGGATACGCTGGCTGGATCGCATTTCGCCCCAAGAGCGAGCCTTTCCTTCCATCTGGATCCGGAAAATACACTGCGGGTAGGCGCTTCCCGCGCTTACCGGACGGGCAGCACGGTCGACTACCGGGGTGACTGGCATAACGGCAGCAAGTATCAGTTCCGGGGTGACCCGAACATGCCCTCCGAACGCATGGATACCTGGGAGATCGGCTATCTCGGCGACTGGCGCAACTGGCGCATGAGCCTCGATGTGCGCCTGTTCGATGAAAAGGTCCATAACCGCCTGCTGGTCATCGATCGCAACGACAGCGACAATTCGATTCCGGACGGGATGCTGCCCATCCAGGACGTGCGCATGCGTGGCGTCGAGTACCAATGGCGCTGGCAGCCCTTCAATTCGACCAAGCTGGTGCTCAGCCAGATGTTTATCGACATCGACGCCGAGTATCTGGCCTCGGCGCTGGCCAATCCGACCAGCAGTCTGCAGAGTGCCCAGAAATACAGCCATATCGACGAACTCTCCGAATATGGCACGCCGCACCGCTCCACCTCGCTGCTGCTCATGCAGAAGCTGCCGTACGGCCTGGAGTTCTCGGCCGCCGGCTATTGGCAGAGCAACATGAAATGGTCGATCAATACCGAGGCCCTGAAGTATCACCGGGTCGATACCCGGCTCGCCTATCCCTTCCGCTGGGCCGGCCGGAGTGGCGAGCTGGCCTGGATCGTCCAGTCAGCCAATGGGGCGCATTTCGAGTACAAGGCCTACAACGTCCCGGCTGACCGGATCGTCGAACGCCGTCAGTGGCTGAGCCTGCGCCTCGACTTCTGATCGCCCCCGCCGTCAGAACAGCGTCGTCGCCCGCACCCAGGCGTCGGGCAGCACGCTGACCACCTGCGCTTCCAGCCATTTGTCGGCGCCGGACAGGATGGCGATGCCGGTGAGCAGGATGATCACGCCGAAGGCCTTCTTGATCCCGTCGATGCGCTGCAACACCCAGCCCCGCGCCGCATTGAATCCCTTGCGCGAAGCGTAGGCGACAGCGACCAGCGGAATCGCCGCACCAATCCCGAACAAGCCAAGAATGACCCCGCCGCGCACGGCTCCGCCTTCGCTGGCGACCAGCGTCAGCGCCGAGGCGAGCAAGGGGCCGGAACACGGACTCCAGACCAGACCGAGCACGCCGCCGAGGAGCAGGGCGCCGCCCAGCGAGCCGCGGTCGAGCTTGGCCGAAGCCGCATTGGCGCCTGAGGCGATGGGCAGCATCCATTCGGTGAAACGGCGGTTGAGCACCGGCACGAGCATGACGAGCCCGAAGGTGATGAGCATCCAGGCACCGAACAGCCGCACGCTGTCCGAATCGATGCCAAGCGCCGGGCCAAGGGCGCCGAGAATCATGCCGATCAGCGCAAACGAAATCGCCATGCCGGCGCCCATGGACAGCGGCGCCAGCCGGTTGGCCTGCACGGCGCCACCGAGGACCAGCGGCAGGATGGGAAAGACGCAGGGCGAGAGTGTCGTCAAACTGCCGGCGACCAGGCTCAGCCCGAGGTGGGCGAGGGGGATGTCCATGGCGCTTACTTCGCGCTGTCGAGCACGGCACGCAGCGGCGCCGGGTCGGTCTCACCGGCCAGTCGCCCGGTTTCCTTGCTGCCCTTGTAGACAATCACCGTCGATTGCGTGCGCACACCGAGCTGGCGCTTGAGTTCGCGTTCCTTGTCGTAATTGACGATGAGCAGCGTGCCGGGCACCGCGGCGTCGCCCTTCCAGCCGTTGAACACCTTTTCCTGAGCGCGGCAGGTCGGGCACCAGTCGGCGTGGAAATGCAGGGCAACCGCTTCGCCGGCCTTCTGTTTGGCCGCCAGCGTTTCCGGCGAGTAGGGCTGGATGTCGAGGGCAAAGGCGAGGCTGGCGGCGACCGAGAGGGCGAGGCCGGCGAGAAGCTGGATGGTTTTCATGATTATTCTCCGTTGAGGTGGGGTAATCATTAGTCGCCGGGGTGGCGAAAAACTTACAGATCAACGGGGAATGCTTCAGCTATGGGAAATGCGTGCTGCTGGCCACCGGGACGAATCCGGGGTGAATGGTTCAGAGGTGCTCAAAGCAGTCAATGGCCGATATGAAAGCGGCTGTTCAAGTGTTGAACTCACCAGCGCCGATGGCCGTAGCGGTATGAGTGTACAGGTGTCAGTCTCATCGTTGAACGAGCCAGACCTGGTGCGAGCGCTGCGTGTGTTTTCCTAGCGCGTACAGAACTGCCATGCGATGGTGCCCCTCCAGAAGGTCATACGGGATGGAATATTTCAGGCCCCAAGAGGCTACAAACCTTCCGTCTGGGTTGTCGAAGACCAGCGGAGGTATTGGCCATGTATGGTGCTCTGCAATGTAATCAGCAAGACGCCTCATTCGATAGCTGGAGGCTCCTTGAAGGAAATATTCACGGTACTGGATGACAGTTGGGTGCTCCGCCAGACACGGAAGCTGTAGCTCTGCGGGGCCAATAGAAACCAACTGAAACCGCAAAGAGTGGTAGCCCAGCCCGGAATGCTCCTCGATCACGCCACTGTGATCTTGAAACCACTGAGCAAGGACTGGTTCTGGGAAGTTCGGCAGCAGGCGTTGAACTCGCGCAGCGTAGATATCCGGAGATTCAATCGGATTACCGAGGTCATCTCGAAGCGGTTCAATAGATTTCAGCTGGACCTTTGAGAGGCGCACGTTTGAAATTGTCGTCTGACATCAGTAGATAAAAGGGGCCAGGCTCGAATTTTCACCGGTGCCCGAGCCGAATAACGCCGAGAGCATACACGTAGTACAGTCGATTGAATCGTGGCCGATTGTTGTCTGATAAAACCTGCTCAGGGCGACGAATTCGCGCTTATCAAACTGCCGAGCGCAATGCCTTGCCGGCGCAGGTCGTCGAGCAGGGCGGTGCCGTGGGCCAGCAGTTGTTCGGGGTCGGGGTGTTGAAGTTCGGCGGCGATCTGGCGGATGGCGGTTTCGCCGGTGGTCGGCGCGGTGGCGAGCAGGGCCAGCAGGCGGCCGGTGACGGCGTTGATTTGGCTGAATTGCACGTCGTCCTTGGCGTCGCGGTAGACGGCAAGGTAAGTCGGCTGCGGCTTGCGCGGCCGGTAATCCGGGCAGATACGGTGCACCGGCCAGGTGTAGGCGAGGTTGAGCAGGGCCGGGTTGAGGGCGACCGGATTATTGAGCAGGTCGCCGGTCGGGTTGTGCGCTGGGTTCGGTGCATCGATGACATCGACCGCCAGTTCTGCCCATTCGTAATGCGCCAGTTCGGCCAGCCAGACGGGGAGCGGCTGGCGGATGTCAGCTTCGGCCAGATAGCGGACGAATTCGCGTGGAATTTCGCGGAACCACGGTGTGTGTAGCGGCCAGTCGCGGTAGAAGGTCCGGTACAGTCGCCGCCAGGGCTTTTCGCCCAGAATCGCCCGGCCGACCGGAAAACAGCGGTCGATAAAGCCGCAGATGTTGTTGAACAGCAGTTCGTTGTACACCGCCATGCGGCGGGCCGGCACGCCGGGCGGGCGCGGGGCGTGCTGCGGGTCGCGCAGGTGGGCAGCGAAGGCGCGCTGGAAATCCTGGAAATCGGTGGCAAACGCGGCGTTCATCAGGCGGCCTTTCGGGATGCTGCGGCCTGCAAACGGGCAATTTCTTCGACTTCCACGGTCAACCGGAAAAAATCGGGAAAATTGAAATCGCGTTCGAGGCAGGTCGGCACCTCGCCGCCGATGCGGGCGTAGGCGGCTTCGAGCAGCGCCCACACCGGGTCGATGACCTCAGCGCCGTGGGTGTCGATGAGCAGGCCGTCCGGCTCGACGTAATGGCCGGCGACATGGACGTAGCAGGTGCGTTCGAGCGGCAGGGCGTGCATGAAAGCGAGCGGGTCGAAGGCGAAATTCTGGCTGTTGACGTAGATATTATTGACGTCGAGATGGAGCAGGCAGTCGGCCTCGCGGACGATGGCCGAGATGAATTCCGCCTCGCTCATTTCAGCGCCCGGCGGGGCGACGTAGTACGAGGCGTTTTCGATGCCGATGCGCTGGCCGAGAATGTCCTGCGCCCGCTGGATGCGCTCGACCGTCCATTTGACGGCCTGCTCGGTCAGCGGGATCGGCAGCAGGTCGTAGAGCTGGCGGTCGTCGGCGCACCATGACAGGTGTTCGGTGTAGAGGCTGATGCCGTGCTCGGTCATAAAGCTTTTGATGCGGCGGAGCAGTGCTTCGTCCAAGGGGCCGGGGCCGCCGAGTGAGAGCGACAGGCCGTGGCAGACGAAGGGGTAACGCTCGGTGAAATGGCGCAAGTCTTTGGCCGAAAGCCCACCCATGCCGGCCCAGTTTTCCGGGGCGATCTCGAAGAAGCGGATGGCGTCGGGAACGCCGGCCTTGAGCGGGGCGATCAGTTCGCGGCGAAAGCCGAGGCCTGCGCCGTGCGCGTGGCGTGCTTGCATGGAAAAGGCTCCATTCGGGGAGAAATAGCGGGCGGGGAACACCCCGCGCCGCCGGGCTCAGGGCCGACTTACTTGTTGGCGCCGCAGCTTGCATCCTTCTTTTTGTCAGCGCCGCACTTGGCTTCAGCCGCCTTCTTGGCGGCACCACAGGACGCGTCCATTTTCTTGTTTGCACCGCATTTTGCCTCGGCGGCCTTCTTGTCGGCACCGCACTTGGCGTCCATCTTCTTGTCGCCGCCGCAGCTGCCGTCTTTCATCTTGGTATCGGCCTGGGCCAGCTGGTAACCGGCTTCCAGTTTGGTCGCGCCGAAGGGGTTTTCGGCGGCTTGGGCCAGCGGGCTCAGGGCAACTGCGGCAAAGGCAGAACCGACAGCCAGCGATACGAAATTTTGTTTTTTCATGATTTTCTCCGTTGAAATTGAGGTGGTCGGATCAGTCTTTTTGACTCATCCAGGCGCCCGTCACCTGACGCATGAACGCGAACTGCTTTTCAGCCCGTCGGCAGCCGACACAAAATGCCAGGTGCAGGCGAAACTGGAGGCGCTCCCAACGGCTGAGCGGGCGTTCCAGTTGGAGCGAGGCGAGGCGGGTGGCTTCCTTGCAGCTGATCATTTCAGTTCCTGTTTTACGTCGTGGGCTGGGTGGCCTGCTCAATTAGTCGGGGGCGGGGTCAAAACCTTACAAAATTTTTTCCAGTATGATTCTTCGCCATAACCTCATCGAGTTGCCATGGCTTCCGACCCCCTGAATGACCCGGAGTTTCTCACAAGCCTGCGCCGCGACATGCTGCGCTTCGCCGACATGCAGTTACGCAACCGGGAACAAGCCGAGGATGCCGTGCAGGAGGCGCTGGCCGGTGCCATGGGCGGACGTGAAAAGTTCGCCTCGCGCGCCTCGCTGCGCACCTGGGTGCTGTCCATCCTCAAAAACAAGATCATCGATGTGCTGCGTGGGCGGGTTCGCGAGAATGTTACGGTCAACCCGGAAAATGACGAAAATTTGAAATGCTATTTCAACGACCGTGAGCACTGGGCCGAGGACACCCGGCCGTCCGAGTGGGAAACGCCGCAGCAGGCCATGGAAAACAAGCAGTTCTGGGAAGTCTTCGAAGCCTGCCTTTATCGCCTGCCGGAAGCCAGCGGACGCATCTTCACCATGCGCGAAGTGCTCGGCTTCGATACCGACGAAATCTGTCAGACCCTGGGCATTACCACCAACAACTGCTGGGTCCAGCTCCATCGGGCGCGGCTCGCCCTGCGCGCCTGCCTCGGCGCCAACTGGTTCGGCGAAGCGGCCTAGGAGCGGCACAAGCCATGATCCGCATCGGCCTCCTCTGCGGTGTGTTGGCGCCGGTGCTCTGGGCGGCGGTGATTGTCATTGCCGGCGAACTTCGGCCCGGTTTCGATCATGTCGGCCAGTACATCAGCGAACTGGGCGAACGCGGCAGCAGTACCAGTATTTTCATGCGCTATGGCGGTTTCGTCGCCACAGGACTGCTCCACGTCTGTTTCGCGGCGGCTTTCTACGCCACGCTCGCCCGCATTTGCGATCGTCCCCGCCTGACGCTGCTCGTCGCCAGCCTCATCGCGCTCAACGGTCTCGGCCGCATCGGCGCCGGCATCTTTGCCTGCGAACCCGGCTGTGCCGCGCCGGAGATTCTCACCCAGCGCCTCCATGGCCTGTCGGCGACCATCGCCTTCCTCGCCATCGCGGCCGCCGCGCTGCTCGGCTCTATCCTTTTTCGCCGCGATGAAAGGCTAGAACTACTCAGCACCTACTCCCTCATTACCGGCGTAGCAGGTCTGCAATTCCTGGCGCTGATGTCGGCCAGCGAAGCGACCCATGTCTACACCGGTCTGTACGAACGCCTGGCCTCCGGCATCCTGTCGCTGTGGGTGCTGGTGACCGCAGTCCGCCTTGCCGCACTAGTCGGCGATAGCGCCCAAGCTAAATCCGCTCCCAGACGGTGACTTCCGACAGCGTGTGCTGGAACTTCCGTTTTGTTTCGCGAATGACGAAAGGTACGGATTCGGGCCCGCGCACCAGGCGGAAATGCTTGCCCAGCATCGCTTTCAGGCCATCGAAAGTGGTGAAGTTCTCGCCATCCTTCTTGAAGCCACCGATCCATTCCTCACGCTTGGTGTGTTCCGGCAGCCAGGTGTAGGGCGAGGTCAGCATGAGCAAACCGCCCGGGTTGAGGCGTTCATGGACGGTTTTGAGGAAGAGCGCCGGGCTGTACAGGCGGTCGATCAGGTTGGCGGCCAGGATCAGGTCGTAGCCGGCGAAAACCGGCTTCAGGTTGCAGGCGTCGCCCTGGAAGAATTCGACCTTGGCCGCCACTTCGCCCAGGCCCAAGGCGGCCAGTGAGCATTCCTTGTAGCTGACCAGTTCGCCTTCTTCGGTCAGCGTATAACGCAGCCGGCCCTGTTCGGCCAGTTGCGTGCCAACGCCGATGAAGCGGGCCGAGAAATCGAGGCCGGTGACCTGATCGAAATGGCGGGCCAGTTCGAAAGTAGCCCGGCCGGTGGCGCAGCCAAGGTCGAGTGCCTTGCCGGCCGGCTTGTCGCCCATCGTTTCGATGGCCAGTTGGGCCAGGGTTTTCGGGAAGTTGGCCACGCCAAAATACGCGTCGCCGTAATGGAATTCGATGTACTCCGAAATCAGCCGGTCGGTCTCGTAGTGTGAAGCCGGCTGGGTGGCGGGTGCGTCGGCCACGACATAGCGGAAACCGGCATGCTGGAAGAAATGGCGGCGGAAGGCGTAGCGCGAGACCGGCGCGGCTTCGTTGCCGCAGGAAATCCACGAACCGCCCTTGAACAGGTTGTGGCGCTCGTCGAAGGTCGGTGTCGTGAAATCGTCGTAGATCGGATGGACTTCAAAGCCGGCGAATGGGTAAATCGGTGTTTCCAGCCATTGCCAGACATTGCCGATGACATCAAACATGGGGCCGTGCGCGAAGCGATTGACCGGGCAGCTCGACGCCTCGTGGCTTAGGCCGAGGTTGGCTGGCAGGTCGTCGGGCAAATCAGCGACTCCGGCGAACCGGCGGAGTGCCTGCCACTCGTCCTCGGTCGGCAGACGGACAGCCTGGCCGCTGGTGCGTGCCTTCCAGTTACAGAAGGCCTTGGCCTCGTGGTAATTGGTTTCGACCGGCCAGTCCCAGGGCATGGCGACTTCTTCGAGCATCAGGCGCAGGCGCCATTGCCCGCCATCCTTGATCCAGAAAGTCGGATGCTCGGCCTTGGCGAATTTCTTCCACGCCAAACCTTCCTCCGGCCATAGTGAATCGTCGGCGTAGCCGCCGGCTTCAACGAAGGCGAGAAACTCGCGATTCGACACCAGATAACGGCTGGCCTGGAAGGCTGCGGTCGACGCCTCGTGGCGGCCAAATTCGTTGTCCCAGCCGTAGATTTTCGGGTCGCTGCGTTCGCGGCCGAGGCGCAGTTCAGCCGCCGGAATGTCGACCAGCGTGTTCTCCGGCGCAATACCGCTTTCGCGACAGGGCGTCCAGGCCGGATGTTTCTGCACGTATTTGAGCTGATGCTGGCGGATCAGCACCGAAGAGGTTTCGAGGTGGATGCGCTCATGCTCGATGCCCATGACGATGATCCAGAACGGATCTTCCCAGCCAATCGGCAGGTTCAGCGGCAAGCTCTCGATCAACTGCGCCACAGTCGCCCGCACGGCCCGGCGATAGGCGCGCACTTCGTCCACACGCGGCCAGTCGTAACGCTGCTCGCTGAGGTCATCCCAGCTCATTTCATCGACGCCGATGGCGAACATCGACTCGAAACCCGGGTTGATGCGCTGCTCGATCAAGCCGGCCAGGACCAGCTTGTTGATGAAAAAGGTAGCGGTGTGGCCGAAGTAGAAAATCAGCGGGTGACGCAGCGCAATCGGTTTGACGTAGTAAGCCTCGTCGCACGTCAGCACTTCGAACAACTGCTCGTAGCGGTCGAAGGTGGCGTGAAAGTAGTCGAGGATCTGCCGGCGCTTCTGTTCGGCATCGGTGCCTGTCAACAAGGGCGTGGCGGGAAAAATGGCTTGCGTCATGCGGTTACCGGTTGAGGATGTTTTCACTGGTCGGGAATGATGACCTTGCTGCGTTACCGCCAAAAGGCGAGTTGGACATTATCTGACTTCCCGCGTTCGGAGTGGTGGATAAAGACTTTGGCGGCGCTTCGGCGCTTCGGCAGTTGGCGGGAGATTATAGCGAAGGCAAAAAAAACCCCGCCACGAGGGCGGGGTAACAGGGAGTTTCTCGAATCGGGGGAAATTCGAGAGGAGGGTAAAACGGTTCAGTCTTTTCGGTGTTTCTTCAACCAGTAGCGGGCAACGGCGATGAATGCGCCGGCAGCAACAGCGGTAACAGCGGCTTTGAGCGGTTCAGCCTGACCTTCCGACAGCCAGTCGAATCCTGTAATGCCAATGAAGACACCCAGTGATTCGCTGATCGGCAGGTTGTCCGCAAAGGCCATTAGCGATCGGCGCGGACGGGAATTGGGGCCAATGCCGGCTGGACTTGGGCGGTGGCCAGCTCGAACAGGTACTGGCGGGTGGCTTCGATAAATTGTTTGATGTTCATTTTGATCATTTCCTCGTTGTCCTCTTGGTGGGATTGGTTTGCTTCCATGCCTCGCATTCTAGGGACGCGCCGGTCCGGCGTCTGTGGCACAAGCGTGGCTCAGAGGTAACAGGTTTTGATCTTGTGTGACGCTTTGTGACGCTACCGAAATCGCCTATTGGCGGGCTTTCCAGGTCAGCGTGAAGCGGGCGCCGCCGAGCGGTGAGGCGTCGGCGGTGGCGGTGCCGCCATGCAGTTCGAGCACGCGACGGGCGATGGCCAGGCCGAGGCCGTAGCCACCGGTAGACCGGTCGCGCGAACGGTCGAGGCGGGTGAAGGCCGAGAAGATGTGTTCGCGCTCTTCGGGCGGGATGCCGATGCCGTCGTCGTCGACGTGAATCCGCATGTTGTCGCCGACCAGTTCGGCATCGACCGAAATCCGCTTGGCGGCGTACTTGAAGGCGTTGCGCAGCAGGTTGCGCAGGGCGTAGGGCATGGCCTTGCGGTCGAGGTCCACAAACAGGTTTTCCGGCAGGTTTTTCGTGTTGACCGTGACCTCGAGCTGGCGGCCGAGGAGGCGGACCGAATCGACCTCGTCGGTCAGCCATTCGGCCAGCTTGACGCTGGAAAAATGCGCCTCCGGGGCCTCGCGTTCGAAACGGGCATAGGTCAGGCTGGTGTCGATGAGCTGGTCGAGTTCGTCGAGATCGGCTTCCATCATCGCCCACAGGCGTTCGCGCTCTTCTCGCAGCTCGGTTTCGGAGAGCATTTCGAGGGCAAAACGCATGCGGGCGATCGGTGTGCGCAATTCGTGCGAAATGCCGCAGGAAAGCTCGCGGTGGGTGGCGAGCAACTGACGGATACGTTCCGCCATGCTGTTCATTGTGTCGGAGAGCGGGGCGAAAAGTTGGGTGCGGACGGGCGGCGAGACGGCCTCGAAATGGCCATCGCCGAGATCGAGCGCGGTCTGGCGCAGACCTTCGAGATCGCGCCAGACCGGGCGAATCCAGAACCACAGGGCGACCGCGAAAATAAGGCCGATCAAGCTCCAGGTCAGCAGGCGCAGCCGCAGTTCGAGCGGCAGACGGTCCTTCAGTTCCGGGTTGCGGTTGGCGGCGAGCGGGCCGACCACCAGCACTTGGCTGGAGGTGCCGAGACGGTGATACATGATGTCGCCGTCGTGGTCGATGGCGATGTCGCCAGCGTCGAGCTTGATGACCTGGCTCGGCGTCAGCATGCGGTCGAGGCTCATGCGCTCGACGATGCCCAGTTTGTAGGAAAACTTGTTGTCGATTTCCTTGAGGTGCTTTTGCCACTCGCGGCGTGGCTGACGGAACAGTTCGTCCTCGATCAGGGTGATCGTGCCGCGCATGAAACGACGTGCGTAGTCGTCCGTAATGCCGCGCTGGGCGGTGGAGATGACGAAATCGGCGGTGAAGGCAATGGCAACGAAGGAGCCCATGGCCAGCAGGTAAAAGTTGAAGAACAGCTTGGACAGGCTGTAGCGCTTGCCGCGCCAGCGCGGCAGGGCGACCCGGATCAGCGAGCGGGCCAGACCCTGGTTGTGTTCTTTCGGGCTGGGTTCCCCGGCCTGGGGATCAGTTCCAGTCATGCTTGCTGAAAAGGTAACCCTTGCCGCGCACGGTCTTGATGCGCGTTGGGTTCTCAGGATCATCGTTCAGCTTCTTGCGCAGGCGGGAAATGCGGGCGTCGATGGAACGATCCAGTCCGTCAAAACCGATGCCACGCAGTTCCTGCAACAGGTCGTCGCGCGACAGCACGTTACCGGCATGCGAGGCGAGCAGCCAGAGCAGGTCGAACTCGGCTGTCGTCAAATCGATTGTCTGGCCGTTCAGCGAAGCGGTGCGTGTCGCCTGACTGATCTTGAACTGGCCGAAGACCATGCTCTCGGATTCGCTGTTGCCACTGGCTTCGCCGGCCGTCGGCAGGCGCCGCAGCAGGGCCTTGATGCGGGCGAGCAGGACGCGTGGCTGGACGGGTTTGGCGATGTAGTCGTCGGCGCCCATTTCGAGGCCGAGAATCTGGTCGAAGTCCTCGTCGCGTGCCGTCAGCATGAGGATCACGCCGCGATACTGTGGCCGGACGGCACGACAGACTTCAAAGCCATCCTTGCCGGGCAGCATCACGTCAAGAATGACCAGGTCGGGCTGCTCGGCCAGAATGCGCGCCTCGGCGGTGTCGCCGCGCGGCTCGATGCTGACTTGCATGTCGTTCTTGGTCAGGTATTCGGCCGTCAGTTCGGCCAGGCGTTCGTCGTCTTCGACTAGCAGGATGCGTGTATTCATCCGCCAATCTTAACCACCTGCCGGGCAGCGGTCCACCACCCTGTGCCTTTGCGGCGTTTCTTACGGTCAACCGGAAAAAAGGCCAAAATTTCAAGTCTAGCTGGCGATGGCATAGAATCCCGGCTGTTTGTCACTCGAGGAATTGCCTTAAATGAATTGGTTAAAAGTGCCCACTAGGGCCTGGTTCGCGACATTGGGCCTGGGCTGCCTGGGACTCGTTGCGGTTGGCATGGAGCTACAGACGCTGCTGCGTCTGGCCCCTTGCCCGCTCTGTATTTTTCAGCGCCTGCTCTACATCGTGATCGGCATTGTCGGCCTGCTTGGCTTCATCTGGCCGGCCGGACGAATGTTGTGGGTCGCGCTGGCGGGTGCCCTTGCCGTGCTTGGTTTTGGCGTCGCCAGCTACCAGACCTGGATGCAGGCTTTTCCGCATCTGGCACCGGAATGCAGCTTCACCGATCCCAACATTATCGAGCGTCTGGTCGACTGGCTGGGCATGGAATGGCCGTCGATGTTCCTGGCTACCGGCTTCTGCACCAGCCGGGACTGGGAATTTCTAGGCCTGTCGATGGCCAACTGGTCTGTCCTGGTCTTCGCCGGCATCGTGGTTTATGCCGCATTGCTTTTCCGGCAGAAACAGCCGGCCTGAAAAAACAAAACCCGCCGAAAGGCGGGTTTGTCGAATGCTCTGGAGAAGCTGAATTACTTCAGCTTGACTTCCTTGTAAGCAACGTGCTTACGAGCCTTCGGGTCGTACTTCATGAACTCCAGTTTGGCAGGCGTCGTGCGCTTGTTCTTGGAGGTGGTATAGAAGTGACCGGTGCCAGCTGTAGATTCCAGCTTGATTTTTTCGCGACCGCCTTTAGCCATTTTATATTTCCTTCTTTATTAGACTTCGCCGCGGGCGCGCAGGTCGGCGAGGACGGAGTCAATACCGTTCTTGTCGATCAGGCGCAGACCGGCGTTGGAAACGCGCAGGCGCAGGAAGCGGTTTTCAGATTCGACCCAAAAACGACGGTACTGCAAGTTCGGCAGGAAACGGCGTTTGGTTCTATTGTTGGCATGGGAAACCTTGTTCCCAACCATCGGGCCTTTACCCGTTACTTGGCAGACACGCGCCATGATGGTGCTCCAGAATTCGCTAGAAGAGAGCCCACAAGTATAACCAAAAGTGCTTAATCGTTTCAAGGGGTTTATTGAATTTTATAGCAAGCCCCGTTCGGCGAAGGAGAGCGGCGGGGTGTTGCCGGCGACGATGAAGTGGTCGAGAACCTTGACGTCTACGAGGCTCAGGGCGTCTTTCAGCGATCGCGTCAGCATCTCGTCGGCCCGCGACGGCTCGGCAATGCCGGACGGATGATTGTGCGCCAAAATCACCGCGGCCGCGTTGTTGGCCAGTGCCGCCTTGACGACTTCGCGCGGGTAAACCGACGTCTGGGTCAGCGTTCCGGAGAACAGTTCGTCGGCTTTGAGCAGGCGGTTCTGGGCATCCAGCCACAAGGCCATGAAGACTTCATGGCCGCGGCTGGCCAGCTTGAGGCGCAGCCAGTCGCGGACCTTGCCCGGCGAGGTGAAGCTGTCGCGCGTCGCCATGTCCTGCGACAGTGCGCGCCTGGCTAGTTCGAAACTGGCTTTCAACTGGGCGGCCTTGGCCATGCCGATGCCCGAAACGCTGGCCAGTTCAGTGAGCGACGCTTCGGCCAGGGTGCCAAGCTGGCCGTCGAAACGCTGCAACAGATCGCGCGCCAGATCGACGGCACTTTTGCCACGTACGCCAACGCGCAAATAGATAGCCAGCAGTTCGGCATCGGAAAGCGCTTCCGGGCCGTGTGCCAGCAGTCGCTCACGCGGTCGTTCACCTTCGGGCCAGTCGGTAATCGCCATATTCTTTTCCGTTAGAATGTGCGGAGTCCAATTCTAATGGCAAGACAATGGAATTACAGGGAAAACGCATCGTTCTCGGCGTCACCGGCGGCATCGCTGCCTACAAGGCGGCTGAGCTGGTTCGCCTGCTCGGCAAGCAGGGCGCCGAGGTGCAGGTGGCGATGACCGAAGGGGCGACGCATTTCGTAACGGCGACCACCTTTCAGGCGTTGTCGGGCAAGCCGGTCTATCTCGACCAGTGGGATGCCCGGATGCCTAACGCGATGGCCCACATCGATCTGTCGCGCCAGGCTGATCTCATACTCGTGGCCCCAGCTTCAGCCGATTTCCTCGCCCGCATCACGCACGGCATGGCTGATGATCTGCTGGCGACCATGGTACTGGCCCGCGACTGTCCGCTGCTCGTCGCCCCGGCGATGAATCGCCAGATGTGGGAAAACCCGGCGACGCAACGCAATGTCGCTCAATTGCAGGCCGATGGCGTGCAGATGCTTGGCCCGGCCAGCGGCGAGCAGGCTTGTGGCGAGGTTGGCGCCGGCCGCATGCTGGAACCCGAGGAGATTCTTGAAGAGGTCATTGCCTTCTTCACGCCAAAACTGCTGGCCGGCCGCAAGGTTCTGATCACCGCCGGGCCGACTTTCGAGGCCATCGACCCGGTGCGCGGCATCACCAACCTGTCGTCCGGGCGCATGGGCTACGCCGTCGCCCGTGCCGCGCGACAGGCTGGTGCCGAGGTGACCCTGGTTTCAGGGCCGGTCGGTTTTTCGGCTCCGCAGGGCGTCGACCGTGTCAACGTGCAGAGTGCGCTCGACATGCACGCTGCCGTGATGGCGCGCGCTGCTACGTCGGACATCTTCATCGGCGTCGCCGCGGTGGCCGATTACCGCGTTGCCAATGCGGCCGAACACAAGCTCAAGAAGGATAGCGGCGGTATTCCGCCGATTGAACTGATCGAGAACCCGGACATCCTGGCCGAAGTGGCGGCGCTGGCAAATGGCCCGTTCTGCGTCGGCTTCGCGGCCGAGAGCCGCAATCTGGAAGAGTATGCGCAGACCAAGCGGCGCAAGAAGAATATCCCGCTGATCGCCGGCAACCTGATCCAGGACGGTTTCGGCGGCGATGACAACCGGCTCGTGTTGTTCGACGATGCCGGTGTCCATCCGCTGACGCCGGCGCCCAAGGCGGTACTGGCCCGGCAATTAATTGAACACATCGCTACCTTGACGGGGAAACACTGATGCATCAAATCGACGTAAAAATTCTCGACAACCGCCTGCACGAGACGCCACCGCATTACGCCACTCCCGGTTCGGCCGGGCTTGATCTGCGCGCCTGTATCGAGGCGCCTATCCATGTCGCTCCGGGCCAAACCACGCTGGTGCCGACCGGCATGGCGATTCATCTGGCCGATCCGGGCCTGGCGGCGATGATCCTGCCGCGCTCGGGGCTCGGCCACAAGCATGGCATCGTGCTCGGCAATCTGGTCGGGCTGATCGACAGCGACTATCAGGGCGAACTGATGGTGTCGGTCTGGAACCGCAGCAGCGTTACCTTTACGCTCAATCCGCTGGACCGCATTGCGCAGCTGATCATCGTTCCCGTCCTGCAGGTTGGATTCAATATTGTTGAGGACTTTGACGCGAGTCACCGTGGCGAAGGTGGTTTTGGCAGCACGGGCCACGCCTGACGCTTGCAAGCACGCCGTAAGAAAATCATGATTTAATGATTTACTTTTATGCGGGGGGTGGGGGAAATGAAAAGAGTTGCAATACAGATCGCCGGGGCCGTGCTTGCCGCCGTTTGTTCCATGCCTGTATTGGCTGCCGAGGCGGTCGATCTGGCTCGCGCCGAAGAGATCGTTTCCGGACGCTGCTTTCTCTGTCACGGCCTCGAAGGCGAATCGGCCAGCCCGGTTTTCCCTCGCCTGGCCGGGCAACATGGCGACTACATCGCCAAACAGTTGGCTGATTTCAAGTCCGGCAAGCGCAATAGCGACACCATGAAACCGCAGGCCGAGGAATTGACGCCAGCCGAAATGAAAGCGCTCGGTGCTTTCTTTCAGGCCAAGGTGGTCGGGCCTCGCGCAGCTAGAGATCAGGAACTGCTCGCCGTTGGCAAATTCGTCTTCAACCGCGGCAACCAGTTCACCGGCTTGCCGGCCTGTTCGACCTGCCATGGCGCCAAGGGACTGGGAACGCCGCAGTTGCCGCGCCTGGCCGGGCAGCATCCGCGTTACATCGAGGATCAGTTGAAGCAGTTCAATAAGCGTGAACGGACCAACGACAACGCAGTCATGCATACCATTGCTTCGAAGCTGTCTGAGCTCGAGACGCATGCCGTTGCCGAGTACATCGCAACCCTGGACTGAGAAAAAACGCGTCACCAAATGCGAAAAGGCCGCCAAATTGGCGGCCTTCTGCTTTTTGCTGCCGGCGAAATCAGGTCAGCATGTCGGCCCAGATGTTCTTCGCCCAGCCCATCGCTACCTTGCCTTCCAGTTCATTGCGGGCGGCCGAGACGCCGCCAGCGCCCTTGACCGGTTGCACGGTCTTGGTCGCTGCGTCGTATTGGTGCACCGACGAAACGTGAATGACGTTCTTGGCGTCGACGAAGCTGTAGCAGGTGTTCATGACGACCGGCTCCGGGTTCGGCTCCAGGCCGGCCAGCTGATTCAGGATGGCGGCAGCGGCGAGCTTGCCGTGCTGGTTGGCCATGTGGCCCGATTTCGGCATGGTCGGGGCCGGGAAGATGGCGTCGCCAAGCACGTGGATGCCTGGTGTACTGGTCGATTCCATCGATAGCCAGTTGATGTCCACCCAGCGATTGTTGATCAGCTTGATGCCCGACTTGGCGGCGATATCGCCGGCGCGGTGCGGCGGGATAACGTTGAGTACGTCGGCCTTGAACTTGTCGAATTCGAGCACGGCGGTGTTGGTGGCGACTTCGACATCCTTCACTTCGCTGTTGTTGCGGTATTCGATCATGCCCTTGTAGAGATCGCTCCAGGCCTTGGTGAACAGGCCTTTCTTGGACATCACGTCTTCGTTGGCATCAAGGATGACGACCTTGGATTTCGGCTTGCTCTGCTTGAAGTAGTTGGCGACCAGACAGGCACGCTCGTAGGGTCCGGGTGGGCAGCGGTAGGGCGCCTTGGGGATGGCGATGGCGTAGGTGCCGCCGTCCTTCATCGATTCCAGTTGCTTGCGCAGGGCGACGGTCTGGGCGCCGGCCTTCCAGGCGTGAAGAATCTTCGACTGGGCATCGGCGTTGTTCAGGCCGGGGATTTGGTCGAACATGAAATCGACGCCCGGTGAGAGGACCAGGCGGTCGTAGGACATGGCGCCGCCAGCCTTCAGGGAAATGGTCTTCTTGGCGGCGTCGACCGCAACAACGTCGTCCTGGACGACACGGACGCCCCATTTGCTCTTCAGACCGTCATAACTGATTGTGATGTCTTCCATGGTCTTGGTGCCACCAATGACCAGGTTGGAGATCGGGCAGGAAATGAAGGTCGGGTTGCGCTCGATCAGCGTCACCTGCACGCTGCCTTCGCTCCACATGCGCAGGTACTTGGCGACCGTGGCTCCGCCGTAGCCACCGCCGACCACGACGACATGGCCGCTGGCCTTGCTACCGCCGGCGCAGCCGTAGAGGGAAGCCATTGCACCGGCTGCCGCACCGACTTTCAGGAAATCACGTCTTTTCATCAGCATCATGGTCATCTCCCCTTATTTTTGTGCGGCGAAATAGCCGGCGATCAGATCAAGCTGGCCATCGGTGTAGCCTTTGGAGATCTGATGCATGATCGAGGCGGGCTTGTCGCCGCTCTTGAATTCGGCCAGTTTTTGCAGGATTTTGGCTTTTTCCATGCCGGCCAGGGCATCCATCCCGGAGCCCTTGATGGCGTTGCCGTTGGTGCCGTGACAGTTGGCGCAGGTGGCGGCCAGGTTGCGGCCGAGGTTTGGATCGGCCGCCTGCGAGGCGCTGGCAAAAGCCAGCAGGCACAGGGCGGCTATGGGAGCAAACGGTTTCATCGAGACATCTCCTCTAGTGTTGTCGATACGCCATATATAGCCAAAATTATTTTTGATTTGTCCGTATCAGCGTAGTGCCAAGGTTATAAGCCTTTCGCACAAATTGCATGCTGCATCGCAACAATATTAGTAGTTGACTATATAAGTACGCAGTTATACATTGATTCTTGATTGAAATCAAAAGAACGATATGGACGAGACATTGGACGAGACATTACAGGTTTTCGAACAGGTAGCGCACTACTTCGGATTGCTCGCCGATCCGACCCGTTTGCGCATTCTTTCGTGCTTGTGCGCCGAGGAACGTCCGGTTCATGAGGTGGTTGAGAAAATCGGCCTGACCCAGGCCAACATCTCGCGGCATCTGAACATCCTGTACCGGGCCGGCGTAGTCGACCGGCGGCGCGAAGGAAGTTCGGTCATGTATCGCGTGATCGATCCGAATTTTGTCGACATCTGCCGAACGGTCAGCATCTCGGTGGCAAGCCGCGATCTGGGCGATGAGTTGGGGGTGTCGCCGGTGAATTGCAGTACTGACGTCAATTAAGCAGAGGGGTTTGTCCATATGGGTGACATCGTGAAACAACCGGGGCGTCTGCGGCCCGCACCGGAGAACTTTTTGTCGGAAGAGCAGGTCAAGGCGGTCGGCAGCGGTCGCCGCGACTTCCTGCGCAAGAGCTTCCTCGCCGCCGGTGCTGCTCTGGCCGCACCGATGGCAGCGCGCGCGGCCAGTGAGGGTGACATCAATATCCTGGAAAATCCGGCGTGGACAACCTCGCTCGGTCTGCCGGTAGCAACCAACCCGTACGGCATGCCGTCAAAGTACGAAAGCCAGTTGCTGCGTCGTGAATCGCCGGGTCTGGCCCGCGTCGGCGGCGCTTCGGTGTCGTTTGCGCCGCTGCAGGGTCTGTTCGGCATCATCACGCCGTCCGGCCTGCATTTCGAGCGCCATCACCAGGGCTGGCACGACATCGATCCGTCCAAGCATCGCCTGATGGTCAATGGCTCGGATGATTCGCTGCTCAAGAAGGCCAAGGTTTATACGCTGGACGAACTGATGCGTCTGCCCTCAGTGTCGCGCATCCACTTCATCGAATGCGGCGCCAACACCGGCCTTGAGTGGGGCAATGTCGCCGTGCCGACCGTGCAATACACGCACGGCATGCTGTCCTGCTCCGAATTCACCGGCGTGCCGCTCAAGGTGCTGCTGGAAGACTGCGGTGTCGATTACAAGAAGGCGCGTTACGTGCTGGCAGAGGGGGCAGATGGCTCCTCGATGACGCGCACCATCCCGATGGAAATGGTCGAATCCGGCGAAGTCTTCGTCGCCTACGGCCAGAACGGCGAAATGCTGCGGCCGGAAAACGGCTATCCGCTGCGCCTCGTCGTGCCGGGCGTCCAGGGTGTGTCGTGGGTCAAGTGGCTGCGTCGCATCGAAGTGGGCGACAAGCCTTACGCCACCAAGGACGAGGCGGTGCATTACATCGACCTCCTGCCGAGCGGCCAGCATCGCCAGTACAGTTCGATCCAGGAAGCCAAGTCAGTGATCACCACCCCGTCCGGTGGCCAGACGCTGCTCGACAAGGGCTTTTACAACGTCTCCGGCCTCGCCTGGTCCGGTCGCGGCAAGATCAAGCAGGTCGATGTCTCGTTCGACGGTGGCGTCAATTGGCAGACGGCGCGTCTCGAAGGACCGATCCAGAACAAGGCGCTGACCCGTTTCAACACCAACTGGGTGTGGGACGGCTCGCCGGCCATCCTGCAGTCGCGGGCCATCGACGAGACCGGCTTTGTCCAGCCGAGTTATGGGCAGTTGCGTGCGGTCCGCGGTACCAAGTCGATTTATCACAACAACGCCATCCAGTCGTGGAAAGTGGTTGAAAGCGGGGAGGTCAGCAATGTTCAGGTTCTCTAAGCCGCTTTTCGTTTTTGCCCTTTTTTCCGCGTCGACCGCAGCAATCGCCTTCGAGAACTATCAGGGCGTCGGCCGGCCGGCTACCGCGGCCGAAGTGAAGGCTTGGGACATCGACGTTCGCCCGGACTTCAAGGGCTTGCCCAAAGGATCGGGCAATGTCGAGCGCGGCAACGAGCTGTTCGAGGAAAAGTGTGCGTCCTGCCACGGCTCCTTCGGCGAGTCGAACGAGGTGTTCACGCCGCTCGCCGGCGGCACGACCAAGGACGACATCAAGGCCGGCAACGTCAAGGGCCTGTCCTCCGGCGAACTGCCGCAGCGCACGACCTTTACCAAAGTGGCAACGATTTCGACGGTCTTCGACTACATCCAGCGCGCCATGCCCTGGACGGCGCCGAAGTCGCTCAAGCCGGACGAGGTTTTCGCCATCCTGGCCTACCTGCTCAATCTGCAGGAAATCGTGCCGGCTGACTTTGTGCTGTCCGACAAGAATATCGGCGAAGTCCAGAAACTGCTGCCCAATCGCAATGGCATGACGACCGACCATGGACTGTGGCCGGGCGCGCCGGCCAAGAAGGGCGGCATCGGCAACGGTGGCAAGCCGGATACAGCAAACAAGGCGTGCATGAAGAACTGCAAGCCGGAAGTGCTGATCGGCTCGACCCTGCCGGAATACGCCCGGACGGCGCATGGCGAACTGCGTGATCAGAACCGTTCATTCGGTCCGGTCCGCGGCACCCAGACGCTTGGTCCCGAGGCTGCCAAAAAAGCAGCCGATGCCGGCACGCTGGAACTGGCGACGAAGAGTGGCTGCATGGCCTGTCACGGTCTCAAGAGCAAGATCGTCGGCCCCGGCTACAACGAAGTCGTGGCGCGCTACAAGGATCAGACCGATGCCGAATCGCGCCTGATCGCCAAGGTCAAGGCCGGCGGGCAGGGCGTCTGGGGTTCGATCCCGATGCCGCCGAACGGTCATATCAAGGATGAAGACCTCACCACGCTGGTGAAGTGGATTCTGTCCGGTTCCAAGTAATCCCAATTTCTACAGAGGAGAAGTCATGAACAATCAACGTCGCACCGTACTGAAATCCGGCTCCGGCGCCGCCCTGCTGGGCATGCTGGCTGCCGCCGGCATCATCACCCCGGGCATGGCCCTGGCTGACTGGAACAAGGCTGCTTTTGACGCCAAGAGCATGGCCGATACGCTCAAGGCGCTCGGTGCCGGCTCTCCGGCCGACAGCAAGGACGTCCAGGTCACCGGTCCGGACATCGCCGAAAACGGCGCCGTGGTGCCGGTTGGCGTGGCTTCGACGCTGCCCAACGTGACCATGGTCGCCATCCTGATCGAGAAGAACCCGAATGCGCTGGCCGCTTCCTTCGTGCTGCCGGAAGGCACCGAAGCCAACGTCCAGACCCGCGTCAAGATGGGCCAGACCTCGAACATCTACGCGCTGGTCAAGTCGGACGGCAAGTTCTTCATGGCGACCAAGGAAATCAAGGTCACCCTCGGCGGCTGCGGCGGCTAATCGACACGAATTCAAGGAGCTAAAAATGGGCAATCCAATGAAAATCCGCGCCGCCAACAAGGACGGCGTTACTGAAGTAAAGGTTCTGGTCAGCCACGAAATGGAAACCGGCCAGCGCAAGGACTCCGCCGGGGCCATCGTGCCGGCCTGGTTTATTACCGAACTGACCGCCAAGCATGGCGACAAGGTCGTGCTGAGCAGCGAATTCGGACCGTCCGTCTCGAAGAACCCGTACCTGGCTTTCAAGTTCAAGGGCGGCGCCAAGGGCGACAAGATCACGGTCAGCTGGAAGGACAACAAGGGCGATACCCGCACTGACGAAGCTGCGATCAACTGATAGTGCTCACAAACGGCAGCCAGGTGACACAGATCGCCGCTGCCGTTGCCTTTACCCCGTGGAGGAGTAATCAATGATTCGACGTTTGATGAAAACGCTGGTTGGGGCTGCCGTTCTGGCTGCCTTTGCCGGTGGTGTTGCGGCCCAGGACAGCAAGGTGGCCGATGAACTCGCCAAGTATCGCGAAGCGCTGGCTGACGGTAATCCGGCCGACCTGTTCGAAGTCAAGGGCGAAGGGCTGTGGATGCAAAAGCGCGGCCCGAAGAATGCCTCGCTCGAGCAGTGCGATCTTGGCCAGGGACCGGGCAAGCTGGACGGCGCCTATGCCGCCCTGCCGAAGTATTTCAAGGATACCGGCAAGGTCATGGACGTCGAGTCCCGCCTCGTCCATTGCATGATGACACTGCAAGGCTTCACTCTGGCCGAAGCGACCAAGCAGTGGTATTCGAAGCCGGGCAAGGATTCCGACATCGAGGCGCTGGTCACTTTCATCGGCGCCAAGTCGAACGGCAAGCCGATCAACGTGCCGGCGACGCATCCGGAAGAGGCCAAGATGGCCAAGATGGGCGAGTACATTTTCTATCGTCGCTCCGGTCCGCAGGATTTTTCCTGCTCGATCTGCCACGGTCAGGAAGGCAAGCGCATCCGCCTGCAGGATCTCGGCAACCTGACGACCAAGGAAGGCGCCGGCTTTGCCATGAAAACCTGGCCGTCGTATCGCGTCTCGCAAGGCACGGTATGGACCATGCAGCGTCGTCTCATCGACTGCATGCGCCAGGCCCGTTGGCCTGAGCCGAACTATCTGGCCGATTCCGTGATCGCGCTGGAAACCTATCTGCAAAAAACTGCGACCGGCACCGTGATGGAAACGCCGGGAATCAAGCGCTGAAAAAGGGGACGACCATGAATTTCAAATTTGCCCTTTTTTTCGGGTTGACCGTCGCAATCGCAACGCCGGCCCTGGCTCAGAAAGCCGTTGAGGCACCGGGCGGCAAGTACGCCAAGGAAGCCGACCAGATGTTCCGCGCTTCGTTCAAGGCCGAGAATCCGAAATACTGGATGACCCGCCTGGAGCAGGACGAGACGATGAAGACCTGCGGCATCTATCGCGACAATCCGCCGCGCAAGGTGGGTGAGAAGCTGGAAAAACTCAATGCGGCGACCATTCGTTACCCGGTTGACGGCAAGCTGATCGGCGACTGGAAGGAAGGCGAGAAACTAGCTGCGGTCGGCACTGGCGGCCACATCGGCTTCCTCCAGCCCGATCCGGCTGGCAAGCTGCGCGGCGGCAACTGCTACGCCTGCCACGAGCTGGCCAAGAAGGAAGTCGCCTACGGCACAATCGGCCCGAGCCTGCGCAACTTCGGCAAGATCCGCGGCAATTCGGAAGAGAACATCAAGTACGTCTACGACAAGGTCTACAACTCCAACGCCTTCACGGCGTGCACCAACATGCCGCGCTTCGGCCTGCATAACTGGGTGACGCCGGAGCAGATCACCCACATCGTGGCTTTCCTGATCGATCCGGAATCGCCGGTCAACAAAGACTAGAACTTGCGTGATTGGCCCGGCCGGGAAACTGGCTGGGCATTTTTTTGGCCTCGCCAATAGCTTTGTTTGGCTTCGCTGAAATCTCATCTTCAAGGAACAAAAAATGAGCATGAATCGTCGGGAATTTCTTCAGGTCATGGCCGTCGCGGCGGCCGGTGGCATGTCATTGCACAGTGAATTGGCGCAGGCCGAAAAGGGTGCTGCCAAGCTGTATGACTTGCCCAAATTCGGCAACGTCAGCCTGCTGCACATCACCGACTGTCATGCCCAGTTACTGCCCATCTACTTCCGCGAGCCAAACGTCAATCTCGGCTTTGGTGACCAGTTCGGCAAGGTGCCGCACCTCGTTGGCGCCAACCTGCTCAAACACTTCGGTTTCAAGCCGAACAGCCTGGAAGCGCACGCCTACACCTATCTGAATTTCGAAAAAGCCGCAGAGACCTACGGCAAGGTCGGCGGCTTTGCCCACCTGGCGACGCTGGTCAAGCGCATGAAAGCCAATCGCCCCGGCGCCCTGCTGCTTGACGGTGGCGACACCTGGCAGGGTTCCGGCACGGCGCTGTGGACCAACGCCCAGGACATGGTCGACGCCTGCAAGGCGCTCGGCGTCAATGTCATGACCCTGCATTGGGAATCGACCTACGGCGAAGCCCGGGTCAAGGAAATCGAGGAAAAGGATTTCGCCGGCCAGATCGACATCGTTGCCCAGAACGTCAAGACCACCGACTTCGGCGATGCTGTCTTCAAGCCCTTCGTCATGAAGAAGATGAACGGCGTGCCGGTTGCCATCATCGGCCAGGCCTTCCCCTACACGCCGATCGCCAATCCGCGCTGGCAGACGCCGAACTGGAGCTTCGGCATCCAGGAAGACAATATGCAGAAGACCGTCGACGAAGCCCGCGCCGCTGGCGCGCAGGTCGTCGTCGTGCTCTCGCACAACGGCATGGACGTCGACCTCAAGATGGCCTCGCGCGTCAAAGGCATCGACGCCATCCTTGGCGGCCACACTCATGACGGCATGCCGGCGCCGGTCGTCGTCAAGAATGCCGGTGGCCAGACGCTGGTCACCAATGCCGGTTCCAACGGCAAATACCTCGGCGTGCTCGATTTCGACGTCAAGAACGGCAAGATCGCCGATTTCCGCTACAAGCTGCTGCCGGTCTTCGCCAACCTGCTGCCGGCTGACAAGGACATGCAGGCGCTGATCGACAAGGCCCGCGCCCCGTACCTCTCCAAGCTCAACGAAAAGCTGGCGGTCAGCGAGGGCCTGCTCTACCGCCGTGGCAACTTCAGCGGCACTTTCGACCAGGTCATCCTCGACGCGCTGATGAAGGTCAAGGACGCCGAAATCGCCTTCTCGCCTGGCTTCCGCTGGGGCACCTCGTTGCTGCCCGGGCAGCCGATCCTGATGGAACACGTGCTCGACCAGACGGCGATCACCTATCCATGGACGACGGTGACCAACATGAGCGGCGAGATGATCAAGACCGTGCTCGAAGACGTCTGCGACAACCTGTTCAATCCTGACCCGTACTACCAGCAGGGCGGCGACATGGTGCGCGTCGGCGGGCTGCAATGGACCTGCGATCCGACCGCCAAGATGGGCAACCGTATCCAGAACATGATGCTCAAGGGCAAGCTCATCGATCCGGCCAAAACCTACAAGGTGGCCGGTTGGGCTCCGGTGTCGGAAGAGGCCAAGAACGCTGGCGAACCGATCTGGGATGTCGTGGCCAAGTATCTGCGCGACATCAAGACCGTCAAACCGGTCAATCTCAACCTGCCGACGCTCAAGGCGGTGGCCAACAATCCGGGGATCGCGTGATGAAACTCCTGCCGAAACTATTTGCTGTCGCCGCGCTGGCCCTGGCCACGCAAACCTTCGCCGCCGACTGGGCGCCGGGTAGCACCGACTGGGACAAGCTGCCCGATGTCAAGAAGTCCAAGGTCGGCCTCTACCTGACGCCGCAGCAGGCTTACGACATGAAGAAGGCCAACCCGAAAGGCGTCGCCTTCTTCGATGTCCGGACTCGGGCCGAGGCGATGTACGTCGGCTGGCCGAGCGATGCCGATGCGCTTGTCCCCTACGTCGAGCATCCCGAGTTGATGAGCGACTGGGACGACAAGCGCCACATGTACAAGCTCGAGCCGAACCAGGACTTTGTGCCGGAACTGGAGCGTCGCCTGAAGGAAATGGGGCTGGGCAAGGACGCCACGATAATCCTCGTCTGCCGTTCCGGCGACCGCAGCTCGAAGGCCCAGGATCGCCTGCAAATGGCCGGTTACACCAAGGTCTACGGCATCGCTGAAGGGGTCGAGGGCGATACCGCCAAGGATGGTCCGAAAGCCGGGCAGCGCGTGGTCAATGGCTGGAAGAACGCCGGCCTGCCGTGGACCTACAAGCTGGACAAGGCGAAGATGTACTTTCCGCGCTGATCGTCAATCGACATTCGGAGAAATCCTCGCTGCGGCGGGGATTTTTTTCGTCTGGCGGCAGGGAAGTTTTCAATTTTTGCCGTTTTTTCCGGTTGACCGTGGAATCGGGCAGCGGGCTGAAAAGCGGCACTCTCACCCGTTTTGGCTGGCCAGCCAGGCGATAATCGAGGCTTCCGGGGCGCCGTAGGGGTAATCGTCCACCGGCTCGATGCCCGCTTCGCGCAGCCGGGTGCCGGGGCCGCCGCCGATGCGGGCAACGAACAGGGCCCGGCAGTCGGCGAGGGCACGCAGGATGACTTCGCGTTTGTCCTCGTCACCATGGCCGCCCTGGCAGTAATGCTCGACCTGGCGCTTTTCGAGGAAGGCCACCGTGCCGTTGCGCACGGCGTAGATGGCAAAGTCGTCGGCGTGGCCGAAGTGCAGGTCGATCTGCTGGCCGGTCTTGGTGGCCACGGCGATCAGGCAATCGGGGGAGAGGGGGGCGGTTGTCATCGTTGTACCCTGTTCAAAGTTCGTGGTCGGTGCCGGAGCGCAAGGCGCTCGCGACGGCCATGGCACGCTGTTCGTGCCGCGTGGTGGCCTCGTCCTCGTCGGTTTCGGGAAGCGCCAGGCAGGCGGCCAGCGCTTGCTTGAGCAGCGCGGCTTTCGGATAAGTCGGCGTGGTGTTGCCGGGGTAGGCAAAATAGTCGCAGGCGCAGACCGTCAGCAGATCCTCGAAGCGCGCCGGATCGGCAAAGGCAGCGACGCGTTCGAGCAGCGCGGTCATCGAGCCGGCGCGCATGCGGGTCGCGCGATGCACGCGCTCCAGTTCCATGGCGACCAGGATGGCGAAGTCCTCAAGCTCGGCGGCGATGCCGAAACGGGCGCAGACGTTGCGGATGCGCGGCAGGCAGCGGTCGATGTGGCGGTAGTGCGAAGGCAGATGCTGCGGCGGCGAATCGGCTTTGCCGAGATTGCAGAGCAGCGCGGCCAGCCGGACGCGCAGCGGCGCGTTGCCTGCTGCGGCGATGTCGAGTACCCGACCCTGGTGGCGCCCGATATCGACCGGCTCGCCATCGAAGCCGGTCTGGAAGCGGCCAAACAGCGCGGTGAATTCGGGCAGCAGGCGTTCCAGTGCGCCACAGGCGGTCAGCGCCGCCAGCATGCGCGAGGGCTGGGCGCCCATCAGGCCTTCGGCCAGCAATGGCCAGACGAGTCGCGCATCGAGCTCGGCCAGGGCGCCGCTGGCGACCTGCGCGGCCATGTCGTCGAGCGTGTCATCGCCAAGTTCGCCGCCGACCATGGTCGCCCCGGCCGCCACGGCGAACAGGGACAGTCGTGGGTCGAGCGACAGCGAATCGAGCAAGGCTTGTGAGTTTTCTGACATCTTCGGCACAAATCGGGTGGGTATCTGCGCTCAGAGCGAGAAACGTTCCAGACGGCCGTTGCCGGGATTCCGGTCGGCCGGGGCGGGCCGCCAACTGTTGAAGAAGGATTACGGCGAGGTTGCCGGCGTGCTGCCGGCACACTCCGTTGTCGACTGTTTGGCCGGTCGGTCGATGAGGCGGTCGGCCACTCCGGCGCCGATCCACATGCCGATCAGCGAAATCCACGCCGTCAGGGCAAAAATCGCTGCGCCCGAAACGCCGGCACCGACGGCGCACCCGCCGGCCAGCATGCCGCCGAAACCCATGCAGATGGCGCCGGCCATGTAGCGCCGCATGCTGTGGCCGTCCTTGAAGCCTTCGAGCTTCAATTCCTTGCCCCAGAGGGCGGCGAGGAAGGAGCCGAGGACAACGCCGGGGACCAGACCGATGTTGAAATCCCATGGCTGGCCGGGCGGGGAGAGGACCAGCATGAGCATGTCGGCCGACGGGCCGGTGAAGCTCAGGCTTTGTACGGGGATAATTTCGAAGGATTGGGTGCCAACCTGATAGGTGACCAGCCAGGCCAGCGCGACCATCAGGCCGACGCCGCTGCCGCCCAGCCATTCGCGCCGGGCGAGGTGGGCACGGCGGGCGAAGTGGATCGCTGCGGCGAGCCAGGCGAGACCAAAGAGCAGGCCGCCGAGATTACCGAGGTGGAGGAAGGCAAGCAGGTCGCGGGCGGTGCCGCCGTCGATGGTCAGCCAGCCGGAAATCGAGGTGCGTAGGGGCGAGAGCAGGCCGTTCAGCGAGGCCTGGGCGGCGACGGCGAAAATCAGCCCGGCGAGCAGAGCGCGCAGGTTGCCGTTGGCGGCCAGTACCAGCATGCGCGACGAGCAGCCGCGGGCGAGGATCATGCCGACGCCGAAAAGCAGACCGCCGACCAGTGCGCCGGACAGGCTGCCTTTGGCGGCCAGTTGGCGGGCCTGCGAGACATTGAGCCAGCCCTGGGTGATGAAAAACTGGGTGGCGATGACGGCAGCGGAAAAGGCGAAAAGCCAGACGGCGAGCTTGCTGCAACCGTCACGGTTCCAGAATTCGACAACGGCGGAACGCAGGCAGAAACGCGAGCGCTGGGCAAAAATGCCAAAAAAGATGCCAATGGTCAGGCCGGCCAGCGTGACGGCGGTCTTCTCGCCCAGGGTTTCGATCAGGCTGGTCAATTCCATTTTTGGCCTAAATTTCCGGTTGACCGTAACAATGCAAAACTGGCCTCAGAACAGCTCGATATCGCCGTTGCTGCTGTTCTTGGCGTGCAGTCCGGCACTGTTGGCCTTCATCGCATCGCCCTGGACGTGCGAGTTGACCAGCAATCCGACCAGTTTCTGGCTGCGCGAGCGGAAGCGTTGCAGGCCGTCGGTTTCGTTGTCGTGCTGCAGGGCCAGGAAGGCGTGCATGTACTCGCCGACGTTGGTCGTCCGCTGGCTGATGCGCGACATCATCTGCGTCACGATGTCCTCGAACTGCATGGCCATGACGCCTTCCTGCGTCATTTCATGCATCTGTTCGGTGATGGCGGTAATGTGGTCGGAATGTTCGCGCGCCTTGCCGGTCAGTTCCATCAACTCGCCGCCCAGTTCCTGCAGCGCGGCGCGCGATTTGTCGGCAATGCTCATGTCGATGTGGGTCGCTGCGGCGACCCTTCCGCCAACGTCCTGCAGCGAATTCATGATGTCGGTCAGCGACTTGCGGATATCGACATTGAATTCGCCGGTGCGTGCTGCCAGATTGCGCACTTCGTCGGCCACCACGGCAAAGCCGCGGCCGGCTTCGCCAGCCCTTGCGGCTTCGATGGCAGCATTGAGCGCCAGCAGGTCGGTCTGTTTGGTAATGCCGGCAATGTCGTTGAGCGAGCCGGTAATGCGCGAAACACGTTCCTGCATTTCGTCAAAGCTGGTGGCAATGCCTTTGCTGGTTTCTTGCAGATGGGACATCTTGCCGATGAATTCGGCGATCAGCGTATTCGTTTCGTCGAAGAAGCGTTGCAGGCTGACCTGCTCCCGGGCCATGGTGTTGTTGCCGGTCATGTTCAGCATCTGGTCGATCAGCGAGCGCAGGATCTGGCGCTGGTCGGAGGATTGCGATTCGAGTCCGGTCAGGCTGCCGGAAAGCTTGCTGACTGAAGTCCGGATGATTTCCTGGGCTTCCCGCATGTCGTTCTCGAGCGAGGTGAATTGCATTTCAGCATGGGCCATCGCTTCGTCGGAGAGCACCTGGTATTCCGACATGACGTTCTTGAGTTCGGTAACGTAGGACAGTTGCTTGTCCTTCCAGCGCCGCCGTTCGCCATAGGAAAAAAGGATGGTTCCGGCCAGCAGTACCGCCAGTGCCAGCAGGAAGTGCGGCGAAACCGGGCCGACAGCCAGCGACCACAGCCAGAGTCCAAGGCAGGCTGCCGCCGCCAGCCAGATCAACAGATCATCAATACGCTTCATTCACCGCTTCCGGGGAAGATATAGCCCGTTATTGTAAGGCCGCACCAGCACGGCCGTTACAAAAATGTGACCGGATGCACTGGTGCCGGTGATGCCGGTTTACCCCATCGCCTTGAGGTGCTGGATGATCTCGCCAGCCATCGGTTGCGCATCGCCATAAAGCATCCGGCAGTTGTCGGTGTAGAACAGCGCGTTCTCGACCCCGGAGTAACCGGTACCCTTGCCGCGCTTGATGACGATGACGTTCTGCGCCATGTCGGCATTCAAAATCGGCATGCCGTAAATCGGGCTGGCCTTGTCGGTCCGGGCACTCGGATTGACCACATCGTTGGCCCCGATGATCAGCGCCACATCAGCCTGACCGAACTCGCCGTTGATTTCCTCAAGGTCAAAGATCTTGTCGTACGGCACCCCGGCCTCGGCCAGCAGGACGTTCATGTGCCCCGGCATCCGTCCGGCCACCGGGTGGATGGCGAACTTTACCTCGACCCCGGCCTCTTCGAGGATCGAGGTCATTTCCCAGACCTTGTGCTGGGCATGGGCGACGGCCATGCCGTAACCCGGCACGATGATGACCTTGGAGGCGTAGCGCATCATCGCCGCCGCATCGAGACCGGAGAGTTCCTTCATGCTGCCGCTGATCGCTTCGCCCGGACCGCTGGCCACCATCGGTGTGAACAGGATATTGGAGATCGGCCGGTTCATGGCCTTGGCCATGAGCTGGGTGAGCAAGGTGCCGGCTGCCCCGACGACGATACCGGCGATGATCAGCGCCGGGTTACCGAGCACATAGCCTTCGAAGCCAACGGCCAGACCGGTGAATGCATTGAACAGCGAAATCACCACCGGCATGTCAGCGCCGCCGATGGGCAGGGTGACGATCAGGCCGAGGACCAGCGCCACGGCGAAGAAGGCGAAGATCAGCTCGGGCTGGGCCGGGGCCATGGCGACCATGGCGCCACCGAGGCCAATGGCGATCAGGGCGAGAATGACATTGACTGCATTCTGGGCTGGCAGGCGATGGGCTTTCTTGAGCACACCCTGCAGCTTGGCCCAGGCGACGCAGGAGCCGGTGAAAGACACCGCGCCGATCAGCGCACCAATAACAGCCAGCACCGTCGTCGCCAGACTATGGGCGTCGCCCTTGGCGAATTCGATGGCGGCGATGGCGGCGGCGGCACCGCCGCCCATGCCGTTGTAGATGGCGACCATCTGCGGCATGTCGGTCATTTTGACCTTCTTGCCGGAAATCCAGGCGGCCGAGCCACCGAGGGCCAGGGCTAGAGCCATGAGGGCGAGGTTCTGCAGGCCGGGGATGAGGAAGGTGGCAGCAATGGCGACGAGCATGCCGTAGCCGGCGATGATGATGCCCTTGCGAGCACTGGCCGGCGAGCTCATGCCCTTGAGGCCGAAGATGAACAATGCAGCGCCGAGGAACCAGGCGCCTTGAACGTAAACAGGCAGCGTCATGATCAGCCTTCCTTCTTCTTGAACATGGCGAGCATGCGTTCGGTCACGACATAACCGCCGGCCGCATTGGCCGCACCGAGGGCGACGGCAAAGAAGCCGATGGCTTGCTGGACGGGGGTGTCAGCCGTGCCGAGCATGAGCATGGCGCCGACCACCACGACCCCGTGGATGAAGTTGGAGCCGGACATCAGCGGCGTGTGCAGGATGACCGGCACCTTGGCGATGATCTCGTAGCCGGTGAAGGCGGCGAGCATGAAGATGTAGAGCGCGAGCAAACCGTCCATTACGCTTCTCCCATGACTTGTTTGACCACGCTATGAACGGTGACGCCGTCCCTGCAGAGCAGCGTGCCGGCGACGACGTCGTCGCTCCAGTCGAAATTGAGTTCGCCGTCCTTGATCCACGGCGAAATGAAGTTGTAGAGATTTTTGGCGTAGAGCTCGGAGGCGTGGGTCGGCATGCGTGAGGGCAGGTTCAGTGGGCCATGGATGTTCACGTCGTTGGCGATGACGTGTTCGCCGGGCTGGGTCAGGGCACAGTTGCCGCCGGATTCGGCCGCCATGTCGACGATGATGGCGCCGTATTTCATGCGGGCGATCATGTCGGTGGTGATGATGATCGGGGCCTTCTTGCCGGGGATGGCGGCGGTAGTGATGACCACATCCGACATGGCGACAGCTTTGGCCAGTTTCTCGGTTTGCTGGGCCTTCTCTTCGGCGGTGAGGTCACGGGCGTAGCCGCCGCTGCCGTCGGCGGAGACGCCGGTGTCGACGAACTTGGCGCCGAGCGATTCGATTTGCTCGCGGGCGGCGGAACGGACGTCGTAGGCTTCGACCATGGCGCCGAGGCGCTTGCAGGTGGCGATGGCTTGCAGGCCGGCGACGCCGGCCCCGATGACGAGCACCCGCGCCGGCCGGATGGTGCCGGCGGCGGTGGTCAGCATCGGGAAGAATTTGGTGCACCGGGCGGCAGCGATCAGGCCGCACTGGTAGCCGGCGCAGGCGCCTTGCGACGAGAGCGCATCCATGCTCTGGGCGCGCGAGATGCGCGGCAGCAGCTCAAGGGAGAAGGCGGTGATCTTCTTGGCATTCAAGGCGGCAAGGCGGGCCTTGTCTTCGAAGGGCTTGAGGAGGCCGATGAGGACCGAGCCTTCGGGCAAAGCGGCAATCTCTTCCGGGCTCGGCGGCGTGACGCGGAGGATGAGTTGAGCCGGACCGTAGGCTTCGGCAATGCCGTCGACTAGCGTGACATCCGCATAGTCAGAGTCGAGAAAGTGACTTTCGGTGCCGGCGCTTTGCTCCATGCAAAGCTTGGCGCCGAGGGCGGCAAATTTCTTGGCAGTCTCGGGAACGAGGGCGACCCGGCTTTCGCCGGGGGCGCGCTCGCTGACGACCGATATAGTTATTGGCATGCTGCTCTCTCTATTTGTGGGAAAATATCCCGCTTATTGTAGTGTTGAAGGATTTTTTTGTCAGTCGCTTAGTGACGTGGCGTTGCAAAAACGAAGTTCCTGCGGGTATGGGAAAAAATCTTCAACATGCCCATCCCGAATTTTCTGTTGTGAATCTTGCCAGAATTTTGGCGATAGCAGATCGGCATGATATTTGTTGAATATTTTGCGCAGGGTTGGCGAGGCGAGCAGGAAAGTGCTGAACTCCTCGGGGAAGATATCGTTCCTGGCTACCGCGTACCAGACCTCGCCCGACATCTCGGTTTCGAAGTCGGGGGCCGGCGGAATCTTGCGGAAATTGCAGTCGGTCATGTATTCGATTTCGTCGTAGTCGTAGAACACCACTCGGCCGAAGCGGGTAACGCCGAAATTCTTCCACAGCATGTCACCCGGGAATACATTGGCCTGGGCCATTTCGCGGATGGCGCTGCCGTATTCCCGGATGGCGTGTTCGAGGCCTTCGATGTTGTTGGCGCGCTCCATGCGGTCGAGGTGGATGTTGAGCGGTTCCATCCGGCGTTCGATATAGAGATGCTTGATGATGAGCTGATCGCCATCGACTTCGAAACAGGACGGCGCCAGCGTTTGCAACTCGGCCAGGACTTCGTCGTTGAAACGCTTGAGCGGGAACAGCACATTGGAGAACTCCAGCGTATCGGCCATGCGACCGACGCGGTCGACCTGCTTGACCATCATGAACTTGCGCTTGACCGTGGCCCGATCCATGTTTTTCGACGGGCCAAAGACATCCTTGATGATCTTGAAGACGTAGGGATAGGACGGCAGCGTGAAGACCAGCATGACCATGCCGCGAATGCCGGGGGCCATGATGAACTGGTCTTCCGAATGGTGCAGGTGATAGATGAAGTCGCGGAAAAACATGGTTTTGCCCTGCTTGCCGAGGCCGAGCATGATGTAGAGCTCGGAGCGCGGCTTGGCAGGCAGGATGGAGCGCAGGAACTGGACGTAGCCGGACGGAACTTCCATGTCGACCATGAAGTAGGCGCGCGATAGTGAAAAGAGCAGGCCGATCCGCCAGGCATCGAGCAGGATGGTGTCGATGAAGAGCTGGCCTTTTTCGTCGTGCAGCACGGGGATGGCGAACGGATATTCGTTCGCGCCATTGATTGCCTTGCCGATGATGTAGGCCGCCTTGTTGCGGTAGAAGGCCGAGCCGAGCACCTGGATCTGGAAATTGACTTCGCGTCGGGGCATGCCGTTGAGGTGGCGGCACACTGCATCGTAGACATGGTCAACGTCGCGTTCGAGGTCGGCAAAGGGGCGATGCCAGTTGAAATCGCCGATGATGGCGTGGATGGCGCCGCGCAGGCCGTTTTCTTTGGCGTAGTAGCTGCGGTAGGTCTGGGTATCGTCGCCCTCGATGTTTTCGGTCGAGATGCTCGGTCGGACGAAAATGAAATCGTTGTGGAAATAGTTGCGGTGCAGGATCTTCGTCGTCACCGAATTGAAGAAAGTCTCGGCCAGCTCCGGCTGCTTGTGGTTGAGGAGCAGCCCGATGTAGAGCAGTTTGACCTGCTGCCACGTTGTGTCATCGATGCCCTGGGCATCGAATTCGTTGCGCAGGCGCTCGACGCACTCGTCGACACGGTCATCGTAGAAACGGATGCGTTCACGGACAGCCTTGTGTACGCCGAGCCAGTCGCATTGCTCAAAACGCGACTTGGCTTCGCGGCTGGTCAGGCGAAACAGCGTGTAGTGCTTGTTGAATCCCTGAATCATGGCCAGCGCGATCTGGTGCGCATTGGTGCCATAGAGGCCGACCGAAATCTTCATTGCCAAGTCTCCTGTCCTCCGGAAATTTTAGCATCGCAGATTCACGGAATCCGGGAGTTCGCCATGTGAAATCGCGTTTCACCGTTGACCGAAGTGGCCTCGGCGGAGATACTCGAAAGGTTTATGTTTGTAAGCATGGCGAAAGGGGCGCGGACTATATTCGCCCCCGCGTTATTCAACCCAATTCGAGGAGTCGACATGGCTGCAGGGAAGTCCAAGATCATTTACACACTAACCGACGAGGCGCCGCTGCTGGCTACCTGCGCCTTCCTGCCGATTGTCCGCACTTTTACCTCACCGGCCGGCATCGAAATCGAGAAGGCCGACATCTCCGTGTCGGCCCGCGTTCTGTCCGAATTTTCCGAGTTCCTTTCTGATGACCAGAAAGTGCCGAACACACTGAGCGAGCTGGGCAAGAAGTGCCTGCTGCCGGATACCAATATCATCAAGCTGCCCAACATTTCTGCCTCGGTTGCCCAGCTCAAGGCCTGCGTCAAGGAATTGCAGGAAAAGGGCTACAAGATCCCCGATTACCCGGAAACCGCCAATACCGACGAAGAGAAGGCCCTCAAGGCCCGTTTTGGTAAATGTATTGGTTCCGCCGTCAATCCGGTGCTGCGCGAAGGCAACTCCGACCGCCGCGCGCCGGGCGCCGTCAAGAATTTCGCCAGAAAGCGTCCGCACTCCATGGGCGAATGGAAACAATGGTCGCAGACCCACGTTTCGCACATGGAACACGGCGACTTTTACCACGGCGAAAAGTCGCTGACCCTCGACAAGGCGCGCGACGTGCGCATGGAGCTGATTGCCAAGGGCGGCAAGACTACCGTTTTGAAGCCGAAGCTCTCCCTGCTCGAAGGCGAGATCATCGACTCCATGTTCATGAGCAAGAAGGCGCTCTGCGACTTCTACGAAGCCCAGCTTGAAGATTGCCGCCAGTCCGGCATCCTCTTCTCGCTGCACGTCAAGGCGACGATGATGAAGGTTTCGCACCCCATCGTCTTCGGCCATTGCGTCAAGATCTACTACAAGGAAGCCTTCGAGAAGCACGGCAAGACCTTTGACGAACTCGGCATCAACGTCAATAACGGCATGGTCGACCTGTACGAGAAGATCAAGCAATTGCCGGAATCCAAGCGCGACGAAATCATCCGCGACCTGCACGCCTGTCAGGAACATCGTCCACGTCTGGCCATGGTCGATTCGGCCAAGGGCATTACCAACTTCCATTCGCCGAATGACATCATCGTCGATGCTTCCATGCCGGCCATGATTCGTCAGGGCGGCAAGATGTGGGGTGCCGACGGCAAGCAGTACGACAGCAAGTGCGTCATGCCGGAATCGACCTTTGCCCGGATTTACCAGGAGATGATCAACTTCGTCAAATGGCATGGCAACTTCGATCCGCGGACCATGGGCACGGTCCCCAACGTTGGCCTGATGGCCCAGCAAGCCGAGGAATACGGCTCGCATGACAAGACTTTCGAGATCGCCGAAGACGGTATCGCCAACATCGTCGACATCGATACTGGCGAAGTGCTGCTGACGCAAAACGTCGAAGCCGGCGATATCTGGCGCATGTGCCAGGTCAAGGACGCGCCGATCCGCGACTGGGTCAAGCTCGCCGTCACCCGCGCCCGTCAGTCCGGCATGCCGGCCATCTTCTGGCTGGACGCCTATCGTCCGCACGAAAATGAACTGATCAAGAAGGTCCAGAAGTACCTCAAGGATTACGACACCACCGGTCTCGACATCCAGATCATGTCGCAGGTCCGTGCCATGCGCTTCACGCTCGAACGCGTCGCCCGCGGCCTCGACACCATCTCGGTGACCGGCAACATCCTGCGCGACTACCTGACCGACCTCTTCCCGATCATGGAACTGGGCACCTCGGCCAAGATGCTATCCATCGTCCCGCTGATGAACGGCGGCGGCATGTACGAAACCGGTGCCGGCGGCTCGGCCCCGAAGCATGTCCAGCAGCTGACGCAGGAAAACCACCTGCGTTGGGATTCGCTCGGCGAATTCCTGGCCCTGGCCGTGTCGCTCGAAGAGCTCGGCATCAAGGAAGGCAACAAACGCGCCGTCCTGCTCGCCAAGACGCTCGATGCTGCCACCGGCAAGCTGCTCGACAACAACAAGTCGCCGTCGCCGAAGACCGGTGAGCTGGACAACCGCGGTTCGCAGTTCTACCTCGCCATGTACTGGGCGCAGGAAGTGGCGGCCCAGACCGAGGACAAGGAACTGGCTGCCCAGTTCGCCAAGCTGGCCAAGGCGCTGACCGACAACGAAGCGCAGATCGTTGCCGAAATGAAGTCGGTGCAAGGCAAGCCGGTTGATATCGGTGGCTACTATCTGGCCGATGCCGCGAAGACCAAGGCGATCATGCGTCCGAGCCCGACGCTGAATGCTGCGCTGAAGGCAGCGCGCGTTTAAGCAGCGTACGATCTTTCCCGGCGTGTGAGCGCCGGATATAAAAAAGCGAAGGCCATCCGGTCTTCGCTTTTTTTATTTTCAGGCCTTTTTCCCGGTTGACCGTGGAAGTCTCCCCGCTCGCCTGAATGACTGACACCGGCCGACATTTTGCGACATAATTCCCTACGCCGCCCGGCGCCGGAGACATGCGTCGGGCTTTGCCGTTCAACGGCATGCGCGGCTGCGGCCCGTCCGATAAAACTCAAGGAGAGACCATGACTTCTCACATCAAGGTGCCGCAAGGCGGTCAGAAAATCGTTCCGGGGCAGGCGATCCCGAATAATCCGATCATTCCCTTCATCGAAGGCGACGGCATCGGCATCGACATCACGCCGGTCATGATCAAGGTCATCGATGCCGCCGTTGAGAAGGCCTACGGCGGGGCGAAGAAGATTTACTGGATGGAAGTCTTCGCCGGCGAAAAATCGACCCGCCTCTACGGTCCGGACGAGTGGTTCCCGCAGGAAACCTTCGCGGCGCTCAAGGAATATTCGGTTTCCATCAAGGGGCCGATGACAACGCCGGTCGGCGGCGGCATCCGCTCGCTCAACGTCGCCCTGCGCCAGGAACTCGACCTCTACCAGTGCGTCCGCCCGGTACAGTATTTCAAGGGCGTGCCGTCGCCGCTCAAGCACCCGGAACTGACCAACATGGTCATCTTCCGCGAGAACACCGAAGACATCTACGCCGGCGTCGAGTGGGCCGCCGACTCCGAGGCCTGCAAGAAGGTCATCGATTTCCTGCAGAAGGAAATGGGCGTCAAGAAAATCCGTTTCCCCGAATCATCGGGCATCGGCATCAAGCCGATCTCTGTCGAAGGCACCACCCGCCTGGTGCGCGCCGCCTTGAAGTACGTCATCGCCAACGACCGCAAGTCGCTGACCATCGTGCACAAGGGCAACATCATGAAGTTTACCGAAGGCCTGTTCCGTGACATCGCCTACAAGGTGGCGCAGGAAGAATTCGGTGCCCAACTGATCGACGGCGGTCCATGGTGCCATTTCACCAACCCGAACACCGGCCGCGAAGTCACCGTCAAGGATTCCATCGCCGACGCCTTCCTGCAACAGATACTGCTCCGCCCGGCCGAATACGACGTGATCGCCACCACCAACCTCAACGGTGACTACATTTCCGACGCGCTCGCCGCCCAGGTTGGCGGCATCGGCATTGCGCCGGGCGCCAACATCTCCGACCACTACGCCTGCTTCGAAGCGACGCACGGCACGGCGCCGAAGTATGCCGGGCTGGACAAGGTGAATCCCGGTTCGCTCATCCTCTCGGCCGAAATGATGCTGCGCCATCTCGGCTGGGTCGAAGCAGCCAATCTGGTCATCAAGGCCATGGAAGCGGCCATCGGCGACAAGCAGGTGACCTATGATTTCGCCCGCTTGATGGTCGGGGCCGACGAGTTGTCGTGCTCGGTCTTCGGTGATGCGATGATCGCCCGCATGTGATTTTTGCCTGATCGACTTTCTCCGGCGGGAAAACAGCGGCCAGGAGAAAGTCATCCGGCTTTAGCGACCCCGGCCGCCGCCCATTCCACCACCGGGGCCCATGCCGCCGCCAGGGCCCATGCCACGGCCCTGGGCCGGCATCTCATCCGGCAAAGTAACGCCGCGTTCTTTGGCCCGCAGTTTCATTTGCTCATGGTGTTCAAGGCGAACCTGCTCGCGTTCTTGAGCTGTCGTGGCGGCGCGAAGCTTGGCACGATGTTCGATGCGCTCCTGGTTGGTCATGAGCTGGCTGCCGTAGATCGGCGCATCGGCCGCCAATGTGCCGGAAGAAATCAATCCGAAAGCCAAAGCGGACAGGACTATCTTGATGCCATTCGTCTTCATGGTTCTCTCCTCAATTTGCGGCTGCCATCAGCCATAAAACGAGTCCAGATGCTTTCTTGATTCGCTCCAGAAAAGGCGAATCAAGAAAAGCCTCTTCTTTGTTATAGGATACAAAGTTAGCAAGTTCTAATGCTGCGGCAATATGTCGCAGGGGCCGCATTGAAAAAGGGGAGAGCGCCTGATGCGTTCCCCACATCATCCTGAGTGAGGCGTATGCTATCGGCCAGCCAGTTGGCCAGCGATGCAATCGCCGCAGTTCGGGGCGAGCGAAAGGATAGCCCTGTGAGCCCAGCAAAAATTGAAGAACTCTTCGATCTCCTCCGCGCCGCCTGCGCCCGCCAGTTTCGCTTCAATCCCCGGCGCATCACGGCGAGCATGCGCTACGTCGGCAAAGAGGGTCACGGCAAGGATCAGGTTCACGTCTTCCGTGATGCCTCGACCCATTCGCAGATCGAGTTGGACAGCACCTTCGCCACGCTGCGTGAAAAGCATGGCGACAAGCCGCACTGGACCGAGGCCGAGAAGGCGCACTACCAGAGCACCGATGCCGAGATCGACGCCGAGATCGCTGCCAAGAAGGCTGAGCTTGAATTCACGCAGAATTCCGCACTCTATCAGGACCACAAGGCCGAACTGCTGACGCACTACAAGGACTGGCCCGGCTACGTCCCCGGCGTGACCAATCCGCGCGAAGCCGCACGGCTGCTGATCGCCGCCCTGGCCGAGGCCAACGATGCCCGACTGACCGCCTTCGCCGAACACACGGGCTCGAACGATCCGGAGCATCTGGCCCACCTGTTGCTGGCGCCGTGTCACCTTGAAATCGAAGCCAGCAAGGCTGCTGCAAGCTCGTAATCGGACGTTGCGGCAAGCGGCAGTCACTCGCCGGGAAGTACAATTCGGGGATGACTGAAAACGCAACGAACGACTCCGTCGAGACCGAAGAGGCCGACGTCATCAACGAGCCACGCCTGTGGCGCAACAACGGGTGGACGGCCCGCGTCATCAAGAACGAAGACGACGAAGGCTGGGCCGTCGAAATGATCAAGGACGGCGAAGCCGAGCCGGCGCTGGTCGGCCCGTGGACCATGGGGCGCGACAAGAAAAACCCCAAGCCGCTCGACGTTTCCGCCTTCCAGACCCTGATCAAGACGGCTTCCGAAGTCCTGCGCCGGCACGAGCATCAATTGCATGCCCAACTGCACAAGAAACTCACGGTCGACCGGGAAAACGGGCCAATTTTGATATGCCTCGACATCGTTCCCGACGAGGACGATCCCTACGCCACGCTGTCGGCCGAAGATGCCGATGGCGAGCAACTGGCGAAAGTCCGTGTCGGCCCGAACTTCAAGCTCAGCCCGGCCAGCGCCAACGCCTGGATCGACGACGAATTCCGCCAGCCCGAGTAAGGCCGAAGATGAGCATCGAAACCATCACCAGAAAACAGGCAGTCCAGGGTTACACCGGCTATTCCTGCATCGGCCTCTACAACCCGAAAGGCCCGGAAAACGTCGGCTCCATCATGCGCGCCGCCGGCTGCTATGGCGTCAACACGGTGTTCTACACCGGCAAACGCTACGAGCGCGCAGTCGAATTCCGCACCGACACCAAGCAGGTTCACCTGCAACTGCCGCTGATCGGCGTCGACGACCTGCAGCAGGTCATCCCCTTCGGCTGCGTGCCGGTTGCCATCGAAGTCCACCCGGACGCCAAACCGCTCACCGAGTACCAGCACCCCGAACGCGCCTTCTACATCTTCGGCCCGGAAGACGGCAGCCTGAAAAAGAACGTCACCTCATGGTGCAAGGACATCGTCTACATCCCCACCCACGGCTGTATGAATCTGGCGGCGACGGTCAATGTCGTGCTCTATGACCGGATGCTCAAGGCAGGCAGTAATCGAGTTTAGAAGGGGTGGCCACCCGTCAGGCTATCTTAAGATTCATCGACAATAATCTCGAATTGAGTTGAGACAATGAAGACGGGAGGTCGCATGAACCCCTTCAACAAGCGCACGGCCTGGCGTATCGGCGCCGTCAGCCTGTTGCTCGCGTTCCTGGCGAGTCCGCTGGCCTGGTTTGTCGCCCGGGAAAAGGCCGAGGAAAGCACGGTTTCGCTGGCGATTGAGGAATCGCAGCGGCTGTTGGGCCATTTTGGCGCCATCGCCCTGAGCGGGCCGGATGCCGCGGCGCATGCCAACGATGCGGCCAAAACACTGACCGGCGGCCTGTTCGATATCGCCGAAATCTACGACGGCCAAGGCCAGAAAATGGCTGAAGAAATGACGGCGGAAGGCTTGCATCTCGAAGGCATATTGATTCACCACGCCAGGCCGACCTATACGGCGACCTCTTATGAAAGCCTCAAGCTGCCTGATGGGCGCTGGGTTCTGCGGGTTTTCGTTCCCTTGCGGATCGGTGATACGCCGCAGTCCGAGATCACCGGCTATTTTGAAGGCGTCCGCGTTGTGCCCGAGTGGCAGCGGCAGCAGATGCTCGACAGCGCGCTGTCCGCCGCCTTGATGGTCGGCTTTGCCTCGCTGTTGTGCGGCGCGGCGATCTATCCGGTGGTCGTTCGCCTGTCGGCCGACAACGAGCGCAAGGCCCGCGAGGTCCTCGATTCGCACATTTCGATGATGGAGGCGCTGGGCCGCGCCATTGCCAAGCGCGATTCCGATACCGGCGTCCATAACTACCGCGTCGCCTGGATCGCCGCGCGGATCGCCGAGAAGCTCGGCTTCCGCGGCACCTCGATGCAGTCGCTGATCATCGGCAGCTTTCTCCACGATGTCGGCAAGATCGGCATTCCCGACGCCATTCTCCTCAAGCCGGGAAAACTCGATGACGCCGAATTCGCCATCATGAAAACCCATGTCAGCCAGGGCGAAGAAATCGTCACCGGCATCGGCTGGCTCGATGGTGCCAACGACGTTGTTTCAGGGCATCACGAAAAATGGAATGGCGCCGGTTATCCGCGAAGCCTCAAGGCCGACGAAATTCCCCTCGCCGCCCGCATCTTTGCCGTCGCCGACGTCTTCGACGCGCTCTGCTCGAAACGCCCCTACAAAGAACCGATGGGCTTTGACGCGGCCATGGCCATTCTGGAAAAAGACACCGGCAGCCACTTCGATCCCGGCGTAATGGCCGTGTTTCGCCCCATGGCGCGGGACATTTTTGACCAATTGGCCGGCTGCAGCGAAGAGTTCGCCAGCCAACTACTCGAAGATCAAGTCCGTCATCATTTCGGGATATGAGTCGGTTGGGGTTCGGAAGGGTTACGACATTTCATTTTTGAATTTTTTTCCGGTTGACCGTAGCAATCAACTTACCGGCGTGGCGCTTGCGTTGGCCTGCCAGTCTGGTTGGACTTGTACGGTATATTGAACAGGTTAGACATCATGCGCGTTGTCAATTTCTCCGATGCCGTCGTGATGTCGCTCGACACCTTCAACAGCCTCATGGAGACGGTCCAATTGCTGAAATCGCCGGCCAACGCCGCCCATCTGGTGCGCTCTATCGAGCAATACCGCAAAGGTAAAACCGAGGCGCAGGATTTGGCGGATGCCTAGTCAAATCACCTGGACCCTCGCCGCCTGGGAGGAAAACCAGTGCTGGCAAGGCCAGGACAGCAAGACGCTGAAACGGATCAACGCGGTCATCCGCGATTGTCTGCGCGAACCATTCGATGGCATCGGCAAACCCGAACCGCTGAAAGAGAACCTCTCAGGCTTCTGGTATCGGCGTATCGACGATACCAATCGCCTTGTTTATTGCGTCGATGGGGGCAATCAGGTGATCATCGCTTGCCGGTATCACTACGATGACTAAACAGGCCAGGTGCGCGAATCGAAGGGCAGTTCACGGTTTCGCGTTTTATCAAGGGATGTTGAGGCGGAGGCCCATTGCTAAATGACGCTGACCATTTTGACCCCAATTGATGCTGACTCCTTTGGCTTGGCCGCGACGTGCCTCTTTCCCTGTTGTTCGCCGGCCGACCCAATAAGAAAATCGTGGAAAAATCGTGAGTGAATCAAAAACCACTGGCTGGGCCAATGATCTGAGTATCGCGCGGGCGCTGACCTGGCGTTATGCGATTGCCCTGGCGCTGGTGGCCATGCTGTCCACGGCCGCCTGGGTCAGCCTGCATCTGGTCATTTCCGAGCAGAAAAGCACGGCGGCAGTGGTCAATGTCAGCGGCCGGCAGCGCATGCTCAGCCAGCGCACCGCCTTGTTTGCCAATCTGCTGGTCAATACCCCGGCGGCCGAGCGCCCGCCGGTCCGCAGCACACTGAAGGATGCGATCGAGCTGATGGCCCGCTCGCATCGCGGCCTGACCCGTGGCGACACCGAACTGGGGCTGCCCGACAGTATGTCGCCGGCAGTGCACGCGCTGTATTTCGACGGACCCGAGGCGCTCGACCGGCAAGTCGAAACCTATATCCAGACGATGCAGGCCTTGCTGATTGAGGCCGACGACGCGCTGACGCCGGATAACCTGCGCTTGCAGCACATCACCCGGACCGCGCCGACCACGCTGGTCACCGCGCTCGACCAGATGGTGCGCCAGTACCAGCGGGAGGGAGAGGCATCGGTCGGCCGCCTGCAGCAAGCCGAGACAATATTCTGGCTGGTCACGCTGCTGCTGCTGATCCTCGAAGCCCTGCTCATCTTCCATCCCTTCGTCCGCCACGTCCGCAACATCATCGGCAAGCTGCAGCAGCTCACTGAGCAGTTGCAACAGCATCAGGGCCATCTCGAAGAACTGGTCGAGCAGCGTACGGCCGACCTGGAAAGCCGCAGCAAGCAACTGGCCGACAGCGAGGAGAAGTTCCGCCTGATCAGCACCACCGCGCAGGACGCCATCGCCATCATCGGCCCCGACGAGCAGGTCATCTACTGGAACCCGGCGGCCGAAACCATATTTGGCTACAAGGCCGACGAGGCGATCGGCAAGAACCTGCACAACTTGCTTGTTCCGGTGAACTATCAAGATGCGGCGCACAGTGGGTTCAGTCGTTTCCAGAATACCAGCCAAGGCAAGTTCATCGGCAAGACCTTCGAGATCAGCGCGCTGCGCAAGAGCGGTGAGGAATTCCCGATCGAACTGTCCATTTCCGCCTTCTCGCTGCACAACAGCCTGCATGCGCTGGGCATCATCCGCGACATCACCGAGCGCAAGCGGGCCGAAGAGCAACTGCGCCAGCAGAAACAGTTCTCCGACGACATCGTCAACAGCCTGCCCGGCATCTTCTACATGCTCAACCAGCATGGGCGCTTCGTCCGGGTTAACAAGCTGTTCCTCGAAGTGACCGGCTTTGCACCGGATGACATCGAGCCGATGACAGCACTCGATTTCTTCGATGGGGAAGACCAGAGTCTGATCGGCCGGAAGATGCAGGAAGTGTTTGAAAATGGCGACGCCTGGGCCGAGGCGGACCTGCTGATCAGGTCCGGGGGCAAGATTCCCTACTACTTCACCGGCCACCGTACCTGCATTGACGGCCAGCCTTATCTGGTCGGCCTGGGCACCGACATCACCGAACGCCGCGCGCTGGAGCAAGAGATGGTGCGCCAGGCGAGGACTGATTCGCTGACTGCTCTGTCCAATCGCCGCCATTTCCGCGAACTGGCCGGCAATGAACTGGCGCGGGCCAGGCGCTATGGTCAAGCGCTGTCCGTATTGATGCTCGACCTCGACAAATTCAAGGGGATCAACGACACGCATGGCCATCAAACTGGCGATAACGTGCTGCGCAAGGTGGGCGAAGTCTGTCGGCAGATCCTGCGCGAAGTCGACATCGTCGGCCGCATCGGCGGCGAGGAATTTGCCATCCTGCTGCCGGAGAGCGACGTCAAGCAGGCTGCGGAAGTCGCCGAGCGCCTGCGCCAGGCGATCGCCGAAGCGGTGATCCGGCTGGAATCCGGCGGTGAGCTGCGGTTCACGGTATCAATCGGGGTCGCCCCGCAGAGCACGGCGGAGGCCACTATCGACGATCTGCTCAACCAGGCCGACAAGGCGCTTTACGAAGCCAAGCGCACGGGCCGCAACCGGGTATGTACGCTGGCGACCGATTAGCGGCGGCACGAAAGCCGCCCGCCGGCCGCCCGGGAAACGAGCTACGGCATGCAATATAATTGCCCTTCGCCGTAGTCCAGTTGGTCGATATTGCGGAACAATATGGGGCTGACTCCTATTGTTGTAAAAATTAAGAAATGCCTCTGACTTCTTTGGCTACATTGGAACAATTTGAAAGAACCAAGAGATATCTCGTAAGAATTGAAGGAATTTATGCGGGTATCTTTTCTTCAACAGGCTAGTTGGCAACTCAGATTTTATCGATGCGCTGGAGTTGGCGAAGGAGTGTGTTCTGCTATGGGAATCGTACATAAATGACCTTCAAGAGCATTACAAACAGTTCAGCAAAGACGCTTTGCTCTGATGCGCTTGTGTCTAATGCCTAATATGTTGAACGTCTGCGTGCCCAAAGGGCGCTCGGTCGCAACGGACTGCAAGCGAACAAACACTAAAATCAGTACCTGACCAAATAACCGGATGTACCTTTGACCTCCCATCCCATCGCCGTCTTCGACTCCGGCCTCGGCGGCCTGACGGTGTTGCGTGCCTTACGTGAGCGACTGCCGCAGGAAGATTTTTTCTATTTCGCCGATACCCGGTTTTTGCCCTACGGCGACCGGCCGGAGACCTTTCTTCGCGAGCGCGGGGTGTTGATTGCCGAGGCGCTGGTGGCGCGTGGAGCGAAGGCGCTGGTGATTGCCTGCAACACGGCAACGGCGGCGGCGGCGGAGGCGATTCGGGCTGCCATTGAGGTGCCGGTGGTGGCGCTGGAGCCTGGCGTCAAGCCGGCGGTGGGGCTGACCAGAACGGGTGTCATCGGCGTGCTGGCGACGACGCGGACTTTGGCCAGCGAGCGTTTTCAGCGGCTGGTTGGCAACCATGCCAACGGCCATCGGGTCATTGCCCAGCCATGTCCGGGCCTGGCTGAAGCTATCGAGGCTGAGGGGCCGGACAGCGCTGCCGTGGCCGCCTTGCTCGATACCTTCGTGGCGCCGCTGGCTGCGGCGGCGGCTGATGTCGTGGTGCTCGGCTGCACGCATTATCCGTGCGTGTCGGCGGCGATTGCCCGGCGCATGCCGGCGGGGACCGTGTTGCTCGATACCGGCGAGCCGGTGGCGCGTCAGCTTGAACGGCTATTGGCGGCGGGTAATCTGCTCGGCGGCGGCGAGGGCCGACTGACGGTTGCGACGAGCGGGGCGCCGGCTTCGGTGATTGCTACGGTCGACCGGATTTTTGGGCAAAAATTGAAAATCGAACACTGGGAGCCTTGATGAGCGAGGGGCAAAAAAACGGGGCACAAAAGCCGCTGGCCGGGCTCAAGGTGGTTGAACTTGGCACACTGATCGCCGGGCCGTTCTGCACGCGGATCATGGGCGAGTTCGGCGCCGAGGTGATCAAGGTCGAATCGCCCGATGGCGGCGACCCGCTGCGCAAGTGGCGCAAGCTGTACGAAGGCACTTCGCTGTGGTGGGCCGTGCAGGGGCGCAACAAGAAGTCGGTGACGGCCAACCTCAAGCATCCGGAAGGCCGCGACTTCGTCCGCCAGTTGATCGCAGGGGCCGACATCCTGGTCGAAAACTTCCGCCCCGGCGTGCTCGAAAAGCTCGGCCTGGGCTGGGAAACCTTGAAGGCCGACAATCCGGGGCTGGTCATGGTCCGCCTCTCGGGCTTCGGCCAGACCGGGCCGTACAAGGACCAGCCGGGCTTCGGCGCGGTCGGCGAATCGATGGGCGGCCTGCGCTACATCACCGGTTTTCCCGACCGGCCGCCGGTACGCACCGGGATTTCCATCGGCGATTCGATTGCCGCGCTGTGGGGCGCGATTGGCGCGCTCATGGCGCTGCGCCACAAGGAAGTCAATGGCGGGGCCGGGCAGGTGGTCGATGTCGCGCTCTACGAGGCAGTCTTCGCGATGATGGAGTCGATGGTGCCGGAGTTTGACGTTTTCGGCTTTGTCCGTGAGCGGACTGGCAACATCATGCCCGGCATCACGCCGTCGAGTACGCACACGACGAAGGATGGCAAGCACGTGACCATTGGCGCCAATGGCGACGCGATCTTCAAGCGCTTCATGCTGGCCATGGGCCGGCCGGATCTGGCCGAGGACACAACACTGGCCGACAACGCCGGCCGCGATGCGCGGCGCGACGAGATTTACGGGCTGATCGACGCGTGGTGCGCCGAGCACGATGAGGCCGAGGTGCTGGCCATGCTGGCCGCAGCGGAGGTGCCGTCATCGCGCGTCTATTCGGCTGTCGACATGTTCGCCGACCCGCAATTCATCGCCCGTCAGATGTTCGAATCAGCTCGTTTACCGGATGGCAAGGAATTCAAAATCCCCGGCATCGTGCCGAAATTGTCGGAGACACCGGGCAGCACGGAATGGCTGGGCGCGGCGCTTGGTGAACACACCGACGAAGTGCTGGCCGGGTTGGGCTATGCGCCCGAGCGCATCGCCGCGCTACGGGCCGACGGGGCGGTCTGAGCGGCTCAGGAAGGCCGTGGGGCTGGGGTGCCACGGTCAACCGGAAATTTGGGTCAAAATTGAAAGAACACAAGGGCTTGTTTGTGCCCAAAGCTGTCATACGGGGTGTGTTCGGATACAGTCAATCGACACACATTCCAACACCGAGCTTTCCATTCTTGACCGGAGCGAAACACCCGAAATACTTATTGCTGCCGTGACATTTCCCCACGACTTCTTGATCCGGAGACGGGTGTGGTCCAACATACCTGCAACCAAACTGGCACTCCGAGTCGTCCCTGCATGGCTTATACGCATCGGCGGCAGTCTTGACGCAACGAAATAAGTTCGCCATTCCGCCCACTTCCCAACTTCCGCCTTCCTCGCGGCACTTCCGTTCGTCAGCTTCCGAGTAACACAGAAAGCCCCATACGGTCATGGTCCACAGGCCATGCTTTTCACGGCATTGGGTCATTTTTCCTTCCTCTGACTGCGGTAGCTGGCATCGTCTTTCGTCTGGCGCACCTTGAACGTGGTACCCACCAGTCTGCGCGCATTCGCCATAGGGATTCATATCCACGTAGCACGCCTCCATCGTTAAACCTTGCCCCCTTAGGTCGTACTTGGAAGACGCCCAAATGCCTTTAATCTTTAAGCACTGTTCTTTTGTATCTATGTACAGCATGCTTTTTGAAATGGCCGGGGGCGTTGCTAGTGTCAGTACCAGAGCTAACAAATACAGGGCAAGTCTCATATTTTTGAATTTCATATCAGGCGATCCACTGTCGCCCGCTCACTATATACCCATGGAATAAGCGACAAAATGTCCGCTTTTGGCCGACAACTGCCATCGCGGGCAATCAGTAGCCGGCCAATCAACGTAACCGGAAACGCACCGGCAGGACGACCTGGCGCGGCGCGTCGGCTGGCAGCGATTGCAGGGAGCGGACGGCGCGCAGGGCGGCGTCGTCGAGCAGGGGGTGGCCGCTGCCTTGTTCGATGCGGGCGGCGCTGACTTTGCCGGCTTCGTCGATGATGAGCAGGATGTGGACTTCGCCCTCCAGCCCGCGGGCAATGGCTTCGGCCGGGTAGAACTGGCCGGCGTTGTCGAGTTTTTTGAGGTGCTCGCGGACAGTCTGGGTCCAGGTTTTCGGGGCGGATGCGCTGGTTTTTTCGGCTGGTTTTGACAGCGCTGGCTTGGGCGGTTTTGTCGCGGGTTTATTGGCCGGTTCAGGCTGCTCCGGCAGGCTGAGCGGCGGCGTTGCGGATGCGGCCGGGGGCGGGCGCAACTCGGCAGTCAGCGGTGCCGCGGTCAACCGGAAATTTTGGCCAAAATTGAAATCCGGCAGCAGCGGCAAGAGATGCAGCGAGAGCGACAACGCCAGCGCCGCAAAAAGCCGGTAATCGATCCGGGTCATGAGAAAATGGGGGCTGGCCTGAGGCAATGGATACGCAATGAAACTAACTGTAAAACGACGGCTTGCCATGATAAGCGCGATGGGGTTTTTGCTGTCGGCTTCGGCACCGGTTTTTTCGGCCGATGCCTTGCCTGACCCGGTGGCCTTCACCGTCAGAATGGAACTGGGCGATGTCGGCCAGGCGGAAAGCTGGCTCGATGCCGGTCTGCCGCCCGATTTCATGGGCAGCCGGATCGGTTCGGGCCTGATGATCGGTGCCTGGGAAGGCAAGCCGGATCTCATGCGTCTGTTCCTGGCGCGCGGGGCCGACATCAACAAACTGAATTCGAATGGCGAATCGGCCATTGCGCTGGCCGCCTGGCGCGGCAATCTGGAGATGGTCAAATGGCTGATTGAGCGCGGGGCGCGCATCAATGCGCCGGCCCGGCAATGGTCGGCGCTGCATTACGCGGTTTTCGCCGGGCACACCGAAGTCGCCGATTTTCTGATCGACCAGGGAGCCGACATCAACGCCCTGAGCACCAACGGCTCGAGCGTGCTGATGATGGCGGTGTATGAAGGCCACCAGGGGCTGGCCCGCAAGCTGATCGAAAAAGGTGCCGACCGGACGCCGAAGAACGACTGGGGCGACGGTGCGCTGGAGTGGGCAATGCGCCACGATCGGCTGGAACTGGCGCGCATGGTGACCAATCCGGAGGAGTTCAACATCGCGGTCAGCCAGCCCAAGGAAAAATGGGGGGCGCCGGTGCGTTCGATGCGCAGTTCGAAGGAGCTCGAAGAACTACTCAGTATGCGCGAAAAGCTGGTCGAGCGGAGCATGTCGACCAACGTTATCGACAAGCGCATTGCGACCGAACGGGTGCGCATCGTGCGCGCCGAAATGGATCGGCCGATGCCGGCGCGGGCGGTGACGATGGAAATTACCGCCAGCCGCAAGAAGCCACAGGAGCAGTCGGCAACGATCATCGTCGATGAAAAAGGCAAGGGTAAGGCGGTCGGCTTCAAGGCGCCGCCGGCTACTTACTTTGGCACGCCCAAAATGCCGATCAAGGCGCCGGTCAGGAACTACTGATACCGGGCCTTTCCGGCCGGATCAATTGCAAATCGCGATCGGCTCATGCAGACTGCGTCGATCAATCGAGAGGGGAATGGGCATGCTTTACGTGGCGAGAGATAGCAAGGGCAACATTTGCGAAGCGCACCCGATGCCCATCGGCGACGCCAGCGAAGCCTTGCCGGCCGATCATCCCGAGGTCTTGCAGTTCATCCACGAACGCTGGCGGCAGAACGAACTCCATGAACTGGACCGCGATTTCGTCCGGGTCATCGAAGACACCATCGAACTGCTCATCGCCAAGGATCTGATCATGTTCACCGACCTGCCGCCCAAGGTTCAGGAAAAGCTGCTGCGTCGCAAGCAGGTTCGCCAGCTTAAGCACTACGAAGGCCATTTCGGCACCGGCGGCGACGACATCATCCCGCTCTGAGCCGTTAGCCCGGGCGTTTTCAGTTAACCGTCACCACGGCCTTGACCAGTTCGGCCAGGGTGCGCACACCCATTTTCTCCATTACCCGCGCCCGGTGGGCTTCGACGGTTTTCATGCTGATGTTCAGTTCGTCGGCGATCTGCTTGTTGAGCTTGCCGGCGACGACCAGTTTCATGACTTCGCTTTCGCGCTGGGTCAGCTGATCAAGGCGGTGGCTGATCGCCCCGTTGCGCTGGCGACGGGCCGATAGCTGGGCGTCCAGCTCCAGGGCGCGAACGATACGCGAGAGCAGATCCTCGTTGTGGAAGGGCTTTTCGATGAAATCGCAGGCGCCGCGCTGCAGCGCCGAGACGGCCATCGGCACGTCGCCATGGCCGGTGACGAAGATGACCGGCAATTCGGAGCCGAGGGCATCGAGCTTTTCATGCAGTTCGAGGCCGCTCATTTCCGGCATCCGCACGTCAAGGATCAGGCAGCCGCGCATGTCGTCGCGGCGTGCCTTGAGGAAACTCTCGGCCGAGTCGAAGCAGGCGACGACGTAGCCTTCGCCCTCGAGCAGCCAGGTCATCGAGTCGCGCATGGCCTCGTCGTCATCGACGACGTAAATTGTCTGCGTCAGATTATTCATTGCTGTCCTCGCCTAACTCTTCGATCGGTACCGTGAAGTGGAATACGGTACCACCCTCGCGCCGCGGCTCGACCCACAGCCGCCCCTGATGAAACTCGATGATCGAGCGGCAGATCGCCAGGCCGATGCCCATGCCCTCGGCCTTGGTCGTGTAGAAGGGGGCAAAAATCTTTTCGATGTCCTCTTCGGCTAGGCCGTGCCCCTGGTCGGCCACGGTGATTTCCAGCATCCGCTCGTCGACCTGCTGGGCCTGCAAGGTCAGCAGCCGGCGCTCGACCGGCACGTCGCTCATCGCTTCGATAGCGTTCTTGAACAAATTGAGCAGCACCTGCTCGATCATGATGCGGTCGACGACGATTTTCGGCAAATTTTCGGGCAGGTCGACAACGATCTGCGTGCCGGTGCGCTGGGCGTCGATGTCGGCGAAGGCGCGCGTTTCATCGACCAGTTCCTCGAGCGCGATGGGCTGCCGGTTGGGGTCGCCCTTCTTCACCATGTCGCGCATGCGGCGGATAATCTTGCCGGCCCGCTCAGCTTGGTCCGAGGCCTTCTGCATGGCGGCGAGCAGGTCGTCGAGCTTGTAGTTGCCGGCCTGCATGCGCTTGACGCAACCGGCGCAGTAATTGGCGATGGCCGACAGCGGCTGGTTCAGCTCGTGGGCCAGCGACGAGGCCATTTCGCCCATGGTGATCAGGCGCGAGGTCTGCTCGAGGCGCTTTTGTTGCTGCAGGTTGACCTCTTCGATGTGTTTCTTGTCGGTGATGTCGGCACCGATCTGGACGCGCACGGTGCGCCCGTCGACCCAGCGGATGGCGCGTTCATGCAGGTGATACCAGTGGCCGGACAGGGTGTGCTGGAGTTCGCCATCGAACAGTTCGCAGGGCAGTTCTTCGGGGCCGATCTGCAGCGGGTCGCGGGCTAGCTGGTCAGGTGGTGGCCGGCAGGCAGCGGTAACATGCGACGAATTCTGGCCAACCGCGTCGAAGCCGAAGATGTTCTGGAAGGCGCGGTTGGCAAAGAGGATTTCGCCGGTCTGCACGTCGGTAACGTGCACGGCCGAGTCGAGACCGTCGATGACCGTGACGAAGCGCTCATGGGCGCGCTCGAGTTCGACGCGAATGCGCTTTGGCTCGGTGATGTCGTTCATCGAGGCCATCCAGCCGATCTGCTGGCCGTTGGTGCCGATCAGTGGCGAAAAGTAGAGGCGCACGTCGAAGCGCTCGCCGCTCCGGCGCATGATGCGCATCTCGAAGCCGCTGGCCGGCGCCTTGCCGGCCAGGGCGGTGTCGATGTTGTTCTGCAGGCGGTCGAACTCTTCCGGTGGCCAGTAAGGGTAGGGCGGCTTGATGCCGACCAGCTCGCTTTCGTCGAAGCCGGTCATCCGGCAGAAGGCGGCGTTGACGAAGGTGATCCGGCCCTCGAGATCGATGGCGCGCAGGCCGGTGATCAGCGATTGCGACATGGCCTGGCGAAAGGCGTAGGCGGTGCGCAGTTCTTCTTCGGTCTCGGCCCGGTGCTGGGCATGCCGGCGCAGCTGGATCAGCGTCACCGAAGCGATCAGCGTCAGCACGATAATCAGTGCCGCCGGCACGAAGGGCAGCCAGGCGCCGCCGACGCGGTAGGCGACGATGTTGAGGCCGAGGCGGTTGTTGGGCAATTCGAGGCTGATCTGGCCGGAAACCTGGCGGTCGGTCGGCTTGACCGACGAATTGCTCAAGAGCTCGCGATTTTGTGCATCGACCACGGTCAGGCTGTAGCGGGCCGTGAATACGGTGGGCAGGGTCGTGCGCAGCAGCGTTTCCAGCGACTGCAGCGCGATGAAGGCGCCGAGGTCGGCACTGCCGCGCTGCACCGGCAGGATGATGTCGTGGGCCGGGCGCTGGGTGGCATCCCGGTAGTCCGGCGAAACCACCGTGCGGCGCACGCGCAGGGCTTCCTGCAGGGCGGCCAGGCGCTCGCCGGTCAGTTGTTCGCCAACGAAGACAGCCGTTGATTCATTGGGGGCGACCCATTCGACCTTGCCATCGGTATCGACCCAGACGATGGCCTGGATTTCCGGCGCCTCGCGCGCATAGCGGCTGGCCTTGACCTGGAAGGCCTCGTAGGTGAGCTGCTTGAATTCCTGTTCGCGGCCGAGCTCGCCGAGAAAGTCCTGATGCGCGTGCAGGCGGTTTTCGATGGTCCGTTCCGCCCAGTGCATGTCGCCCTCCAGGGCCGACCGCGCGGTGTCCAGTTCGCGCCACTGGAGCAGTCCGGTGAGGACCAGCATGGCCAGCGCGAATATGCCGATGGCGACGTAGGGCGCGAGCCATAGCCGCGTGTGCTTCGGCTGAGGAGAAGGGGGACGCATGAGCATGGCCAAATTCTTAGCCCCCCGTGTCACATCGGCCATAGGTACTTACCCTATGTTGATCAGATAAGCAGCAATCCAGGGCACGAGCAGGGCGGTGAGCGCCCCGTTCATGCCCATGGCCAGCGCTGCAAAGGCTCCGCTCTGCTCGTTTACCTGAAAGGCGCGTGCCGTGCCGATGCCGTGCGAGGCGATGCCGATGGCGAAGCCGCGGATGGCCGGGTCGCGCACCTTCATGGCGTCGAAGACAAAGCGCGCGCCGACGGCACCGAGGATGCCGGTGACGATGACCAGCACGGCGGTCAGCGACGGGATGCCGCCGATGCGTTCGGCGATACCCATGGCAATCGGCGTCGTCACCGACTTGGGGGCGAGCGAAAGCTGGGTCGAGGCGCTGGCGCCAAACAGGCGGGCGACCAGCACGGCCGAGACGATGGCCGTCAGGCTGCCGGCGAGCAGCCCGGCAAGCACCGGCAGCAACATCGAGCGGACGCGCTTGAACTGGGTGTACAGCGGGATGGCCAGCGCCACGGTGGCCGGGCCGAGCAGGAAATGCACGAACTGGGCACCGGCGAAGTAGGTTTCGTACGATGTTGCGGTCAACGTCAAAAACAGCACCAAAATGAAAACGGCGATGAGCACCGGGTTGGCCAGCGGATTGTTGCCGGAGCGCCGGTAGAGCGCGAAAGCGGCCTGATAGGCGAGCAGCGTGATGGTTAGCCCGAGCAGCGGCGAGGCCGAGAGGTAGACCCAGATCTGGCTGATTTCCTGCGTCATGGCGTTTCCCCCGAGGCGGCTGGGCGGCGCTGGCAGAGCTTCATGACCAGCGCGGTGACGACCAGGGTAGCCAGCGTGCTGACCAGCAGCGAAACGAGCAGCGGCAGCCATTCGTCTGACACCCGATGGAGATGGACCATGATGCCGGTGCCGGCCGGCACGAAGAGCAGCGACAGGTGTTGCAGCAGATTCTGGCTGGTCGTCTGCAGCTCTTCGCCGGGGCCACCGCGCAGCACGAGCGCGACAAAGAGCATGAGCATGCCGATGACCGGGCCGGGGATGGGCAGATTGAGCGAGCGGGCGAGGACTTCGCCGGCCAACTGGAAAACGAGCAGGGCGGAGAGGGCGGAAATCACGGGCAGCCTCCAGAAAGAATCAGAAGGCTGCCAGTGTATTGGCTCAGTTAAGTTTTGATAACGGGTGAAAAAGTCGCTTTATCTTGTACCTGTGGTAATAGATTGGGCGCTCAATATTCCTTGTTATCGCTCCACATCGCCGGATTGAAACGGATGACCCGATTGCGCCCCTGGTCCTTGGCCTGGTACATCGCCACGTCGGCAAACTTGACGGCCTGCCAGAAGGTGTCGCTGTCGGTCGGGAAGTCGGCAATGCCAATCGAGATTGTCTTCTGCAGCGTGATGCCGGCGATCTGGACTTTCAGGCCTTCGACGGCGAGGCGGATTTTTTCGGCGACGTTGTCGGCGGCGTGGCCTTCGCTGTCGACCAGGATGATCAGGAACTCCTCGCCGCCGTAGCGAATGACCAGGTCGGAAGCCCGCACCGACTGCTTGAGCAGCGAGGAGAGGGCTTTCAGTACGGCATCGCCGGCATCGTGGCCATAGGTGTCGTTGACCATCTTGAAGTAGTCGAGGTCGAGCATCAGGATGGCGACGTGGGTGCGTTTGCGCTGTACGCTGGAAACCAGCGTCTCGACGTATTCCTCGAGGAAGCGGCGGTTGTTGAGGCCGGTCATCGGGTCGCGCAGCGTCGAGTCGCGGAGGTTTTCCATCAGGCGCTTGGTTTCGAGGACCGGCGCCGTTTCGCGCAGGTAAACGTTGATGAAGGGCACCTTGGCGAGCAGATCGGCAGCGTTCTCCGGGGTGGTCACCAATTGCACGACACTGCCGACGGCGCCGGACTGGATGACCGGGAAGCAGACATGGTGGCGTTCGCCCAGTTCCGTTGGTGGCCGGAACGAGTAACAGATGTCGGCGCTGGTGATGCTGTCGACGACGTGGCCGGTACGGCGGACGCGGCAGGCTTCGGGGCGGATCAGGATCTGCGGGTCGCACCAGCGGCAGGTGTCGGCCAATTCACCATCGACCATGATGGCCTTCATTTGCTTCTTGTTGGTGCTGACTTCGTAAAGCGAGAATTCCTTGAGCTTGAATTCCTGCTGCAGGGCGACGGAGAGGCGCTGGTAGATCTCGATCTTGACTTCGTCTTCCTCGATGGCCTGCTTGAAGTGGGCCGCCTTGGTCAGGCCGTCGACCATGTCGATGGTCGCCGTCAGCAGGTTTTCACCGGGGGCCGGGGTGCGCTCGGTGAGGCGGGCGACGTTGGTGCCGATGCGGTTGAGGCCGTCGTCGAGGAAGGTCAGCAAACGGTTCATGTCGGTCGCGATCTGGCCGATTTCATCGTTGGTTTTCTTCTCGACATGCGCCTTGAAATCGCCGCGCAGGGCGCGCTGGACAGCTTCTTCGACGGCAATGGCGGTGTCCGAGATAGGGCGCAGCAGGCGGCGCAGCAGGAGTACCAGGAGCAGGGCAAAAAAGGCTACGGCAACGCCAATGCCGGCCACCGTGAACAGCGCCTTGTCGCGCAGTGCTTCGAGCGACATGCTCATGCTGACGGCGCCAAGCACGGCGCCTTCGCTGACCTGGTGGCATTGCAGACAGTTGGGGTTGCCATTCGCCGTGGCGATGTAGGGAATGACGCCGCGGAAAAGCGTTTCGTCGCCTTGCGTGACGAGTTCGAAGCGCGGTTTGCCTTGCACGAGGACCTGGCGCTCCAGGTCGTCGGCTGCCGCTTCCTGACTCAGGCCCTTGCCGAACTGTTTTTCGACTTCCGGCGAACGGATGACCCGGGCCGATTTCAATCCCTGGACTTCGACCAGTCGGCGCAGAAAGCTTTCGCGCTTGTCGATGACGCCGTTGATCATCGATTCCGTCAGGTGCACGCGGACAATTTCACCGGCGGTCCGGATGTGATCGGTCGCCGAGGCAATGGAAAAGTTGCGGAAAGCGTACAGGCTGATGGCAATGAGAACCGCCAGCAAGCCGGCAAAAATACTGACGAAAAAGAAAGTGACTTTTGCGTTGAGGTTCATGGCGGTGTTTTCCGGACAGGGAAATTTTCAGTGCGTGATTATGGCCCAACGAATATGCGGAGCAATCCGGGCTTGAACGATTTGAGTTGGAGATGGAGAGGTGTTTGATCAAGGTCAACTTGGGCGGCGGCAGAGAGCATCCAAGGTCTTGAATATCATCAAAAAGTGATAATCGGATTTCATTTTTGGCCGATTTTTCCCGTTGACCGTAGCCATTGGTTATTTGCGTCCCGGATTCCCTCGTTGGTCACGGGATTGTCCTGGCAAGGTCAGGGCAATATCCGCAGCATGTCGACAAAGGCTTTCAAGCCGGCCGGCATCAGTTTGCGGCTCGGGTAGTACAGGTAGAAGCCGGGAATTTCCGGGCACCAGTCGTCAAGCACTGTTTTCAGCCGGCCGTCGGCTACCGGCGCCGCCGCATACTGGGCATAAACATAGGCCAGCCCGAGGCCTTGTTCTGCGGCCGTGATCATCAGCGGCATTTGGCTGGTGGCGAGCGGCCCGTCGACCTCGATTTCAAACTGCTCGCTGCCGCGGGCAAATTCCCAGCGATAAAAACTGCCGTTGGGGAAACGGATGCGAATGCAGCGGTGCTGCTGCAATTCACGCGGGCAACTTGGTGTGCCGTGCGCCGCCAGATAATCGGGCGAGGCAACCACGACAAAACGCTGGGCCGGGCCGAGCGGCACGGCCACCATATCCTGCTGCAGACTTTCGCCGAAGCGGACACCGGCATCGAAGCCGGTGGCGACGATATCGACGAAGGCATCCTCGGCCACCAATTCGATGCGCATGCCCGGGTTGGCTTCCAGAAAGCGCCCGAGCATCGGCGCCAGGACCAGCTCGCAAGCGGCACGCGGCGCGTTGATGCGCAGCGTGCCGAATGGCGAGTCGCGAAAGGCATTGACCTCGTCCAGCGCGCCGTGGATGTCCTGCAAGGCGGGCGACAGCCGGTCGAGCAGGCGTTGGCCGGCCTCGGTCGGCGCCACGCTGCGCGTTGTCCGGTTAAGCAGGCGGACACCGAGCCGGGCTTCCAGACCGCGCAAGGCATGGCTCAGGGCTGAAGGTGAAACGCCAAGTTCGGTGGCCGCCTTGCGAAAGCTGCGCAAGCGCGCCACGGCGGCAAATGACTGGAGATCGGCAAGACTGGCGGGGTTCATGATTGATGAGAATAGCTCAATAGCCTATCAAGCAGTATGCGGATTGTTGCACAGTTGGCCCGGGAGTAGGCTGCTTGCTGTCATATCCCCAACCCTGCAACGGAGAACAACATGCAAAATATTCTGGCCGACCTGTCGGGCAAAACCATCCTTGTCACTGGCGCCTCGTCCGGCATCGGCGCCGCCACTGCCCTGGCCCTCGGCCGGGCCGGGGCCAAGGTGGCACTGGCAGCCCGCCGTCTGGATGCGCTTGAAAATCTGGTGATGCAGATTCGTGCTGCCGGCGGCGACGCCATCGCCATCCGGACCTATGTCACCGTCGAAGCCGATATCCAGAACGCAGTGGCGACGACCGTCGCCCACTTTGGCAGACTGGACGGCGCCTTCAACAACGCCGGTGTGCTGGGCAAGGTGGCGCCCATCCACGAATTGACCAGCGCCGATTTCGCCGAAGTCATGCAGGCCAACGTATACGGCGTGTTCTGGTCGCTCAAGTATGAAATGGCAGCGATGCTGAAAACCGGCGGCGGGTCCATCGTCAATACCGCCTCCATCGTTGCCCAGATCGGCTTCGCCAATTTTTCGTCTTACACGGCCAGCAAGCATGCCGTACTCGGGCTGACCCGCAGTGCGGCGCTCGAAGGTTTTCAGCAGGGCATCCGGGTCAATGCGGTCAATCCCGGACCGATCGTTACCCCGATGGCCGAAATCGGTTTCGGCGGTCTGGAAAATCTGGAAGCCACGCTCAAGACCAGTCCGGCCGGGCGTCCCGGTCAACCCGAGGAAATCGCCAAGCCCGTGCTCTTCCTGCTTTCCTCCGCTGCCAGCTACATCAACGGTCAGGGCTTTGCCGTCGATGGCGGCTACACGGTTCAGTAAAGGGCGATCAACATGCAAACACGCTTTCTTGGTCGACAACAGCAGCCGGTCTCCGCCATCGGACTCGGCTGCATGGGGATGAGCGAGTTCTATGGCGCCAGCGACGATGCCGAGTCCTTGCGCACGCTAGCTCGGGCGCTCGAGCTCGGTATCAATTTCTTCGACAGCGCCGACACCTACGGATTTGGCCACAATGAAAGCCTGCTCGGCCGCTTTCTCAAGGAGGGCGGCCCGGCGCGCCGGCAACAGGTGGTGATTGCCACCAAATTCGGCATTGTCCGCCAGCCCGGCAAGTACGAGCGGCACATCGACAACAGCCCGGCCTACATCCGGAGCGCCTGCGACGCCTCGCTGCAACGTCTCGGCGTTGAGCAGATCGACCTCTATTACTGCCATCGACGCAACCCGGAAGTGCCCATCGAGGAAACGGTGGCTGCCATGGCCCAGTTGGTCGCGGCTGGGAAAGTCCGCCAGATCGGCCTTTCCGAAGTCTCTGCCAAGACGCTGCGGCAAGCTTGCGCAGTGCATCCGATTGCCGCCGTGCAAAGCGAGTATTCCTTATGGACGCGCGAACCTGAGCGTGAAGTGCTAGCCACTTGTGCCGAGCTGGGCACGACTTTCGTCGCCTACAGCCCGCTCGGCCGGGCCTTCCTGACCGGCGCCGTGCACCGCGAACAATTGGCCGAGGGCGATTTTCGCAAGCACAACCCGCGTTTTGTCGGCGAGGCGGAAAAAATCAACGGTCAACTGGTTGCCGAACTTGGTCGCTTCGCCAGCGCCCGCGGCCTGACCAATGCTCAGGTGGCGCTCGCCTGGCTGCTCAGCAAGCAGCCGCATGTGGTGCCG